>JBHGBJ010000058.1:0-27087 GCA_041947025.1 Thermodesulfobacteriota bacterium
GCCATACGGATGAACAAAGGTCCGTAGTGGCCGAAGTCCGCCGGCCACCAGTCCTGCGAGGCGGTCATCAGCCCTGCGAGATCTTTCTTCAGAGCCGCCAGGTCAAGACTCTTGAACTCCCTCGTGTAGTTGAAACCCTTGTCCATAGGATTGGACTTGGAGGAATGCTGATGCAGGATATCGAGATTCAACTGGTTAGGCCACCAGTCTCGGTTCGTCCTGCCTCTGCCTGTTACTTGCGGGTTTGGTCCACCCGTTACCGGGTCCTTTCTGTCGTCAGTCATGACGTTCCCTCCTTTCGGTGTGCGAATTGTTGAGCAGTGCTCTATCCGTTGAACGTTACAGTATGGCCATCCAAATTCCGATCTTTGTTTACGGTAACCTTCTTCTGCCATTGGACAGATCCAGCCCTGGCGATATCGAAATCCATTGCCAGCCTCTCACAATGATTCCTTTTTTCTACCACCTCCTTCGAGATTGATAATTTGCCATTCATTACTAAATAGTAGAAGTTACTATGTGAGTAAAAAAATTTTTATCCCTTATCGCGCTGTTTTGCCTGACATGCATGACAAAGGCCTCTTAATTCTATATGAACGGAATTGACCGTTCCCATTGCCATTACATCACTGGGAGCCTGGAAGTCATCCCATTCCTCATTATAAATATCCCCCATGAATCCACATCGAATGCAGACGAAATGGTGATGGCGGTCGGTGTTTGCATCGAACCTCATTTTCTCACCGAGGGGCCCCACCCGCGAGATGAGGCCTTCCTTTTCAAGCAGTCGAAGTGTTCGGTACACGGTGTCAAGCGAAATCGCAGGGATCCGCTTCCGCACTCGGGCATAGATTGTCTCCGCGTCAGGATGTTCATTCGTGCGGGCAAGCTCATGGAAGATCTCGGTCCGTTGGTGTGTTGCCTTCACACCGTAACGCCGGGAAGTTCGGGAGAATACCTTGGTTCGCCTTTCTACCTCTTTACGGTCAATCTTCATAAATGAGAAAGATAGTTATGATTACTATTTAGGAATTATACTATATTTAAATCGGAATGCAAGTCTTTCTTGAAATGATCTTTTTTCCAATGGTCTTGATTCTATACGGAAATTTCTGACATCGGCCTATTTCGATTTCTTAACAATTCCGATGACATTTGGAATGGGCCGAGCAACCGCTCTTGTATCGGTCTCCTGATCGGTAGCATAGCGGCCGATCCTTTCAAATTGGGACTCATTTGACGAAAAATAGAGATTGGCTTGTGGTCCTCCCTCCAGATACATGGCATTATAGATTGAAATGGGAAGGGATAATAAGATGTTGACGAAGTCGTATCCCGAGTAAGGAGACTCCGTAAAGATGAGTAAAGCATTCCCGCCCTTATCGATCCCAAAGACGGCCATGCCAAACGCTTTTTCCTGCTTGCTCCAGACGTTTTCCCGCTGGCAACTGATCATTCTTATATTCTGAATAAACGTCTGATATAGGAACTGGTGTTTTTTGAAATCCTGACAGGTGAGGTCGATAATTTGAATTTCGGGAACCGTGGGGGCGACGGGATTGAATGCTAAAACCGTTTTGTACGTACTGGCAAGCCTCGGATTATTGATATGGTTAAAATTCTTCATGTAGCCGACATTGGTGATCCCATCCTTCTGAAACATGCCTGCATTCACCGCACAAATGAGACGGTGCTCTTCGGACCACTTCTTTAGGGTCATTCTCAATTTGCCGTGCTCCGAGGCAGAGAGGAGCTTGAATGAATAGAACTTCGGATCGACCCTGACGATCGTGATTTTTGAGTCTTTGGCCGTGGATTTCTGAGGAGCGTCAAACTCTCCGACAAATAGTCCCTGGTCGACCTTTTTCCATGGGTCATCGCTCGGCAGGCAGTCCGGAGGGAAACCTGTCCAAGAAGTAATGACCAGGATAGCCAGAAGAGTCGCGGTTCGCTTCATCGTTCCCCTCATCAAAATCCCTTTCTGAGCATACGCGCATAATACGAACTGGTCGTATAAAGGGCGGCGCAGGGATTGTGGCCGAGGACGCGATCCTTTGCGGCAAGCACGGTGGAGTAGGCTTTGGAGTATTTCAGGAAGAGAGAATCGTGTCCCACGCAGAGGCCAAGGAGAATATTGAAATCGGTTTTCTCTTCGTTCAGGATCATGGCCTGAGCGATGGGGCTGCACATCGGCTCGAACTCCCCGGAGTGGATCTTCTCTTCCTCTTTGATCCCAAGGTGCTCCTTCGGGGTTCCGCCAGCCTTGCAGATAACGGAGACGACTTCGAAGCCCTGGGCTTCCAGGATCTGGGCCAGCGAAAGCGCTTCCTCCCGTAAACCGCTGCAAAAAGCTACCCCAAGTTTTCGATAGGCCATCTTTTGAGCGAATTCGCAAACCTCTTGGACCCGTGGCTTGACCGGGTGCAAAACATAGGGCTTCACATCCCGGTTGATATAGCATTCGGCCTCCTGAACAGAGGCTTCATGGGCAAATTTCAAGACGTCGGGTTTGCGAGATTCTTCGTTGGCCTTTTCGATCATCCCCTTCCGGTGGAGGGTTGGACAAAAGTTTGGCCCTTTACCCTCGGGAGAGCGACAGATCCTTTCTTTGATTTTGATCCCGCATTTCGCACACTCAGGTTTTACCGTTTTCATGTTTCCTCCTTCGGGGTCTCAAAAAAGCATCCACCCCTCACTCTCTCAGGGTTGCGATCAGCCTTTTGGGCTTCAAAAAGAGATCCAGGGCATCCGAAATGTTTTTGACAACAATATCGGCGCTCCGGATTAAAGAAGCCGACACCCCCTCATCCCCCATGACGGCAATCCCGAGGGCAGCCTCCTTCAGAATGAGCTCATCGTTGTTTCCATTCCCGATGACCACAGTCATTTCAGGAGTCAAGGTATTCAAGAACGTGAGTTTACCCATCTTGCTATCTTCCCCGGATATCTTTACCAACTCCGCATTCGTGCCTCTTGTTTCCTCCTTGGCTGTCCCCTGGGTATCGGCAGTCAGGATAAACACTTTTGCCTTTTCGGCAATGGACTTGATCTTTTCTTTTATTCCGGGCGGGATTCTTCCATCCGTTGCAATGGTTCCGTTCAGATCGAAAACAATATTTTCAATGTCCATGTTTCCCCAGCCGGGAATATCGATCGTGATCATGGTTTCCGCCCCCTTTAATCTTTAATGGATATTGGAAAATAATAACATAATCGATCTCAATCGCAAATCAGACGGCGAAGAAATCTCTCTTCTTTCTTTGCCATTCCCCCTCTTCGGGAATTGACGGGTTTCCTTATCCTCCCGCGCAGAAGACCGCGCCTGCGCTCCGAAACTTATAATGAAAAAGTAACCGATCATGGCACTGCGGCGTGCAGGCACGGGCTTTGCCCACGGGGACTCCATTCTTGAAAAGAAATATCAGATCCACGATAGGAGTGAAACGCGAAACGAGGATCGCATTTGAATATTCACGGGACCCAGGTTTTGTGTTATATTTTTTCCATGATCACTGTGGAAGAGGCACTGGATAAAATTCTTGTTCCTATCCAGCCCTTGGGAGCCGAAAAGGTTTCTATTTTGGAAGCCCTGGGGAGGGTGATTGCGGAAGATATTGATGCCAACCGGGACATCCCTCCTTTCGATCATTCGGGGATGGATGGTTATGCGGTGAGGGCAGAGGACGTCCGGAATGCCGATCCCCAGCACCCGGTTCGTTTAGATGTGATCGAAGACCTTCCTGCCGGTTTTGTTTCGGCGAAGACCGTGAGTAGAGGAGAGGCGATCCGGATTATGACAGGGGCCCCTATTCCCAAAGGGGCAGATGCCGTGATCCCCGTTGAGTATACCGAGAAGGAAGAGGGGGCCGTCGCAATCCTCAAGGCCGTTTTGCCCGGCGCGTGTCTCCGGAGGGCCGGAGAGGATGTCAAGAAAGGAGCCCGGGTGATCTCGACTGGAGATTTCATCCGTCCAGCAGAAGTTGGAATGCTCGCTTCCTTGAGACGCTCGTTTGTTTCTGTTTATCAAAGGCCAAGGGTTGCCATCCTCTGTACGGGGGAGGAATTGGTCGATGTGGATGGTGAGCTGGAAGAGGGCAGGATCGTTTCCAGCAATTCCTATACCCTGGCGGCTCAGGTGAAAGACTGCGGTGCGGTCCCTGTTCGGCTGGGCATCGCCAGGGATCGAAGAGAGGAGATCAGAGAAAAACTTCTTCAAGGATTCCAAGCCGATGTGCTCCTCTCTTCCGCAGGGGTATCGGTGGGCGATTATGATTTTGTCAAAGGCGTTTTGAACGATTTGGGAATGGAGATGGTTTTCTGGAGAGTGGCCATGAAACCCGGCATGCCTTTGGCCTTCGGGAGGATCCAGGGGCAGCCTGTCTTTGGTCTTCCAGGGAATCCTGTCTCCTCCATGGTCTGTTTTGAGCAATTTGTGAGGCCCTCCCTCTTAAAGATGATGGGCCATCGTCAAATCTTTCGGCCGATCGTCGAGGCCTTTCTAAAAGAGGATATTCATAAGGAGCCGGGAAGACGCCATTTTGTTCGGGCCTTTGTCATGGCTGAGGCGAACGGCTATGTGGTTACCACCACGGGAGACCAGGGGGCAGGAATATTGAGGTTGATGGTGAAGGCCAATGGTTTCATCATCATCCCGGAGGATCAAAAGGTCGTCAGGGCAGGGGAAAAGGTGAAGGTACAGTTGCTGGATAGAAACTTCTAATCTAATTCGGATTTCGGAATTCGGAATGCGGAATTGAAACGATTTCACTCCGCAATCTGCATTCCCTGCCTGCCGGCAGGCAGGCGCAATCCGCATTTGCGGAGTGCAGATGATCCCTATCATTTCTATCGTTGGAAAATCGGATAGTGGAAAGACCACTTTGATGGAGAAGCTGTTACCCGAACTCACCCGGCGGGGTTATCGGATCGCAACGGTGAAGCATGATGTTCATGGGTTTGAAGTCGATCGGGAAGGGAAGGATAGCTGGCGACATAAGCAGGCAGGGGCTCATACCGTCATCATCGCATCGCCTTATAAATTGGCTTTGATCCGGGATGTGGAAAGAGATTGGACCTTGGACGAGATTCGAAAAAAGCTCGTTCAAGACGTGGATCTGATCCTTTCAGAGGGTTATAAAAAGGACATCCAGCCCAAGATCGAAATCTTCCGGAAAGAGAAACACAGAAGTCTCCTCTGCACCAAAGAGGATCACCTGGTCGCCATCGTCTCAAATAGAAGATTTAGGAGGGGGGTTCCCTGTTTCCAGCTTGACGATGTGAAAGGGCTTGCGGATTTTATCGAGAAGGAATTCCTCTTCCCAAAAAGGAAATAGACGGGAAAGAGATTCAGAGCAATCTTCTCCTCTCTATGGAAGACCGTCTGTCCTTGCCACTCCTCCTTTCAGCCCCTCTGTAATTGGGATCTCTGAACTTCCTCCGGTCTACTCCGGATCTCCGATCTTCACCGGAGCGTTTTAATTTTATGATTTTGTCCTCTGCGAAAAAGGATTTTAAAATATTCTCATGTCCATCAAAGATGGACTTAAATTCCTGACAATTCCCCTCGATTAAGATCACATCATATTTCGGACGGACTCTGTTCGCCAGATAGTTCAAGAATTCATTCCATTTGACAATCCCAACCCCTTCCGACCCGCCCATTTGGCTGCGGGATTCGTCGATATATTTGAAACACCCGAGGAGAGCATCCCTTTCGTAATACTTGAGGAGTTTTCGTATCAGTTCGTTATTGGCAAAGAGACGATGCTCAGCAAAAATTGTTTTCAATTCAACGACGACCGCCGCAAATACCAAACCTAAGAATTCTGGATGAAAATAGAGGTCGCTTCTCGTTGATTGAATATATTCAAGGATCTCCTCCTTTCTACCTGCAACGGAAATTGTAAATTTGTTTAAGAAGGCCATAAAAATATCATAGTGAGATTTTATCAGAAAAATATACCGGCCCAGATGATCACAAGATCTGAAATAGAAGAAGGGAATCATTCTGTCATAGAGCGTATACAAGAAGAGATTTAAATCTTTAAGCGACGAGTTTCTCCAATCGGGGAAATCTTTGCGCATAAAATCGATGCCAATTCTTTCGATCCCTTCGTCCACCAATATCGATCTTAATGAATTCTTGAAAGCTTCAAAAAAAGATGTTTGGGGGGTGCCCAAGCGGATGGTTTGGATTAGCATCCGGGTGAAGGAAAGAGTCAGGTAGTCATTCAGAAGCGTCCCGGTCCCCTGAGCCGCGCTTGCAGACAATCCCCCTTTTTCGAGGTTTGCAATGACTTCGGCGATCTCTTCAGACCACTTCTCTGGGGACTGTTTCTGCGCCATTCTTCCTTGCTCTTCCTTCATTTCCCTTCATTTTAAGAAAGAGTTTATCAAATTGGAAGAAAAAATCAACCCGAATGAAAGAATGAGCCTCAAGAAACCCGTTAAGGCTCACAGCCCATGAAGCTCCTCGCCCCCTGCCCCCGCCTTGTAGGCGGGGTCAAGGGGCACTTGCCGGTCACAGCTTTCTGAAGGAGGAGAGGAGAAAGGCCATCGCGGAAACAGAAACAATGATAAATACTCCCAAAAGTATGGATGCCGTCACGACGCCCAAATATTCACCTCCCAATCCCAGTCCGAAGGCAACCCAGGTTCCGAAAAGACCTCGAACAAATTCTCTGATGCTATTGACCCTTCCCCGCATTTCGTCTGGGACAATGATCTGCAGGGCAGTCCGACCGACATTTTCAAAGACGGTCCCAAAGGCATTGACACCAAACAAAAGGAGAATGGAAAGGATGAGCGATTTTGAAAGGGGAAAGGCAGAGAGAAAGAGTCCCGTAACGATTCCCGTAATGATGATCAGCCAGCCTTTGTATCTGAAATTTCCCAAAGTAGCGATTCCGAAAAGTCCTACCAATGCCCCCAGCCCGTTCGCCATATTGAGGTAACCAAATCCCGTGGCTCCGGAACGAAGAATATCGTCGGCGAAGAAGGGAAGGAAGACGTTGCTCATCTCCGCCTGGAACTCTCGTAGGGCAAAGACAAGGACCAGCGACATAATCACACCGCTGCTGGCGGCATAGACGAGTCCTTTGCTTAAATTACTCCAAGCCCCATGCTTCTTAGCGGAAATGGGAGTGGGAGGAACCTTGGCGAGAAGCAACCACACCACGGCCAACCCCATCCCCAAGGCCCTTGCACCCAGTAGCATCGCGGTCCCGAACCCGAAGATCAGGTATCCAGCGACTGGAGAAGTGACAATATTTGCCGTCCTTACGGAAATGGTATCCAGGGCGGTTGCATTCATCCACTCTTCCTTAGGCGTCAGGTTAGGAATGATGGCAGCCCGTGCCGGGTGGTTAAATCCTGTCAGCACAGCGCCAAGCGCTGTAGCCGTCAGAAGATGCCAAGGTGCAATGGATCCGGCACGAACCAGGATGAGAAGCGCAATCGAGATCAGGGCGCCTCCTAAGAGGCAGGTGATGAGAAGCTTACGCCGATCAACCCGGTCTGTCACCACCCCTCCCAGAAGGGCAAAGAGGATCAAGGGGGCCACTTTGCAAACGGCTAACAGGCCCAAGTAATAAGGAGATTCTGTGAGCTCCTTCATCAGCCAGGCCACTGCCATGGTTTCCATGTTCTGTCCCATGTGCTCGGTGCAAGATCCCAGCCAAACCAGGCGGAAATCACGATATCGCAAAGAGGAAAGAGTTCGCTGCCAAAAGGACAGTTCCTTGGGTTGAACCGTATCGGTCATGATCCGTTCCTTTCTGAGAGACCCATTTGGCTATGGTCTTTAATATAAAAAAGAGTCTATTTTCAAGGGGTGAAGCTGAAACGGAGACCCGGAGGGATTCCCGGAGTGGCTCCCAGCCTTATGGCGCTCGGCCTGTCAAAGTCGATTTCCCATGGAAGCATCTCTAATATTGTGATGTTAGAGGAAGACAACCCAGACTTCTAAAGTTTTGTAATTGCGGTTATTTTATTCGGCACAGGAAACTTTCGTTTTAGCCTATATAGGGGGTTGAGTCAGTTCAGTCCCCTCTTTTGCTAAGCCTGTCAAAGGCTTCGCTACAAAACTTTCTCAGCCGGGCTGTCATCCTCATACCCGCCCGCCGCAGGCAGGGAGTTAAGCGCGGTCACAGGAAGAAAGAGGCTTCGGTTTTCCATGGGCGATTTGCAGCCCCCCCGAGGATTTGTTAAGATAAACCTTGAATCGACTGGATGATCATGAAGAGATGCTATCTGATTACCCTCTTTCTCTTGGTTGCAGCAACGGTTCTGGCGGCGGAGGGGGAAGGTTCCCTGGATCTCAAAGCTGAGGAGAGAAGGGTTTTGGAGTGGAGAAAGGAGCGGGATATATTTTTCAGGACCCATCCCCGTTCCCCCCTGACCCCCAACGGAAAGAGAAATTTTAAAGGGATAAAATATTTCAGTTTCGATCCCAAGTATGTTTTTTACGGTCCAATCAAGCGTTACATCTTCCACATCAACAACCCGAAGTATTATGCGACCTTTCTCACCAATAAGGGGACGAATAAGCGCTATATCCGGTATGGCACATTTCGTTTCAAAATGGATGGAAAAGAGAACTCCATCGAAATTTACAAATCCATTTTGAGTGATAACCTCTTTATCCCTTTTAAAGACAAGACCAACGGACAAGAGACGTATGAGGGCGGAAGATACATCGATGCGGAGATTCTCGAAGGCTATCAGATGATATTAGACTTCAACCTGGCCTATCATCCCACCTGCACCTATAATGATAAGTTTGTATGCGTTCTCCCGCCGAAAGAGAACACCCTCGACGTGGCAATTCGAGCCGGTGAAAGGAATTCAAAATAAGACGGTTTTTCCTCTTCAGGAGCGGACCTTCGTCGAGGACTGGGTTGGAGGTTTCTGGATCAGTCTTCCCACACCCATCACGAGGAAGAAAATGGCCAGTGTCCCGATCAATCCTGAGACTGCAGCAGAAACTTTTTCATTCTTAATCCACGGGATCGCATATTCAGAGAACGGCGCGTGTTTCCAGAATTTCCAGCCTTCACCTTTCTCGGAAAATCCCTTCGTTTCCGCGACTTTTTCAAGGCCGTCAGGAGAAGATGAAGCGAAGGGAGAAAGGAAGAGGGCCAAAAGGAGAGAGATGCCTAAACCGATCCATATGAAACTGTCGAATCGTCTCCTCATGGGGACTCCGTTTTCACAACCCTTGCCTGGCCGCTTGAGACGGGGATGCTTTCGGCAGGCAGGCCACCAGATCGGGTCTCGTTTTCAGGATGAGGGATAGGGCTGCCGTGGTGATGATCGCTTCTCCAACCCCGATGATCGCATGGATACCGGCCATGGCAGATAAGGCGATCCCTAAAGGGGAAGTGCCTGAGAGAGCGAGTTCAACAGCCGCTGCAGAGGCTCCCATCACAATCGAGAGCCAGGAGGCAATGGCCAGGGCGACAAAAAAGCCTTTTCGGCTCTTTCGAAAAAGGCGAAAAAGGATGTAAAAGATTGTATATCCTCCCAGGGCCCCCACGACGCCCATATTAAAGATATTCGATCCAATGGCAGTCAGTCCCCCGTCGGCAAAGCCCAGACACTGAACGACAACAACGATCGTCATAATCAGCAGTCCTGCCCAGGGGCCCAAAAGGACTGAGGAGAAAACAGCGCCTAAGAAATGGCCGCTCGTTCCTCCGGCAATAGGAAAGTTGATCATTTGTGCGGCAAAGGTGAAGGCAGCGGTCACGCCCATCAGGGGGACCTCTTTCTCTCCAAAGGTTCTGTTTACCTTTCTCACACCCCAGGCACAAAGCCCGGCTGAGACCGCAAAGGTCGCTCCGTTGATACTGTGACTCAAAAATCCATCGGGGATATGCATCGGACTTTCAGAATTCTTCCAGAATGATCTTGTGGTCGATGAGGTTCATCTCTCTGATCTGAGCCTTAACCTTTTTTTGCTCTCCGAAGAGGTTCTGAAGATGAAGCTCCCCTTTTTCAAGACGAAGGATGGAGATATCCTCCAAAAGGAGCTCTTCCTTCCCTTCCTTAAGTAAGTATACGTTGGCTTCGCACATAATCCCTCCCGGCCTCATCCCCTCCCCCTTTTGAAGGGAGGCTTTTTTCGAGAGAATTTGCCCGCTAAGAGAAGACTTCTGAACGGGATAACTCTCTTTATTTTAAGACATCCAACGTTCACTGTACAGGTCTTGCTTCATTTCCATGGTAGGCAGCCCTGAAAAAAGCAGGGCCCGTTTCTCGAAAAAGCTCCGAAACGCCCTATTTGAAATATCTCTTGATAGCCGTGAAAAGGGCCTTCGCTACCCTTTCCTGAAAATCCTTTTGGTTGAGCAACCGTTCGTCATCCTGATTGGTGATGTAGGCTATCTCCACCAGCACGGAGGGGATGTCAGGAGCCCTTAAGACGATAAAATTGGCCTGACGAGAGCGGGGAAACTTCAAATGATGGATCGCCTTGATTTCTTCCAGGAGATATTCGCCAAATCGAAAACTCTCCTTCATGGAATTATTCTGCATCAGATCCAATAGAATCTGGTTCAGGTTGGGATCTTTGGTGATGGAGGCGGGCCTCAATGAGGCGCCTCCTAAGATATTGGACATATTTTCCTTGTCTGCCAAAACCCTGGCGGCTTCGTCGGTTGCGCCCGAAAGGGAAAGGGAATAGACCGAAGATCCTCTTGCCTGGGGATTGAAGCTTCCATCGGTGTGAAGGCTGATCAAGAGGTCCGCGCCGTACTCTCTCGCAATTCGAATCCGCTGTTCAAGGGGGATGAAGTAGTCTCCCCTTCGGCTGAGAAAGGCTTGGATCTCTTTGCTTTGACTGAATTGATGGATCAATTTTTCTCCTACCTTCAACACCACATCCTTTTCCAGGGTCTTCCGGACCCCTTTGGCTCCGGGATCCTCGCCACCATGGCCGGGGTCGATGACGACGGTCTTCGCTCCCTGGGGCCTGACCTCTTTCTTCTTCTGTCTCTCCTCTTCCTCCTTCTTCTCCTCCGCCAGATCGATCAGATCGACCACGAGACGCTCGGGCTTATCCTGATAGGCTTTCAACGGAAAGACATGAACCTGCAAGGGTTTCTTCTGGTGGAAGACCAGCTTGACTTTCTCCTTTCCAAGAGCGGAAAGGAGGATCTTTGAGAGATTGGGATCGTTGACCTCCACTTCTCTCTTTTTGGTATAAAGATGGGCGCCCTTCAACTCGAGATGATACTGGAGAGGTTTGTCTGAAGATGCGCCCTCATATTGAATCGGTTCCGTGAGATCCAAAACCACCCGGGTGTGATCCGGGGCAGACCAGAACCGAATATCGGTAATCAGCGCTGCCGAGACAGAGGGGGAGTGCCAGAAGATGACGGAGATTCCAATGAGAAGAGTAAAGAATATTTTCAAACGGGCAGTTCTCATCTTTTGATACCGATATCACATCACTCCGGATCTGTCAAACCCATTCAAGGTGAGAGGTTGAAGGATCGCTACGCTTGAGGGTTGAGGCAAAACCCTTCTTTTCTACCCTCAAGTCTCCTTTGGGATGATCCCCTTCGCTCAAAATCCTTGGGATTTTGAGATGCGGCAGGGCACAGCCCTCAAGAACGTGGAGCCGATTCCAGGCTCGTAGGGAGGATCGCTGCTGGTCAGGACGTTAAGGTTCGACTCCTTCCATCCGGAGAGATCGAGATCGTTTCGCTCCGGGAACCACCATCCAAAACTCGCGACAATCAGGCGGGGGTCCATCGCCGAATGGAGCTTTGCCTTTTGACGAATCATCCCTTGCTTCGTTTCAATCGATATCCATTCCCCATCCTCGATCCCGGCTTTCCTTGCGGTATCAGGGTGAATCAGAACCACAGGGTCGGGAGAAAGCTTTCTTAAGGAGGCGATATTCCGGTAAGCGGAATGAAAGTAAAAAGGATCTTTGGCCGAGGTAAAGATCAGGGGATAATCCCGGGAAAGGGATGATGCATACCCGTCTCGATAATGGGGCAGGGGATCATATCCCCATTCTTTCAGCTGTTGGGAATAGATCTCGACCTTTCCAGAAGGCGTATGGAAGCCTTTCTTCTCATATCCTTTCGCCTCCCATTTTCCCTGCAATATCCCTATCCTTTGAAAATCGCCATACGTTATTCCCGCGGGTTTGAGAATATCATCCAGGCACTCCCTCATGTCATTCCAGAAATATTGGCCGTAGCCCAGCCGCTTCCCCAATTCGTTCAAGATCTTGGAATCGGGCCAGCTCTCACCCACCGGCTCAACGATTTTCGGCCGAGCAAGGATGAATCCGTGAGGAAGGCCGAAATGTCCGATATCATCAAACTCAAAATGGGTTGATGCGGGAAGAACGATGTCTGCTAACTGAGCCGTGGGCGTCAGAAATATCTCAGCGATGGCCAGAAATTGGAGTTTTTTCATCGCCTTTAACGTTTCCGTCGAATCGGCATAGCTGAGCAAGGGATTTGCACCCTGGATGTACATCATTCGAATGGGATAAGGCTTCTCGGTGAGGATGGCCTTCATGATCAATTGGGAGGGCACGAAGCCCATCAGAGTCGCCAGACGATGTTCCGGGCTGAGGATCTTCTCCTTCTTGTCAGGGAATTTCTTGACCTGGATAAGCTCGCCCGGCCTCATGACGGTTGGCCCTGGCCGCTTCACGTTTCCGCCGGGAGCATCCAGGTTTCCAGTAATCGCCATAAGAATGAGGAGCGCTCTCGCACACTGGAAACTGTGGGGCGTATGCTCCAGGGCATTTCCCCACTGGATCGCGGCTGGTTTCGTTCGGGAAAAGAGCCGAGCCGCCTCCACGATCTTTTCCTCCGGAATCCAGGTGATTCTCGAAACCTTCTCCAAGGGGTACGGTTGGAGATGTTCTCTCAATTCCGGAAATCCCTTTGTCCATTCCTCGACAAAGGTCCGGTCATAAAGGCCTTGGTCCACAATGGCTCTCAGAACCCCCAACGAGAGAGCGAGGTCAGTCCCGGGTCTCGGTTGAAGCCAGAGGTCTGCCCTCGAAGCGACCGCACTCCTTCTCGGGTCGATCACGATCAGTTTCGCTCCCCGATCGAGGGCCCGTTTCAACCGGGAGCCAATGATTCCCTCCTCATTGGTCTGAAAGAGATTGCTTCCCCAGACCGTGACGCAAGAAGGGGGGTGATCATAATCCGGGATGGGAAAGAACCCGCAAGTGAGAGCGGACGCTGTCTCCCTCGGCATATGACAGACATGGCCGGTTGTGGAAATGTTCGGAGCGTTCAGGAGGTTGGCCAGACGCATCAACAGAAAATATTCCAGGCCCTTTGGGGCCCCTTGGGCAAAGGAGATTGCTCTTGGGCCGTCTCGTTCTATCGTTTCTCTCACGTTTCGCGCGATGGTCTCCAACGCTTCGTCCCAGGAGATGCGTTCCCACTTTCCTCCCCCTCTTTCTCCTCTCCTTTTCAGGGGATATTTAAGACGGTCAGGGTGATTCAGCCTCTCTACCTGGGCAAGGCCCTTGGCGCAGAGGGTTCCTCTATTCAAGGGAGAATCCGGATCTCCCTCGATCTTTGTAATCGTTCCGTTCTCCACGTGGACGAGAATTCCGCAGCCGCCGTGGTCCATCCTGGCACAATAGGTCTTGACGATCATCTGAGTCCCTTTCCCGATCTTATAATTTTTAACATTCTTGATCGGCAGTGACAAGTTCTTGCCCGAGATTCCCCTGAGAAAAATTCGTTTTTGATTGACACTCCCTTCCTAATTTAGTAAGGTGCTTTTGGATCCAAGAGCTTTCCCTCCGTTAACCCTTTAACTCTCTGCCCGGTGTCTTTACCAAGAAATGCAGGGACTTTCGCGGGTCGACAATCCATGGGGAAAAAGCTTTCTTTCGAGAGATATCATTGGTTTCATGGCCAGATAAAGGCGGGTCGATATCCCAATGCGCGAAAGCTTGCTGAAAAATATGAACTCTCGGAGAAGCAGGCCCAAAGAGAAATAGAATTTATGAGGGACAGGCTCTGTGCTCCCCTCGCCTACAACCCCAGCCGGAAAGGTTACGAATACGAAGATGATGGTTATGAACTCCCACCTCTCTGGTTCAAAGAGGATGAGCTTTTAGCGCTCTGCCTTGCCTTAAGGCTTGCTTCGACACTTCCTGACCCTAAACTGAAAAACTCCCTTTACGATCTTCTGACTAAATTTCTCACCTTCCGATCCCTCGATTCAGATGTGAGCATCGAAGAGATTAGAGAAAAAGTATCTGTCAAGAATGTCGAGTACTATAAGGTTGATGAGACGGTCTTTCACGAAATCGTCGATTCACTCTTTCGAAATGAGAGCCTCAAGATATCTTACCATACGCCTCATAAAGATGAGACGACCGAAAGAGTTATCCAGCCCCTCCATCTTCTCTGTTACATGGGAAGCTGGCACTTGATTGCCTTCTGCACCTTGAAGGGAGAATTACGGGACTTTGCCCTTTCAAGAATAAAGGCCATTGAGCCCGTTTCACAGAGAATCAAGCTGCCAAAGCACCTTCCTTCGGTGAAAGATTATATAAACAAGAACTTCGGCCTGATGAGCGGCGGAGAATCGATCGAGGTCTGCCTCAAGTTTACACCGGAGGTCTCACCATGGATCTCCGAGCAGATCTGGTTCAGCGGCCAGGAGGTTTCCTTGAATGAAGATGGGAGTATCTGCCTGAAGTTCCCGGTGGCTGACTTCAGAGAGGTCAGGAGAGAAATCCTAAAATACGGTGCCAGCACTGAGGTGCTGTCCCCGCAGGAATTAAGAGTCGATATCAAGAGCGAAATCGACAGGATGTCGAAAGTCTATAAGTAAGTAAACGATCAGAATTGGCTCGATTCATTACCCTTTTCACCTTTGACCTTTCACTTTATGAACTGGTAGGACATCTTTTGGGGGAGTAGGTGTGATATACATCTTCATTAAGCAGAATAATCTTGTCGTTTCCGCCCTTTGGGGTCCTTTCGTTGCCATGGACAGGCAAAAGGGAGGTTGGGAGGGATTTTATACCGGCAATGAGATCACCGCCAATGCCACGTTACGTCGTCTTCGATATCGAAACAACAGGTCTGCGTCTTTGGAGAAATGACAGGATCATTGAAATCGGAGCCGTTGCTGTGATTGGAGAGGATATCGGCGAAGAGTTTCATACCCTTATCGATGTCGACAAGCAGATTACCGGAGCCGCCCGGAGAGTACACGGTATTACGCAGGAAATGCTTGCCGGGCAGCCAAAAGCCCGCGAGGCACTGAGAGCATTTGAGCGGTTCATTGGAAACAGTACATTGGTGGCGCACAATGCCGGTTTCGACATTGGATTCCTCGGTTTTGAATACAGCCGTATCGGGCAAGGACTGCCCAACCGTCACATTTGTACTTTGAAACTGAGCCGGAAACTCTATCCCGGGCTGTCGGATTACAGGCTGGAAACAGTGGCGAAATATGTTCTTGGAATTGAGATGGATAAAGGTAGACCTCACCACGCCCTCGACGATGCGCGCATGACCGCGAAAGTATGGATTGGGATGAGTAAGCGGCGAGGGAAGGAAGGCAGGCTATGACAAATAGACTGCGAAGAAAATCATCCAACTCGCCGCAGCTCCCGCGAAGGTCCCTCGGAAGGGGGAGGGAGGAGGCTGTCTTTCCAGCGGCTCCAACCGTTGCTGAGCTTCCGGATAACTACGCATTTATGTTGCGTGAACTCAAGGAGCGCATTGCTGTCGAGCGACTGCGCACCGTAGTGTCGGCCAATGCCGGGATGGTGTTGTTGTACTGGGACGTAGGCTCTGTGATTCTCCAGCGGCAGCAATCAGAAGGTTGGGGAACACATGTGATCGACCGGCTCTCCGCAGACTTGCGTAAGACTTTCCCTGATATGCGTGGTCTTTCTCCTCGGAACCTCAAGTATATGCGGGCCTTCGCCGCCGCATGGCCTGAGCGACAAATTGTGCAAGAGGTCCTTGCACAAATCACTTGGTACCAGAATATCGCTCTTCTGGAGAAGCTGAACGACGCTGATACTCGCTTGTGGTATGCGAGGAAAGCGAGAGAAAACGGCTGGTCCCATTCGATTCTTGCGATGCAGATCGAGACTATGGCCCACACACGGTTCGGAAAAGCAACACACAATTTCCCGGCTACCCTCCCTCCATCGGATTCCGACATGGCCGCGCAGATTTTCAAGGATCCATATCTATTTGATTTCCTCGGCACCGCTGACCAGCGCCGCGAGCGAGAAGTAGAACAGGCTTTGGTGGACCACATCCAGAGCTTCCTCCTTGAACTCGGTACGGGGTTCGCCTTCCTTGGACGCCAGGTGCATTTGGAAGTGGGCGATCAGGATTTCTATATCGACCTTCTTTTTTATCATGTAAAGCTCCGGTGTTACGTGGTCATCGAGTTGAAGGCCGGGCCCTTTGAACCCGGTTTTGTCGGTCAACTTAACATGTATCTATCGGCGGTGGACGACTTGTTAAGACATCCCGATGACAAACCCACAATTGGTCTTCTGCTGTGCCGGTCGAAAACCGAGCTGGTAGTGGAATACGCCCTCCATGGTCTGAAGAAACCGATTGGCGTGGCTCAATGGGAGACGAGACTGGTCAAATCGTTGCCCGAGGAGTTCAAAGGAATCCTGCCGACGGTTGAAGAAATAGAAGCTGCACTGGAGAGGGGGAAGAAATGAAAGAGCGGAAGCCGGACCCCGACCGCACGCTGGACGACGCCAGAATCACAGCCCAAGTATGGCTAAAGATGAAGGACATGGTATGAGCGCACCAGAGGGTTATTTCAGATATTGGGGCAAAGCCGATCCAGATTATCCTGAGGAACCGACGTGGCACCCGTTGGTTTATCATTGCCTGGACGTCGCGGCAGTAGCAGCGGCGTGGTGGGATCAGAGCCTCGCCATCCGTCATGCATTCAGTTCTGCTTTTGAGGTTGAGAAGAGACATGCAAGTCGATTGCGCGCATGGATTCTATTCTTCACAGCCTTACATGATATTGGGAAATTTGATGTCAGATTTCAGCTGAAATCGAAGGAAACCCTCGCGAAATGCTGGCCGAAATTGAACCTTGAAGATGTTGATACTGCGTCACTTGTCACGGAATCCTTCAACCACGGACCGTCCGGCTACGCTTGGGCCGCGAGAGAATACTCACAGTGGCTGTCAAATGAAGATGGTGATTATCAAGTATGGGATGCATGGAGACCGTGGCTGAGTGCTGTGACAGGTCATCACGGAGATCTCTCCGAGGATAGCAGCCTTTATCCACCTGATGGCAAGGAGTATGTGGCCGAACATGATAGGAAAGCCCGCGCGGCCTGGATAAAGACTGTCGATGACCTTTTCTTTCGGCGTATGAGATCAATGATTTCAGATTTGCCACCGACTTGTGATGAGACGGCGAAGATGCTGCTGGCCGGGTTTTGTTCCATATCGGATTGGATTGGTTCCCACCGGGGTTATTTTCACTACACTGAACCTCTCCTGGATTGTGCCAAGTATTTTGCCAGTCGAGTGCAATCAGTTAAAAGGAGGAAGCTTCTATTTCGAATTGGCCTAATCAAAAAGCCGTCCCAGTATGTAGGAATAGGTGCACTGCTTGAGGGTGATGCGCACCCGCGTGGTATACAAGTTTTGGTCGATTCCTTCCCTCTATTACCCGGCTTGACTATCATCGAGGCACCTACTGGTTCGGGAAAGACCGAGGCGGCCTTGGCATATGCCTGGCGGCTCTTGGAAAATAGGCACGCCGATTCGATTGTTTTTGCTCTTCCGACCCAAGCCACCGCCAATGCAATGCTCACAAGGCTGGAGGCATTTGCTGACAAAACATTCGATGGACAGGGGACAAATGTAGTGCTGGCACATGAATGGTGGTTTTCTGTTTCTGACGCGGTGGAGGCGTTAACGGATAGTGCTGATCCAAAGCAATATATAAAGAAAATGAGACAGCGCGATCCCGAGCTGAATTCCTACTGGGGTACAATTTGTACCCCCCTTGAAATTATGGCACCTGATGGAAAAAGAAGGGAGACAAACTGTGCCAATACGGAAGGTATCTTCCGAATCATTCAGTCCATCCCTTCTCCTAAGGCGGAACCCTTCAAACGATGGCTGGCAAAAGGTTGGCTATTCGCGGGTACAGGAGATAGAAGATCCGGAGCTGGGAACCAAGAGGACGCGGGCGCTCTTCTGTCGGCCATGGCCTCACTACCCAAACATAAGAGGGAGTAAGGATCTGTGTTCGACAACTTTTCCATGAAAAAAGAATTCTACGCCCATTCCAGAGAAGGAAAACCCTTGGACCATTGGCACCGCCTTGAAGACCACTTGGGGAGCGTGGCGGAGATGGCCAGAAAATTCGCTGAAGAGTTCAATGCTGGGGAGTGGGGATATTTAGCGGGGTTATGGCATGATTTGGGAAAATACCAGGACGAATTTCAACAAAAGCTGATCGATTCAAACGACTCCGATGCCGCCATCCATGTCAATCACTCGACCAGTGGAGCTTTGCTTGTTGACAGAATGCATAGCCTTCTCGGCCGCATAATAGCCTATCCGATTGCTGGACACCATGCAGGGCTCCCCGATTGGGTCCACGAGATAGGCTCTGGGGGGTCTCTTTCAACTCGGCTTCAGGAAACCGAATTGCTCGACCGGATCGCGGATCGCATCCCGCCGGGAATATTGGATCAACCGATGCCAAAGCCTATTCCTCCCGGCAATAAACCCATGACTGATGAACACCTACACCTTTGGTTGCGAATGATCTTTTCGTGTTTGGTTGATGCCGATTTTCTCGACACGGAATGTTTTAGCGAACCGGAAAAGACTAAACAACGTGGAAGCTCAGTTGATTTGTCCCAACTCAAATCGCTTTTTGATGAATATATGGCAAATAAACAGAAGGAGGTCAAGGATAGCCCGGTAAATCATCAGCGCCGGGCAATTCTCTCCATGTGCCGAAAAAAGGGGAAGCTGCCTCCAGGAATTTTTTCCCTCACCGCTCCCACCGGTAGTGGCAAGACATTGTCTGCGATGGGCTTTGCCTTGGAGCATGCGTCGCATTGCCACAAGCGCCGGGTAATTGTTGCGATACCTTATACCAGCATTATTGAGCAAACCGCCGCCGAATACAAAAAAGTTTTTGGGGAAGATAACGTACTGGAACATCACAGTAATCTTGATCCAGACCGCGAAACCATCAAGAATCGCCTCGCCTCTGAGAACTGGGACATGCCTATAGTGGTTACAACCAATGTTCAGTTGTTCGAATCTCTCTTTGCCAGTCGCACCTCAGCCTGCCGCAAGCTCCATAACCTTGTAAACAGCATAATCATTCTCGATGAAGCACAGATGTTACCACCGGAGTATCTTAAGCCCATTCTTTCGGGATTGCTTGCTTTGGTTACACATTTTGGTGTTACTGTGGTCCTTTGCACCGCAACGCAACCGGCTCTTTCTGGGAGGATCGGTTCCCCACCAGCTCAATTTAATGGGCTTTCTGATGTTGTAGAGATCATTGACAATCCTGCCGTGACGGCTGACGCTTTAGAGAGAGTGGGAATCGTGACTCCCTCCAACACAAATAAATCAACATGGGAACAGATAGCCGGTGAACTGCGACAGTATGAGCAAGTGCTTTGCATCGTCAATTCCCGCCAAGACTGCCGTGATTTACACGCTCTGATGCCATCGGGAACAATCCATCTTTCCGGCCTCATGTGCGCTGAAGAGAGGAGCGGTGTTATCTCGGACATCAAGGAAAAATTGAGGGACGACATTCCAATCCGCGTTATCAGTACCCAATTGGTTGAAGCTGGAGTAGATATCGATTTTCCAGTTGTCTATCGTGCGTTGGCAGGTTTCGATTCTTTGGCCCAAGCCGCAGGACGCTGTAACCGGGAAGGCAAACTGAATTCCTCAGGTCGGCTTGGGAAAGTGGTTCTCTTCGAGCCGCCACGTCCCGCGCCAGTCGGGCTTTTGCGCAAAGGCCAGGATGCCGGTCGAGAAATACTGCGCACCAGAAATCCAAAGAATCTTTCCCCCGATATTTTTAATGACTATTTCCAGCTTTTTTATGGTCGGGTAAACGATTTTGACCGCCCGCGTTTTCATGATCGTTTAGTGACCGATGCCCGGATGTTTCAATTCCAATTTCGCACATTTGCCGAAAACTTCCATCTCATTGATGACGCTGAGCAAAAGGGGATTATCGTCTGGTTCAAAAATAACCATGTCGATAGCCAGGAATTGATCGAATTGCTTCGATCAAAAGGACCGGAGCGCTGGCTGATGAGGAAGCTTCAGCGATTCATCGTCAATGTTCACGAAAGACTTCACGGCGAGTTGCAGAGAAAGACGCTTATAGAAGATATACAGGGATTTAGTGTCCAATCCAGTCCCGGGCTGTACCGTCCAGGTCTAGGATTGCTGGCTGATGTTTCATCATGGGACCCAGGGATGTTTATTCTGTAACAATTCTTGGAGAAAGGAGGTAACCCTTGGCTCAAACATTCTTCAACAAAAGGTTCTGTCTTGAGGTATGGGGAGATTATGCCTGTTTCACCCGGCCAGAAATGAAGGTTGAGCGGGTGAGCTACGATGTCATTACCCCCTCAGCGGCACGCGCAGTCTTCGAAGCCATCTTCTGGAAGCCTGCCGTAAGATGGCATATGAGGCAAATCGAGGTACTTGCGCCTATCCGCTGGATATCGGTCAGGCGTAATGAAGTGGGTATAATCATGAGCGACCGATCAAACGGTATTTTTATTGAGGACCAGCGACAGCAACGTGCAGGTCTCTTTCTTCGTGATGTCCGATATCGCCTCTATGCCGAACTTGAATTTATTCATCCATCCCGTAGGGCAAAAGTGATGAATGTTGTGCCCGACTGCCTTCACGATGAATGGGAAAATGAGGAATTGCGAAAAGACGAGAATCCAGGTAAATACAATGCCATTTTTGAACGCCGTGCACGGAAAGGACAGTGCTTCAACCAACCGTATTTTGGCTGTCGGGAATTTAGTTGTTACTTCGAGTTGGTAGACGATCCTGTGACCGCTTCAACTCAATTTCCTCCAGTTGACGAATCACGTGATCTTGGGTTCATGTTGTACGATATTGATTTTTCTGATCCCAACAGCCCTCAACCTACCTTTTTCCGCGCCCATATGGACAAAGGGTTGGTAAAGGTGCCTCCTTGGGAAAGTGAGGAGGTGCGGCGATGATTTTAAGGTCTCTGTATGAATACTATCAGCGCGCAGCAAGCGATCCCGATCGTCCCGTCGCTCCTGAAGGTTTTGAATGGAAAGAGATTCCATTTGTCGTTGTATTAACCAGAGAGGGCAAGTTTAGAGCCCTAGAGGATACGCGAGAAGGGGATGGAAGAAATCGCCGCGCTAAGAAGTTTCTTGTTCCTCAAGGGGAAAAACGGACCGTTGGAATAAAGGCGAATTTGCTTTGGGATAATGTAGAGTATGCTCTTGGCGCAAATCCAAGACAGCGGGATGATGTTGCAAGGCGACATGAGGATTTCAAGCGGCGTTTGCGCGATGATCTCGGTCATGTTGCAAATCTCCCCCAGATACAGGCGCTAAAGACATTTCTCGACAACAATCCGGCTCAGCAAATCGAGCAACATGCAGAATGCACAGAAAGCTGGAAGGAGGTATTGGAGAGAAACCTGAATGTCATTTTTCGAATCGAAGGAACCAATGAAACCTCCATATGTGATGCGATTCGTCTCTTTCTTGCGAGTAATGAATCGAAGCGAGATCCGGGAGTAGTAGGGCTGTGTCTGCTAACTGGTGAGAAATGGCGGCTATCAAGACTCCACGCGCCGATAAAAGGCGTGCAAGGTACCAGCACTGCAGGCGGCGCCCTCGTTTCCTTTAACCTTCCCGCCTTCCTGTCTTTCGGTAAAACACAGAATTACAACGCCCCAATAAGTGAAAGGGCAGCTTTTGCTTATACTACAGGGCTCAATATGCTTCTGGGTAGAGTCTCATCAAACAAGACAAGAATTGGGGATGCCACAGTCGTCTTTTGGGCTGAGAGAAGGGCTAAACAAGCGGAATTTGATTTGGAAGAGAGGTTTGCGTCTTTTTTCGCTGATCCACCAAGAGATGATCCAGACCGTGGGGTTTTGGCGGTCAAGGCACTATACGAAGCTATGTATTCGGGAGCCATCCCTGTTGACGAAGGAAATCGGTTTTATGTACTTGGGTTGGCACCAAATGCGGCCAGGGTATCGGTAAGGTTCTGGAAAACCGGAACCATCAGACAGTTCGCGGACAAAATTAAAAAACACTTTGATGACATGGAAATCGTGCGGAGCCCAAAAGACAGGGAATACCTAACACTGAACCAGATATTGAGGGCAACAGCTCTTGATTACAAGACGGACAATGTGCCGCCGAATCTTGCCGGAACAGTTGTGGAAAGTATTCTTGACGGGATGCCGTATCCAATTACCCTTCTGCATCAGTGCATACGGAGAGTCCGGGCAGAACATCGTGTGACTCGTATACGGGCAGCAATCTTGAAAGGATACATCAACCGGATCAGCCGTTACAATATACCATACGGAAAGGAGGAAATAACCATGTCACTTGACCGCACCAACACATCACTGGGTTATCGTTTGGGAAGACTCTTTGCCGTGCTGGAGAAGATTCAGGAAGAGGCTAATCCAGGCATTAACGCAACCATCAGAGATCGCTTTTACGGAGCAGCCTCAAGCAGCCCTGTGGCAGTTTTTCCACAGTTGCTTAAACTCAAAAACCACCACCTTTCGAAACTCACAAATCTTGGTCGAAAAGTGAATTTCGAGAAGGAACTGGGCGAGATATTTTGTGGGTTACAAGACTTTCCGCCCCACCTGCAGATGGAAGATCAAGCCCGTTTTGCCATCGGGTATTATCACCAGCGGCAATCATTCTTTAACGGCTAAGGGGGAATAATCAAAAAATACAAGTAAAAACGAAAGGAGCGAGCAATGAGCCAACCAATAAAAAACAGATACGATTTTCTACTTTTCTTTGATGTGAAAGATGGAAACCCCAATGGCGATCCGGATGCCGGCAATCTTCCCCGTATTGATTCTGAGACGGGAAAGGGCATTGTGACTGATGTATGCTTGAAACGTAAAGTACGCAACTACGTCCAAATCAGGAAAGCCCAAGAAGACGGCACAGCAAAAGAAAATTATGAGATTTACGTAAAAGAGAAGGCAGTTCTTGGCCGTGCTCACGTGAAAGCATTTGAATCACTCAAGATTAGCCTTGGAGCGGAAAGCCGAAAAGAAGTGCCGGACAGTTTGACGGGGGCAATACAGGATTTTGTATTGCCCGAAGGGATGTGCTTGGAAGAGGATGATGAGAATAAGAATCAACTGGTTATCGCATCAGACGCGGATGTGAAATCCATAAAGGAAAGCCTTAAGGAACAATTTAAGGACAATCAAACAGGCGCAGAGCTAAAGAAATTCCTATTGGATTCTTTGAAGGGCGTGAAGGCCCGCAAGCCAAAGGCTGATGAGACTGAGAAAGGGCGAACATGGATGTGCGAACACTTCTACGACGTACGCACCTTTGGCGCTGTTATGTCTTTGAAATCAGCGCCTAATTGCGGTCAGGTGCGTGGTCCGGTACAACTAACCTTCGCCCGTTCGGTTGAGCCGGTGGTAGCACTGGAACACAGCATTACTCGTATGGCCGTGGCCACCGAGGCCGAAGCGGAGAAACAGCAGGGCGACAATCGCACCATGGGGCGCAAATTCACTATTCCCTACGGCTTATATTGTACCCATGGTTTTATATCGCCACACCTTGCAGCACAGACCAAGTTTACTACGGACGATTTGAACCTATTTTGGGAAACACTGCTGAATATGTTTGACCATGACCATTCCGCAGCCAGAGGTCTCATGAGCACCCGTAGGCTGGTTATATTTGAGCATTCAACGGCGCTTGGCAGCAAGCCAGCTAATGAGCTTTTTGAACGGGTGACATGGAAGCGTATGACGGCAGGACCAGCTCGTGACTTTACTGATTACGAGGTACAACTCGATGGCAATCGGATAAATGAAACCAAAAAAGTGATACAAGTAGGTGGATAATCAAACCAAACGAGGCACGCCATGACCAACCCAACAGCCCCCCCTCCCCTCATTCCGCCTCACGGCGGGTATCGTGATCTCCAATCTTACCAGATGGCGGAGATTGTTTTTGACGCCACTGTGGCCTTTTGCGGTCGCTTCATTGATCGGCGCTCGCGCACCCATGACCAGATGGTGCAGGCGGCACGCAGCGGCAAACAAAACATTGCCGAAGGCAGCATGGCCTCAGGTACTTCAAAGAAAACCGAGATCAAGCTCATTGGGGTGGCACGGGCAAGCCTGGAGGAGCTGCTGATTGATTTTCAGGACTTTCTGCGCCAAAAAGGGCTGCCCCTTTGGGGCAAAGACCACGCCAAAGCGAAAGAAATTAGAGCACTTTGCTATCAAGACAATAGGTCTTATTCGACTTATAAGACCTATTTTGAAAGCACGCCTCCTGAAGTCGCCGCTAATGCGGCGATCTGTCTGATTCACCAGACAAACTACCTGCTTGACCAACAACTGAGATCTCTTGAGAAGCAGTTTCTGGAAGAGGGTGGTTTCACGGAAAGACTCTACCGAACCCGCTCACAAGCGAAGAAAAAATAGGTCTTATATGCCCAATACGACCTATTCACACACAGAAGATGACTTCATTATGATCTCGGCCCTTCAGCACTACGCTTTTTGTCCGCGTCAGTGTGCCCTCATCCACATTGAACAGGTTTGGAGTGAGAGCGGGTTAACTGCAGAGGGTCACATCATGCATGAGCGGGTTCATGAACGGGACCGTGAGTCGCGTGGGAATGTCCGTATCGAATACGGCCTCCCACTACGATCTCTGAGGCTGGGGCTCATCGGTAAGGCCGACGTAGTGGAGTTTCACCGCGTCGATAAGGATCTCTGGCAGCCTTTTCCTGTGGAATACAAACGAGGCAAACCGAAGATCGATCATTGCGATATGATCCAACTGTGCGCTCAGGCAATGTGCCTGGAAGAAATGCTAAGTGTTTCCGTCCTCAGTGGGGCGATTTTTTATGGTCGAACCCGACGGCGGCTTGATGTCACCTTCGATAATACCCTTCGTAAAGAGACAGAGGATGCGGCGAAACAAGCATACGAATTGATGGCCTCCGGGAAAACACCTCCGCCGGTCTATGAAAAACGATGCAAGAGCTGCTCTCTTATCGGAGAATGTTTGCCAAAGACGGCCGGGAAAAAATATTCAGTGAATAGTTACTTAAAGAGGATGATCGATAGTCCATGAAAAAACATCTGAATACCCTTTTTGTAACAACTCAAGGGGCCTATCTCTCCAAGGAAGGGGAGACAGTGGCCGTCAAGGTTGAAGGGGAGATTCGCCTTCGTGTGCCAGTCCATACAATTGCAGGGATCGTCTGCTTTGGCAATGTTTCTTGCAGCCCCTTTCTGATGGGTTTTTGTGCGGAAAACGACGTGGCAGTAAGCTTCTTATCAGAGCACGGACGATTTTTAGCGAGAGTCCAGGGTCCGGTTTCCGGGAATGTGCTTCTCCGCCGGGAACAATACCGAAAAGCGGACGATCTTAGATTTTCAGCAGGCGTTGCGAAATCCATTCTCGCTGGGAAGATAACGAACTGTCGTGCTGTCTTGCAGCGAGCTCTCCGCGACCATTCAGAGAAAATGCAGGAACAGGAAGTGAAAAATGCGGTCGTGCGCCTGAATCACCAACTGGGGTTAATTAATCAGGAAGAGACCCTTGATGTTCTGCGCGGGATTGAAGGAGATTCTGCCCACATCTATTTCAATGTGTTCGACCATCTGATCGTCGCCCAAAAAGAAAAGTTTCGTTTTGATGAGAGAAACAGAAGGCCTCCGCTTGATAGTGTTAATTGTCTTCTTTCCTTCATTTACACCCTTCTCACGCACGATATGCGGTCGGCATTGGAATCCGTAGGGTTAGACCCTGCTGTAGGATTTCTTCACAGGGACCGGCCAGGGAGGCCAGGACTTGCTCTCGATCTTATGGAAGAATTCAGACCCTATATCGCAGACCGCCTGACTCTATCTTTGATCAATCTTCAACAGGTTCAGGACAAGAGCTTTAAGAAGATGGAGTCTGGGGCGGTCGTCATGAATGAAGATGCGCGAAAAACGGTTCTTGTAGCGTATCAAGAGAGAAAGCAGGAAGAGATAACCCATCCCTTTCTTGACGAAAAGGTGATGGTGGGGATGCTGTTCCATATCCAGGCCATGCTGATGGCGCGCTATTTGCGAGGAGATCTGGATGGTTATCCACCATTCATCTGGAAATAAGATCTCCTTCTCTCCCTTTGCGAAAGGGAGGCGGGGTGACGTGCCAACGAATAAGGAGGCACTCTTTGTCACGCCGCCGAGCCGGTGAGGCGGGCCGGAGGGATTTAAGAAAGAAGGTTTTTTAACTGGATTAAATTGATCTGGAGGAATGCGGATGTTTGTATTAGTTAGCTACGATGTTTCTACTATGGATTCTGGAGGCCCCCGGCGTTTGCATAAGGTGGCTAAGACGTGCCAGGGCTATGGCCAGAGGGTTCAGAAATCCGTTTTCGAGTGCATAGTCGATCCTGCTCAATGGGCCCTCCTAAAGCAAAGACTTATTGATGAAATCGACCAGCAAAAAGACAGTTTGCGTTTTTATTATCTTGGTGCTAATTGGCGGCGCCGGGTTGAACATATTGGTGCGAAAGAAACCATTGATCAGGAAGGCCCCTTGATCGTTTAACTATGGATTGCGAACCTGAAGCGGACATGATTTTTCAGGAGGGTTCGCAGAAAATGTAACTCAAAGGAATTATAGATCTTCTTCAAGCGGCTCTTTGAAAACTGAATATGGTTATTGAGATTTCCGAATGGGTGCGCGCAAACAGACGGAATATCGCTTATAGAATATAAAGTTATATTAAGTGAGGTCGCGCCCCATGCGGGCGCGTGGATTGAAAC
>JBHGBJ010000059.1:0-26979 GCA_041947025.1 Thermodesulfobacteriota bacterium
CATCAGCCATCTTTCCTCGACCAATCGTATGGAATATCCTTCCCATGGGGAGGAAGGCGGTATTCATCGGGTGCGCTGTAGAGATAGACCTCTGTGGGGATGTTGATAATGATCGCCTCCTCCTCGCTGATGCATTTCCATCCGTGATAGATCCCGTTGGGCACTTGGACCAGCAAAGGGTTATGGACACCCAGGAAGAATTCGTTGATCTCTCCTTTTGTCTTGGAATCCTCCCTCGGATCATAGAGGACCAACTTGATCATCCCTCTCACAGCAACGATGTGATCGGTTTGGACCTTGTGATAATGCCATGCTTTGACCACCTGAGGATAGGTGGTCGTCACATAAGCCTGTCCGAACTTCAGAAAGAGATCTTCATCCGCTCGCAGGATCTCCATCACCCTTCCCCGTTCGTCCGGGACCACTTTTAATAACTTTGTCCTCACACCGTCGATCATTGTTCCTCCCCGCAAAAACCCTGCTGTGGTGAATCTGATGATCTCTTGAATGAATTTCGGGTCCTTCATTCCCGCGAAGGCGGGAATCCAGGGTTTCCTAAGAAAGCAGGAATCCAGTGCTTCTTCTGGATTCCGAATCAAGTCCGGAATGACAAAATAGGCAAAACCGTTTCTGAATCGTCACGCCATGCGTTGATTACATCTTATTGGCGCCCGTTTTCGCCACCAGCTGGTTCGCATGAAGCAGGGATTCAAAGGTCCCCGCATCGGTCCACCAGCCTTCCAGGAGATCCCATGTCATCAGCCCTTTTTCAATATAACAATTATTGACATCCGAGATCTCCAGCTCCCCCCGTTCGGAGGGCTTCAGGGGCTTGATGATATCGAACACAGCCGCATCATAAAAGTAAACTCCGATGACCGCATAATTCGATTTTGGAGCCTTCGGCTTCTCTTCGATCCGCACGACCTGATCCCCCTTCAACTCCGGCACTCCAAATCGTTGTGGATCAGGAACTTCCTTCAATAGAATTTTCGCTCCTCCTTTCTGCTTCTGAAATGCCTTCGCCGCTTTCTTAATATTTTTTTCGATAATATTGTCCCCCAAAACGACACAGATCTTATCCCCGGCGGCAAAGAACTCTGCCAAAGCCAGAGCTTCCGCAATGCCCCCTTCTCCCGCCTGATACGTGTAGTTGATATGTCTGAGCCCGAACTCCTTTCCATTTCCCAACAATCTTAAGAAATCTCCCGCATTGTTTCCACCGGTCACGATGAGAATGTCATCGATGCCCGCGTTAATCAAGGTCTGAATGGGGTAGTAGATCATGGGCTTATCATAAACAGGAAGGAGGTGTTTATTCGTTACCTTCGTCAACGGATAGAGTCGAGTCCCTAACCCACCCGCCAGGATCACACCTTTCATTTCTCTCCCCCTAACTCTCTTCCCTTCCTTACCAGTTGCCTGCTGGAGAAATCAACCATTCAGCCGGTGCCGGGCCATAGGAACCAATGTTGAGAAGGCTAAAATAGATCTGAAATTTCAGTTCCCTCCTCAGGGTGCCATCAGGAGAGCGGTTCCTGTCTTGAATCGCCAGATTGAGGGTCCAGCACTGGGCCTGATATTCCGCGCTATAGACGTTTTCCACCCTCATTTTCTCCAATACATTATAGCGCATTGAGCCAGAAATGTATAAAGGTTTGATCGTCCTGATACGAGCAAACAAATTGACCTCGTCGATAGTATCCCTGGTATACCGATATTGGACTTGGAACCTGTCGGTTCTGCGATCCTGTACTGTGAGGAGGGCGTTCCACGCATCAAATTCCAACCCATAAGGATTCAGTTCTGCATCCCACTGGGCGGAGAGGTACGGGCTGAAATTCCACCAAAGCTCTCCTTTGATATTTGAAAAATCCCTCTCCTTGCCTTTGGAATCGACCTGGACCGGATCCCCGAGGCTGTAACTTTGAGAGATCTTGAACTTTGCGTACTCATAGGGCCCAGAAGCGACTCCTTCCTTCTCAGGTTTCCCCACAAGGCGTTGGGTAATCCCATAGGTCAATTGGTTCGTATAAGGGATTCGGTCCACCTCATCGAAGAACGGAAGATCTTCCTGTCCCACCCGCGGGCTGTAACGGTAACCGACGGAAGGCTCAACCGTATGCATCCACTTGGCAACTTTGAAAAGGCTTGAAACCTTCGGAAGGGCTGCCGCATCATAGACCCGGTAAAACTCGGTGGACAACTCCACACCGGCGTCCAGGGTCTCCCTCGACTTCCACGCACTGCCTTCATCAGTTGGGTTATGATAGGGTCGGTAAAGAGTCTCTCTCACTCCGATATCCGATTCCATTTTCAAAACGTCCAAAAGCCTCACTGGGTAAGAAACCTTGGGAAAGAGATCACCCCGATGTGCCTCAACACCTTCCTCCCGCCAGAAATGGGTGTAGGAGGACGCAACGTCATAGAAGAGCGGGGTCTTGAATAAGGATTGCGGATGGGCGTAAAAAGAGATCTGCGGAAGTTTCTGAAGGGTCTCATCATTACTCTCTTTGGTCAGATCATTGAAAACCACAGCCTCCCCTAACAAACTGAATTGATCCCAATTCTTTCCGCCGTAGAGGTTTGATCTCAACTGTCCCTTGCTCCACGAATCGATACCCGTTGCCGCTCCCGGCAGATCTTCACTGAAATCGTGGGTGTAACGACGGTCGCTCACGTGATTGACATTTGCCTTCAGATAGAAATCAGAGGGGAGTTCTTGTTGATGATAGAGAAAGAAGGCATATCGGTTCCGATCGAGGAACGAATCATCGGTGAAATAGAAGCTGGCTCGTCCCTTCGTATCCTGGGTAAAGGCATACCGATACTCCAGCCCTTCTTTTATCCCTCGATCTCGGGCCCAATCGAGATAGAGCGTTGCGTCCATATCTTTATCAATCGCCCAGAAAAAAGCTTCCTTCACCCCAGGTCCGTACCTTGAGGAATACCCGGGGAAGGGCATGAGGAATCCGGTTTGCCTTTCTCGTTTCGTAGGAAAGACGCCTATCGGAAAGTAAACGATCGGGATATCCTTAATGTAGAAGGTGGGCCCTTTCGCAGTCCCATATCCTTCCAGGGTTATGTCCAGTTCCTTCATCGTGAACTTCCACGGTGGCCTCTTATCATCGCACGTCGTGAAGGAGCCTTCTCGAATTCGATAGCGATTCTCCCCCAATTTCTCAGCCTCCCGGCCGGTGATATGAAAATTCTGGTCTTTCAAAAAGAGGCGCGCTTGGTAAATCTTCCCCAGCCGGGTATCCAGATTGATTTCCAGCCTTTCGCATTCAACCACATCCTCTCCCTCTTTCAACAAGACATTTCCCCAGGCGACTAATTCTTTGGTCGTCATATTGAGTTGTGCATGATCCGCTCTGAGAGAAATGTTTCCCCGGATGACCTCGACATGGCTATGAGCTTCATAGAGCTGGGCATCCTTATCATAAAGGAGTTGGTCTGCCTCAATGTCGACGGGTTCTTCCCTTGTCGTCGGCTTCGTCTCGGCCGCATTCGCATCAAAAACTGAAGGAGAGAAGAGGATCAAGAGGATCAGAAGGGAGCCCGTGATCAATCGTGGATGCCTCATGATCTCCCCCGGGGACGAAAATAGGCTCTGGCTTCTCCAACCGTATAGAGGGAGCCGGTAATGCACAGAAGGTCTTTTTCCCCGGTGATCGAGAGGCCCTTTTCAATGGCCTCCTTGAGATCTTCGATGACCTCCGCACTCTTCCCATCTTTTCCCAATACCCGTTTGAGGGAGGAGGGAGAGGCTGACCGATCGTGATTCGGTCGGGTGAGTATGATGTGATCGGCCAAGGGGGCCAAGAGATGGAGCATGGATTCAAAGTCCTTGTCTTTTAATATCCCGATCAGAAGAATGAGGTGTTGATACTGAAACGTCTGCTCCAAAGCCTCTTTGAGAACGAGGGCACCCGCCGGATTATGAGCCCCGTCAAGAACCACCTTCGGCGAAGAGTGAATCATCTCCAACCTTCCCGGCCAATCCGCCTCGCTCAATCCTTCCGTCATGGCATCTGTCGACACGGAATATCCCAGTTCTTCCAGGATCTCCATGGCTCCGAGCGCGGTCGTGGCATTGATGACCTGGTGAAATCCCTTGAGCTTGAGATGGAGGCCCCACAACTTCCGGTGAAGACCTTCGTAATGGAATTCTCCGTCTTCGGCCAGCCTGTATCGGAACTCCTTTTCAACCCGAAAGAAACGGGATCCTTTCTCCCGACAGGTCTTTGAAAAAAGGCGGAGCACCTGAGCCTGTGTCGCAGCGGTGATCAAGGGACGTCCCTTCTTGATGATGCCCGCCTTCTCTCCGGCAATCTTTAAGATGGTCCGTCCCAGATAGGCTTCGTGGTCTTTCGAAACATTCGTGATGATGGATAGCAGCGGATCAACGACATTGGTTGAATCAAGCCTCCCGCCCAGGCCGACCTCTAAGACAGCAAGATCCACCCTCTTTTGCGAAAAATAATAAAGAGCCATCGCCGTGGTGAAGTCAAAGAAAGTAAAAGGAGGTTGGATGCCGGCTTCTTCTATCCGTTCCCTTATCCATTCTGCCAATGCCGCCACTTCTCCTTTCTCGATCTCCTTTCCGTTCACCCTGATCCGTTCGGTGAACTCGTTGAGATGAGGGGAAGTATAGAGCCCTACCCGGTATCCCTCCTTCTGCAGGATGGAGGCGATCATGGCAGCCGTAGACCCTTTCCCGTTTGTCCCTCCGATATGGATGGCCTGGACTTCTCGATGAGGGTCTCCAATAGCTTTGAGGATTCTCTCCACCTGGGCCAAGCCGAAGATCATCCCGAACTTTTCAAGACCGTAAAGGTAGTCCAATGACTGTTGATATCTTTTTTGTCTCATGGATCAATTAGCTCTTCTTATCCTCTACCTTCAGCATCTCCAAGAGGGAAGCCAGCGTGTGCCGGAGATCCTTCCGCTCCACGATGAGGTCAACCATTCCGTGTCCGAGAAGGAATTCGGCTCGCTGAAACCCTTCCGGGAGTTCCGTCCGGATCGTGTCCTTAATCACTCTGGGCCCTGCGAATCCGATCATCGCCTTCGGCTCTGCAATGATGACATCGCCCAACATCCCGATGCTCGCCGTGACCCCGCCTGTGGTCGGATCGGTCAAGACGGAGATGTACGGAATCCTCGCCTCACGAAGTCTCGCAAGGGCAGCACTGGTTTTGGCCATCTGCATCAAAGAGAGGATCCCCTCCTGCATTCTGGCTCCTCCTGAAGCACAGAAGATGACGACAGCGACCCGTTTCTCAATGCCCCGTTCGATCAGGCGGGTGATCTTTTCTCCGACCACGGAACCCAGACTTCCACCCATAAAATTAAACTCAAAAATTCCGATCATGGCCGGCTGTCCCTCAATCTTCGCCTCCCCGCAGATGACCGCATCCGCCTGTCCTGTCGTTTCCTGGGATTCTTTGATCCGATGAGGATATCGCTTCAAGTCTTTGAATTCCAGAGGATCGCCCGAGGTGAGGTCCGCATCATATTCGATAAAGGTGCCCGGATCAGCCACACAATCGATTCTTCGCCGTGCAGGGATCTGAAAATGGTAGTTGCATTTTGGACAAACCTGGAAGTTTCTTTCGATAACCTTCCGGTATATAATCTCATTACAAGAATTACACTTAATCCACAGAGGGGCCGAGAGCTGCAGTTCTTCCCGCTTCTCCTTCTCCTCCTTCTCTTCCTCTTCTTTCTTCTTAAACCACGTCATCTCTCAAAATCTCCTTTATGGAACCCCACGGGCAGTGCCCGTGGTACCTATTCGTCCGCCTTCGCCAAAAAACGGCTACCTGCTGCGCCAGGGCGCATGCACGGCGAGCGGCGAGACATCCGCCAGGTGGTCGCGGGTTCCATCTCGCCGAAGCCCCTTGCGTCTTCCCCACGGATAAAACCCGTGGTCCCCTGCGGAGGCGGATGGATGAGGCAACTCCATGAGAAGGCCAGGCTCCTTACCTCCATCCCGCTGCATACATCAAAGCTTCCTAACGAGGTAAATAAAACTAACAAAATCAAAGGGAGAAGTCAATCGATTCGGTTCCTTGGCAAGCATCTCTATTTCCCTGGCGACATCCGAAGGAAGACAGCCCGGCTGAGAAAGTTTTGGAGCGTAACGTTTAACAGATTCAGCATAAGCGTTAAAAGACTAACGAAAACCGTCCATTTCAGCGAACACGAAAGTCTCTGATGCCATATGTAATGATCGCAATTCCAAAGCTTTCGAAGTCTGGGCTGTCTTCCTTTAGCATCACAAAATGGGAGATGCTTCCGGTTCCTTGGCTTTCTCCTGAGTATGAAGGTTTCGAGTCATTGAATCCGATAACGCTTCATGGTATTTTTAAGCCATGGCTGCAGGAGTCCAGGTCAGCATCGAGTCCATGGCATTTAGAGGTTATGGCGTAACCCGGGTCAATGGCCAGGTTCTTTTCATCCCCTATTCCGTTAGGGGAGATACGGCATGGATCGAAGTGATTGAAAAGAAGAAGAATTATGCGATTGGAAGATTGAAGGAGCTTATCGAACCATCCCGCCTGCGCACAAAACCTCCATGTCCTTATTTCGGCGTATGCGGGGGCTGCCAGTGGCAGCACATCGACCATCCTTTTCATGGTGAATTAAAGAGAGGGATCTTCGAGGAGATTCTCAAAAGATTGGGAAAGATGAAAGAAATCCCATCTATCGATGTCATTCCTTCACCTCGGCCCTATGGCTACCGGGTAAGAGTCCAACTGAAGATCAAAGGAGGAAGGGTGGGTTATCACCGGGAAAGATCCCATCAGGTGGTCGATATCGACCGCTGTCCGATTGCTCATCCCTTGATAAATCAGATCATCTCATCTCTTCGAGAAGCGTCTCTTCCCCGTCTGCGGCTGGAGGAGATTGAGATCAACGTTTCACCGGAGCAGGGAAAAGGGGTTCTTATCCTCCATCCCCTTTCAATCGATTCGGGGATAGAGCATTTCATAAAAGAGTTTCTCCAGACCCATCCCCTGCTGAAGGGCGTGGCTGTCATGGAAAAGAAGGGCTACACTCTCTTTGGAGATCCCAATCTCAATTTCACGATCCCTTTGAGTCGGCAGGGAGAGAATACCATCTTGGAGCTTCGAGCCTCCCCGGGAAGCTTTTTCCAGGTGAACCTCGAACAGAACCAGGCATTGATCCGGACCGTCCTTGAATTCTCAAGTGTCAATGGCCGTGAAAGAGTGCTGGATCTCTATGCGGGAGTGGGAAACTTCACCCTTCCCCTGGCCATTTCCTCGCAAGAAATTTGGGCGATTGAAGAAAGCCGCGCAGCCGTGGAAGATGCCCGGTTCAACGCAGAGAAAAACGGAATTAAGAATTGCCATTTTCTGCACGGGAGAGTCGAAGATTTCTTAAAGAACTGGGACGGGGAGAAGCCTGATCTGATGATCCTCGATCCTCCGAGGGCGGGATGCAAAACGATCCTGGATCAGGTGGCCCGATTGAAGCCCAGAAGGATCGTCTATGTCTCCTGCGACCCAACAACCTTTTCACGGGATCTTCGTCTCTTGTCAGATAGAGACTATCACCTTCGCAAGCTTTCACTGATCGATATGTTCCCCCAGTCCTACCACATGGAAGTGGTAGGGCTGCTTACACGGTGAAAATGACAGGAGGGAGGAGCGGCCCTTCGGGCCTTGAGGACAAAGGCTGAATCCTTCCTTCAAACGAAGTGCTCCTCAAGCGAAGCGATCTTTCATCATCAAAACTTCAAATCACTTTATTGAGCGGATACTCGATGATCCCGACGGCTCCGCGCTTGAGCAATTGGGGGATGAGCTCCCGAACAACTTTTTCCGAAATGATGGTCTCCACGGAAAACCAATCGGTCTGAAAGAGATTCGAGATCGTAGGTGCGGTGATACTGGGGAGGATCTCGATTACACTCTTAAGATCATTGGCCGGAACGTTCATCTTGAGCCCCACCATTCCCTCAGCCCGGAGAGCTCCTTGAAGAAGAAGGGAGATCTGTTCGACCTTCTCCTTCTTCCAGGGATCTCGATAAGCCTCATGATTGGCAATGAGCTGAGTGTTGGTTTGCATGAGTTCTTCGACGATGCGGAGTCCGTTGGCCCGCAACGTGCTCCCGGTTTCGGTCACCTCCACAATGGCATCGGCCAGACCTTCGATCACTTTTCCTTCTGTGGCGCCCCAAGAGAACTCGACATTGACACGGATCTTTCGCTCAGCAAAGTACTTCTTTGTAAAGTTGACCAGCTCGGTGAAGATCTTCTTTCCTTCCAAATCTTTGAGTTGACGGATGGGCGAATCTTCAGTGACGACCAACACCCATCGCGCTGGAGAGAGGCTCGCTTTAGAGTAGACCAAATCCTGGACAACCGCCACATCAGAACCATTCTCCAAAATCCAATCCTTTCCGGTCAGCCCCACGTCCAGGGTCCCCGTTTCCACAAACCGTGACATTTCCTGGGCCCGGACTAATGTACAGCGAATCTCCCCATCGTCAACCATGGGGAAATAACTCCGAGAACTCACCGAGATCTTCCACCCTGACTTTCTGAAGAGTTCGATCGTGGCATTCTCCAGGCTTCCTTTTGGAATTCCGAGCTTCAACACTTTCACTTGCCGTATACCTCCTTCGGTTCGAAGACTTTCTCTCCGATGACTTTCCATACGTCTTTCTCATATCGACGATGGAAGCAGCTTCGAAAACCCGTATGGCACGCCGCCCCTCCCACCTGGTCCACTTTCAGCAGAAGCGTATCTCCGTCACAATCGAGGTAGATCTCTTTGACTTCCTGAAAATGGCCTGAGGTTTCTCCTTTCACCCAAAACGTATTGCGGGATCTTGACCAGAAGGACGATCGTTTTGTCTCGAGCGTCTTTTCCCAGGACTCCCGATTCATATAACCTAACATCAGTACCTCGTTTGTCGAAGCGTCCTGAATGATCACCGGAATGAGTCCCTCCCCTTTTTTAAAATCGATCTCCATGGTGGTCTCCTTGCACTACTCAATCACGTTAGTCCCATAGTCGATTCGTCTGTTCGTCGAGTAGTAAAGACTATAGGGCTATCGGGCCATGAGACTATTGATAACTTATTCCTTATGTTCTATCAAGAGTTTCGCCATCTGAGCGGCGTTCTTGGCTGCTGATCCGGAATAGCAGTTATTGAAAAAAATCAGGGTCTTTGCCGTCTTTCGAGAAATCTGTCGAACGTCCGGGATGAACTCTTTCAGCTCTGCCTCGCCGTAAAGGTAGTCGTATCGTACCTTGAGGGGCACATTAAACCAGTTGGGATTTCGACCATGAAACCGAAAATAACCGATCTCCGAGGTTGTTCGCGGAAGGTAAGGCATCAACTTTGGAATGTTTGGCTCATCGACAATACAAAATCCAATCCTATTCTTTTCCAAAAATTGAAATGTCTCTTCCTTTAACCACATCTGATTCCTGAACTCAAAGACCAGGGGAATATCTTCCATTTCATTCTTGAATCTTTCAAGATAGCCGAGATTCACCCGGTTGGGAAAGAAACCGTAGGGAAACTGTCCAAGGACACAGGAGAGCTTTCCCTCGGTGACCAAAGGATCAAGGCTGTACTTAAACTTCTTAAAGATCTCCTGATTATTGACGATGGCTCCCGTATCTCTATCCCGAATCTCGTGGGTCATCCCTTTGAACGATTTTACGACGAATTCAAACTCCTTGGATGTCTTTTGCGACATCGCCATAAAACTCTTTTGAGAAGGAAGACTATAGTAAGTAAAATTCACTTCCAGGGTATTAAATCCCAGCTCTTTTTCATAGAAAGGCAACATATCCTTGTCCCGGATCCCCACGGGATAAACTGTCCCCTTCCAGTCAGGAAAAGAAAATCCACTCGTCCCGATCTTAATCATTTCTCCTCTTGCGGAATCTGCCCGGCCCGGCGCCGTCTTCTATCGTTGAGACTAACCGAAATCTAAACCTTTTGGTAACACCTGTCAATCCTTCGACAAGTTCAGCCGGCTGGCAGGCTGGGACGGGGCCTTCGCCCCTTCGATAAACTCAGGACTCTGGACAGGTCTTCCGAAAGGACGAAGCTCATTATGATTTTCCTTGAGTCCGTCATGGGAATGGCCTATATTAAGAATATTTGTAATCCCTCCACACCTCCCTTTAGAAAAGGGAGGAAATGACTCCTCCTTTTGTAAAGCCTGCCTGCGGTAGGCAGGGGGAAGGAGCGGGATTAAAGGATATGCCGAAAGACAAAAAAGTTTCAGAAATGGAATTCCGCGTTTCGAGAAAGTCCCGAAACCATTATCAGTTTGATGACTCTCTCTTCTCCCTCAGCGGAAATGTCATCCTTTCCAACTTCCACGCGACACGGGTCTTCGCGCAAAAGATGAATGAGAAACGGGATCTCGTCCATTTCCCGGAACAGGCCGTTAAAGCCGGTGAAATCAATGCCATGGGACTGATTGACGAGATTCTCCATTATGTCGTGGGGCTGTACCGCCATGACAAGAACCTTCAGGTCATGGAGCAGGCGATCACCTGGCTCAACGGAAGATTTGGTAGATCGACGGTGGATGGACTGTTACTTGAATTCTCTGATGAATTTCCGGCCCTTTCCATCTATCGGGGAGAAACGGAGAGTTCTGTTTATCTGGAAAGCGAAACAGCCGGAGTGCCCAATCGACAGATTGTACTGGAAGAGATGCTGATGCTCTGGCTCGCGAACGTGAATCCGGCCTTCTTCCCTTTTATTGAGCTTTTCGATGACTCCTCCCTAAAAAGGGAGACTCTCTACCTTCAGGTCATTGAATCTCTCCACTCATTTTTTCAAGACCAGCCCTTTTTCGGCCCCGACGATCAGAATCTGCTGGACATGCTCAGGAGTCCTGCCGTAGCCGTTCCGCAGTCGCTTCCGGGACAACTGAAATACATCCGGGAAAAATGGGGATACTTGCTGGGCTCCTATCTCTTAAGGCTCATCAGCAGCCTCGACCTGATCAAAGAGGAAGAGACCGCAGAATTGATGCGGATGGCAGGTTGGAACCGTGCGCCTGCAGAGGTCTATGAATATCTCGGCATGGACCAGGAAGTTGAGCGCTTCAGTCCGGATCTCGAATGGATGCCGAAGCTGGTCCTGATGGCCAAGAATGTATATGTCTGGCTCCATCAACTCTCCCGCAAGTTCAGTCGCTCAATCTATCGCTTGGACGAGGTTCCTGACGAAGAGCTGGACCTCCTTGCCAACCGGGGCTTTACCGGACTGTGGCTCATCGGAGTATGGGAAAGAAGCCTTGCTTCCAAGAAAATCAAAGAGCTTATGGGAAATGTCGATGCCGTGGCCTCTGCCTATTCCCTCTTCGACTACCAGATCGCAAGCGACCTGGGAGGGGAAGAGGCTTACCAGAATTTGAAAGAGAGGGCCTGGCGACGGGGCATCCGCATGGCAAGCGACATGGTGCCCAACCATGTGGGAATCGATTCCAGATGGGTGATCGAACATCCGGAGTGGTTCATTTCCTTAGACTACAGTCCTTTCCCTTCTTATCGTTTCGGCGGGCCGGATCTCTCGTGGCATGGCGAGGTGGGGATTTACCTTGAAGATCATTATTACGATCGAAGTGATGCGGCAGTGGTCTTCAGGCGTCTGGATCGCCGAAACAGCAACGAAAGGTTTCTCTACCACGGTAACGACGGGACCCGGATGCCCTGGAACGATACGGCCCAGTTAAATTACCTCCTGGAAGAAGTCCGGGAAGCGGTGATTCAGACGATCCTCCATGTGGCGAAAAACTTTCCCGTCATCCGTTTCGATGCTGCCATGACCCTGACCAAGAGGCATTTTCAAAGATTGTGGTTTCCGGATCCGGGAACAGGCGGAGCCATCCCAACGCGCGCGGAGCACGGGATGACCCGACAAGAGTTTGACCAATTCATGCCTGAAGAATTCTGGCGTCAGGTGGTCGACCGCGTGGCGCAGGAGACGCCGGATACTCTTTTGTTGGCCGAAGCCTTCTGGCTCTTGGAGGGCTACTTCGTTCGCACTCTGGGCATGCACCGGGTCTATAACAGCGCCTTCATGAATATGCTCAAAGATGAAGAAAACGCAAAGTATCGGAGCGTGATGAAGAATACCCTCGAATTCAATCCGGAGGTCCTGAAGCGGTTTGTCAACTTTATGAGCAACCCGGACGAGGAGACCGCATTAGCTCAATTCGGCAAGGGAGATAAGTATTTTGGGATCTGCACCATGATGGTTACCATGCCCGGGCTTCCGATGTTTGCTCACGGCCAAATTGAAGGGTTCTCTGAGAAATACGGGATGGAATATCGCTATGCCAAATGGGATGAAAGACCGGATCAGGAACTGGTAGAACGGCATGAGAGAGAGATCTTCCCCCTGATGAAGCGCCGTCACTTGTTTGCTGGGGTGGAAAACTTCCTTCTATACGATTTCTTTACTCCGGAGGGAACCGTCAATGAAAATGTTTTTGCTTTTTCCAATCGCTTTAGCGATGAGCGGGCATTAGTCGTCTATCATAACAAGTATGAATCGGCCCATGGATGGGTACGGTCTTCGGTCGCTTATTCCATCAAGGACGACGAAAGGGACAGCCGCAAGCTGATTCAGAGAACTCTGGGAGAAGGTCTTTCGCTCCACCCCGATGAAGACCGCTTCTGCATCTTTCGGGATCATGCGACAGGGCTGGAGTACATTCGAAGCAGTAAAGAACTATGTGAAAAAGGATTATATGTGGAGCTGGGAGCATACAAGTACCATGTTTTTGTCGATTTCCGGGAAGTCCAGGACAAGCCATGGCACCCCTACGCACGAATAACCCATGATCTAAACGGCCGCGGCGTGCCCGGTATCGAGGGTGCCGTAAGGGAAATGCTTCTGCAACCTTTGCAGAATGCTTTCAAGGAACTGGTCAGTGGTGACATGTTCCGTCGCTTCATGGAAGCAAGGGTCACCCAACCGCAGGGCCAGTTCGATCAGGCCTTGATGGAAGAGATAGAAAAGAAAACGATCCATCTCCTCCGGGAAGCAAGAACATCGACCGATGGAAGAGAAGATGAAATCGTTATCGCCCGAGAGATCAGGTATAAGCTGGAAGCCATCCTGTACTTGCCCATCATCACCAGCCACTCCTCACGGCTTCAACCCCAGGGCGTAAAAGCAGCCGCAGAATACTTGAATAAGAAATTGGACGACTCGCCATTCACCTGGACTACAGTCATCAACTGGCTCTTTGTCCATGCTCTTGGGAAAGTGGTGAGCCAAACAGGTTTTCCGGAGTTCAGCCGAAGCTGGATGGACGAATGGAGGCTGGATCAAACGATTGCTGGGGCTCTAAAAGGTTTGGGGTTGGACGAAGCCACTGCTTGGAGGGAAGTGACTTTGGTCAAAATCCTTACCCGCCATCAACGATGGTTTGAGCTGAAGGAATCATACCGGGTGGCGGAGAATCTGCTGAGAGATTGCGAAGTCCAACAGTTCCTGATGGTGAATCGGTACAATGAAATCTTGTGGTTTAATAAGGAATCTTTTGAAGAGCTGCTCTGGTGGCTGATGCTTGTCGCAGCCGTGGAAATCGGTTTCGATCCTCTTCGCCCTGCCAGTGAGATAGTGAAAGAATTGGCAGAGTGTTACGGAATGATCCAGACTTTGGATGAGGCCAAAGAAATATCTCAATACCAAGTACAAAAATTATTAGAAGCAGTAAGATAAAATTCAGTTCCATATTAATAGAGGCCACCCCAGGTTAAGGTCCAGTCACCGAAGCGTTCGTTAACCCGGTCCATGGCCTTGAGCATCTTTTCTTTCTTCTCCTTCTTTTCAAAGAGGTCCAACTGGTAGCCTTCTTTTCTCAAATGGGATACCCCCACCCCTAAGAGCCGAATCGGTTTGGGATGAGGGATCGACTCAAAGATTTCGAAGGAACGGTGAAATATCTCGTTCCCGCTGTTGATCCATCGCGAAAGGGTCTTCTGCTTAGAAAAAGTAAAAAAATCGGAATAACGGATGGTCAGAATCACCCTCTTTCCACAGAATCCCTCTTTCCTCATCCTCCTGGAAACCCTTTCCGAAAGTTGGAGGAGGACTTTTTTCAAAAGATCCAAATCCGAAGTATCCTTTTCAAGAGTGACGCTGTGGCTGATCGATTTCGCGTCTTCCTCTTCATCCGAAGGCACGACCGGGCTCTCATCCAGTCCCAGCCCCATCTCGTGAAGCCTTTCTCCGATCACACCGAACCGTTTCGTTAAAAGGGAAACCGGGACTTTTCCCAATTGACCGCAGGTGAAGATGCCCATCGTTCTTAACTCCTCCGTAAGTTTCGGACCGATCCCATGAAGGCTTGAAACCGGGAGGTCTCTCAAAATCTCTTCCACTTCCTCTTTTCGAATCAAGGTCAAACCATCCGGTTTCCTAAAACGGCTTCCCAGCTTTGCAAGGAGTTTATTAGGACCGATCCCAACAGAGCAGGTCAGTCCTTCTTTCTGCTGGATTCGGTCTTTGATCGATTGTCCGATGTCAAGGTAGGATTTAAACAGGAGTTGAGACTGGGTAATATCGAGATAAGCTTCATCAATGGATGCGATCTCCACAAGAGGGGTATAATCTTTCAGGACCGAAAAGATCCGGGCAGCGGTCTCCGTATATTTTGAATGGTCTCCTTTCACCAGAATCAATTGAGGACATAACCTCTTCGCTTCCTGAACCGGCATTCCCGCTCGAATCCCGAAAGGCCTTGCTTCGTATGTGGCCGAAGTCACGACACTCCGGGAAAGGGAACCACACACTGCCGCAGGTTTCCCCCTCAACGATGGGTCATCTCTCTGCTCCACCGAGATGAAGAAGGCATCCATATCGATGTGAAGAATAACTTTGCCGTCCATTTTAGGGGTAAAAGTAATTATGCGTTAAGAACTCAATGACCTAATAACTCAATGACCATATTAGAGTTTCCTAAAAATCCCGACTACTTTTCCGACGATGGAAATCTTCTTCTCACCCTTCTTAACGATGATCGGTTCCATATTGGGATTGGCGGGCTCCAAGCGAATGAAATCCTTTTTCTTAAAGATCCTCTTGATCGTGGCCTCATCTTCAATCAAGGCCACAATGATCTCTCCATTCTCTGCATGGGGCTGTGGTTTTACGAGGGCGAAATCGCCGTCCTGAATATGAGCCCCGATCATACTATCACCTTGAACGCGAAGGAGGAAAACATCATCTGAAGAAATGAGGCCACGGTCGAGGTTAAGGTATCCTTCCACATTCTCAACGGCGAGGATGGGTTCTCCGGCCGTCACTCTTCCAATAATGGGAACGGAGAGAGTGGTCGGCACGGTGGCCGACCCTACAAAGGATTCGTAGGGCAGGGCACCGGACCTGCCTCGTAAAATTTCAATCGTCCTTGAACCTCCGGGTACTCGCCGGATGTACCCTTTTCTCTCCAAAATTTGGAGGGTCTTTTGGGGTGCCCTGGGCCCTTTCAATCCAAAATTGGAGGCAATTTCCCGTAGCGTGGGAGGAAATCCTTTCTCAAGAAGGTTTTTTCTCAAAAAATCGAACACGGCTTTTTGTTTTAATGTTAGATCGTCTTGCATTTCTTACAACCTACTCCCCTCCCTTATCTGCCTATTAAAAGCGCCCGCTGTCTCTGTTTCTGGTCGGCACGGTGGCCGACTCTACAATAATCGTTTTGTTCTCAGTAGGGCAGGACACCGTGCCTGCCGTCAATATTATAGGTCAACATATGTAGACCTACTATACGATTATTTAAAATGGGTGTCAAGGAAAAAATATCATGGAGAAGGATAGGAAGAGAGAAGAGTTAGAAGTATTAACAGCAATCAGCCCGGTTATCGCATGTGGGCCCTTCCGATGGCCCGGTTGAGCATTCGGAATCGATCGTGCAGCAGGCCGATTTTTTCCGACCCAATGCAGAGTTTATCACTGCGGCTGCACAGCCCACGCCTGCTCGCACACTGAGGGCACCCACCGGGCAATTTCGAGAACAGGCACCACATTCCATACAGGCATCGCGGTTTGCGATCTCTATCTTCCCATTGGTCAGGCTCAAGACAGCACGGGGGCAGACCAGCAGACACATGCCACACCCAATACATTTCTGTTCTTCAAGTCTTAGAGTGACAACGTCTTTAAGATATACAAATTGTCCTATCATACTAAAACTCCTCATAGAGGGTTCTCAGACACTACCCTAGGCTCTCTTGATTACCCCTCCTCGCCTCCCCTTAAATTAAGGGGAGGAAGGGAAAGGAAATTCTTTATAGAATAAATTGCGATCCGATCCAGCAAACGACACCAATCACGCCTGCCCCTATCTGAAACGGCAATGCCCATCGCATCTCTTTCTTAACTCCGGAAAGGGATGTGTAAGTGGAGGCTCCGGTGAAATTCATCGCCAGATAAGCTGAAAGCGCAGGGATGAGGAAGAACCATGCTATGATTTCGAGACGACCCGCCCCTGTGATCCAATCCCCCAACCGAAAACTCGTCAGAATGGCAGCGACGAAAATTCCTGGAACAACTCCCTTAATCGAAAAGGCCCTGCCGGGCAGCCAGGGTAATAACAAAGGCGTGAAGACAGCACCTGCCAGTATCGCCGTTAGGATAGCCCAAACCGAGAAAAGGCCGTGGTTCAAAGCAACCCTCCAACCTTCTCCCGCCCTTCCAAGGCATGCCAAAAGAAATAGAATGGGGATGACGATCAGCCCGGTTTTCATCGCACCGACCAGCTCAATCGGGATCAGTACGAGCCGCTCCAGGGCCGTAAAGGTTTTGAGCCTCATCTCTTGACTCGCCTTATACCCGGAATCCAAGAAAGCGGGGAGGTCTTTGGACCGGATGGGGCCGTAAATGACCTTAAAACCGGATCGCTTCTTCACTTCATGAGCGGCAACTCCCGGGCCGGACAACTGAGGCAAAATCAATTCCCGGTGAGAGACCATACGGGTCAAACCGCTCGTTTCAATTCGGCTCACAAGCTCTGTTGTCCCGAAGGTCCCTTTGCCGGCAGCACACCAGACATTAATACCCTTGGTGTCGAGAGCCAGTATCCATGCCTTGCGACCGGGCAATGACTCCCGGAGTCTATCAAAGCTCATCTTATAATTCGCCGTAACCAGAACGGGCGATTTCTCATCGGGCTCACCCAGTGCATAAAGGCCCGGATCGATGGTGTAATGCATACGATTGATTCCCCAGCGTGCCTTAAACGTGCCCAGGCGATCTGCCCAGACGAGAGAGGAAGATACTTGAGGAACAGGCCCCATCGGGGTCTCCACCGAACCGGTCACAAAGGATTGCTCCAGGCTGGGAGGGCTCAACTGAGCCTGCTGAAGAACTCAGGTGCTTGCACCCGCTGCGCAAGGATTCTGGGCCAAAGGAAGGGGGTTTCTTTCATCCATAAAAATCTCCTTGTTCAACTTGCGGCCATCTCTTTCATCATCGGTCCCAAGAAATCTTTTACCCGCTCTGCGAGAGATTCGGCCTTGATCAAATAGATGCAGCAGATCTCTCCGCCTTTATCCCAACTGACAATTGCCAATTTATCCCCCGGCCGAATATTTGCCTTCTCTCTCAATTCCTTTGGAAGGACCATTTGCCCCCGCTCATCGACACTGATGATCGACTCTACCTTACAGGCGCTCATCTCCTTATTCGCCGGTGTGCACAAAGGAACCTTGTGATTCTTCTTAAGCATTTGAGGCCTCCCTCCGTGGGATTCACTGATAATTTTGAGTAATCAGAATTATCAGCCACGGTTGATATTAACCCAATGGCGAACATTTGTCAAATCCGCCCTTTCCCTCACAGCTCTTTCCTGAAGGAGGGCTCCCATTTTTCTTTTTTCCTCAGGAAAAAATAGAAATAACAGAGATTGAGGGCACCCATGAGGGCCAGGCAGAGGAACATCATCGGATAACTGGTCAAACGGAGGACAACGCCCATGCTGGCCGGCCCCAGCCCCGTGCCCAGATCGCCGATGGCTGTGATCGTCCCCATGGCCGGGCCTCGAGCTGAACCCACGCGGTCCAGCGTGTAAGCCACAAGGGTCGGGACAAGAAAGGCGTTTCCGATTCCCCAGATCGACGCGACCAGGATAAACATCGGGAGGGTCTTGGAAAATGCAAGGATGACCATCGCGACGATGTAGGTTGTAAGACAGGGAAGAATCACTTTTTCTCTTGAATAAAGGTCGGTGATCCTCCCGCCCAAAACACGACCCGAAATCAGCATCACGGCATAGGCGGCAAAGAAGAGGCCGGGATTGGCCACCCCCTGATCGACCGCATAAAGAGGAAAAAATGCAGCGAGGGCTCCCCAGATGAGATGGGTGAAAAAGATGATGATGGACGGCGGGATGGCTTTACGATTGAGGAAGGCATCGTCCTTCATCGATAATTCAACAGGATGGACCTTTCGATTTTCCAACTGGCTCGCAATCGAGAGGGAACATAACGAAAGGCCGGCACAGACCCAAAAAAGAAGAACAAAACCAAAATGGTTGATCAGAAGCATCCCAATGGAAGGCGCCAAAGCCATGGCCGTATTGAAGGACAGATAAAAATAACTGAGGCTTTGCCCCAGATGGGCCCCGGGGGTAATATTGGCGATCAATGTGGAAGCCGACGTATAGAAGAAAGCCATGCCAACGCCCTGGAAAATTCTAACGATCAACAAGGGCCAAAAAGGTGGAGCGATGAGAAGAGAAACGGAAGTCAGAACATAAAGCAAGGCCCCCATCATCATGAATCGTTTTTCGGGAATTCTTAAAAGACCCCTTCCAACAATCGGCCGGAGGAGCAATGAAGAAACCCCCATAATTCCGATCAGGATGCCGATCTCGATCTCCGTGGATTTCAATCGCGAAAGATAGAGCGGGAGGGTGGGAGTGAGGGCATGGAAAACAGAGGTGAATGCGAATTGTGCAAAAAAACAGAGGATGAATTCACGGGTCAGTATTTTGTGGGTCAGCATCTCTTCGTTCCACGTCTATCGCTTTATACTATCTCTTTTTTGAATCTTTTTTCAACTTCTTCCTCCTTCTTATTTTTTTCTATCCTGCCAGGACACGGTGAATCATCGAAGCAAAAGGCTTTACCTTTTTCTTTTGGCAAAATAGAGCAGAATGATTTACAATGGGTTCATATGAAAGAGAAATTGCCTTTTACCTGTCCGGTCTGCGGCCGGAAGACCGAATACCCGCTGACCGAGTTAATCGAAGGGACTATCCTTACCTGTCCTTTTTGTAAGTTGACGCTCACTCTCCACGGACATATGTGGGAGGACGTGAAGAGAGAGATACAAAATCTCGACAGGAAGATCTGAATCGTTTCCTTTCTTTTCACTATTGCAAACGCATTAAATCCCTTCACAATCGTCATTGCGAACGATCAGCGGGAGTGTGGCAATCTCACTCCACAAATACGAGATTGCTTCCACGCTCCCCTCCTCGCAATGACACTTTATGTAATGCGTCTGTATTAAAAAAATTGAAGGTAGAGAAGGAGGGTGGCGATGCCCAAGGTCAGAGCGGATACGATGGCGCCGGGTTTGAGCCATTGCATGAAAGTGATATGACCGACTCTCTGTCGCTCGATCATTCCGATGGCCACAATATTGGCCGTGCTACCGATCATCGTTAAATTTCCAAAGAGTGTTCCGCCGAAAAGAATGCCCCACCAGATGGGCGTGACGTCGATTCCCGCTTGGAGCAAGTCCTGAACAATGGGAATGAAGGTGGCCACGGCCAATACATTGTCTAAGAATCCCGTCAGGATGCCGATGGTCCAAGTGATCACGATAAAAAGAATCTTGGGGTTTCCACCCAGCCCTGAGACAAGGGATCGGGTTACGACCTCCGTGGTCCCGACATATTTGAGGGTCCCGACAGAGGCAAAAAGCAGCATGAAGAAGCTGAGCGTCCACCAGTCTACCCTCCTCTCAACCAACTCCCGGGCACGATCTTTCTCGATCAGGAGAGAGATTCCTGCAGAGAGGAAGGCCGTCCCGATCAAAAGAGTATTCTTCTGGAGGCCCAATATCTTTTCGAAGGATGCATGAAGAACTAATCCGGCGATCGTTCCGACAAAAAGAACAACACAGAGGAGCCATCGGCGGGAACTCTCTTCCGGGTGGGATTCTTCCTTCCCAAGATCGTGGTTCTTCATCTTCTGTTTCCACTCCCCGATTTCTTTGGAGTAATAGAGGATCGAAAGGGGGACGGCCATGGCAAGGGCGCACAGAGAGATCGGAGAGGCCCAGCGGAGGAAGTCTTGAAAGGTGAGGTTTGCTCGCATCGCGATCATGACGCCAATTGGATTCCCCACCACCGTGGCACTCGATCCGATATTGGTGGCGAAGACCTGGATGATCACAAAGGGGATCGGATTGACGCCGAACCGGGAGGTCAGATGGATCATCGTGGCTGTCATAAAGAGGATTGAAGTCACTTCATCAACCAAGGCGGCAGAAACCGCGCCCACCACCATGAGAGTCACGATGAGCAGCAAAGGCCTCCGCCCGATATATCGGACCAGGGCATCGACCAGAGACTCGAAGAAGTGATTCTCCTCCAGGAATCCCACAAAGATCATCATCCCGACCAGAAAGAGGATGATATCCAGGCCGGAGAATTCGATCAGATGGGGGATGTCGAGGAGGCCGAATGCCAGAAGCAAAGAGATCCCGATCAGTGCGAAAGGAAGACGAAAGCGCCAGAAGAAAAGAGTCCCCAAGATGACCATGAAGAAGATGGAAAGGGAGAGAACTTGATCCCATGAAAAGCCGGCCACGCGAGCAAGTCCGCTCAGGGCCAACACGGCTAAAAGATAGAAGATCTTCTTCCGCTTCGCCATTCTGATCCTCATTCTATTTTGGGCTCGGAGGTGATTTGGAACTCGCCTTCTGGGTCGATCTGTCCGAGGCTCCTCCTTCCTTCAGATGTGGGAGATCTGATCGGGGCCTTTTTCTCCTTCTTTTCTTCTCTTGTAAAGCCTTTCAAGGAAGTCTTTGGCCAGTTCTCTTGCTCCCCATCCGAAGGCAATGGCCAAAGCCAGAATAATACCACCGAAAGCGATGGAGAAAGCGGCCACGATCACCTTCTCTGCAATCCCCAGGTGATAAAGTGCCATGGCCATTGCGAGGATCATGATGAACCAGCGCAAGGCCCGGCTGATCAGCCTGGCCGCTTCCATCTGTGCATTGACCGCCGAAATGAGCGCGGCCTGCCCCAGGAAGACGGCTACCAGGTAGCCGATCACCAAAATGATGATGGCAACAAAAAGGTGGGGGAGGTAGTTGAAAAATTGAGCGATGAAATTTTGGGTGGCTGCCACTTCAAGGGCATTGATGCCCAGAATGAGGGTGATCAGAATGACCACCCAATAGCAGAACCGGCTCAAGAGTTTCGAAGGGGAATAGGCCAGCCCCCCCTTCGGGAGAGCACCCGTCAGTCCCCACCGTTCACTGATTCTGTCAAACTGAATCGCTTTCAAGAAACGTAAAACGAATATTTTTAACATCCATGCGATGAGAAATCCGATAATCAGGATGGTGATCATTGCCAATAGATTGGGCAAAAAGGTAAGGACTTTCGATAAGAATTTATTGAAGGACTCTGAAATTGCCGACTTCCATGTCTCTCCCATGATTCTCACCCCCTATTTCGCTTGATCCCATCGGTTAATGAGATAAGGCTTCGTCTCCTCAAAGACCTTACAAAGGGACTCGATCTTTTCTTCGACTTCGCTGGCCGAACTGTCTATGCTTTCCTTTACAAAAGAAGCCACCCTCCCCAGATAAAGAGGAATCATCGATTTCAATAAATGTTCCCGATGAACGAATCCTTTATGATAGGCGACGGCAAAGTCGTAAACGAGGCGAACCCACAAGTCATCCCGAAAAGAGAACGCTTCATCGGATGATCGGCCAACCGATTCCAGCTCCTGGGCCGTCTCAGGAGGCAATATCTTCCTCCAGATTTCCATCAGATCTCTCACACCCAATCGAAAATTCCCGATCATCCGATCGGTATTGACGTAAATGGGCTCCAGTCCGACTTCATAATGAAACCCAAAAGTGGGAACAGGTTGGGATCCCTTAACACTCTTCCAGAGTTGCGGATATTCATCCATCAAACCATAGACAGAAGATAGAACCTGTGTGAACATCGGCCCCAGGTCACTCCCGGGGTCTTTGGCATCATGGATCTTAGCCCCTAAATAGGACTGACAAACTTTGTATCCTTCGGCCAGGGCGAGGGTAGTCATCCAGATATCAATTCCAAAGCGGGCCACATCACCCTCCCATACCTCCTTGGTCAGATAGAACTTTGCCAACCCTCCTGAAAAGCCAAAATCCCCTCCAATCGGCTGGCGAATCCTTTTCCCGTATAAAGCCCGCGTCATCGGATAAACAATGCTATTGGTAATCGTTCCGTCAAATTTATGTCGCGCATAGAGAGGGGCAACATAATCAAAACCCTCTTCATAAATCGGCCGAAGGAGAAGCTCTACCCACTCCGGGGTGATCGATCTCAAATCCGAATCGACCACCGCACAGGCTTTTGCCTTCAAGGCGCCAGCCGCCTCAAAAATCGTCCGAAAGGCGCTTCCTTTCCCCGGAATCCCGTGGTAAGGGGTGACGACCTTATGGACAGGATGAACCGGATGGGAGGTGAGGACCGTCTTAAAATCTTCGATCCGTCCCCTTTTCACCTCCTCTTGAGTACCATCGGTAGAACCTCCATCCGAATTGACCAGGACCGCTCTGGCCTTTGGAAAATACTTGGCAAGACCAGCCGTAACGGCACGGACGACATGACCGATGGTTCGAGCATTGTTGTAACTCGGGATCCCAATCAGGATATCGGTCTCTTTAATCTCATCCAATTTTTCCTGAAATGATCGCTCCATCTGCCTTTTCAAAATCTAAATCCAGCAACTTCCCAATATTTCATTCATCCCTTCTTTTTCGATTTCTCCCATCACCCTCACCCAGGCTTCCCTGAATCTCAAATATCTTGGCCACACATCACTCCTTTCCTGAAAGATGAGACCCATATTAGCAAGGCATTCCCTTGCTCTCTTCCATTCCCCTTTCCCCAAATAATCGAAACTGAGGAGAAGAGAGGTAAACATCGTTTTCGGATAGAGGGTCCATCTCAGGAAATATCCCGGATAAGGGTCAAGATCGATATCCGAGCTCATACTTGCCTTTTCTCGCTCATATAAGAAACGCTCCATATCCCCTTTCAGCTCTTGGTAAAAATAGTCTTCTGTCCTCTCAGGATGAAGGTGTTTAATACGAAGCTCTTTGTCAAATAAGAGGCGAAAACCCAGCCGGCTGGCATTGATGAGATAGTCGGTATCCTCTCCCCTGGGAATGTAAGGATCAAAGGGAACGCTCCGGAAGAGATTGCGGTGCAGAACAAGGTTCCCACCCAGGAGTATCGGCGAAGGAACAAACCTCTCTTCCGAAGAAAGGAGCTTTTTCCAGACTCGATTCATCCATTTGATCTTATTCCACGAAAATCTCCACCAGAGAGGTTGGTCGGGAAGAAGGATCGTCCCGTCCGGATTGATATAAAATCCGCCCTTTCCATGGACTACCTCTCCTTTCCACGTCTCGTTCAGATACTCACAGGCAACCTTTAGAAAGCCCGGTTCTTCTATGACTTCGTCATTATCGATGAAGATCGCCACATCGATTGAAAGCCCTTGGCAAAGAAGAAGACCCGTGTTGCGGATTTTCGGAAACCCCTTCAGATCGACGAGAAGATTGAAATTCTTGAAATCTCTTGATTCCAAATATTTTCTGAATGGCTCCAGATTCAGGGAAGAAAAGACCAGCGCCCTTTGCAGGCCCGTGTTTCTCAGTTCCTCCCGGAGGAGCCCGTCCATCTCCGGAAACAAAACATCGTCATCTCCTCCGGTCAGGTCAAAGCAAACAGGAAGAATCAGGGTGAAGTCTTGGTCCTCTAAAATCTTCAGACTTTCGATCGCCCTGCGGGCCAGCGTCAGCCCTTCTGCCTCATGCAGTTCCTGAGGCTCCCTCAATCTAAGATAAATGGGAATGATGATTGCTTTTTTCATATCTCTTTGATTTCATGGAACGGCACCGAGGAACTCCATTACGGCCCGATTCCAGGCACGCGGTCCTGCTCCATCGATGATCACCAAATTCGAGATCGGCGCCTCCATCTTGAGCTGGGGGACTCCTTCTTCTTTCAGAAAGATCGGATAATCGACAGCCAAGAGCATGGGAAGATCATTCAGGCTGTCTCCGATCCCGGCAGTAAGAATCTGGGAAAATTGACTCTCATAGAGCTTCTTCAAGATTTGAACGGCCTTCCCTTTATCATTATTGCCGAGGAGATGATGAAATCTTCCTCCCGAGGTATAGTTCATTTCCTTTTCCTCGATCTTCCTTCTGATGATCTCAACCTCTTTCTCTCCTCCTTCAATCACAAAGGGCTCGTCATATTCTCTCTGCTTGGCAAGCCCTGCTTCTTTCGGACGGAGCCCGGAAAGAGAGATCATCTCTTTCTCGGTGAGATCAGAGAAGCCCTTGATTGAAATCCCAGTCTCCTTCTTAATGGAATTCAGAATCTCTACGATCCGGGGATAAAAAACACCCAGCTCCAGGACGAAATATCCTTCGACTTCCCTATCATGAGGGAAGGAAAAAGAAAAATATTCTTTTGGGACGAATATGGCCCCCCCATTTTCAGAAATAAAAGGATGATCGTTCCTCATTTGATCCCGGTAAACCTCAATCTCAGCCCTTGTCTTGCTGCTCGAAAGGATCAGGGGAATATTCTTCTCTCGGATCAGCTCGAGGCCATGCTCTGCTGGTTCATAGGAATAGGTTTTCGGATCGAGAAGGGTTCCATCCAGGTCTGTGAAAATAATGACTTTACGTGTTGTCATCGTCGACGGCAATCTTCAACCTTTCCAAGAAGTCCGGGATGGCCGAGGTCACCCGGCTCCAGTTCGGGATCAAAGGAATGCTGAGAGGATCTTCCACAAAGGCCTTGCTGGCCAGCTCGATCCCCTTGGTAAAGGCCTCCACAGCCACGCCTTCTTCATGGCGGTCGAAGTCAAGGCCATTGATGGCTGCATCATCATGATATTTGGTGATGGTCTCCTGGGCAGTTCTTAAATAAGTTGCCTTCAAGGTCTTGAGCAGGCTTTCTGAGAGATCGATCCCCTCGCTGGCCAGATTTCGAAAGAGGCTCTTTGCAATATCAATCGACATTCTCAAAAGCCCTTTGCTGGGATCATCCGGAGAAAGCTCCTGGTGTTTGTGCTCATAGTTATCCGTCAAATCGACCTGGCAAATCCGTCTCAAAGAACAGTTACGAAAGACCTCGGATAGCACCCCCACTTCCAGCCCCCAATCCCATGGAATCCGATTAATCCTGGCCAGATCCGTAATCATCGAAAACTCCCCGGCCAAAGGGTATCGAAAACTGTCCAGGTAAACCAGGAAGGGGAGGTATCCCAAAAGCCTTTCCAGAGATCGAAGCAGCGGGGTGATGAAGAGACGGGTGACCCTCCCATGCAGTTTACTGGTTACTCGGGCATAATATCCCTTGCAAAATTCATATCCCAGGTTGCAATTGACCACGGGGTAGCATAACCGGGCCAAAAACTCTGTGTCATAACTGAGGATGTCGCAATCGTGGAGAACGATGACATTGCTCTTTTCGCTTGCCAGGACATAACCGAAGGCCATCCAGGTGGACCGCCCTTTCCCATCCTCGCCGGCCGGGATTTCATTCTTTTTTAGGATGTCGTACAGGCTTTGGACTCTCGGCCCATCGTTCCAGATCACCACAGTCTCCTGGGGGAGAACGGAAAAGAATTTTTTTGCATGCTCAAACTCTTTTTCGTCCGCTCTCCCTAAGGTGACGACGATTTGCCGGATGTATCTGACCTTCTGAATTTCAGAGACAATGACCTGGAGGGCCTTCTCCCTCAACTCCGAATAGAGGGAAGGGAGAACCAATGCGATGGGATTGTGTTTCGCATGGAACTCCAAATCCGTCTCCATCCGTTCTGCATTCATCTTTTTGAATCGATGAAGCGTCGTAATGACTCCAGGCTGAAAAAAATCGCCCATGGGTTCCTCCCGTTGACCAATAATAAAAAGACCGCTACCCGAATTTTGATCTTCGGATAGCGGCCCGACTATCCAGATTGCTGACCTCCAGAAATATTAACATATTTCTGGACCCAATCACTTTCCTTACCTATGGCAACCATAGAAAATTACGTATTAAATGTCAAGAATTTTTGTTCTCCTTTAGAAAATCGAATAAGCTTTACTGACCAATCAACTTAACTCTCCAAAAGAATGAGATCCGGGTCTTCGAGGCGGGCAATGACCGTGCTGAGAAACCGCGCTGCCTCAGCACCATCCACCACCCGGTGATCGAAGGAGAGAGAAAGGGGAAGGATTTTTCGTATCACCACTTTCCCGTCCCTTACGACGGGCATCTCCTGGATCTTTCCGATGCCCAGGATGGCCACCTCGGGATGATTGATGATGGGAGTCCCATAAATGCCGCGCACCGTGCCGTAATTGGTGAGGGTAAAGGTCCCACCTTTCAGATCGGCAAGATCGATAGTCCGGTTCCTCGCTTTTTCAGCTAGTTGGGCCGACTCCTGAGCCAGATCGAAGATAGACTTTTCTTTCGCATTCTTGACCACCGGAACCATCAATCCTTCGGGAGTATCTGTGGCAAGGCCGATATTGAAATATCTCTTCAGGATGATCTCTTCATTCTCATCGTCCAGGGTTGCATTCAGATAGGGGTGTTCGGTCAGCCCGGCGATCACGGCCTTGATGATGAAGGGCAGGATCGTCAGTTTAATCCCCTTACTCTCGGCAACCTTTTTCTCCTTCTCCCTGATCTGCCA
>JBHGBJ010000006.1:0-84607 GCA_041947025.1 Thermodesulfobacteriota bacterium
TGCACTTTTAAATTTTAAATCCATAAAAAACGGTGCACTTTTAATTCTTAAATGACACTCTCCAAATTTATCATTGACAACATTCTTGAATTTATATATATATATGATTTAATAATAAACATATTGTTGTAATAGTGAAATGCAGAAAAAACCGAAGGAAAGGTATTTCATTAATTCCATTCTCCGCGCATCGAATATCTTGAAGTGTCTTTCAAAAGAGAAATCGAATTTCAAGATCAGTGAGATTGCGCGGGAGCTCAAGCTCGATCGCAGCACCACCTACCGCATCCTTCTGACTTTGGAGAAATGTGGCCTTGCGGAGAAAGATCCCAAGACAGGAGAATACGCGCTGGGCTTTTCCACTTTTGAAATCGGGAACAGCTATTTGAGGCGGATGGACTTCATCAAGGTCTCCCAGCCGGTTATGAGCGATCTGGCCTTGTCCGTTCAGGAGACCGTTCATCTTGCTGTCCAGAGTGGGACCGAGATCGTCTATGTGGATAAAGTCGATTCGCCCCGGCCCTTGGGGATCATGTCTAAGATCGGTCAGAGGGCGCCTCTTTACTGCACTGCATTGGGGAAGGTGTTGCTTGCCTTTCAACCTGAAGACGAGATCAAAAGGATCATCCGCCAATTGAATCTTGTCCCCCTGACCTCCAACACCATCACCGCAAGGCCAAGGTTATTGGAGGAATTGAGAATGATCCGGAGGAGGGGATACGCTCTGGATAACCGGGAAATCGAAGAGGATGTGGAGTGCATCGGAGCTCCCATCCGGGATCACCGGGGGAATGCGATTGCCGCCCTCAGCATCTCCGGACCCCAGAGGAAAATCGGAATCCCACAGGAAAAAGACTTTGTCGCAGAAGTCGTAAAGGCTGCGTCGCTCATTTCCTCCAAGTTGGGTTATGTGGAGGCCAAAGGGTAGACGATCCAGAGAGGAGTGAGATATGGATATTCGATATGCAGTCCATTCGGATCATATGAAGTCCTTCGATAGTGATCACATCCGGAAGCATTTCCTGATCGAAAACCTTTTTGAAAAAGATAGAATCAATATGGTTTACAGTCACATCGATCGAATCATTGCCGGAGGGGTCTGCCCGCCTGATCGGGAATTGACACTGAGGGTGACAAAGGAACTGGGGGTCGACTATTTTCTTCAAAGAAGAGAAATGGGAATCATTAATATTGGTCCAAAGGGAATCGTTTCAGTGGATGGCAAGGAATATGTTTTAGAGAGAAAGGAATGTCTCTACATCGGGATGGGTTCCAAGGAGGTCTCGTTTAAAAGCTCGGATGGAAATCATCCGGCAAAGTTCTATTTCAACAGCACCCCTGCTCATTTTGCCCATCCCATTGTGAAGGTTTCAATCCATGATGCACAAAGTCTTCATCTCGGGGCTCCGGATAAGTCGAACGTCAGAACCATCTACCAATTGATCCACCCCAAAGTCCTGAATAGCTGCCAGCTGGTGATGGGGATGACTGTTTTGGAGCCGGGCAGTATGTGGAATACCATGCCATGCCACACCCATGACAGACGGATGGAGGTTTATCTATATTTCGATTTACCTGAGGGATCCGTGGTTTTTCATCTATTGGGGGAACCCAGAGAGACTCGCCATATCGTCGTGAGAAACGAGCAAGCCGTGATTTCCCCGAGCTGGTCCATCCATTCGGGGGTTGGGACGAGCCATTATACCTTTATCTGGGGGATGGCAGGAGAAAATCAGACCTTCACGGACATGGACGAAGTCCCCATGCCGGAGTTGAGATAGTCCGCTTTCATCGAAAGCCCGGGCCGTACTTTGGTTTTCACAGAGAGGCATTGGAACGAATTCGAGATTTCTGAAAAAGTCCAGAAACCTCAGAGAGCGGAAAGTAGTTTTTCAGACTCTCCATTCAGAGGCTTGACAAAGCGGGCACCTTTGAGGTTAGATAGAATGCACCTCTCGGATCGGCGATGAGGATTAGAAGGACTGAACCCGTGATAAGGTCCCAAAGGAGGGGCTTTTGGCTTATGAAGGTGAGAGACGTCTTTAATGGGGTCCACTTGGTCAGTGCGATTCTGGCAAGTACCTTTTTGGCTTTTCAGCTCATCATTATCTCCGTCAATGTCATTATGAGATACTTCTTCAAGTCGGGGATATCCTGGATGGAAGAAATGTCCAGCAATGTGCTCATGACCGCCTTCACCTTTTTGAGCATGGCCATCGGGGTGAAGCTCGATCTCCATATCAACGTCAATATTTTTCCCAGATGGACTCCGCAATGGATAAGCACTCTGCTCTTGAAGCTCAAACACCTGGTGCTCGCTGTCATCGGCTTGGTTCTCTTCTATTACGGAATCTTACTCATCCTGGGGATCAAAGGGAGCATTGCATCCATACCCAGCCTGCCCGCTTTCCTTCAATTTATTGTGATCCCCTTGGCCGGTTTCTTAGTCCTTTGCGATTCCGTCATGAGCCTTCTCGGTTTGGAAAAGGACGATGGATATCTTGACCGAAAATTTATGGCGGTCGGAGAGAAAAAATGATCGTTGACTCTTTGGGGATTACTCTTTTACTGTCCATCTTTGGAATCCTCGTTGTATTGCGGGTGCCTATTACCTTCTGCCTGGCCATCTCGGCCATCATCACAGGTTTCTATCTTAACGTCCCTCTTGAGGCCATCGTGAAGGTCATGGCGGATGGGGTTATGAATTTTTCCCTCCTGGCGATCCCCTTTTTCATCATCATGGGAGAAATCATGAATGAGGGCGGCATCGCCCAACGACTGGTCAACTTGGCCAATCTCTTTGTGGGAAGACTCCCGGGCGGCCTGGCTCTGGTCAACGTGATGGACAGTATGTTCTTCGGGGGCATCTCGGGCTCTGCCGTGGCCGATGTCTCGTCACTCGGCTCCATCGTCATCCCCATGATGAAAAAGCAAGGTTATGACGAGGAGTTCTCCGTAGGATTGACGATCTGTTCAGCCTGCCAGGGGGTGATCATTCCACCGAGTCACAATATGATCATTTACGCCTTCGCCGTGGGGACCGCTTCTCAGCTTACAGGCGGACAGTTGGTCGTCGTCTCTGTGGGAAAGCTTTTTTTGGGGGGATATGCCCCGGGAATATTGATGGGCCTCACGATGCTCGTCATCGCCCTTATCATTGCGATCAAGAAGAAATACCCCAGAGGGAAAGGCTACACCTTGAAGGAGGGAGTGGTCATCTTTTTCGATGGACTCCTCGCTCTCTGTACCGCACTGATTGTTGTCGGAGGGGTGATCGTTGGTATCTTCACAGCCACCGAAGCAGCCGCCTTTGCCGTTCTCTATGCCTTTGTCGTTGCTTTTTTCGTTTACAGAGAAGCACCCCTTATCAGGTTTATCAAGATTCTTTACGCCTCCCTGAAAACGTTGGCTATTGTCATGAGCCTGATCGCTGCTGCGAGCGCTTACGGATATCTGCTCTCCCGGTTGCAAGTACCCCGGCTTGCCACGGAGTTTCTCCTCTCGATCACGGACAACTACTATTTACTGCTATTGCTCATAAATATGATGCTTCTGGTACTGGGATGCATCATGGACATGGCGCCGCTCATCCTCATCTGCACCCCCATCCTCTTCCCTGTCTTGGTCTTAAAAATGGGAATGGATCCGACCCATTTCGGCATCATGCTGCTTTTGAACCTTTGCATAGGACTCTGCACTCCTCCGGTCGGCTCTGCCCTGTATGTCGGAAGTGCCATAGGCAAAATTCCAATTGAGAGGGCGTCCAGAGGCTGTATTCCCTTCTATATTTCCATGCTGATCACCCTCATGCTGGTTACCTATATCCCTGCAATCACGATGTTCCTTCCGAACCTGCTCATGCCTGGGAAATAATCGCGCCAAAAGCAGAACGCCCACCAGTCTTGTCTCATCACGCAATGGGCAGGGAGAAAAAAAGGAGACAAGCGCCCAAGGCGTCTTGCCTCCTTCTGTCGGCGGCCAATCCCTTTACTTCACAGCTCTGATCTTGATCGCCACAGCCAAGATTTCAGCCGGCTGCTTGTCATAAAGAGGTTTCATAGCATCCATGAATTTCTTCTTTTCTGCCGCATTGACTTCGGTAATGATGCTGCCCTTTTCGCGGACGGTTTTCTCAGCGACCTTTTCAAACTCATTCCACAATTTGATCTGGTATGCCACCGCATCTTGGGCCGCTTTGAAGATGAGGGCCCGGTCTTCTTTCGACAGTTTATCAAAGACCTTCTTGCTTCCCACCGTAATCTCCGGGACCCTTGTGTGTTCATCTGTAATGAAGTACTTCGCCACCTCATAATGGCTGGTTGTGAGGTAGCTCGGCCAGTTGTTCTCCGCGCCGTCGACCACACCGGTCTGGAGAGCTGAATAGACCTCGCCATAGGGCAGCGGGGTTGCCACAGCGCCAAGGCACTCCACCATCCCGACCATCAGGGGTGCCTGCTGGACGCGAATCTTCATCCCTTTGAGATCGCTCACCGTCTTGACCTGTTTCTTGGTATAGAAATTCCTGGAACCGCCTTCAAACCACCCCACACCCACAAAATTGAAGGCCTCATGTTTCTTCAGGATCTCCTGGCCAATCGGCCCATTCAACACCTTCCACATGTGAGCCGCGTCCCGGTAGAGATAGGGCAGTTGAAAGGCGTCGAGATCCCTGACAAACGCAGAGACTGCAGAGATGCTCACACGGGTCATATCGATGGCCCCCAATTGGACCTGCTCGATCACCGCTCTCTCTTCGCCTAACTGTTTGCTGTGAAAGACCTCGATGACAATTCTTCCCTTGGTCCGTTCCTTGACCAGCCGGGCGAATTCATAATCGCCCTTTGTGGTGGGATAGTCCTGGGGATGGGTTTCAGCCAGCTTCATCACAACCGGTGCGGCGCCAATCACAGGGGAAAAACCCGTTTGGAAGGTGAGGGTTGCCAAAACCACCATGAACAGAAAACCGAGAATCTTTTTCATATCCTTTCCTCCTTTCTTTAAGAATGTTTTTTGATTCACCCGAAAGGGTGTCCATCCAAATGAAACCTCCAGCTTTCTCCTCCGCTTGTCCAGGCCCCTCTATGAATCCGCGGAGCGCAAGAAATGCTTTCTAACAACCCTCATAAAGGAAACTTGACAATCAAGAAATAGATGATAAAGTTCTAACTGTTTCATTCACACCCTGTCAAAGAAGTAAAAGGTGATGCTGATGAAGATGGAACACGTTGCAATGAATGTGTCCGATCCGGTGAAGATGGCCGCATGGTATACAAAGCATTTAGGATTCGAGATCGTGCGGAGCATGACCGTTCCTCCCTATACCCATTTTCTTAAGGATGGCGGAGGAGCCATTTTGCTTGAAGTATACCACAATCCACCCGATCAAGTCCCTTCTTATTCGGAGATGCATCCACTGCTCCTTCACCTGGCCTTCGTTTCAATAGACCCGGAGGCGGACAAACAGAGACTGCTAAAAGTGGGTGCGACGTGGGTCCAAGACGGACATCTCCCCGATGGTTCCTATCTTGTCATGATGCGTGACCCCTGGGGACTTGCCATTCAACTGTGTAAACGTGGCAAACCCATGCTCCCTTAAAGCTCCCCGCTGAAGAAGCTAACCGGAAACGGAGGCCCTTGTTTTCCCCCGCACTTCTCGGTTGACCACCGAGCCCGGCCATCTTCCCGACAAGACCTCCGAGACATTTCTTGCCGTCCTTCGTTTCAATTCGCTGATCGACTCTACAGAGTAGAAGCCCATATGGGGTGAGAGGATGACGTTGTCCATTTTGAGCAGAGGATTCTGGGGATCCGGGGGCTCCTTCTCCAGCACGTCCAAGCCCGCTCCGGAAAGAAGGCCCTTCTCCAATGCCTGGATCAGTGCCTTTTCATCAATGATCGGGCCTCTTGAAGTATTGACGAGGATAGGTTTCTTTTCCATCTCTGCGAATGCCCCTTCTCCGATCAAATGGCGTGTAAAATCATTTAACGGGCAATGGATGGAGATAAAGTCCGATTCCCTCAGGACGGTATCGAAGCCTTTCAGTTCAATTCCCTCAGGAGCCTTTTCAAGATAGGGATCGAAGGCGATCACCCGGACGCCAAAAACAGAAATTCTTCTTGCGACTTCGAGACCGATCTTTCCACATCCGATCAAGCCCAATGTTTTCCCCTTGGTTCTGTAGATGGGAATCCCCAATCGAAAATCCCACTGGCCGGCCTTCACCTTCTTATCAAAAAAGGCAGTCTTTCGGATCAATCCGAGGATCATCGAGAGGGCCTGGTTTGTAACCTCATCGATACAGTAGTCCGGCACATTGGCAACGACAATTCCTAAGTCCGTAGCTGCCTTGAGATCGACCGAGTCGACCCCGACCCCGTAACGAGAGATCGCCTTACATTTCGGAAGATTTTCAAGAACCCTCCGGGTCAAGAGCGCATACTGATTTATAAGCCCGTCCGCATCCCGGCATGCTGAGATCAGGTCTTTCTCCTCCTGCAGCTGTGCCAGTATGATCTCAGCACCTATACGGCCAAGCTCCTCCTTCTCTTCTTCGATGGAGCCATGATCGCAATCGGTGATCACCACCCGATATTGTCCCATCCTCTCCTCTCCTCTCTTATCTTTAAGGGATCAGAATCACCTTGGCCGCTTGAAGGTTCTCCAAAAGATGAAAGGCCTCTTCCCACTTTTCAAGGGGAAGCTTGTGGGTGATCAGCTTTTCCGCAGGAAGGAGTCCTTTCGAGATGAGGCCGATCGTCTTCTCCCATGCCGTCCAACTACTGGAGTAACAGAAGTCATAACGAAGGGCTTTGAAAATACCCCGATCGTAAGGGATCGGAACCTCTTCCTTTCCTGAAATTCCAATCGCACAGATCCTGCCCAATCTCCTCACGATCTCGAAAGCCTGGTAGATGGCCTTTCCGCCTCCTGAGGTCTCGATCAGGATGTCCACTCCTAAGCCATCCGTCATCTCCAAGACTTTCTGTACAGGATCCACTTGATCGACATTGATGGTGAAATCGGCTCCCAGTTCCCTTGCTTTTTCAAACCGCACTCCCTCATCCGAGCTCCTTCCGGATACCCCGACCATTCTCACTCCGGCCGCCTTCGCGATGGCAAGGGAGATGAGGCCAATGGGACCGGGTCCGGTGATGAGGACGGACTCTCCTGCCTGGAGTTGGGCGCGTTCGAGGACCGAGGTGACGCAGATCGCAATGGGTTCAATCACGGCACCCACCTCAAAGGGAATATTGGCCGGAAGACGATGGAGGAGTCGGGCAGGACCTGCGACATATTTTGTGTAGGCGCCGTTGATCCCGATGCCATAGGCCCTTTTCTGCTCGCAGACCTGGGGAAAGCCACTCTGACAGGTATAACAGAGGCCGCAGGATCCGGTGCGGGTCTCGGTCACGATCCGGTCACCCCTCTTCCATCCCTTCACCTCTTTTCCAACATCGATAACGATGCCAGAGAATTCGTGGCCCAGGACGACAGGAGGCCAGTAAGGATGACTGTCGTGATAGATATGAAGGTCGCTTCCACAGACCGAGACAGCCTTCACCTCGATCAAGACTTCGTCTTCCTTGATTTTGGGTTCGGGAACCTCCCGAATTTCAATCAACCCCTTTCCCTTTGCGTACTTTACGACGGCTTTCATTTTTAAACCTCCGGATGGTAACGCCCTCGTTGACTGGGAGCGTTTGTAGGGTATCCATACCTTCACACGCCGGCACTCAATGCCGACGCTATAGTTTCTTCTGATGCGATAGGATGGGAAGTATTTCCCCGCCTCTTTGAAGCACTGCCACCTTTGCCCGGGAGCCCATGAGTGAGAAGGCGATCTCCAATGCCTCTTGCGGGCCACGGGCATAAATGAAACCTAATCTCTCGGTCTCCTTTTTCCCTATTCCCCGTGAAACCATGATTCCCCGCGCCCTTTCCTTGATCACCCTCCCCACGTGGACGAGATGGGCAGCTACCGTTAACTTGTTAACAAGACCCTTCTGGAGTTTTTCTTCAGCCTCTCTGAAGGTTTGGTATCCAAATTCGAGGACTTCCGGATGACTGGGAGAGATCCCCTCCGGACAAGTGGTCACGAGGATCACCACGCCTCCCTGCTTGACTGCCAATTCGGCCGCATAAATCCCTTTGGCTGCCAGCCATAGCTCTGAGTCATAGGGATGGGAATCGGCGATGACAATATCCGCCTCCTGAGGGAGTGCAGATTGATAAATCTGACGGGAGCGGATTGCACCGGCCCGATAGGCACGGATGGGGTTTCCTGCTACCACTTCGATCAGCCTGCCGGACCCATCCTGAATCGTATTGACGATCCACTTTAAGCCAACTTTCTCGGCGACCCTTTCGATCTCCTCTTTCACAGGGTTTTCAATCTTTCCCAATATTTCCCGCCCGGGAAACTGTGCGCTGAGCCAATGGGTCCTTCCTGTCGTCTCCTCGCCACAGATTCCAGGCTGAATAATATTTCCTCCTCCGCTGAATCCGGAGACCCGATGGGGAACGATCTGCCCCACGCCAATAATGAAACTGGCCTCTTCGACCATTCGATTGACAAAGATGGGAGTGCCTCTCTCTGTCTCTCCCCATTTCATCAACTGGGAGGAATCCCACCAGTGGTGATTGGAGATGGAGTATCGTTTGGGAATTTCCTCTCCGAATTTTCTCCCGATCTCCTCTTCCGTCATCGGCCGATGGGTTCCGAGGGCCACGAGAATCTTGATGTGGCTCGGTTCGATGCCGGCTCCGCCCAATTCCCTTAATAATCGAGGAAGAATCTTCTGGACAGGAGTAGTCCTCGTATAGTCATCCACCGCAATCAATATGGTCTCATGCTTTTTAAGCAGGAAAGGCAAAGGGTCGGAGCCGAGGGGATGGGCAAAAGCCTTTTCGACGATCTGCTCCTCATCTTCTTCAGCGTCAACGGAGGTTGGAGAAAAGATTCCGAGGAGGTTCTTTTCCGGGATCTCCATTGGTATTATTTCAGGATAGGGAAACGAGATACGCATAATAACTCGATGATCATTGGTCAATGGTCAGAATTCAATGTTATTCTTCGTTTCTTACTGCTTTCGGCTCACTGCTTACTGATGACTGATCGCTGATTACTGGTTACTATTATTTACCTCGTGCTTCCCGGATGGCCTTAAGAAAAGCGCGGGTGTTCTCGGTGATCACATGAAACTTCTTTTCCTTGAGGGCTTTCTTATCGACCAACTCTCCTCCCACACCAAGAGCGGCTACTCCAGCCTTGACAAAGTCGCCTGCATTCTGGAGATTGACTCCTCCTGTAGGAACGAGAAGAATCTGTGGAAGAGGGGCCCGGACCGCCTTGATATATTCCGGCCCTCCTAATTGAGCAGCAGGAAAAACCTTGACCATGTCCGCTCCTGCATTCCAGGCGGTCAGGATCTCAGTAGGGGTCATCGCTCCCGGAATGACCACGACGCCATAGCGGTGTGCGAGGCGGATGAGATCCAGATTGAGAGTAGGACTCACAATGAATTGGGCGCCGGCGAGGAGTGCAGCCCTTCCTGTCTCAGGATCGAGGACAGTTCCTGCACCCATGACAATCTCATCCTTATATTTCTGAGTCAGCTCCTTTATCACGTCAATGGCCCCTTGAACACTCATTGTGATTTCGATAAAGGTCACCCCTCCCGTTTTAACCGCATCCGCCACATCCATCGCTTCCTGAGCAGTGGAGACCCGAATGACAGGGATCAATCCTTCGGAGATCATCCGGTTGAACACTTCCCGTTTTTCCATGCGACCCTCCTGTTTCTTTCCTTTTCGATTACCGTTTCACGATTTAGAAATCGCAAACTGCAAATCGCAAATCGTCAGAGCTATCTCGATATCCTTAACCCCACTCCCTTGAGCTGGGCCTCGACCTCTTCCAAGGTGGACCAGTTGAAGTCCGTGGGCACGGTGTGCTTAAGGGCGGCAAAGGCGTTTCCGTACTGGACGCCTTTTTGAACGTCTTTTTCCTTCAGCCAGGCATAGAGAAATCCGGCAGTAAAGGAGTCTCCTGCCCCCACCCTGTCCACAATCTCAACGTCGTACTTCCTGTCTTTGAAAATCTTTCCATCCTGGTAGGCAATGGCTGTCCAGTTGTTCCTCCAAACCGAAAGGTCTTCTCTTAGCGTGATCGCTACTACTTTCAATTTGAAGGTCTGGGCAAGCTTCGTCGCTGCAGCCTCATAGTCTTTCTCCTTGATTCCAAAAACCACATTGGTATCTTCCTCGGTTGTGATCAGGATGTCAACGTCGGCCATCATCGGTTCTTGAATCTTCTTGGCCTCAGCGGGCGTCCAGAGTTTCTTACGGTAATTAAGGTCGTAAGAGACGCTGCATCCTGCTTCTTTCGCTGCCTTTAGGGCTTGCGCGGTGACCTCTGCTGCCGATGAGCTCAGGGCAGGGGTGATGCCGCTCATATGGAAATGCTTTGACCCGGCGAAGACCCTTGTCCAATCGACCTCACCGGGTTTGATCATGCTGATCGAGGAACCCGCCCTGTCATAGAGGACACTCGAAGCACGGGGCGATGCGCCGAGCTCTAAGAAGTAGAGGCCAGCCCTTCCTTGGTCAGACCAGACAATGTGGGAGCAATCGACTCCAAGCCCCCGGGCACGGTCACGGATAAAATAACCAAGAGGATTCTTAGGGAGCTTAGAAACCCAGGCACTCTTCAGTCCCAAACGGCTCACGCCAACAGCCACATTGAGTTCGGCTCCGCCAGCACTGACATCGAGACTATGAGTCTGCTCCAACCTCAAAAAATGAGGAGGTGAAAGCCTTACCATTGCTTCTCCAAAAGTGACAACGTCGTACATCTTATTCTCCTTTTCTCAGTTCTATACGCATCCCTTTTTCTGCGGATGCATAGGCCGCGTAAATCACCTCCACCACATCCCTTGCCAAATCGATTCCGGAAACAGGCTCCCGGTCCAATAGAACCGCATCGATGAAATCCTCCAATTCCTGAGGAAACCCTTTCATCCAGTCATCGTCGGGGCTGGGAAAGTTCCAGCCCGCCTTCGTTTCGAGCCTCTCCGCGATATATTCCTCTCCAAAGATAGGAGGTTCGGGTGCATAAACCTCCAAAACGTCGTGAGGATTGATCTTGACATATACCACCGAATTCGATAGGAAGACGCTGAGGAGATTTCTCACCCCTCCCAAAACGGTGTCCGAAGCGAAGACGGTTGCGTTTGAACCGTCTTCGCCAGCCTCTGCAGCATCGATGGAGAACTTCCCATGGAGATCGGTCGGGACACACAGATCGACAATATCGATGTCAGGCCGCTCAAGGATGCGGCGATAGTCGTCATAGGAGTGTGGGATATTGAATTTCTTTGCGAAGGACTCGGCATTCTCTTTCTTTTGAGATGCCACCTCAACGACATCCACCTTTAAGCCTCTCAGCTTCGAAAGATTGCTGAGGTGAAGGCTGGCAGCAACTTTCGAACCGACGATTCCAAGCCTCACTTTATCCATCTCTCTTGGACCCCTTCTCTCCGATCACTTCATATACCTGAACCGTGCTCTCGGTATAGAGGGCCTTGATCTTAGGTGAGAGGGTTTTATGGTCTGGTGAATCCCTCCAAGCAGCAGCCGTCTCGAGGGATTGAAACCGGATCACCATCTGGTAAACAGATCCTTTCCCCTGTTCTTTGAGGAGCGACACCGAGACGAATCCAGGCTGTCTTGACATGGCCACACTATAAACTTCTTTAAACAGGGCTTCAAACTCCTTCTCCTTGCCAGGAATGACATTATAGGTAACATGCCTTTCGATCATTATCTAAGTCTCCTTCCCCCCTCACCTTTCCCCTCTCCCCACTGGGGAGAGGGAAGGGTGAGGGGAAATTTCGCTTCATATTTTCTCCAAAATGGCTGGTCGAACAAATGAAATCCCCTCAACGATCATGGAAAGTGTAGGGTAGAGAATTGGATGTGTAATCATCACCGGTCCTCTCGGGGTGGCGAGGATCGTATCCTCCGATTTCGTTCCTGTGATTGAGGGGTTCCAGGTGAAGGCCTGATTCTCCTGGATGACATCAGGGGTTTTCAAATGGGTCCGGTAATCCCTACCCGTATACCCGATTGAACCGCCCTGGTGATGGAGTTTCCATTCCTCTGGATATCCCTTTTCTTGATAAGCATCGATCCCTTTCTGGAAGACCTCCCTTGCGGGCATTCCAGGACGGGTGTGAGCCATAAAGGTGCAATCAATCCAGACATTCGCTTCGTACTTTCTACTCAGTTCTTCGGGTATCTTCCCGAAGTGGACAAATCGAGTGAGTGAGACGATAAGACCCCACTTCCGGGCGTTGACAGAAACCATGAGATACTTCTCAACCCTTCTTTCCGTGGGAATGGGGTGGCGAAAATTAGAGACACGATCATCCGCGGCAGCCATCAAGGTAATGGGATCGATTCTGTCTTTCCAGATCTCATTACAGAGCCTTCCCACAACTTCTGATTCCTTTTCTCCTATCTTCGTTTCAATCAGTGTCTTCTCCAGCGCCCGAGAGACCTTCTCTCCCAACCAGCGATATCGCTCCTGTTCTTCGGGTGTTAAGGAGTAACGGAGCTTCGCAATCCCTTCCGTCGATAGGACCGCGTCTTTGAACGGGACATCACATCCCAAAGGTCCATCTCCCGCAAGTTCTTTAACCACGGAGGCTTCTTGTTCTTCATACCAGGGATAGGTTTTGATGATAAAATCCTGTTTCTCCAAACCCTCTTCTTCGATCATGCGAGGGGTTTCGATATTGTTTGAGATGACAAATTTGGAATCCTTTGTAATGAGAAGGGAGGTGGCCCCAAGCTCTGTAGTAATTCCAACAAGATTGAGGCCACCGCAGGTCATCCATGAAAAGTTGGCCTGGCGCTTAAGAAGAAGAGCTTTCAGGCCCGTTGTCTTGAGAAACTCTCTTACTCTCCGTTCCTTTTCCCTGATCTCGTCGGCGATTGCCATCCTCTCTCCTTCTCCTATTGTGCAAGCACATCCGGCCAGGTCGTCACCGACCATTGTGTTTTGAACAACTCGTCGACAGCCGGTTTAGCCTTCTCTCTGAAGGAATTAGCGTCCGGAATGATTACCTGCATCAGTTTTCGTTGGAGATCCACCAGAATGGCGGCCTCGCCTGTCTTGATCTTGTTGTTGGCCCACTCCTCCGCCTGTTTACCGGCCTTGGCGATAAGATCCTGATCTGCCTTGGATAGCTTGTCGAAGAAAGGCTTGTAGATCAGGATTCCCCCGGTCTGCACAAGATGATTGGTGATGATTAAATGACTTTGTACCTCGTTAAGTTTGAAGGATTGGATCTGTGGCAGGTCGCCTTCGGAGGCATCAGCCTTACCCGACTTGAGCGAGTTATAGAGTTCGGGCAAAGGAACCCCAACGGGGTCGGTGCCGATCGCCTTCCAGACAGCCATCCAAGTAGGTATATTGGGTAGCCGGAGTTTCAAGTTATAAGCATCGGCAGGCGTGTAGAGAGGTTTCTTCGATGTCGTCTGCCGCAGCCCCCGGTAGATGGTCGCCAGGTGCTTTAGGTCGTTTTTCTCTAATTGTGCCAGCGCCTCCTTGCCGAGTTTCCCATTCCAAACCCGCATGTAATGTTCGAAGTCTTTCATCACGTAGGGGCCGGTGAAGAAATAGTACGGAGGGGCGTAATCCTGCAGGAACCAGGTTCCGTTGGACTGCATCTCGATCTCCCCAGCCCTGTTCGCCTTACAAATGGCCTCTTCTGATTTGGTGCCTGCGTCGATTAGCACCTCGAACCGGCCGCCACTCCCCTTCTCAACTGCTTCCTTGAACCTCTCCGCCGCATCAACAAGAATATTGCCTTTTGGAAATGGGCTGGCGATACGAATCGTTTTTTCAGCTGAGATTACATTGGCTCCACCAACGAAGATGAAGCACAAGAATGCAATTATTGAGAGAACAATAGCCAATTTTGGAGTTCTCATCATCTTACCCTCCTTTCTAAGAGATTGTTTCCTCCGTATTTAATCCGGGGTCCCAAGGGCGCGCTTAGAGGTCTTAGAAAACGCGTCATTTTTTGATCTCCCTGACCAGTTTGCCATAATACTCATCGTCACTGTCCATCAACTTCCCAAAAGCCTCTGGGCCAAGGTATGAGAGGTTTACAACCATGTCCTTTGCATTTTTCTGAAATACCGGATCATCCATTCCTTTTTTGAAGGCATCATGAAGTTTTTTAATCACATCCGGTGGAGTGCCTTTGGATGAGGCTAATCCCCTCCATTGCCCCATGGTAAAATCCACCCCCTGTTCCTTCACGGTTAGAACATCAGGGAAAAGCTCAAATCGCTTTTCGGCGAAGAGAGCGATGATCTTCAACTTCCCTGCCTTCACATGCTCGATCCCTTCGGGTGGTGAGACTGTGACAGCATTGACATGGCCTCCGAGGAGGGCGGTTACGGACGGACCTCCGCCAGAAAATGGGATATGGTTGAATTTCACACCGGCTGTCTTTTCAAAAGCAAGGGCGATCAGATGAACTCCTCCGCCCGCACCTGAGTTCCCCACGGTGATCATCTCAGGGTTCTTTTTGGCATAATCCAAAAACTCCTTGAGACTTTTCCATGGGGCATCCGCCCTCACCAGAAACATCCCTGGGTCCTTCACCACATTGATGACGGGATCAAAACTCTTGTAGGTGAAGGAAGTCTTCACCTGATGCGGAAGTATGGTGAGGGGCGTAATCGCAGAAACAAGGGTGTAACCATCTGGTTTTGCCTGAGCAACTTCGGTATATCCTACCGCTCCTGCTCCCCCTGGCTTGTTCACCACAACCACTGCCTTTCCAAGGTATTTTCCTGTTGTCGCAGCCAGAGCCCGAAAGATCAGGTCTGTTGCGCCTCCTGCTGCCCAGGGGATGATGATCTGGACTTCCTTGGCCGGGAACTCAGCGGCCTGGATTGACACGCTCCCTGAGAAAATTAGAATTGCAAATAATCCGATGATCGTTTTTTTCAACATGGTGTTCCCTCCTTTCTTAACTTTGAACCATGAACGATGAATGACAAGCCTTAATCCCTCCTTTACTGTCTTACTCCGAACTCCGAACTAAAACCTCCCTCCTTTCTTAGATGTTTTGATAATGATTCGAACCAATGGGATGAGTAGAAAGATGACAGTCGCAAGAAGAAAGACCATGGAGACAGGTCGATTGATAAAGATCCCAAAGTCGCCGTGGGAGATCATCAGGGATTGACGGAAGGCCACCTCCAATTTCGGGCCGAGGACTAATGCCAAGAGTAGTGGAGCAGCCTCGTAAGCCCATTTTCTCATCAAAAATCCGAGACCCCCGAAGAGAAGCATCATCCAGATATCGAAAACGGAATTATTCACGGTGTACATCCCCGTGATGCAGAAAAGGATGACGAGAGGCAAGAGGATCTTCTTGGGAATTCTCAGGATGTTGGCAAAGAGAGGAACAAAGGGAAGATTAAGAATCAGGAGGATAAAGTTGCCGATATACATGCTGGCGATCACGCCCCAGAAGAGTTCTGGGTGTTGCCCAATTAACAACGGACCAGGATTGACTCCGTGGATGAGAAGGGCACCCAGAAGAATAGCCGTTGGAGGAGCGAAAGGGATTCCAAGGACAAAGAGGGGAATGAAGGCAGATTGGCAGGCAGAGTTATTGGCCGATTCAGGACCGGCCACTCCCTCTATCGCCCCTTTGCCAAATTCCTCCGGCTTCTTGGAAATCTTTCTTTCAACCATATAAGAGGAGTAGGTTGCAATGACAGGAGCAGGCCCCGGTATAAGACCGATCCCGAATCCGATTCCCGAACCTCTCAGAATGGGGCCGATGGATCTCCTGACATCCTGAAGGGTAGGATAAAGTTCTCTCAAACGGGGTACGAGAACATGTTGTTCCAACATCTCCAATGGCTGATCGACATTGAGTAAGACTTCTCCAATCCCGAAGAGTCCGATGGCCACAGCCACGAATTCAATCCCTCCCAAAAGCGAGATGGAGCCAAAGGTCAACCGGGCATCTCCGGTCACCGGATCGATTCCGATGGTCCCGATGATCAAACCGATGACTGCCATCATGAGGGATTTGGTGAGGGATGTCCCTGTGACATTACTCAAGACAATAAACCCAAAGACCATCAGAGAAAAATATTCCGGGGGACCAAAGGCGAGTGCTGCCTCTGCCAAGGGCGGGGCCAAGAAAACCAATCCAAATATTCCAATCGTTCCTGCGATGAAAGAACCAATAGCACAGGTGGCAAGGGCCGGGCCGGCCCTTCCTTTCTGGGCCATTTGATAGCCATCGATGCAGGTAATCACCGAAGCGGTTTCGCCAGGGACGTTGAGGAGAATAGAGGTTGTAGAGCCCCCATACATCGCCCCGTAATAGATTCCAGCAAGCATGATGATCGCAGAGGTGGGATTGAGACCAAAGGTGGCTGGGATGAGGAGGGCGATCCCGGCGATCGGCCCGAGCCCAGGGAGAACGCCGATCAATGTCCCGACAATGGCGCCAATCAAGCAATAGAGAAGGTTCTGAATCGTCGTAGCGATCCCAAAACCGTTGAGAAGATGCTGAAATGATTCAAACATCGATCTATTCTCACCCACAAAACATTCTAAATCCCAATCCACCCCTTGGGGAGAGGAATTTTGAGCCACTGAACGAATAGAAAATAACAAGCCAAGGCGGTCAGAAGGGACAGAAGAAGATTGAAGGACCATCGCTTCGTCCCAAGGATTCTCAGGAGGCCGACCATGAGAAGAAAGGAGACGACCGGGTATCCCAGACGGTTTAAAAAGAGGGTCGCCAATACCATCATTCCGAAAAAGAGAATCATCTGTTTTGTGGATCCAGAAATCTCTGGGATGGGAACTTTTTTCTCAACCCTCTTCTTGTCGAGGGAGAGCTGAAGCAAAAAGATCCCGGACAAAACCATCAGGAGCATGCCGAGAATGAGAGGAAAGAAGCCGGTCCCCGATTTACGGAATGTTCCAATGGGCATTCTTAGAGAGAGAAGGGTTGTAATCGCTCCAAAGACAAGGACCACAACTCCCCCAATCATTTCGTCCCTTTTCAATTGCATTCCCTTTCAGGTTGTAACTGCTAACTGATCATTGCCAATCGATTATTTTTCAGTCCATCCATGCTCCACCGTTTACATCAAGGATCTCACCGGTGATAAAGGAAGCTTCTTCAGAGACCAAAAAGAGTACAGCATTGGCGACGTCTTGCGGATTTCCGAGGCGGCCGAGAGGAATGGAGGCAATGATTTCCCTTCTCCTCTCCTCTGACCACTGGGCACTCATCTCTGTTTCAATGGCATGAGGGGATACCGCATTGACGTTGATCCCATTTCGAGCCAATTGTCGTGCAAGAGTTTTAGTCAAAGCATCCACGCCAGCCTTCGAGGGTCCATATCCAGGAGCTGAGGTGATATCTCCCATCTTTCCCGCAATCGAAGATACATTGACAATCTTCCCATAACCTTGCTGCTTCATGATCCCTGCCACAGCCTTACAACAGTTAAACGTCCCTTTCAGATTTACTTCGATGACCCGATCCCAATCCTCTTCTGTCACGGTATCGATCGTCCCCCTTCTGATGATCCCGGCATTGTTGACGAGAATGTCAACGCGACCAAAGGTTTTTTGAACCTGGTTCACCATGGCCGTCACTTCAACACTTTTTGTGATATCACAAGGGATGATGATCGCTCCCCTGGTGTCTTTGGCGCCGCTCCCAGCGGCCTCCAATGATCCTATATCCACATCGACGAGGGCGACCTTTGCCCCTTCCCTCATGAAGACGAGTGCGATGGCTCGTCCAATACCCTTTGCAGCTCCGGTGACGATGGCCGCTCGATCCTTTAATCTCATTGGTTTACTCCAAACCATCAACTTTGGACAATGAACGATGAACTCTAAATTCTAAACTCTCAACTCTAAACCCCCGGGCTTGTGTCCGTTCCTTTTTCGAAATCCAAGCCTCTGGGAGATTTTGGACGCAGTCTCCATAACCTCCTTCTTTAAAGATTCTTGAATGATCTTTTTCGTCACTCGAAAAGCCGGGCCGGAAATGCTAATAGCAGCCACCACTCGGGAAGCCTCATTAAAAATGGGAGCAGCCACGCATCGGATCCCTCTTTCATTCTCCTCGTCATCGATAGCAAATCCTTGTTTCCTTACAAACCTTAGGTGTTCTCTCAATTGGACGGGGTCGGTCATGGTGTTTTCAGTTCTTCTCATGAGATTTTTCCCCTCCAAGAACTGGTCGAGGACCTCATCGGAGAAATCGGCCAAAAGCACCTTCCCTACGGCACAACTGTGGATTGGGTTCCGAAGGCCAACCCGGGAGGCCATCCTTAAGCCCCCTGGGTTTTGATCGACCTCGACTTTATCAATGTAAACCACCTCATCTCGATCCATGACAACCATATGGACGGTCTCATTCGTTCGTTTGACAAGATCCCTGAGAAAGGGCTCGGCCTCTTTTCGGAGGTCGAGTTGGCCGAGAAGAAGGTTTCCGAGTTCGACCAGCTTAAAGCCCAAAAAATAATCCCTGGTCTTAGAGTCTTGTCTCACATAACCGAAGTGGAGGAGGGAGGAGAGGAGACGATGGATCGTGCCCTTGGGGAGATTGACTCTGGAAGAGAGTTCGCGGATGCTTATCCCTTGGGGACTCTGTCCAAGGATGTCGAGGATCTGGGATGCCCTTTCAATCGTCTGAACAAGATTTTGAGACTTAGAATTTCGAACCTGATTTCTGTCCGTATTATTCATTCGCCACTTTCCCATGCAAGAGGATCTTTAACAAGTTAACCTCACTCAATCCCAAATGTCAGATTCGGGAGCCATAAAGCGAGATCCGGCCAGAAAATAACCAAGAGCACCACCACGATAACAGACAGCATAAACAGCCAACCTTCCTTGACAAAATCCCAGAGAGAGCATTTGAAGATCGTACAGACAATATAAAGGACCGCTCCCTCCGGCGGGGTCAATAATCCGACGGTGAGAGTCAGTACCATAATGATCCCGAAGTGCACCAGATCGACATGGACTTGCTCGGCGATCGGAGTAAGAATTGAGGTCAACATCAGGATTAACACAGTCGAGTCCATCGCCGTCCCGGCAAAGAGTAAAAATCCGATAATGATCAGCATGACCATCCAAGGAATATTGGAAATCCCCAGCATGAACTCGGCCATCCTTTGCGGTATTTGATCCCAGATAATGCCGTAACTGAAGGTTGCCGACAACGCGATCAGGATCATGACCATCCCGATATCGACTACAGTGTTCTCCAGGGTTTGAAGCAATCCTTTCCAGGAGAAGCGTTTATAGACGACCACTCCCACCACAACGGCATAGACACACGCGAAAGCACCTGCTTCGGACGGAGTAAACATGCCGAACCTTAATCCGGCAATCAGAATGACCGGGAAAAGAAAAGCCCAGATGCAATCGACGAAAGTTCTCGCCACCTCTTTGAAAGGTGCCCTTTTTTCTCTCTCTGGAAGATAACCTTTTTGCCTGGCCCTCAAGCCAACCGCAACCATCAAGAATATCGTCATTAAAATACCGGGAATCATCCCAGCAGCAAATAACCGTCCGATAGAAACTTCGGCGATGCTGCCATATAAAACCAATCCGATACCAGGGGGGATCATCGTCGTGATGAGTGAGCTGCAACCAATGACAGCCGCCGAGAACCCTCCGGAATATCCCTTCTTGATCATGCCCGGCCCCAGCACGCGCGAGAGCATCGCGGCGTCACCGATCGCCGAACTCGTAATCCCGCCCAGAGATGCAGCGATCACCATGTTGCTCTGTGCCATCCCGGCGCGCATATGTCCCGTGAGAACCGACGCCAGCTTCATGACCCGTTCGGTAATACCGGTCTCGTTAAGCAAGTTGCCGGCGAAAATGAACAATGGAATTGCCAGGAGAAGAAAATTTTGTGTTTGAGAAAGCACTTGCTGAACAGGCATGGTCAATGGCAAGGTTGGATGTAGAAGAAAGAAGGCCACTCCGGAGATACCAAAGGCAAAGGGGACAGGCATTCCCATTAACATAAAGAGAAAAAAGAGAATTGTTACTAAGGTCACTCTATAACCTCCCAACTGTCCGCACGAATGGGTATTCTATTCAGATGATTTCACCGCTGACGCCTTCTGCACGTGTCTCGATGGATTCACCCGTCGATATCGCTCGCACGAAAGTCTTGATTTTCAAAACCGCGGTGATCAACATTAGAGCACAACCAAACGGCACACTCAGCGTAACCCACGTATAACTGAAACCCGGGATCCCCTGAAAGCTTCTCAACCGCGTCGTGTAGGAAAGCCATGAGCCATATCCGATCATGCCTACTAAGAAGAGAGCAATGATCGAATAATTAATAAGTTTGAGATAGAGCTGCGCTTTCTGTGAGAGTTTACCCGTAATCACTTCGATGCAGAATAGTCTATCCAATCGCATCGCGGCATCGGCGCCTAAGAAAACCGTCCAGGCAAAGAGAAATGTTGCCACATCCATGGCCCAATTTATGGGGTGATATAAAAAACGTCCTACAGCCGCAGCAAATACCAATAACGAAAGAATTCCCAACGCACATTGGGCGATGAGTATCTCTTTCTTACAGATAAACTCGTACATTTTCTTCATGGGCCAGGACCTCCACCCACTGCAATCCCGAAATCCCTGTCCCTGCCGCCTGCTTCCGGCAGGCAGGGAAGTTGGTGCTTCTGGGCTTGAACTGATCCCACCTCCGGAGATGGGACCAGTTCATGCACTATTCCTACTTCTTCCCAATTTCATCAAAGATCTTTTTCTTTACATCGGCAATCTTCAAAACCTCATAAGCCTTTTCTCCAGCCTTTTTGAAAGCGGCTATATTAACATTGTCTGTCACGATCATCCCTCTCTTCGTTGTCAGTTCCGCTTTCACTTCTTTCTCAAGCTTATCCATGATGAGCTTTGAAGTCTCGATGCCGGCTTTTTCGCATTCCTCAACAAGAATGTTTTGATAGTTTGCGGGCAATGCGTTAAACCATTTCGAGCTGATGACTTCATAATTAACAAGCATGATATGATGTGTCTCGCTCACATACTTAAGAACCTCATAGAAGCGTCCGGCAGGAATGTTGTTATAGACCAGCTCAACTCCATCCATCGCTTTTTGCTGAAGAGCCGGGTACATATCTCCAAAAGCCATCGCCACAGGGGTTGCGCCGAGAGCGCGTACAGACTCCTGCCAAATGGGCGCAGGAGGCGTCCTGATTCGAAGACCCTTTAAGTCTTCGGGGGTCCGGATTGGCTTATTCGTAAAGAAATGTCTGTAGCCCTGGACCCAGGTGAAAGATAGAACTTTTATACCATGTTTATTAGCCAGCTCGTCATGAAAACGTATGATTGTTGGCGCCTTTTTGACTTTTGCCACTTCCGCAAGATTCTCAACAAAATAAGGGCCATTCAGGCAATCTACCCCTTTGACATACATTCCCATGCGGGCCGAGTCGGTATTCTGTCCAATATTTGCGCCCGCCTTTATCTGCTCGAGGATGTCTTCTTCAACGCCAAGCTGAGCACTGTGAAAGACCTCAATTTTAAGACCGCCCTTTGTCTTCTGATCAACCGCTTTTGCCCAATTCAGAAATCCCTGGTGATAAGGTTCTTTTTGACCCAACACGTGGTTAAATTTTAAAACAAACTTCTGCTGTCCAGAGGCCGGTGCTCCATAAGAGGCTATTGCTAGGAGTAAAACCGTGAAAACAGCTACTGTAAGGGAAAATTTCTTTGAACGTTTCATACAGACCCTCCTTTTCATCCTTGTTTCGTATTTCTCTAACCTTGAAATTCAACTCGGAACTCATCACCTTCAGTTCTTAACTCCCCACTCCGAACTCCGAACTCCGAACTCCGAACTCCGAACTGAAAATCACCTCCTTTCTTAAGGATTTTCCTGATCATTTAAAACAAAATGATTCGCTTCTTTGTTCTTTTGAGCCTAAAACAGGCATTCCGTATTACGAAACGCCGTTTCCTATTTTATTAAATCCAAAAAAAAAGTCAAGTGTTTTATTTTAGGGCTCTGAAGAACTATTCATTGCTCTGTGATTAGAGATTTTCGAAAAAGATCGGAAATCTCTCCGTTGGTTTTCTTATTGACGGCGAACCGTTCATCTGCTATGAAGAAAAGTATCGCCTTGCTTCGATCAAAAGATAGATGGCTTTCATCGAGCAGAATGAAAATAGGCTAATGGAAGGAGGCAATGATGAAAAAGAAATTAAACCGATTTGATCTTCAGAATATGAAGGAATCCGGCAAGAAAGCGGTTTGGATTACCGCTTATGATTACTGGATGGCGCAGTTTGCGGAGAAGGCGGACATGGATATGATTCTGGTGGGCGATTCTCTGGGGATGTGCGTCTATGGCTATGAAGGCACCGTTCCCGTGACCATGGACCAGTGCATTGGTCATTCTGAGGCGGTTCGCCGGGGTGCTCCCAATACGTTTATCATTGGGGATATGCCCTTTCTTTCCTATCAGGTCAACATTGACGATGCGGTTCGAAATGCGGGCCGATTCTTTAAAGAGGCTAGAGTGGATGCGATTAAGCTCGAAGGAGGTCAGAGGGTCTGTCCGCAGATCAAGGCGATTTCGGATGGGGGCATGTTGGTGATGGGGCACATCGGCCTGACGCCACAGAGCTCAGGCCAGCTTGGCGGTTTCAAGGCCCAGGGAAGAACCGCCGAGTCAGCGATCGGATTGATTGAGGATGCGAGGGCGGTCCAGAGTGCCGGGGCTTTTTCCCTCCTTGTAGAAGCTGTGCCCCCAGAGATCTGTAAAATCATCCGAGATGATTTAACCATCCCGGTTTACGGTATCGGTGCCGGAGTGGATGTGGATGGCCAAGTCATGATTTGCAGTGACATTCTCGGCATTTTCCAGGCCTTTACTCCAAAATTTGTAAAAAAGTATGCGGATTTGGGAGATCAAACATTGAAAGCCATGGAGGCTTATGTCGGCGATGTGAGGGCGGGGAGGTTTCCAGGGGCTCAGCACACTTATAACATGATCGAAGGCGAACTTCCGAAACTGAGGGCTGCCCTGAAGAAGTAAGCTCCGTTAGAAAAGAGAATCTTTGACATCGCTCTCAATCAATGAGGTTTCTATCGGGGCAAAGGAAAAACGATGAGTCTGAGAGGTCGTCTGAGAATCGAGCCATCGGTCATTGAGGAGATCAACCGCTTTCTCCTCGACCCGGAGAATCCTGTCGTTAACGCACTCTTGCAAGTTGTCGCCAAGTATGGAACTCCGGAGGAGATCAATTCCCGGGCCCGGAAGGCACGGGATCTTACCAACCTGTTGGGAAGACTGCGAGAAATCGGGTCTCCTTATGTAAGAGATTTAGAGTGGATCGTGGCTGAGAGAGAGAGGAGATCTTTTGTCTCAATTTCTGATTTCCGAAAGAAGATTCTTGGAAAACGCATGGACGCGATCCCCTTCGATGAAGGGAAGGCCGTGACTCTGGAAATCAGCGCTCTTCAATACTTTCCATGGTTGATCGCGGAGGCCCATCATGCGATCGAGCACCAAGAAGTCATGCCGGCAAGATATATCCGAGTCCGTAAGATGAAGGAGCAAGAAAGAGATCAAGGAGATATTCTGGCTGTGGCCGCAGCCATGGAGATCATCGGTGCAACTTACGTGGAAACCTTGGATACCAAAGGAACAGACGGATCGAACGTCCATCTGGGCGGCCCGGAAACCATCACAGGATATTTCGGAGGAATCGGACAGCCGAATGAGCATGCCCTTCAATGGGTCGATGAATATCTTTACTATTATACGCAATACGGAATACGGCAGGTTCTCAACATCAACCCGGGGACGGTGTTTCTGGGTTACCTTCTCCACAGATTAGGTATCGATATGGAGTTCAAGATTTCTGTCTTTATGGGAAATGATAATCCTTATTCGGTTTTATGGACATTGATTGCAGCCAAGCTCTTTTCGCGGGAAGATGGCTCCTCACCGCTGGTTGGGTTCAATCTGAGCAATTCCGTCGATGGCCAGACTCTGACTTTATCCGGCGAAATTCGCCGAAAGCTCGGATTCGAAGAGGAAGTCCGGATCGAACATCACATCACCGAGACATGGAAAAGTATCGTGCGACAGCCCTATAACCGGCGAGGGGATCTATTCGAAGTGGCCTCCCGAATGCCCAACATCTCAGCCAAGCACGAAGGGGGCGATCCAGAAATTGAGCAGACAAGGGAACATCCATCGGACATCTTGGACTATTTTCGGGATAAGGAGGAGATCTTATCTTCCGGAGATATGCCACACCTGGAAAAAAATTATATGGACAAACACGATGCGGTCAACCGAACCGCCAGGGCATTGACAGAAAGAGGTGTGTCTTTTGTAGCTGCCTGGAATTTACATAGCCGATAGAATACGGAAACGGATCGTATGCATCCTTCATCGAAGAGTTTTTAGGCCGAGGATCTGCCGTGCCTCTCGGGCGGTAGCCACCTGCCTTCCAAGACGCTCGGTCAAATCCGTAGCCATCTCTACCATCTGAGCATTGCTCGAAGCCAGGACTCCTTTTTTCAGATAGATATTATCCTCGAAACCGACCCGAATATTTCCGCCCAAGAGAATACCCATGGTGATCATTGGAAGCTGATCCTTTCCGACACCAAGAACGCTCCACTCTGCGTTCGAGGGGAGCTTACTCTTCATAAAAAGGAGGTTTTCAGGTGAGGCTTCTATGCCCCATTTGACCCCCATACAGAGCTGGAAATAAGGGGGAGAGTCGATCAGTCCTCTTTGTATGAGATCCCTGGCTTCATAAATATGGCCGACATCAAAGGCCTCGATTTCCGGTTTGACGCCGTTTTCCTGCATGCATTTTGCCGCGACCTCGGCCCAGTCCGGAGGGTTGACAAAGGCACGATCCTGAAAGTTGATAGAGCCCAAGTCAAAAGAACAGAGATCGGGTTTGAGCGATATGGGCTGGAGACGCTCAGCGTTGGCTTCTGGTCCATCGAGAAACAGGCCGCTGGTCGTCAAATTGACGATCATATCGCATTGCTGCCGAATGCCATCCAATATTTCTTTGAACCATTGGATCTTAAAATCGGGTTGACCGGTTTTCGGATCCCTCAGGTGGATATGGGCGATTGCTGCCCCTGCCCGGTGGGAATCCAGAGCGGCCTGAATGATCTCTTTTGTCGAGTACGGAACAGCAGGGTTCATCTCCTTGGTTGGCCGAGACCCTGTTAAAGCAGCGGTGATGATAATCTTTTCTCCCATAAAACCTCCCTCAGCTCTCGCTTGGGTAAGCTACAGCAAAGTGGTATGGACATCAGAGAGACATGCCTGCCAGCAGGATAGACTGGGCAGAGGCAATTGCATTTATCGAAACTCAACGAACTCCTCAAGGGGTTTGCGGTAGTTCTGCGGCGACTCTGCAGGATACCCGACCGGGAGAAGAGAGACCACCCGGATCGCCTCAGGAAGTTGAAAGAGTTTTTGAATAGCTGTCTCAGCCCCTGTCCCCCAAACACCGATCCAGCCCACCCCCAAACCGAGGCTATGTCCAGCCAGGGCCATATTCTGTGTGGCAGCAGCTCCCGCCTCAATCCCATGGAGGGGATCGATCCTGCGATCCACGCAGACCAGGATGACTGTGGGTGCTTCGTTGATTCCCAGATGAAGGACATTCTCCCTGGACGCCTTATCCAGTTTATTTTTTAAATCGGGATCTTTGATGACGATAAATTTCCAAGGTTGAAGATTACTGAATGAAGGGGCCCACCTTCCTGCATCGAGAATCATCTGGAGCCTCTCCTGACCGATCGGGTCAGGTTTAAATTTCCGGATCGTCCTTCGATTCTTAATCGCGTTTAACACTTCATTCATGGGTCGGTCCTTTCCATCGAAAATTGGTCATAGCATAGTGAACTTTTAAAGAGATGTCAATGATCAGATAAGCCATATGGTTGGATCGTTGAGTTCGTTCGTTCCGCCGAACGATCAAAGCGATCCAAACGATATTAACGTTTTTCAGATAAGAATCGATCGAGCCCCCTTCGAGAGGGCAGGGAAGGCTGGGCGCCGAGTTTCGTTGTGGCAAGGGCTCCTGCCGCACTCGCAAATTTGAGAATTTCCCGGATGGGCTTTCCATCCGCAAGGCCGCAGGCAAGGGCTCCCATGAAGGCATCTCCTGCCGCAGTCGTATCCACCGCATTTACTTGAAAGGCCTTCATCCGAATTGACTCCGTTCTATTCTTAAAGAAAAGTCCTCTCGGTCCTAAGGTGATGACCACATTCTTTGCCCCTCTATCCAGCAATCGATCAACGATCTTTTCAATATCTTTTTCCTTTCTCATTCTTAATCCTGACAGGCGTTGGGCCTCCTCTTCGTTAGGGACGAGGAAATCGACCCATGAAAGAATATCGGATGAAAGGGGAATGGAGGGAGATGGATTGAGAAGGGTAAGGGCCCCTTTCTGTTTGGCCCTTTTCAAACCCTCCCTGACGGTTCGGATGGGGATCTCCAATTGGGTGACGAAAACTCTAATCTCTTTCCAGAAGGGATCAAATCTTTTCAAATCTTTCTGAGAAAGGCCGCGATTTGCTCCCGGGGAGACGATGATCCGATTCTCCCCTTTGGGATTCAATTCAATCAGTGCCAAACCGGTTGGAAGTTTCTTGTCTTTAAGAATCCATCTCTGATCGAGTCCGTTCCTTATTAAATACTGATAATAAGATTGACCGTAGTGATCATCCCCCAGCTTTGTGATGAAATTTACCTTCCCACCCTGGCGCTTTGATGCGATGGCCTGGTTGGCCCCTTTTCCTCCGAAGGCGGTGACGAGATTCTCACCCAAGATCGTTTCACCGGGAAGGTGAAAACGCGGGATTTTAAGAATGAGATCGATATTCGAACTGCCAAGAACGAGAATTTTTTTAGCCATGAGTCAGCTGAACCAGAGTTTTTTTAGATACCCCGTCCGTAATCCCCCTTGGCCCCCCTTTATAGAAAGGGAAGGGTGTGTGGGGGGATTTTTGAACTTCAACGAAGCCTTGATATAAAAAGATCCAGGAACTTCTCTGCATCCACTGCCAAGCATACCTCAATCTTTGGACCGTCGTTTACCTCTGAAACACGGCCATAATGTTTCCCCTCTTGGGTTTGCACGCTAAGGGACAGGCTTTCCTTTTTTACGAGGCTGGGATCGATCACCGCACCTATGGCAAGTGGGTCGTGGAGGTAGACCCGTTCGGAACCCCTCGAGAACCGATGCGTGGTGGGATCATAACCAATTGCCTCGATCAGAAACTGTGAAAACGGGTTCTTGATCGGTATCAACCTTTCTTCGATCACCGGAGGGGTGAGAAAGACCTGATGGGTGACATCGAGGGGAACGAGTGAAATCGGCAATCCGGAATCAAAGACCATTTTGGCTGCGAGGGGATCGACAAAGACATTAAACTCAGCATAAGAAGTGATGTTTCCTTTCGTGCGAACCGCGCCCCCCATGATCACCACTTCCTTCAATTTTCTCATTCCTTCAGGGTCTTCTTGAAGTCCCAAGGCGAGATTAGTAAGGGGACCCGTGGCAACTAAAGTCAATTGATGGGGGTGTTGAAGGGCCATCTTTGTGATCAGTTCTTGTGCAGGGCCAGGATAGATCTGCCACCATCTCTCCTTTCCCTTTCGATCTATCCTCGCGCCGCCCAACCCGTCTTTCCCGTGGACAGAATGGGCGTAAACGGACTTCCCTGTAAGAGGACGGTCTGCCCCTTGGGCAATCAGAGGTTTTGGCCGAGGCTGGATCAAGTAGAGGATTTTCTGGATGTTTTCAAAAACCTGGCCTAAAGGAACATTCCCATCGACCCCTGTAACAGCCATCACTTCCAATTCGGACGAATGGAAAGCAAAGATCAGGGCCAGGGCGTCATCGACCCCGACGTCACAATCGATGATCACCTTTTTCCTCATGATCTCCTGAGCCATGTCGATCCCTCTCTTAACTTCTATCGGAATTTGATCACTTCGTCAACATGAAAAGAGAGATCCCTGAAACACTCGAGATCTCTGTAATCCAGAGAGCGGGTGGCAGTCTTCCAGCTGTCCCAAGAATTAATGGAAAAAACTGGATCCTGTCCGTTATAGTGTGAAAGACTGAAATGGGTGACAATCAACAGACAAACAAGCGATTGACGTTATTGATGACAACTTCGGGGGCATTCGTGGTTCCCTTTATGGGGTCCTCTGTCAACATCGCACTTCCTTCGATTGGAAAGGAATTTGCGATGGACGCGATCATGCTGAGCTGGGTCACGACCTCTTATATTTTAGCGTCGGCTGCCTTCCAGGTCCCTGCCGGCAGGATCGCGGATATCTTTGGGAGGAAGAAGGTTTTTCTCTGGGGGTTTGTCATCCATACCTTTTTCTCCCTTCTCTGCGTAATCTCCCGCGATTCCATTTCCTTCATTGTCTTCAGGTTTCTTCAAGGGGTTGGGGGCTCGATGACCTTCAGCACGGGGACAGCCATTCTCATGTCCGTCTTTCCGGTTGAGGAGAGAGGAAAGGTTCTTGGGGTGAATGTGGCGGCAGTTTATGTCGGGCTCTCGTGCGGCCCTTTCGTCGGAGGCGTCTTAACCTATTCCCTTGGATGGAGAAGTATTTTTCTTATTACGGTGCCCATTGGGTTTCTGATCATCCTGTTCACGCTCTTAAAGATAAAAGGCGAGTGGGTCGAGGCCAAGGGGGAATCTTTCGATCTGACCGGATCGATTCTCTTCATCATCACCCTTACTGCAATCATTTACGGTTTTTCCTTACTCCCGGGACCAAAGGGAAGCCTCCTCATCCTCTTCGGAGCTGTCATGCTTCCTCTATTCGTGAAGTGGGAGATCAGGTCAAAGGCATCGATCTTCAATATCGATCTTTTTAGAAGGAACAGGGTCTTTGCCTTTTCCAACATCGCTGCTTTCATCAATTATGGTGCGACCTTTGCGGTCACCTTTCTCTTAAGCCTCTACCTCCAATACGTTAAAGGGTTGAATCCTCAGGGGGCAGGTCTGATACTGATCGCTCAGCCAATCTTTCAAGCAGTCTTTTCACCCTTTGCGGGCAAGCTCTCGGATAGGATCGAACCGGGAAAAGTGGCATCAACTGGAATGGCCATCACTGCAGTCGGTCTCTTTCTGTTTATCTTTCTAAGGGAAAAGACAGCCATCTCCTTCATCATTGCCAACTTGGCATTCATGGGTATCGGTTTCTCCCTCTTCTCCTCTCCAAACACGAATGCCGTGATGAGTTCGATTGAAAAGAAGTATTATGGAGTCGCCTCAGGAACGCTTGGAACGATGCGGACCGTAGGGATGATGTTCAGCATGGGAATGGTGATGCTGGTTTTTTCCCTATACATAGGACGAACTCAAATTACACCTTCTTCCTACCCGCTCTTTGTAAAAAGCATGAAGGCCATATTTATCTTTTCCACTGCCCTCTGCGTAGCAGGTATTTTTGCCTCTCTTTCAAGGGGCCGAGTGCGCCGAGGATAAGGGAACCCTAAAATAGATATTGAAAGGTGCAACAGAGCGTTGGTCTGGAATGTTTAAAATGGACTTGTTAATGATTTTATTCCGCTTCAAAAACTTTTGGGGGGATGAGAGATGGAGAAACATATTGCTTGGTTGGATGCAGAAGAAAAAGAATTAGAGAAACAAGTGTTAGGGGAATATTCGAGCGATCAAGTTCGAAAGCATCTTGAATATTTAACAACCCTGACTCGCCGTGCTGGAACAGAGGATGAACTGAAGGCGGCCAAATATATTAAGAACAAACTTGAAGAGTACGGGGTTGATGGGAGAATTCATGAAATCGATGCTTACATCAGTCTTCCCGGAGAAGCAGAGCTTGAGATTCTGTCCCCGGTTCAAAGATCGATTCCCTGCTTGCCACGTACTTTTATACCCTCAACCCCTCCGAACGGCATAGAGGCTGAGCTGATTTTGGTACCGGGCAGCGGATCAAAGGAGAATGATCAAGGAATCGATTTAAGGGGTAAGATTGTTTTGGTCGAGCTGGGATACAGAGAAGGCCGGATCGATTCATTGCGTATAGCTGAGGAAAGAGGCGCGGCGGGTCAGATTCAGGTCACTGGAAAAGCGCTCCACATACATGAGGTGAAAGATACAACATTTTCTGGGCTTTCGAATCAGGTTTATCCGGCTGAAAAATCCCGTCTCATCAACATCGGACAAATCCGTTATACATGGGGGAACCCTACCCCGGATACGATGGATAAAATCCCCAGTATCCCTGTCATATCGATTTCGAATGAAGATGGAAGGGATCTCACAGATTTAACCAGGAAGGGTCCCGTCGTAGTGAGGTTAAAGGCTGATGTGTGGCGTGGTTATAAAAAGATACGACTTCCTATGGGCGATATTAAAGGGACTAAGAACCCCGAAAAATATATCCTTTTGGGAGGCCATTTTTGTAGCTGGTTTACCGGAGCGGTGGACAACGCCGCGGCAAGCTCTCTGATATTGGAAATGGCCAGAATCTTCTCTAAGAATCGGAAGCATCTTTCCAGGAGCATCAAGTTCGCTTGGTGGTCTGGGCACGAGCAAGGGACGTATGCAAGCTCAACCTGGTATTTGGACAATTTCTGGGAAGATATTCGGGACCATGCGGTGGCCTTTGTGGTGATGGATGCCATTGGAAGACTGGGCTCATCGGGTTTTGAATCGAGAAACACTGAAGACGTAAGGAAATTTCACGAGAGAGTGATCAAAGAGGTTTTAGGAATAGAGGTGAAAAGCAATCGGGTTTCCAAGATCGGGGATCAGAGCTTTTGGGGGATGGGAATTCCATCCACGGCAGGAAACACAACTTTTACGGATGAGCAAAGTGCAGCCATGGGAGGGAATCCCCATTGGTACAGTCACACGATAGAAGACACCCTGGATAAAGTGGATATGCAACTCGTGTCCATTCCTTTTAAGATCAATGCTACTTCCGTCTTGAGACTCTGCAACAACCCGGTTTTACCTTTCGAATTTGTGACGATGGCAGAGATATTTGAGAAGAGATTGGATGATTTGCAAAAAGCTGGTGGATCATTCCTGGATTTGACTCCGTTGATAAATCAGACGGAGGAATTAGAAAAGAGGGCAAAGGCCTTGAATAAGGGAATCGCAAAGAATCTTTCAGCTTTTGTAAATAAGAGGACAGGTGGAAGAAGCAAAAGCAAGTTTGAAGAGATAAACGCATGTCTGATGGGACTTAGCCGAATTCTTATCCCCGCACTTTCCTCGAAAGCGGGAAAATATGGACAAGATCCCATTTTTAGCAGATACAAGCTGATTCCAACGCTTCAGCCAATGGAAGAGCTGAATTCGATGGACAGAGAGGGTGAAGAATGTAAGGCTTTAATGACCTCTCTGTTGAGGGAGCGTAACAAGTTGTCAGACGCTCTAAACTTGGCTAATCACATTCTGGATAGCACCTTGAGCAGAATATGAAATATCGAAACGGTCCGGTCGAGAATCAAGGGGACGAAGCATTACTTATTTTTTTCCGTCCTTTTCTCCGGCCCTTTGGGTTCCTTCGCTCTCTCTATTCTTTTCTCCACGGGTTGGTCTTCCACAGGGCTTTGAGTCTCTTTTTCAACCGATTGGCGTTCCTTAAACGTTTCAACCGGTTTCTCCTGGGATCTTGATTTTTCTGTCCCTCTTTCCTGAGGCTGGAATTCTCTCTGTTTCTCTATTCCCTTTTCAGTCGGTCTGGACTGTTGACGGGTCTCTATTCCTCTTTCAGGGGTTCTCAATTCCTTCGGTTTTTGTGTTCCCTTCTCGTTTTGAGTTCCCTTCTCGGGAGGTTTGGTCTCCCGAGTTCTTTCCACTGTTCTCTCTTGAGGCTGAGACACTTTCTCTTTCGTTTTCTCAGCGGGACTGGGTTCCTTAGGTTTCTCTACGACCTTCTCCGTCGGCTTGATTTCTCTATTTTTTTCGACTCGCTCCGGTTGACGAGACCTTTCAATTGTTCTTTCTGAGGGTTTAAATTGTTTGGTCGTCTCGCCCCTCTTTTCCAATTCCTTTGACACCTGAGATTTCTCGATGGTCTTCCCCACGGGGCTTGATTTTTCAGCCTTTGTCTCCGGCCGTTTCATCTCTCCGGGTTTCTGTACTTCTTTCTGGATCGGGCTGCGCTCTCCGGCCTTTTCAAATTCTCTCTGGACGGGTTTGCCCTCTTTGACCTTCAACGTCATTTCTCTTGGCGGCGACTCGGGCTTGAGAACCGAGGCGTTTCTCTCCTTGACGAGGGGACGTTTCTCCTTTGTTTCTCTAACCCGTATCTCTTTGATGGGCTCAGGGGGTCTTTTTGCCGGCGGAACCTCCTTGACCACTGGCATCCTCGTTGTCCTTTCCGGTCTTATATCCGGCCCTACAATACTTATTCTTTCCTTGCGAAATGGATTTTCCCTGACATGGACATCCACGTGCTTGCCAGTCACGAACGTGTCGTTGTGAACGACTGTCACCGAATTTTTCACATTGACGTTCTTATACACAATCTTATTCACCTGGATATTTGTAATATTGACGCTGGTTATGTTGACACTGTGCGGGCCATAGTGGCCGCGGCCGTAGTAAATCTCTCTCGGGGCGAGGGGGATCCAGGCAACATATGTCGGAGTCCGAACCCAAGCCACAAATCCGGGGCCCCAAAAGACAGCCCCTCGGGAGGGTGGAACCCAGCACCATCCGATCGTGGCGACAAAGGCCCACCTCCCATAGTGATAAGGCACCCAACCCCAGGGCTCGTAAGAGACCCAGACATAATCGCCAGCCATCCATACCCATCTTCCCATTCGATAAGGGGCCCACCCGGCAGAGGCAACAACCTTCGGTGTCCATACATAACCGTATCCGCTCGTATAGACCCACTTCCCGTATTCATCAAAGTCGGCGGAGTAAGCACTGAGCTCTTCAGGCAGGTGACGAACGGGTGGTCTCCATGCGGCAAGTTTCCCGTCCCTCTCACGGTTCCATCTTTCCCATTGATCAGGAGGTCCGAGTGGAGAAAGCTCCGCATAAGCCTCCTCATCGAGAGAGAGTGCGTAACCTGACTTCACTGTTCTCATTCCTCTCTTGGCCTCCACATCGACTGAACCTTTGAGCACGGAGATCTGATTCAGGCCATCGTCGGAGAGATCCACCATGAATATGGAAGGATCATAGGCTCGTATCGAAGAGATGGAAGTATCGATTTGGAGGATACTGTCTGTCTGACCTCTAAAATTGGCGTAGAGATGCCCTTCGTTTAGATAGAACTGTAAGGAATCTTTATCGAGGGTGATGATTTCGAGAGCGGATTCTTCATCAAGCCTTAGGTATGTCCCGTCTCTTAACTGAAGCTCGAGTTTTCCTTCCTGCGGGATCCAAATCCGGTCGCCTTCCCGAAGCGGCATGTTGATTGAGGCAGGAACCCAGTCTTCTGTATCCTCTGTCCTGATCTGAACATCTCCCGAAATAAGACTGACACGCAATTCTCCAAGATCTTGTGAGTAAGAATGGGCGGGGAGAAGAAAAAGAGCTGATATGATTATGAAGAGCTTAAAGGCTTTCATTTCTTGGTCCTCCTTATTCTGAGTTACTGTCAATTCTTAGACGGAAAGCAAATTCTCTTTATTCATCCCAGAGGGACATCCATGGCTTTGAGAGCAAGAAATATGCCTGGAAGATTTGAATGGAGGCAATTCTGTAACCCTTCGAACCTCAATACCAAATTCGAGTTTTGCGGGAGCTTCAAGATTGGAATGAGTTCTTACTAATGACAAATTGTCGGGCTTCAGAACATTTTTCGTCTGCGGGAGCTTTGAAGATCAAGATGATACGGGGGCACGAACAAGCATGAACTCAGTTTGATACAAGAGGTAATCAGTGCAGATTCTTGCCCGAAAAGTTTATAGCCCAGCCACAATCATTCCCCTCAACTTGTTTCAGATTTCTTTTTGGTCTTGTTCTCCATAGGAAAATTGGCCGCCTCCCATTCTGGGAATCCTCCTTTGAGTGCAAAGACCCTGGGATAACCTTTTTCTATGAATTGGCGTGCCACCCAGGCACTTGTCTCTTCACTCGGTCAGGAGCAATAGAATACAAGGGTCTTGCTTTTCGGATATTGCTTCAACCATGATCCGATTTCCTCGGGGTTTTTCCAGGTAGCTCCCGGAATCTTTTTTTCGCTGGCGTTCCATTCGTCATCTATTCGTACATCGAGAATGATCACATTAGGATCGCCGAGCATGGTTTTGAGCTCCTCTTTACTGATTCTAGGTGACTCTTGGGAGAAGGCGACTGTCGAAAGGAGTTGCATCAGAATCAGAATCGATCCGAATATAACCGTTTTCATTTTTCCACCTCGTATGTTTAAATAACCGATAAGTATTTTACCAACCACATCTTGATAAGCAAATACTGTGGAGGCCGTATTTTTAGGGAAATATCGCTGTATTTCTTGCGGGGAGTGGTCGATTACAGTTTGAATTGTTTACATCGTGGGGTGGGATCTGAAAGTCACCAGGAACAATACGACTATATCGATACTCCTAATTACTGTGCTGCCGCACCCCGGGCACGCTGTACTCGCGCCGAGGTAAGCGGATGTGTGGAGACGTAGGCATAGGCCCCCATCTCCTTTTCATCTCTCTTTGCAAGCCTTTCCATGATCGAGGCAAAGGCATTCGGGGAGTAGCCTTTCTTCTTGAGGAGTCCGAAGGCATATTCATCGGCTGCGGTTTCGAACTCACGAGAATACTTGGTCTGGGCCAATAACACCGGAACGCTGGCAACAGCAACGCTCAGTGATGCAGCATCAGAGGTCACGGCGGCGACCACGGCCCCAACAACTGAATTCTGTAACACGCTCCTCATCATATGGCGAAGCTCCACATGCCCGATCTCATGGGCCAATATCGCCAGCACTTCTTCTGTGGTCTGTGCAGCTTTCACCATATCATCTGTGATGATAATGATGCCGCCAGGAAGAGCAAGGGCGTTCGGGCCGAAAACCGGTCCTGAGCGGAATTCCAGGCGGTAATAATCCCTTAATGGCAAATCGCTGCGAAGCCTGTCAAACCCGTCGATTATTGCTTTCTGCGTATCATAATCGAGCCTTGTTCGGCGAAACCATCCTCTTTCATCCAACCAGGTCAGGGCCTGTCTGCCCAAGGACTGTTCCGTCTCCATCGGGATACGGGCGGCAATCCGTTCTGCTGCGGCCGGCAGACCGAAGAAATAAGCGGCCAACAGGGTGCAAAAAATGATCACAACACAGACCAGTGCGATACCCCAGCGCTCCTCGAGCCAGGCCACCGGGCCTTCGGAGGGGCTTTCCTGGGGGAGCGAGTCCAGAAAAGCAGAGTCCGGGCACGCAAATTGTCCGCCATCTGGAAGAGCGATGAAACGGTCGGACGACCCAATTCTCGGAGAAACCTTGAGTCCCAAGGTTGAATAACGCTTGGAAATAGGACCGGAAGTGAGCATCGCTTCCTCGTCCCCGAGATCCATTCTCGCCGGCAGGTCGATCGGCTGCCGACCGTCGAAGTAATGGCCATCAATGGTAATCATAGTGAAAGATCCACGTCAAAAAAGTCTACAGTTTCAGCTCCGATAGCTGTAACCGCACTCCTTTCGCCTCCCTGGAATTCACTGAGTTCTCCTTCCTGCAGTCCCCGAAGGTTTTCTGCGCGGTATCTCAGCGTCCGCATAACCGCCCAGGGAATCAACAACCCTAATGAGACGGCGATCCCGAGGGCATTGGTCACGTAGAGTTTCAGTAAATCTCTGCAGCGCATGGTGGATTCAAAGCGGAGGGGCCCAAGCTGTGTATGATTCCAGACAAGATTACCGCTCCGCGCCCGGTTATAAGCGAATGCCAGCACATATCCGGCATACATCGGAACAGCCATGAGATGGGTGTAGATCCCCCATTTCTTTGTAGAGCCAAACAGGATTCCCGCGAGTATCCCTGAGGGAATCAGTAGTGCAAGCAAGATCAGGCCGGAGACAAAATAGATCCTGAAGAATTGTCCGCCGGTGGCAGAAAAAGCCCCTTTTTTGCCGCCATAGGATGTATGTTCAACAATAAATTTTTTAAGTCGCTTGATCCACCAGGGATAGGAGAAACCGATCACGGCGAAGGGAATGCCAAGCATAAAAGGCTTTTCCGGCCAGATGGACATCATTCCAATGACAACGGCAAGAATGATGCCCCAGGCATAAAACACTTTCACGACGTCCAGGTAGCCGCCATCAAAATGGAACGTCATGTTCCGAAAGGCCGAATAACGGGCGTTGAACGCCGCCGAGCGGACGATCACCCAGGGGGAGACGACTAATCCTGCGGCTAAAATGTAGGGCAACAAAGAAGTGATCAAATGGCTTGCCGTGTAGTAAGCCAGGAATCCAATCGCTGCGATCACACGGCCCTTGAGGATCGGGATCGGTTGCCCCAAGAACTGGAAAGGTGTGCCTGCCAAGGTTGTGTGAGAATACAAATAGCGTTTCTTGCGCACCTTGGCCCATGCCGAAAAGATGCCGAAGGTCAGAAGGGTGAGGCAGAGGTTCACGATCCAAATCCGAAAATACTCCCGTGCTGAACCGTGGAACTCGAGTCTCATGCTAAATGTTTTGTGAGCCTCGTTATCTTCGCCTTGGGGTTGAAGCTTTTTTTCTGAGATTGCATCAATAATGGCCTTATGCCTTTCAGGATATCTCTCTTTATCAACATTGGCGGCCATCCACTCAAGGTGAGCTATGGGCAAAGGGCGGAGGGATTTGATGTATTCTTCAATGGTTTCTTCGCTAATCATCGGTCCCCGCCTGTCCCACCTGCCTACCGGCAGGCGGGACAGGGGCTAATCGAAAAAGGATTCAGAGGTTTTTCAATGTTCTTCACTGACTCTTGAAGAGGTTCCTGAATTGATCAAGGAGGACATACTGTTTTTGAGTCTCGCCCAAATATTTCTTGCCATCAAGAGGGGTGATGTCGATCTTCCTGTTCTTGGCCCACTCCAGAAATGCAGGGCTTCTGGCCGTCTTTAGCATCGCATCCTCCAGAATTTTGACCCGGTCGGGTGGAGTGTTAGGAGGTGCAACGAATCCCCTGACCGCAGCCATAACCGTCATGTTGTGGCCCAACTTACTGGGGAAAGGTACATCGGGAAAGACCGAATCCGGTGCATCCGAATAGACCAGAAGAGGACGAATTTTTCCCGCAGCCACCAGCGGCTGGGCGCTGTTGGTTGAGATGATGGCAAAATCGATATGTTTTCCTGCAAGGCTGGAGAGAACCTCCCCTGAACCATCAAACGGAACCCAATTGGCCTTCATCCCCAATTTATCAACAGTGGCCAGGCCGCAGATATGGGAGGTGCTTCCTGGGGAGGGGACACCTCCGGACAGGGTCTTTTCCCTGGCAACCTTGAGGAATTCATCAAAGGTCTTCCAGTTGTCCGGATGGACCAAGAGAACCATATTGGTGATACAAAGGCCAAAGACATGGGTGAAGCCACTCGTTTTAAATTCAGTCTTAAAAAGGTACTCGTTCATGATCGACTGGGGAATGCCATGATATAACAACGTATAGCCGTTCGGATCGGCTTTCCAAACCTTGGTCAATCCCATCTTCCCCCCGGCCCCCGGGAGGTTCTCAAGGATGATGTCCACCCCGAGGGTCTTACTGAGGTAGGGTGTAAACCCTCGTGGTTCCATATCGATTGATCCTCCTGCAGATTGTGGAACGATCACTCTGACTGCCTTGGCGGGAAATTTTTCGGCAGCTTCCGTGCTTGCCATCCAAATACAAAGACAGAATGCCAGTGCCAGAATGATTGCACAACCTTTCCTCCCTCGTAACCCTTTTAGATTTTCCATCTCGTGCCTCCAGTCTGTTGATAGATTTCCTTGTCACCATTTTATATGGCTAACCCTCCCCAAAAGTCAACAGAATTTTTGATCGTAGCGGTTAGGCACTCTTTTGATACTGGGAAGCGTGCCAATCTACAACCCCCCTGATCATCTTTTGGTAGGACATGCCATGCTTTTGTGCTTCTTTCTTAAAAAAGCCCACACTCGATTTTTTCAAGGAGATGGTTATCTTGATGTTTTCCCCTTTCAATACCAGTTGATCCGCCGGGGGAAGAAAATCTTCGATAACTCTCAATTCCCCCATCGGTTGGTCAGCATATTCTTGGAAGATCCAAATTCAGCCGATCATCTTTTTGAATTCTTCTTCGGTTAGAGTCTTAATCCCCAACTCTTTGGCTTTATCGAATTTGGAGCCAGGGTCTTCGCCAACGACCACAAAGTCCACCTTCTTCGAAACGCTGGAGGCGCTCATCCCGCCCAGGGATTCGACCAGGTTTCGGGCCTCATCCCTGCCAAAGGTCTTGAGGGCTCCGGTGAAGACAAAGACCTTGCCTGCCAATTTTGCCTTCTCTTCTGTTTTAGGTTCGATCACCTTCACGCCGGCCTTTTTCAATCGCTCGATCGAGTCCCTGTTCTTTTTGTCTCTGAAGAATTGATAAGCACTGGCTGCCACTTCGGGGCCTATGCCTTCCACCTCCATGAGGTCTTCTTCCGTGAGGTTGAAGAACTCGTCCAGCCTTGAGAAATGACGGGCCAGGTCTTCTGCCGTGGTTTCACCTACGTGGCGAATTCCCAGGGCATAGAGGAATTTTGATAAAGGCTTCTCCTTGCTCGCCTCAACGGCATCGATGATGTTTTGAGCCGATTTGTCTGCCATCCGTTCTAAAGCCACGAGATCGCCTTTCTTCAGGTAATAGATGTCGGCCACATCTTTGACCAAACCCTTATCCACCAATTGATCGATCAGTTTCACGCCCAGGCCTTCGATATCCATTGCTCGTTTTGAGGCGAAGTGTCTGATTCGTCCTTTCAATTGGGCCGGGCAATCGAGCCCGATGCATCGATGGATTGCTTCCTCTTTGATCACATCGGCTCCGCACACAGGACATTTCGATGGCATCCTGAATTTCTTTTCGGATCCGGTCCGTTTTGAAGTGATCACCTGGACCACTTCAGGAATCACATCTCCTGCCCGCTGAATGAGAACGGTGTCTCCGACCCTGACATCGAGCCGATCGATCTCATCCTGATTGTGAAGCGTAGCCCGGCTCACTTCCACTCCGCCGATTCTCACCGGCTCCATCAAGGCCACGGGTGTGAGGGCCCCGGTCCTCCCCACCTGGGCCTTAATGTCAAGAATCCTTGTCGTCTCCTGTTTGGGTTGAAATTTGAAGGCCAAGGCCCAGCGGGGGCTTCGTGCGATTTCACCCAGCTTCGTCTGAAGATCGAGGCGGTCGACCTTGATCACGATCCCATCAATCTCATAGGGGAGATTTTCTCTCTTCTCATTCATCTCGTGATAATATTCGAGCACTTCATTGATGCTCCGGCATTTCCGAATATGGGGGTTGGTCCTCAGACCCCATCTTGCCAATGTCTGAAGGATCTCCCCATGGGTCTTGAAGGTTCGACCCCGCACCTCGCCCAAACCATAACAATAGATTTCAAGAGGGCGTTCAGCCGTGATCTTGGGGTCGAGTTGTCGAACCGAGCCAGCGGCTGCATTTCTTGGATTCGCAAAGGGGGGTTCCCCTCTTTCTTCTCTCCTGCGATTGAGGGCCCTAAACTTATTGAGTTGCATGATCACCTCACCCCGCACCTCTAATCGCCCCGGGACGGGAATCTCTCTCCGGATCAGTTGAAGGGGAATGGTCTTGATGGTGCGGAGATTCTGGGTGATGTCTTCGCCATTGACGCCATCTCCGCGGGTCGAGCCCACTGTGAACTGTCCCCTTTCGTAGACAAGTTCAACTGCAAGGCCGTCCAGTTTGGGTTCGGCCACGTAGGTGAGATCTTCGGAAGAACCCAGGAATTTTTTTACCCGTTTGTCGAAATCTCTCGCCTCCGATTCGTCAAAGGCGTTTGCGAGGCTGAGCATAGGGATCGAGTGCCTGACAATCTCGAACTCTTCCAAGGGGGACGCACCCACCCGCTGGGTGGGTGAATTTGGAGTGCGGAGTTCGGGATACTCGGCTTCAATCTCTTCCAGCTCCCTCATCAATCGGTCGTATTGGGCATCGGAAATCTCAGGCTGGTCAAGGATATAGTAACGATAGTTATGATATTCGATCTCTTCCCGAAGGTTTTCCACCCGTTTCTTTAGGGATTCTGTGACCATTGCACACCCTCTAATGGGCCACTGAAAACTGCTCCTCCGACCCCTGCCCGCCGGCAGGCGGGGGCAGGCAGTCATCTGTGGTTGTTATCCGGCTACTTCACATCAGGCAGGGAACGCATATATGCCTGCCTACCGGCGGGCACGGGTTTCCCTACCGACCATTTGATCTCATTTTAGACATAGGAGAAGCTTTTGTCAAACAATGCAACCCGTATGGGAATGGGCACTAAATATGGTGTAAATAAAGTCCAATCGGGGCAGATATTGGGCCACGGGGATGAAATCAAAAAAATTGAAATAAGTATAAAATTTTACTTGACAAAATAAGGTTTTCGGTATAAATAATCCGGAAAGTGGTAAAAAGTGGGAAAAGGTGGTATGGTTTCTCAAAACGAGGGGGGTTTAAAGGATGTTCAGGGGCCGGTATGAGTATACCATAGATTCCAAGGGCCGGATCAGCATTCCTTCAAGGTTCAGAGAAATCCTCAATGAAAGGTATGACAATCGTTTAGTCATCACCAATTTTGACCACTGCTTGGTTGCCCTCCCATTTGAAGAATGGTCCGCTTTAGAGCAGAAGGCAAGTTCCCTCTCCTTGGTGAAGAAGGAAGCCAGGACCTTTCTGAGGTTTTTTTATTCGAGCGGCATCGACTGTGTGATCGATAAGCACGGAAGGCTCCTTATCCCCCAGACGTTAAGGGATTATGCCAACCTTCAAAAGGATGTCGTGTTGGTGGGAGAGGGAAAAAAGATTGAGATCTGGGCCAAAGAGCGCTGGGATGAGGAATTCCGGAGATCCCAGGAGAGTTTTGAGCAGATCAGCGATACTCTGGCCACTCTCGGGCTTTAATACGACGACGAACGATAAACAATGAACGATGAACATTGGACGATAGACGATGAGCAATGGACGATGGGCTGCGAACGAAGCACATTCCGGTTTTAGTCGAAGAGGTGATGACCTTCTTAAGATGCGAACCGGGTCGTACCTATGTGGATGCGACATTAGGGGGAGGCGGCCATGCCTTCGAGATTTTGAGACGGACCGCTCCCAGTGGAATTCTGATCGGATTGGATTGGGACGAAGAGGCCATCTCCGAGGCGAGAAAGGCATTAGCGCCCTTTGGTGAGCGGGCTAAAATATTCCGCGAAAATTTTGTTCTTCTCCCTGAATTACTGAGGGAGATAAAGAGAGAGCCGGTCGATGGAATACTGCTCGATTTAGGGCTCTCTTCCTTTCAGTTGGAAAGGGAGGAGAGGGGATTCAGCTTTCAACGAGAGGGCCCATTGGATATGAGGATGGATCAGCGGCTGGATCAAACAGCGAGCTACCTTGCCAACCGCCTTTCTGCGGATGAGTTGAAAGAGATTCTCCAGCGCTACGGGGAAGAGAGATGGGCGAAGCGGATTGCCAAGGCGATCGTTCAGGAGAGAGGGCAGGGTTCTATCGAGACGACCCAACAATTGAGAAGGATCGTCCGTCAGGCCGTCCCGAGAAGATTTCACCCCCGAAAGATTGATGTGGCGACGAAGACCTTTCAGGCCTTCCGTATCAGGGTCAATGACGAGTTGGAAAATCTCAGAGGGATACTGGAGACCGGGTGGAAATGCTTAAAAAAGGGGGGAAGGATGTGCATCATCTCTTTTCACTCCCTTGAGGATCGGATGGTTAAAGAAAACTTCCGGAAACTGGAAGGGCGAGGAGCCGATGGGTCGAGCCCGGAAGCCGTGATGCGCGTCCTCACGAAAAAGCCCATCGTCTCTTCTGAGGAGGAGCAAAGAAGAAACCCGAGATCCCGGAGCGCCAAATTGAGGTGCGCGGAGAGATTGTGAGGAAATCTCGTAGGGAACGCATAGATGCGTTCCCTACTGTTAGAGGGCAAAGACCATGACCAGGAGTGTGAGTCGAATATCCATCTTTATCCTCTTTCTGCTTATTTTAGTCGGTGGGTCCTTGTTCTATGTTTGGTCGAGAATTCAGGTCATCCAGCTTGGATACGAGATATCGAATGCCCTGAAGGCGGAGCGGGCACTCGTTGAGGCGAATAAACGCTTGCGAGTGGAGATCGCCACACTCAAATCCTACACCCGGATCGAAAAATTTGCAGTGGAGGAACTGAGAATGGCCAAACCCAAACCTGATCAGGTGATCGTGATCCGATGAAGCGGCAATCTATCAATTGGTTCAAAGTCAGGATCATTTTCATCTCGACTCTCCTCCTCTTTTCCTTCGGATTGATCGTAGGAAGAATGTTTCAGCTTCAGGTGCTGAAAAAGGAGCAGCTCTATAAACTGGCTGCTCAGCAGCAGTTGGTTCAAATCCCGTTCGTCCCAAAGCGGGGGATCATTTACGATCGGAATGAGAATGAGCTGGCGGTCAGCATCGAGGTCGATTCCGTTTACGCAGATCCTCTTCGGGTGGTTGACGCGAACAGGACAGCCCGGGATCTTGCTCCCATCCTCCAGATCGATCGGGGGGAATTGCGACAGAGGTTGAAGAACCGTCGGTCCTTTGAATGGGTTCAAAGAAAGATTTCTTCGAATGAGGCCGAGAAGATCAAGGCCCTTCAGCTTCCGGGGATCCATTTCCTGAAAGAGAACCGAAGGTTCTATCCCAATTCCCAATTGGCTGCCCAAATCATTGGCTTCGTTGGCCTCGATTCCAAGGGGCTTGAGGGACTCGAATTCCAATATAATACCCTTCTCAACGGAATAAACCATGTGTGGACAATGGGGAGAGATGCCCGGGGTCGGGAGATCCTGATGGGCGATCCTTTGCCCGAGCCGGAGGATCACCACAAGAATCTCTTCTTGACGGTGGACAAAAACATCCAACATGTGGCTGAGACAGAGCTCAGCAAAGCCGTTCAAAAATGGGGGGCCAAGGGAGGAATGGTGATCGCCATGGATCCCCGGACCGGAAAGATCCTGGCCATGGCCTCTTACCCTTTTTTCAATCCAAACCAGTTTATCCAATATCAGCCAAAGTTTTGGAGGAATCGAGCGATCTCCGACGTCTTTGAGCCGGGCTCCCTTTTTAAGGTCTTTCTTGCAGCGGCCGCTTTGGAGGAAAAATTGGTGCGGCCTTCCGATTCTTTCTTTTGCGAAAACGGAGCCTATACGGTTTATGATCGAACCATCCACGATCACTCCAAACATGGCTGGCTTACCTTTCAGCAGATCCTGAAGGTTTCGAGCAATATCGGGGCGTCGAAGGTCGGCGAGAAGATGGGGAAAGAGCGTTTCTACAAGTATATTTGTGGATTCGGATTTGGAGAAAAAACACGGGTCGACCTTCCGGGAGAAGGCAAAGGGATCGTCCATCACCCGCGATACTGGCCTCCGGTTGCCCTCGACACAATTTCTTTTGGCCAGGGAATTTCCGTGACGGGAATCCAATTGGCGGTTGCCCTTTCGGCCATTGCCAATGGTGGATTCCTGATGAGGCCTTACGTCGTGGAGAAGATTACGAATGAGAAAGGTGAAATCACTCAGGCCTTTCAACCGGAGGTGGTTAGAAGGGTGATCTCAGAGGAAACGGCCCAGAAGGTAACTGCAATGCTCAAGACAACGACAGAAAAAGGAGGGACCGGAGAACAGGCTGTCCCCGCCGGATTTGAGGTGGCAGGAAAGACAGGGACGGCCCAGAAGGTGGAACCACTCGGGGGTTACTCCGACCATCGGTTTAACAGCGGGTTCATGGGATTTGCTCCTGCCAATGACCCCAGGCTCGTTCTCCTTGTTGTGATTGACGAACCGCGAGGCGAGTCGTACGGAGGAACCGTGGCTGCTCCAGTATTCAAGGCCATTATGGAAAAGGTTCTCCCCTATCTCAATGCGATTCCTAAAGGGACGCTGATCGTAAAGAAGGAACCCGATTCTGTCCCTCATTCGGAGACCTTGGAAGCTGAAACCTTGAGAGAGGAGATCAGGGTAGGGAAAGGGCCAGAAAGGATCGTCATGCCAGACCTCACCGGGTTGTCCATGCGTAATGCATTGAATCGCATCGAAGGAAGAGGATTGATTATCAAGGTATCGGGTATGGGAAAGGTCGTGGAGCAGGCCCCCAAAGCAGGAACGGTGATTGAAAAGGGGGATATCTGTTATTTGAAGTTTCAGTCACCGTCGTAATCCCCCCTTCTCTCCCCTGTAGTAAAGGCGAGCTGGGAGGGATTAGCGGCCATGATTGCAGCTATGGAATTAAAGAAATTATTAGAGGGCGTCGAGGTTAAAAAGGTTACGGGAGACCTCCACAAAGAGATCGAGGGAGTGGCTTACCATTCCAAACGGGTGAAGAAGGGTTTTCTGTTTGTGGCCATTCGGGGGATGGAGATGGATGGCCATCGATTTGTCGGAGAGGCGGTCGAAAGAGGTGCGGATGGGGTTCTTTTGGAGGAAGATCGAGAGATTGCCGGGAGAACGGTCATCGTCTCCCCGAACAGCCGGCAGGCCCTGGCACAGGTTTCATCCAATTTTTACGGGAATCCATCATCCCGGCTGCGACTGATCGGCATCACCGGGACGAATGGGAAGACAACGATCACCTATCTCTTGGAATCGATCTTCAAAAAGGCCGGATATTCCGTGGGTGTCATCGGGACCATCAATTACCGATACGGTCAGAAGCTGACCCTTGCATCCAACACCACTCCGGAATCGTTGGATCTTCAGAGAATCCTGGGAGAGATGGCGCAGGAAAAGATTTCTCATGTCATCATGGAAGTTTCTTCCCACGGACTGGACCTCGACCGGGTTTACGGATGTCAATTTGACGGGGCGATCTTCACGAATCTCACGACCGAACATCTTGATTATCACAAGACGATGGAGCAATACTTCGAGAGTAAAAAGAGGCTCTTCTCAGAGTCTTTGATGAAGAGCCTCAAGACCAGAAGGTTTGCAGTGACAAACCAGGATGACCCCAGGGGCGAGGAGATCGTTCAGGGGACCGACCTTCCTGTATTCCGTTACGGATTGAGCCCTTCCTGTGATATCTCTGCGGATCAGGTGAAGTCCACCTTCGACGGCCTTTCGTGCAGGGTGAAAACCCCGCGGGGCGAATTCTTCTGTCGATCGAAATTGATCGGCGAGCATAATGTTTACAATATCCTGGCCGCTGCCGCCGCAGGAATAGCGATGGATATCCCATTGGAGGCGGTCAGGGATGGGATCGGATCATTGGAAGGCGTGTCGGGAAGATTGGAAAAGATCGAGAACCTGAAAGGGCTTCACGTCATCGTGGACTATGCACATACCCACGATGCCTTGGAGCGAGTCCTCGTGGGATTGAGGAATGTCTTGAGAAATTCGAATCAGGGCAACGGGAAGTTGGTCACGGTCTTCGGTTGCGGGGGGGACCGGGATCGGACGAAGCGGCCTTTGATGGGGAAGGTGGCTGCCAGATATAGTGATCTCAGCATTCTCACATCGGACAATCCAAGAACGGAAGACCCTTTGGCGATCATGAATGAAGTGGAAAGGGGATTCAAATCCCTCTCTTTATTTGAGTGGCCCCGGGACGAAATCGCCTCGTGGAGATCCAAGAAGGGGTATCTGAAGATTCCGGACAGGAGAGAGGCCATCCGGGTTGCGATCGGGCTCGCTCAACCCTCCGACACGGTTCTCATCGCCGGCAAAGGCCATGAGGATTATCAGATCATCGGAAAGCAGAAATTTCCTTTGGATGACCATGTCGAGGCTAAGAAGGCCCTGGAGGAAAAGTGACCATTACCATTGAGGAGGTCTTGCGGGCAACCGGGGGAAGACTCCTTCAAGGAGAGGGGAGAGCCTTCTTTCAGGGGATTTCCACGGATTCAAGATCGGTGACCGAAGGGGAACTCTTCGTCGCCCTGAAGGGTCCCCGCTTCGACGGACACCATTTTGCCCTAAAGGCTCTTGAGAAGAGAGCAGGAGGCGTGCTGGTCGAAGAAGATCAGGCCAAGGATATCCGGTGGAATGGTTATCGACCCAAGGCGGTCATCGCTGTTAAGGACACCCTGAAAGCCTTAGGAGACATAGCCCGGGAGAAGAGGCAAAGATATCGCACCCCGGTCGTCGCGTTAACCGGGAGCAACGGAAAGACGACGACCAAGGAGATGGTCTCTGCCTGTCTCGAGACAACCTTCCCCGTTCTCAAGACAAAGGAGAATTTGAACAATCTCATCGGGCTTCCTCTCACCCTTCTAAAACTCACGGAGAAGGAGAGAGTGGTAGTCCTCGAAATGGGAATGAACGTTCCGGGTGAGGTCCGGAGGCTGACCGAGATTGCCGAACCCGACGTGGGATTGATCACCAATATCCACATCGTTCATCTCGAAGGAATGGGAAGTCTGGAAAGGGTGAAGGAGGAGAAGGGAGAACTCTTCCGAAAGATGCGAAGGGACGGAACAATTCTGGTCAATCAGAATGATCCCCATGTGATCGATCTGGCGAGTGAGTTTCCCGGCCAAAAGATCACCTACGGGGTTGAAAAATCCGCAGATGTGATGGCTAAGGGGATTCGACTCAAAGGACTGGAAGGGACTTCGTTTAAGCTGATCTTGGAGGGGGAAGAGAGCGAGGTTGTCCTTCCCCTATTGGGAAGACATTTCGTTCCCAATGCTCTGTCCGCGATTGCCGTGGCAAGCCTCTTCGGGATCGAGGTCGAGAAATCCAAAGAAGCACTCGAACATTTTCAGCCTTTCCACATGAGGATGGAGATGATCCGCCTTGAGGGTGGAAAGATCCTGATTGATGACACCTATAATGCCAATCCCAGATCCATGGAAACGGCCCTGGAGACGCTGGCTGAGGCCAAGGGAAAGGGAAGGGCCATCGCCGTATTAGGCGACATGATGGAATTGGGAGATTTTAGGGAAGAGGCCCATCTGCAAATCGGGCAGAAGGTCAAGGAACTTTCGATCGATCTGCTTCTTGTCATGGGAGAAATGGCACCTCTCGTCGCGGGATCGGCGATCCGTCGTGGATTCGAGCCGAAGAAGGTCAGGATCGTGGAGGGCTATTCGGAGGCCATCTCCATTCTTAGAGAGGTGGCCCAGGAAGGAGACTGGATACTGATCAAGGGATCAAGGAGGATGGCGATGGAGAAGATCGTTGAGGGCTTGATCGAGAGGAGGGCTTAAAGGAATGCTTTATCATCTCCTCTATCCTCTTCATGAGTATTTCTCCTTTCTCAATGTTTTTCGGTATATCACCTTCAGGACGATCTATTCGATTTTGACCGCCCTTCTGATCAGTTTCGTCGTCGGGCCTTGGCTGATCAAGAAGTTGAGGGCTTTTCAGATTCAACAGGTGGTGAGGGAGGATGTCCCCAGCCGGCACATGGTCAAGAATGGGACCCCCACGATGGGAGGGAGCATGATCCTCGCTGCCGTCCTCATCCCGACCCTCTTCTGGTCTGACCTGACCAATCGCTATATCTGGGTCGTTTTGCTGACGACCTTGGGATTTGGGGTCCTGGGCTTTCTGGATGACTATAAGAAGCTCCTGGATAAGAAAGGAATCGGCCTCAAGGCCCGATACAAATTCCCCATCCAGGTCGCGATGGGGCTTGTCACCAGCCTGGTCCTTTTTTATGGCTTTGATCACGACTCGAGACTGATCTTCCCGTTCTTTAAAAAGGTCATGCCGAATCTGGGGGATGGAGGATATGTCCTCTTTGCCATGCTTGTGATCGTTGGTTCTGCCAATGCGGTTAACCTGACGGATGGTCTGGACGGACTGGCGATCGGGCCTGTCCTCATCGCCAGCGGGACCTTCATGCTTTTCTGTTACCTTGCAGGGAACTTCCGGTTCGCCGGTTATCTCCAGATTCCTTTCGTCCGAGGCAGTGGCGAATTGACGGTTCTGTGCGGAGCCTTGGTCGGTTCGGGCCTGGGTTTTCTCTGGTTCAATACCTATCCGGCCCAGATCTTTATGGGAGATGTCGGCTCTCTGGCCCTGGGAGCGGCATTGGGGACGATCGCGGTGATCATCAAGCAGGAGATCCTCCTGGTGATCGTCGGAGGAATCTTTGTCATCGAAGTGCTTTCGGTCATCATTCAAGTGATCTCCTATCAGTTGAGGAAAAAAAGGGTTTTCCGTATGGCACCCATTCATCACCATTTTGAATTGAAAGGTTGGGCCGAGCCGAAGATCATCGTCCGGTTCTGGATCATCGGCATCATCCTCGGATTGGTTGCGATCAGCACGCTGAAGCTGAGGTAAATTACCGGGGAATGGATTCGAGTGTTTGGGCGGGAAAGGGCAATGCGAGGAGATATTCAACGACAATTTCCAAATCCCCTGCCTACCGGCAGGCACCAAATTCAAAACAAATTCCAAATTCAAATTTCTGAATATCTAAACTCTTGAATTTGGTGGTTGGAATGTATTCGGTGCTCGGAGTTTGGAGCTTGGGATTTTCGCTACGGAGTTGAATTGAAATCGTCAACGAGTGTGTCAAAAGGGTTGGATCTCAGTGGCAGGAGAGTTCTGGTGGTGGGTTTGGCTCGGACCGGATTGGCAACGGTGAAGTTTCTCAGAACCAAGGGTTCGATCGTCAGCACGACAGAGATGATGCCAAAGGAACAGATGAAGGCTGCCGTCCAAGAATTGGAGGGAATCAATATTCCGATGGAATGGGGTGGCCATCGAGAAGAGACTTTTCTCAGTCCCGATCTCATCGTGGTAAGCCCCGGGGTCGATTTGAACATTGGGCCGATCCAAAAGGCCCTGGGAAAAGGGATTCGCGTCATCAGCGAGATCGAACTGGCTTACCACTTCATCCACATTCCCATCATTGCCGTCACAGGAACGAACGGAAAGACCACCACCACCTTATTGATTGGCGAAATGGTGAAGGAAGCAGGAACGAAAGTGGGGGTGGGAGGAAACGTCGGTGACCCGCTGATCCTGTTTGCAGAGGGGGGGGATCGATGGGAGGTTCTGGTGGTTGAGATCTCCAGCTTTCAATTGGAGGCGATCGAAGACTTTCGGCCCCGATTTTCAATTCTTCTCAACATCACCGAGGATCACTTGGATCGCTACCGGCGTTACGAAGATTATATTGAGGCAAAGGTCCGGATCTTCATGAACCAGGATTCGGGTGATGTGGCGGTCCTCAATCAAGACGATCCCATGGTGAGGGCCAATCAAGCAAAGGTGAAGGCGAAGAAGCTCTTCTTCAGCTTGAAGGAGAGACTGGAGCAGGGTGCTTTTCTATCTGACCAAAGCATCGTCCTCAGGCTCGGGAAGAAAGAGGAGGATTACTCCTTAGCGAAGGCTTCCTTAAAAGGGATCCACAATGTGGAGAATATGATGGCGGCGATTACCGCTGCCAGAGCCTTCGGTTGTCCGAAGAAGCCGATCGAGACCGTTCTTTCCCGGTTTAAGGGGCTTGAGCATCGTGTTGAATTTGTGCGGGAGATCGAAGGCATCCGTTTCTACAATGACTCAAAGGGAACCAATGTGGGCTCCGTGGTGAAATCTCTCCAGAGTTTTTCAGACCCCATCGTCTTGATAGCCGGAGGAAAGGATAAGATGGGGGATCTTTCCCCCCTCAAAGAATTGATCCGGGATCGGGTCAAGCAACTGATCCTCATCGGAGAGGCTAAGGAAAGAATGAATCGGGAGCTTGGAAGATACACGGATACGACCATTGCCAAGACCCTGGAAGAGGCCGTGACACTTGCTTATCAATCGGCGAAGAAGGGAGAAGTGGTTCTTCTTTCACCAGCCTGTTCGAGTTTCGATATGTTCAAAGATTACAAGGAGAGAGGAAAGGTCTTTAAGGAAGCCGTATTTAGATTAGGAAAGAATGAATGACAAATGTCAAAGCTCAAAGGAAGCTCGAAATCTAAATGTCAAAAAATTTGACATTTAGTCATTTGTCATGAATTTGACCGGAACGTGCCCCGCAAGCCCCGCCTTGTAGGCGGGGTAAAGGGGCACTATATGAACGATGATACCTTTCCGGGAAGCCCCGGCCTGTGGCCGGGGAGCTTCACCTTTGAACTTTGGAATTCTGAGAGATTTTCTAATTTTCAGGTATCGGCGATGGGGCAGGATGAGCAAAGGTAAACGAAGATTCGACTATATTCTATTAATCGTAACCCTTGCCTTAATTGGAGTCGGGATTGTGATGGTCTACAGCACGAGTGCGATCCTGGCCGGAGACCGTTTTCAGGATCCGTACTACTTCTTAAAGAGGCAAGCCCTCTATGCAGGGATTGGTTTCGTCCTGATGATCCTGATGATGTTCTTCCCTTACGAGGTTCTGAAACGATTCGCCTACCCGATCCTGATCCTTTCCATCCTCTCCTTGATTGCCGTCCTGATCCCGGGGATTGGCCACAAAGCGGGAGGGTCCATGCGCTGGCTGAAGATTCAATTCTTCTCCTTTCAGCCTTCGGAATTTGCCAAGTTAGGTTTGATCATCTTTTTGGCCTACTTTTTAACCAAGAAGGAGGAGAAGATTCGAAGCTTCTCGTTTGGTTTTCTTCCGACCATCCTTCTCTCCGGTGTGGTCATCGCCCTGGTGGTGAAAGAGCCCGATTTTGGAGCCGCCCTCTTCCTGACCGTGGTGGTTTTTCTCCTTCTTTTCGTCAGCGGTGCCAGGTTGATCTACGTCGCCGGCGCTCTTCTGATCGCCGCCCCTGTTGCCTATTATTTCATCATGAATGCGGGGTACCGGTACAAAAGGCTGATGAGCTTTATCCGGCCCTGGGAGGACCCTACGGGGACCAGTTTCCAGATCATTCAATCCTTTCTCTCCTTCGGCTCGGGAGGCCTCTTCGGATTAGGGCTGGGAGAAGGAAGGCAGAAACTCTTCTTTCTTCCTGCTCCCCATACGGATTTCATCTTTTCCATCATCGGAGAGGAGTTGGGATTGGTCGGGGCGATGATCGTGGTGCTCCTTTTCTTCATTTTGACCTTAAGAGGGGTTCAGATCGCCCTTTCCGTTGAGGATCGGTTTGGGGCTTATCTGGCACTCGGAATTACGCTGATGATCTCTCTGCAGGCGGTCATCAATATGACGGTGGTCTTAGGACTCCTTCCCACAAAAGGGTTAACCCTTCCTCTGGTCAGTTACGGGGGGACGTCCTTGGTTGCGAACCTGGTTGGGGTCGGGATTCTTCTTCACCTCTCGACCCAGATGGATCGGAGATGAGATTGGTGATTGCAGGAGGCGGTACAGGAGGACATCTTTTCCCGGGAATTGCGATCGCAGAGGCCTTCGCAGAAAGAGAGCCGGGGAACGAGGTCCTTTTCATCGGGACAGAGAGGGGGATCGAAGCGAGGGTCTTGGCGGAAGGAAAATTTCCCTTGAGAACGATCCGAGCGATGCCTCTCAAAGGAAGATCTTTTCTTGAGAAGGTAAAAGCCCTCGGGTCCATTCCAGCGGCCGTAGCAGAGGCGTACTCCATCTTAAAGAACTTCCAGCCTCAACTGGTATTGGGCGTAGGAGGATATGCCTCTGGGCCGACCCTCGTGGCGGCCTCTCTTTTGGGGACGAAAAGGGCAATCCACGAACAGAATGTGATACCGGGGATGACCAATCGTATCTTAAAGTGGTTCAGTCAACGGATCTTCGTCTCCTTCGAAGAAACCCAGGAGTACTTTCCTGAGAAGAAGACGATCGTGACAGGAAATCCGATCCGGAGAGACATTCTCCAACCGGGTGCCGAGGTTAAAGGGACGGAGAAGAAAAAGGGGGATCGATTCACTCTCCTTATCTTCGGAGGGAGCGCAGGGGCCCATCGGATCAATCAGGCGATGGTGGAGGCCCTGGATTACCTCCAAGAGATGAAGCTCTATCTGAAATTCTTTCACCAGACAGGGAGAGAGGATGTGGATTGGGTTTCCAAAGGATATCAAGAGAAAGGCTTTGATGCGGTGGTGATGCCTTTTATTAAAGACATGGCGACCCACTATCAAATGACCGATCTGGTCGTCTGCAGATCAGGGGCAAGCACGGTTTCGGAATTGGCAATCTGCGGGAAGGCGGCCATTCTGATCCCCTATCCCCATGCGGCCCATAACCATCAGGTGATCAACGCCCAGAAATTGGTCGACCTTGGCGCAACGCGCATGATACGGGATGAGGAATTGAACGGCTCCCTGCTCGCTCAGACGATTCATCACCTTTATAATCATCCAGAAGAACGAGCCCGGATGGAAGCGCAGATTCGGCTGGTGGGTAGGCCCAGGGCGGCCCAAGAGATTGTAGAACATTGCTATGCGCTCATTAGAAATAAGGAAATGTCTGTTTAGTCTATTTAGTCTTTTTCGTCTATCTCGTTAACTTAACAAACCAGATAGGCCAGAAGAACCAGACAGACTAGACAAACCAGATAGACCAGAAAGACGAGAATGTATCGAAAAGGAAAGATTCAGCATATTCATTTTGTGGGCATCGGCGGGATCGGCATGAGTGGCATTGCCGAGGTTCTCCTCAACCTGGGCTACCACATCACGGGCTCGGATATCAAGGAAACCGAAGTGACCCGAAGGCTGCAAACGCTCGGATGTGAGATCTTCTACGGCCATCGGAAGGAGAATGTGAAGGAGGTCGATGTGGTCGTGGTCTCCTCTGCGATTCGTCACGAGAATCCGGAGGTGAAAACGGCTGAGGAGAGGCTTATTCCGGTGATCCCGCGGGCGGAGATGCTTGCGGAGCTGATGCGGATGAAAGTCGGGGTCGCGATTGCGGGCACCCATGGAAAGACGACGACCACTTCCCTTATCGCCACCGTTCTGGGAGCCGGCGGGCTCGACCCGACCGTGGTGATCGGAGGGAGACTGAACAGCATCGGAAGTAATGCCAGGCTTGGCCAGGGAGATTTCTTGGTGGCTGAGGCTGACGAAAGCGACGGCTCTTTCGTCAAACTGATGCCCACCATTGCTGTCGTCACGAATATCGACCCCGAACACCTCGATTACTATCCAGGGATTGAGGAGATCAAAGAGACCTTTCTCAGTTTCTTAAATAAGATTCCCTTTTTTGGCCTGGCCGTACTCTGCCTGGATCATCCCAATATCCAGAGCCTCATCCCGAGGCTGAAGAAACGATTCACCACTTATGGATTGACATCCCAGGCGGATTTCCAGGCCAAGGAGATCGAGTTCGAAGGTCTTTCCACGAGCTTTGACGTCCTTCATAAGAATCGGGAGATCGGCAGATTGAAGCTTCGGATGCCCGGACTCCATAACGTCTATAATTCCTTGGCCACCGTCGCCACAGCCTTTGAGCTGGATATCCCCTTCCGGGTGATTCAGGAAACGCTCCGTGATTTCAGCGGGATTCAGAGAAGGTTCCAGATCAAAGGAGAGAAGAAGGAGATCCTCATCGTCGATGACTATGGCCATCATCCGATAGAAATCATGGCAACACTGAAGGCGGCGCGGAGCGGCTGGAAGAGAAGGGTTGTCGTGGTTTTCCAGCCGCACCGTTACTCCCGGACCAAGGCCCTTTTCCAAGATTTTCTAACGGCCTTTTACGATGCCGACGTTCTCATCCTCACCGATATCTATCCGGCAGGAGAGGATCGGATCGAAGGAGTAGAGGCCCGCTCGCTCTTTGAAGGCCTTCGAGAATACGGCCATAAGAATGTGACCTATCTGCCGAATAAGAAGGAGATTGTGGATCATCTCCTTCGAATCCTTGCCCCGGGAGATCTGGTGATCACCTTGGGAGCCGGTGACATCTGGCAGGTGGCTGATGAGCTGGTGCAACGTTTATGAATTCGGAGTTCGGAATGCGGTATCCCAAATTCGGAATTCGGAGTTCGGAATGCGGAGTGAAAGATTTATATTCCGCATTCTGCGTTCCGCAATCCGCATTTGATAAATTCCGCACTCTGCATTCCGCAATAGAATGATGACAAGGGATTACAAAAAAATGGCCATGGGTTTGATTCATGGAAGAGTTCTTTTCGATGCACCCATGAGGCGGTTCACCTCGATGAAGGTGGGCGGTCCTGCGGACAGCCTCCTCTTTCCAAAGGATGTTGCGGAGCTGAGAAGGGTGGCCCGTTATGCCAGGAGGGAGAGGATCCCCGTCTTGATCTTGGGAAAAGGGACAAACCTGGTCGTGCGGGACAAAGGGGTCCGCGGGTGGGTGATCAGTCTCGCTCAAGGAATGAAAGAGGTTCGGTTGAATGGAGATGTGGTTGAAGCCGGAGCGGGTCTTTCTCTCCAACGACTGGTCCGGTTTTCAATCGAGAAGGGCCTGACGGGGCTCGAACCCTTCTTCGGCATTCCGGGGACCGTGGGTGGCGGATTGGCAATGAATGCCGGTGCATGGGGTGCTGAATTGAAGGATATTCTCCTTTCGATCACCTTCATGAATGGGGAGGGAGAAATCGTGGAGAGGCCGCGGAAAAAGTTGAGATTCTATTATCGGAGGCTGGCGATCCCATCTTCCTGGATCATTCTCAAAGGACGGTTTCAGTTGAAAAAGGGAAGAGGAGAGGAGATCCGTGCGCGGATCAAATCATATTCAGAGATGAGAAAGAGAACCCAGCCATTGGATTACCCCAGTGCGGGCTCCATCTTCAAAAATCCTCCGGAAGGCCCTGCGGGAAAATGGATTGAGGAAGCGGGACTGAAAGGGTTTAGAATAGGACAGGCCATGGTTTCGGATCGCCATGCCAATTTCATCATCAATCTGGGTACGGCCAAGGCCCGCGATGTGATCCATTTGATGGAGTGGGTGGAGAAGAAGGTCTATGAAGAGAAAGGCATCTCCCTTGAAAGGGAGGTCAGAGTGGTGGGCGAGGCCTGATACGGAATAAGGGGTTGGCGATCAGTCCATGAATGATCAGTCTCTCAAGAAAAAGAAGATCGGAGTATTAATGGGGGGCCTCTCCCGGGAGAGAGAGATCTCTCTGAAGACGGGAAAGGCGATCCTGAGAGCTCTTGCCGAAAAGGGATATACGGTTTGCTCCATCGATGTGGATCAAAACGTTGCCGAGACCTTGATCAAGAAGAGGATCGAATATGCCTTTGTGGCCCTCCATGGACGGTTCGGGGAAGACGGGACTGTTCAGGGAATGCTGGAATTAATGAGGGTCCCCTATACCGGATCGGGCGTTTTGGCAAGCGCTTTGGCGATTCATAAGATCATGTCCAAGAAGATCCTTCTTTGCGAAACGATACCCACTCCTCCCTTTGAGGTCGTTCAGCGACGGGACCTCGAAAAAGGTTCTCTGAGAAAGATCTCATTACCTCTTCCCCTTGTGATCAAACCCGCAAGGGAGGGTTCGACGATCGGTATCTCGATTGTACGGACGGAAGAAGACCTGGTCCCTTCCTTAAGAGAGGCGGGCAAATATGACGAAGAGATACTGGTGGAGAAATTTGTGAAAGGCAAGGAGATCACCGTAGGGATTCTCGAAGACATTCCGCTACCCGTGATCGAGATCGTTCCGAAAGGCGGTTTTTACGATTACCACTCCAAATATACAAAAGGGGAGACCCAATATATTATCCCTGCCCGGATTCCGAGAGAAAAGTATCTCCATGCGCAGGAAATGAGCCTCAAGGCCTTTCACGCTCTGGGTTGTTCGGGTTGTGCGAGAGTGGATTTGATGACCGACGAGAATGACGATTCATTTGTGATCGATATCAACACCATGCCAGGGATGACGGAGACGAGCCTCCTTCCGAAGGCAGCCAATCATGTCGGGATTTCATTTGAAGACTTAGTCGAGAGGATACTCTTGGGAGCGTCCCTGAAAGCGTGAAGAGGAATCCCCATTCTCTCCCTCCGTTTCTAAGGGGGGGTAGGGAGGGGTTAGGCCATTCGTGATATGGAAGAGATCGCTGTAATCGATCAAGAAAGATTTCTTCGACCCCGGAAAAAGAGGGAGACGAGAGGGGGAGAAAAATTTCAGAATATTTTGAGGAAAACGGTTCGTATCGCTTTCCAACTCCTGCTCCTCTCCTTCTTCTTCTTCATCGGTTATCGTGTCTATGTCCATCTTTTAGAAGATCCGTGGTTTCGAGTGAACGAGGTTGAGGTGGAGGGAAACCAAAAAATTTCGCGAGAAACCGTCCTATCCCTTATCCGGCTCGAGGGTATGCCAAACCTCTTCACCCTCAAGCTGAAAGAAGTGACCAAGCGGTTAGAGGGGCACCCATGGATTGAGCAGGTGAAGGCAAGAAAGGTTTTCCCCAATAAGATCCGGATCGAGATCGAGGAGAGAAGGCCGATCGCCATCCTTCAATTGGAGGAGCCTTATTATATCGACACCAAAGGGGTGATCTTTTCTCAAGTGGAAGGCGAAGATACATTTGACTATCCCTTCCTCACGGGATTGACCCTTCGGTCTCTGGAAAAAGATCCCGCGGAGGCGAAGCGCCTCATCACCAAAGCCCTGGAATTCTTAAGAATGATCCATAAAGAACAGGCCTTTCCCGCAGAGGAGATTTCCGAGATCCATATGGAGAAGGCTTTCGGCCTTCAGTGTTTCACAAAGGCCGAGGGAATAGAATTGAGAATGGGGTGGGGACAGTTCGGAGAGAAGCTGAGAAGATTGTCCATCATCTGGTCGGACCTTAAGAAAAGGGGAGTCTCCGTGATTTCGATCGACTGCAGTGATTTGAAGAGGATGGTCGTCAAAAAATCCCCGTCATAGAAGGACGGGGGAGGAGGTGATTACGAGGTGAGTAAGAAAGATCCGTATGTGGTCGGATTGGACATCGGGACCACAAAAATCTGCACTGTGGTTGGCGAAGTGGAAAACGGCCAGTGCGACATCATCGGTCTTGGGACCCATCCTTCAAAGGGGCTGCGAAAGGGCGTGGTCGTCAATATCGAGAGCACGGTCCAATCGATCAAGAAGGCGATCGAAGAAGCGGAGCTAATGGCAGGGTGTCACATCACCTCCGTCTATGCAGGGATCGCCGGCGGACATATCAAGGGGATTAACAGCCATGGAGTGATCGCAGTTAAGAATCGAGAAATCGGTCCCAACGAAGTGAAGCGGGTGATCGATGCTGCGAGCGCCGTTGCCATTCCCATGGATCGCGAGGTCATCCATATCATCCCTCAGGAATTCATCGTGGATGATCAGGACGGAATCAAGGATCCCGTGGGAATGTCAGGGGTCAGATTGGAGGGAAGGGTCCACATTGTCACGGGCGCGATTACCTCTGCCCAAAACATCGTCAAATGTGCGAATCGGGCAGGGCTGGATGTGGATGACATTGTTTTGGAACAATTGGGCTCGAGCGAAGCGGTCTTGACTCCCGAAGAGAGGGACTTGGGAGCGGCCATCATCGACATCGGAGGGGGGACGACGGACCTGATCATCTTTTCCAATGGCTCGATCAAACACACGTCTGTCTTCTCCTTAGCCGGGAACCACGTTACGAGCGATATCTCGATGGGGCTTCGGACACCCCTGGAGGAGGCGGAGAAGATCAAGATACGCTATGGATGTGCACTCACCTCACTGGTCCGAAAGGACGAGACGATCGAGGTTCCCAGTGTTGGAGGAAGGGGCCCTCGCGTCCTATCCAGACAGACCCTGGCAGAGATCGTTGAACCCCGGGTCGAGGAGATCCTGACCTTGGTGCACAACGAGGTGCAAAGGATGGGATACGGGAATCTGATTGCCTCCGGCATCATCCTCACCGGCGGAAGCGTCATCATGGAAGGCGTGCCTGAGTTGGCCGAACAGATTTTTAACGTCCCTGTCCGAAGGGGGACCCCGATCGGTATCGGGGGGCTGGTCGATTTAGTCAATAGCCCCATTTATGCGACAGGGGTGGGCCTGGTCCTCTACGGAAGCAAGAGCAAGGCGCAGAGTCGTTTTAAGGTGGGACAGGGAAACATCTTCACCAAGGTCACCCACCGGATGAAAGAATGGATCGGTGAATTTTTTTAAAAAACAAACGTTCGACGTTAGGATCGTTTAGATGGTTTTGATGGTTTAACAGGATATACGATCTAAACAAACCAAACGAACTAAACTTTTTCAAGGAGGAGGGTCATATGATCGAATTCGACGAGAACAAGAATTTGGCCGCCAAGGTCAAGATCATCGGTATCGGAGGAGGAGGGAATAACGCTCTGAATACGATGATTTCGAGTAACCTCTCTGGAGTCGAGTTCATTGCGGCCAATACCGATGCTCAGGCGCTGGCGGCAAACCTGGCTCCCATCAAACTGCAGTTAGGAGCCTCACTGACAAAAGGATTGGGAGCCGGGGCCAATCCTGAGGTGGGGAGGAAGGCCGCCCTGGAGGATGTGGAGAAGATTCGGGAGGTCCTGATGGGCGCGGACATGGTCTTCATCACGGCCGGATTAGGAGGCGGAACAGGCACGGGCGGAGGACCGGTGATCGCCGAAGTGGCTCGAGAGATGGGTGCCCTTACGGTCGCCATCGTGACCAAGCCTTTCCACTTTGAAGGAAAGAAACGGATGAAACAGGCAGACGAGGGGTTGTCCAATCTGAAGATGACCGCAGATGCCCTGATCACCATTCCGAATCAACGGCTTCTGAGCGTCAGCGGAAAGACCATGACCTTGCTGGAGGCCTTTAAGAAGGCGGATGAGATTCTCTATCATGCAGCCAAAGGGATCTCGGACATCATCGTCGGCCATGGGATCATCAATCTGGACTTTGCGGATGTCCGGACCGTCATGGCTGAAACGGGTATGGCGTTGATGGGAACGGGGATCGCTGCCGGTGAAAACCGGTCGGTGGAGGCGGCCCAAAGAGCGATATCGAGCCCCCTCTTGGAAGATATCACCATCGAAGGGGCCCGGGGCCTTCTCATTAACATTACCGGAGGCCAGAGCATGACGCTCAATGAGATCAATGAAGCCACCACCCTCATCCAAAAGGAAGCCCATGAGGAAGCCAATATCATATGGGGTATGGTGATCGACGAAATGATGACAGAGGAGATCCGGGTTACAGTGATCGCGACAGGATTCGGAAAGGCAGAGGAGAAGAGTGCGTCGCGGTTCAAGAAAGTGGCACCGATTTCCTTCAGCGTGAGAGAGAATAAAGACGTCCCCACCTTCATGAGGAAGGTGAAGGTCAATGAGCGATTTGACGAGTTGAAATTGAAAGAGCCACTCCCGGAATTCACAATGGAGGATGAAGATCGTTTCGACATTCCAACGTTTCTAAGGAAACAGGCCGACTGAAAGAGCAAGTAATCAGTGGAGTGTGGTCAGCGATCAGCAAGAAACAGTAAGATTATCTACGAGGAGTGAAATTTGTTATAATGGATCGTAGATCTCTTTTGACAACCGGGAACTGATTACTGACAACTGCTTACTGATAACTTATGACTTCCTGGAAACTGATTCAGAAGGCCAAACGCATTCTCGAGAAAGAGAGAGGAGCTGTTCAAAAACCCTGGGGCGGGAAAAAAACAATATGTCTTATCTACCCCAACACCTACCATGTGGGAATGTCCAACCTGGGATTTCAGACCGTTTATCGACGTCTGAACTCGGAAGACGATATCGTCTGTGAAAGAGCCTTCCTTCTCGATCCCGATGACCTTCGAGAGTATCACAATACCCAGACCCCTCTTTTTTCACTGGAGTCCCAGAAGCCTCTTTCTGACTTTGATATCTTAGCCTTCTCGATCTCCTTTGAGAACGATTTTCCGAACATTCTCACCCTATTAGACTTAGCCCACATCCCAATCGAGAGCCGGCTTCGTGAGGAAGCTCACCCGCTGGTGATTGGAGGAGGCGTTGCGACCTTCATAAACCCGGAGCCGATCAGCGAATTTTTTGACCTCTTTGTCATCGGCGAAGGTGAGGAGGTGATCGGGGAATTCTTAGAGATCTACCGTAACTCCTATTCAGATATTGGGAAAAGAGGGAAGGGCGCTTTCTTGAGAAAGGTGGGAAAGTTGGAAGGGATTTATGTTCCGAAGTCTTATCATGTGACTTACACCGAGGATGGAAAGATTGAGGCGATGACCCCCGAAACAGGATTTCCCGGACGGGTCAAGAGGAGGTGGGTTAAGGAGATCGATCGATTTCCAACCCGTTCCATTCTCTTCACCCGGGAGACCGAGTTTAAGGAGATGGCCTTGGTTGAAGTGAACCGGGGCTGTCCCCGAGGGTGCCGCTTCTGTGCAGCCTGCTTTGTCTACCATCCTTTTCGAAACAGAAGCCTTTCCTTCCTTGAGAATTTGTCAAAAGAGGGTCTGTCCGAGGAAGACCGAATCGGCCTGACCGGAACAGCAGTGTCCGACTATCCCAATCTTCTCCCCTTATGTCAGGCCATTCTTTCCCGGGAGGGAAGGATCTCTCTTTCTTCCTTAAGGGTGGATGCCATCACTCCTTCTTTGGTTCAATGTCTGAAAGGGGGCGGGGATCGGACCGTGGCGATTGCGCCTGAAGCAGGCTCTGAAAGGCTTCGAAAAGTATTGAAGAAGCCTTATACGGATGAGGAGGTATTGAAAGCGGTCGATACATTGACTGAGAATGGTCTCTGTCAAATCAAATGCTATTTTCTTATCGGTCTTCCGTCTGAAACCGATGAAGATGTGAGAGCCATTCCCGCTCTTGTCAAAAAGATTCGTCATCGGATTGTCTCAAATCGAAAGAAGGAGCAGAATCGATGGAAGCTGGTCGTGAGTGTCAATCCCTTTATCCCCAAGCCTGCCACTCCTTTTCAATGGGCTCCCCTGGAGGATGTGGCTCAATTGAAGAGAAAGTTGAAGGTCATTCAGAGGGAGCTTAAAGGTGAGAAGGGGATAGAGATGATCCACGATCTTCCCAAATGGGCCTACATTCAGGCTTTGCTTTCAAGGGGAGATCGGAAGGTTGCAAAAATATTGATCGCAACTCATCATTACGAAGGGGATTGGGGCCGGGCCCTCCGGGAGACGAATATCAACCCTGACTTTTATGTCAATCGAAAGAGGGACCTGAATGAAGTCTTCCCCTGGGATTTCATCGACCATGGAATTTCCAAAGAAAGGTTGAAGCAAGAGTACCTCAAGGCGATGGAAGAAGCAGGAGTGACCCGATGACGGGAGCTCAAGGCTGAAAGCTCCCGCCTACGCTGAAGCTGCGGCGGGCAGGCAAAGCTGAAAGCTCCTGCCTGTCCGGTAGGCAGGGGGGATGAAGGGGGATTTGAGACGGATCACAAACACGAAAGGAGTTGGAAATGAAAATCGAAAAAGTATCTTTTCAAAGTGAAGGTCAGAAGGTTGCAGGCGTTTTGCATCTTCCTGATGTTTGGAGTCGTGCGTGTGTGATCGCCTCTCATGGCCTTCTTTCGAGCAAGGATAGCGAGAAGTATATTGCCCTGGGTGCCCGGCTTTCCGAGGAAGGGTTTTCGATGCTTCGCTTCGATTTCAGAGGAATCGGCGAAAGTGAGGGAAGGGTCCAAGACGATACGGTCAGCAGAAGAATTACCGATTTAGGATCGGCGGTCGATTATGTGAGGTCACGGCCTGGTCTTGGAAATCGGGTGGGTCTTGTGGGATCGAGTCTTGGGGGCTATGTCTCTCTGATCAAAGCCTCGGCGGATAAAGAGATCAGAGCCACAGTGACCTGGGCCACCCCTTTTCACCTGGATGATCTCAAGTCAAACCAAGGGACCGGGGGCTACGAACTGCCCGCAGAGCCATTCTTTGAGGATCTTCCGAAGCATCGGCTCCTTCCTCTGCTTCCGAAAGTCTCAAATTGCATGGTCATTCACGGAGAGGAAGATGAGCTTGTGCCCGTAGATCAGGCCTGGGAAATCTTCCATAGCGTGACTGAGCCCAAGGAGATTCATATCCTTGAGGGCGCTGACCATCGTTTAACGGATCCCAAACATCGCCAACGGGCCATGGAACTGACAGCGGAATGGTTTAAGAAATATATGTGAAGTTTAGCGAAATGATCTCGGATATCTTGTCTTTCTCAATACGAGTTGAATCCGACCGGACTTGAACTGTCATAGTTCAGTTTGCCAAAGTTGCCTTCATTCTCCCTTCCAGTTACCATAATATCATGGATAGCATTACCCATACGCTGACGGGTGTGGTTGTTGCGAAGGCCATAAAGGATGAGAAGGTCGGGAATTGGGGGACGGTTGCTGGTTTGACGATGGGATTCTTTCCCGATACCGATTTTGTCCTTGGCCTTTTCAACCGTCAATTCTATCTCCAGTATCACCGGGATTTCACGCATTCCTTGTTATTAATCCCTTTCTATGCACTTTTTTTCAGTTGGCTCTTTGTTAAAATTTCAAGGCGGCCCTTTTTCTGGAGTTTTTATAAGATCTGTCTCTCCGTTCTGGTCAGTCACGTCATCCTCGACCTTCTCACCTCTTATGGGACGATGATTCTTTCCCCTCTTTCCGACCACCGGTTTTCATGGGATCTTGTTTTTATCGTCGATCTGATCTTCTCCGGAATCATCGTTTTCCCATTGTTGATTAGTCTTTTCCTAAGAAGAAAAGCTCCCTGGATCTGCCGTGGCTCCTTGATAGGAATTTCGCTTTATATCTTTTTCACCTGGATACTGCACCATCAGGCCATTCATCTCGCAAAGACCTTCGCACACAATTTGGACCAAGAAGTCATTCAAGTGGCTTCCTTGCCTCAACCCATATCCCCTTTTCGATGGGCCAACTATGTCGAGACCAAGGACAAGATCTACCAAGGGGTTGTCGATCTCAAAGGGGAATACTCTCAACTTCTCGGAACGCTGACATTGCCTCTCTCCAAACTTCCTTTTTTCAAGAGATATGAAAGGTATAGACGATTGGATGATCTCCTTCAGCCTCCTGAAAAACTTGTGTATCGGTCCTGGCAAAGATCCGACGGGTCTCCCTGGGTGAAAAAGGCACTGGCTACGAATGGCGTGAAATTTTATTACTGGTTTGCCCGCTTTCCAGTGGTGATGTCAGTGGAATCCGGAGATGGAAGGCACCGGGTGGAGTTTACAGACGTCCGTTTTTTCTTTCCGAACGTTCGCGTCCCATTCGCATACTATGTGGAATTTGATGACTCGGGAAATATTCGCTCAGAAGGGTTTGCGGAGAATTAAATAAAGTATTAGATTAGCTGGTTGGTTTGATATTCTTTATCTTCCAGCCGCCAGGTTCTTTATTTAAAGTGACATCCAGAACCGTTTCACTCTGCTGGGTTGGGCCCCCTCCCTTTGAAGAGTACACAACAACCCATGCAACCTTGGCCCCAGCGGTATCGGCCGAAATCGAGTGCTCCCTCAGGGTGTAGGAAAGGTTGATATAGGTGAAATTCTCCCAATTCCTGAGCGTCTCTTTTTTCTTCCCTTCCCGGTCTTTAAAACCCGCCGAATAACACGACATGAATAGATCGATATTTTTTCTTAAATTTGCCTGACGAATGTTTTCTAAGAGGTTCTTTATGTTTTCGATCTCTTTATCATCGGATGCGGGTGTTTTAGGGACCACTGGAGCCGGAGGGGGAGAAGGAGGATGCGTTATCTTTGGTTCAGGACGCGCCGCAGGTTCGGTGGGAGCGGCGGGACGAGAGGGGAGAGAACTGACCACTTTCTTAGGAATAGGCTTGCTTGGAGCAGACTTTTTGGGTGTAAAATGAGAGTAGGCAGACCAGAGGAGGTACCCTCCGATGATGATCACAACAATAAAACCGATCTTCTGGTAGGTTAAGCTTGGAATCCTTATCTGAATCTTTTCGGAACGGCGGGGCTCCTTTCTTCTTTCTCCGGAAGATAGATCAGGAGAATCCGGTTCATCGGTTGAGGGTTCAGGGTGGCCCTTCTTCATCTCTTCCAAAAACTCTGGCTCAGGTTCTTCTCTCTTGACCCGTTTGACAGGTTCAGGCTCCCTCCTTGGAGGTGGCGGAGAAGAGCGCCGCTCAGGGGCGGCTTTAGGTTTAGGGGGAGGCGCAGTTGGGAATTTTTCCTCGAAGTCGAATAGATTTGATGTTTCGATCTCCACTTTTCCGGCTTTAGGCTCCTCGACAGGAGGAATTTCCTTATCGGTTTTAGGTTGGGGGAATGCCTCAAGTTCCTCTTTCTCGGAAGAAGTCTTTTCAACCAAAGAAGAACCGCATCGAATGCACTCGGTGCTCTTTTCGTAGAGTAGTTTACACTTTGGGCAGATTAACAATTTTTATCCCCCACAACAGATCACATGGGATTTGGTTTTGCCGGAGTACTGGGAGGAGGGGAGTCATCAGCCAATGTGGTTGCCTGCTTGCTCACCCATACTTCTTTTCCATCTTGCAGTCGAACGCGCAACCAATCCCCTCTTTCTTCAAGAAGTCCTAAGGAAGTCCCTTTCTTGATGCTGCCAACATTCCTGTAATTTGTTCCTGGCCCATCACGCAGATTTGCATAAGACCATACGATCTGAATGGAACGAAGAGCAGGCGTTGTCTTAACAACAGGATTTGCCGGAGGAACTGGAGTTGTTTCAGGTTGATCTGCCGGCAGTTTTGCTGACTCCTTCGGTGGTGTAGGCGGAGAAGACGGGACAGGAGCAGGTGAAGTTCGGTAGTATTCGGGAGGGGTTTTGGAGACAATCACCTTCACCGATTCTTCAATCACCATTTGTATCGCCTTCTCCAGAGGTGCGGCCTTTCCCTCCATATTCTGGGAGATAATCTTGCGGCCGGTCTTTATGTCGCTCACGCTCAACAGGAGCGCAATATGGGATGGGCTCTTTAGGAGGAGTCCTTTTCCCTGCTCGAATTGAGTGATGGTCCCTCCAATTAAGAGATGGGCGCCTTTCATCGATTGTTTTGAACCATTCCGGGACAACTGCATCTGGATCGTAAAACGGTTGGTTGCCAGTAAGGCGTTACCTAACATCTCTGCCATGCTCTCTTCGGTCTGGCCACTATTCTTAACATTAGATGACTTATCAATGAATTTCGTTATCACAACTTTTACTTTGGGCCCCTTATAGTCCTTCTTCTGGGGAGAGGGTTCCGACGAAGAGACAGTCTTGTCGGTGGGATGAATCACCTCTTTCACCGCTGCGCAACCGATCAATATAGGCAAGATCATAAGGAATACGATAACTTTAACGAATGAATTCTTTGGTCTGTACGTCATAGGGTTTCTCTTCTTTCTTTATCGTGACCAAAGAAAAAGAAGCAAAAGTAGTGCCAAAATTTGACAAACCTTTAATTGTTTGGATTTATTTAGTTTTTAGTGAAATGCAGAATTCGATGCTGCCTTCCATGTTAGGAAAATGGTCCTTTCCTATGACAATTTGGGTAACCGAAGGAATCTCACTCACATTTCTGTCACTGAGAATTGAGGACGGTTCTGCTCATTCGAGATCGAAGGATGTCCGCTCAGATATTCCATTGAATTCCCTCTCTTGATTCGGGCCTTTTTGCTATTTCTGCCATATGATGGGCAATACGCAAAATCACAGTGAACATTTCCAGTAGGAGCCTGCTGTAAAGGAGGGTTAAAAGAAATATGAGCGGGGCAACGAGGACGAGGGTAAGAATCCCTAGGCCTTTTGAGACATTGAATCCGAGGGCGACGCAGAGAAATGAAAGGAGTCCGGCATAGAGAATCGATAAACCGTAAATGAATTTGATCATTTTTGAAGCCAAACCCTTGCTGAATGAGAGATCAAAGAGGTTTTGAAGAAAACCGGCCTTCTTCAATAGCCGCACGGCCAAAGATTTCTTCTTGATTGCGGTCTCTGTCAGAGATTCACCACACTGGATGCAAAGCTTCTTATCGTCTTCATTTAACGTGCCGCAATTCGTGCAATACATAAATGTCCTCCTCTAAACGCTCAACTTATGGGTTGGATATCTTTGATCTTCCAGTCCTCTCCTTCTTTCTTCAGTACGACATCCAAAACGGTTCTGTTGTCTTGCGGTTTTCCAGATCCTTTTTGAGAAATCTTCATCCGCCACTCCACCCTGATATGGGCGGAATCTCCTGATATGGCCTGTTCCTTCAAATCATAGGCAAGGTCGAGGTAATCAAACTTTTTCCAGTTTTCAAGGGTATCGAGCTTCTTCTTGTCCCTATCCTTAAAATCAAGAGTGTAACAGGACATAAAGAGATCGATGTTCTTCTTGAGATTTGCTTCCCGGATCCTTTCGAGAAGGGATTGTATCTTTTCAGTTTCTTTGGCTTCAAGCACCGGACCCGGGTTCGGTAAGGAAGGTGCCTCGGACTGGCGGGTTTGATCGTGGTTTTGCCAAAAGAAGTACCCGCCCACAATCACCAGGAGAATGGCCACGCTTGCCATGGCCCAAGGGAAGAGACGAGTTCTGAGAGGTTTTCTCCCGAATGATCGAAGAGCGGGTTGGGATGGAGCCTCCCGATCCAATAGGGAGCCACATTTTCTACAGTATCTTCCTACCCCGTAAGACTCTTGGCACCGTGGACAGAATAAGTTCCCTCCTTTCTTTCCCGATCGGGTTGATTCCGTTATGGGAAGCTCAAAAGTGGACCCCTCTTCACTCAAGAGGAAGCTTCCGCACTTTCTGCAAAACTTTTTTCCTTCCTCGTATTCGATATTGCATTTCGGACAGACAAGCATCTTTTACCCCTTCCAGCCAGTCATTTGACTCCTAACTCCTCGCGTACCTTCTGCAAAATATCGGCCATTGTGGGGCCGGCCTGACCGTAAATCACGATATCCGCGGTGCTATCGTAAGGGGTTGGGTCACGGTTGATGATCACCAATTTAGCTCCGTTTCGTTTGGCCACCAAAGGCATCGAGGCTGCAGGCTGTACGACCAGAGATGAGCCGATGACGATGAATAGATCGCTTGTGGAGGATCGATGATAGGCCTCTTCGGTTTCCCTTTCCGGCATGGATTGACCAAAGGAGATGGTGGCAGGTTTTAGAGGTCCATGGCAGTCATCACAATAGGGGGCCCTCTCGCCCTTGCGCAATCTTTCCTGGATCTGATCGCGATCGTACCTCTTCCCGCAACTCAGGCAGGAAACAGCCATGGCTGTGCCATGAAGCTGGATCACCTTCTCTTCTGAATTTCCAGCCTTGAAGTGGAGGCCATCGATGTTCTGGGTGATGACGCAATCCAGTTTACCGAGTCTTTCCATCTCCGCAATGGCAAGATGGGCCAAGTTGGGTTGGGCCTTCTTCATGGGTTCGTACATCTCGGTTGCCATCTGCCAGTATTTCTCACGAGAGGTTTCACTCGCGAGAAAATTCTGGTAGTAGAAGTCTTCGGGATTATACCGATCCCACACCCCCCCCGGACTCCGGAAATCAGGAATCCCGGATTCCGTGCTGAGGCCTGCCCCTGAGAAGACCACTATTTTTTTTGAACTGAGTATGAACCGTGCAACGTCTTCGGCCTGCTTTGTCATGTGACTCTCCTGGCTTAAAGTTTGTCCGGATATCAGGGTATCCGTTGGAGGGATATCAGAATATCAGAACGCCAGGCTTAACAACCTCTTATTCTTGGACCTTTCCTGATATCTGATACCTCGTATCCCGCCTGTTGATTTCCTGGTATCCTGATTCCCTCTTCTGATTTCGCCTGCCTGCGCCTGCTCGCCGGCAGGTGCCTCGAATTCAGGAATCATATACCACAGGCTACTCTTCTGTTGCAAGGGAGATGTGGCATATGATAAAATTTTATGATGAAATGCAACTTGATCAAGCAGGGATATCCCCAGGGGAGTTGTTACACGGAGACCGAGGGAGGGAAGTCTCTCGCGTGCGAAGCGACGCTCAAACAGACCGATGCTGGTCCCCTCAGGCTGATTTCAGCCATTCATCTTTCTCGTCCGGAAAATTACCTCTCTGTCTACCAATCAGGATGTAACTTCTCCTGTCGAAAATGTCACTCTTGGACCTTTACGAAGGTCGCCAAAGGGGATTGGTGGTCACCGGCAGATGTGCTGAAGGCCTGTAAGGAGTATGATCGGGAGGTCACCCTTCGAGAACCACGGAACAGAGCCACTTCTTTTCATGGCCACGATGCCTGCCGTTGTTGTGGGTCCTGTGTGATGTATGGAAGACGATCCTCCCTCTGCCCCAAGGCCATCCAGAAGAAGGACATTCTTTTGAGCCCTCAGGGATGGGGGCCCGCTCGGAATATTGTGGCCTTCACAGGTGGGGATCTTACCTGTTGCCCGGACTATTATATTAAATGTACCCGTCTGATTAAGGCAGAGACCGATCTCTGGGTGCTGATCGAGACGAATGGCTACGGCCTCACCCCTCAGAACCTCGACGCCTTGAAGGAGGCGGGAGTCGATTCCTTCTGGCTCGATATCAAGGCCTACGACGGGACAGATCATAAATGGTGGACCGGGTGTTTCAATCGAAACATTCTGAAACTACCGGAGGAGATTCTCAAAAGAGGTTTTGTCCTGGAAGTGCTCTCCCTCTATGTCCCGAACTTGGTGGAAACCCCTCAATTGAAAAAGATTGCCCAATTGATCTTTGATCTTGATCCGGACATCCCGTTCACGATTTTGGCCTTTTTCCCCGAATATCAGATGAAGCGATACAAGAGCCCCAAGATTTCTGAGATGGTGGGAGCCTTTCTCGAAGTTAAGAAGATCGGATTGCGAAATGTCAGACTTGGGAATGCCGGAATCTTTGCTTCCTCCGAGGAGGATCAGGTCTTTCTGAGAAAGAAGGTGGGGACGGGGAATTACTGATTTTGGATTTCAGATTTCAAATGGCAGATTGAAGGAAGATGCGGAGATTTGACCCGGAATTTTCAATCTTAAATCTGAAATCTCAGATCTGAAATTGAAGAGGAGGGATGAAAATGGAACGGATTAAAAATTTTATCAACGGGGAGTGGACGGATTCCAAGTCGAAAGAGACCTTTCAATCGATCAATCCTGCCAACAAAGACGAGGTGATCGGGCTCATTTCGAAATCGGTTCGAGAGGATGTGGATGAGGCGGTCAAAGCCGCAAGAGAGGCCTATGAAGGATGGCGGCTCTTTCCGGCCCCGCGCCGAGGTGAAATTCTTTTCAGGGCTGCAGAGATGCTTTTGAAGCATAAGGAGGATTTGGGCAGGCTTGAAACTCGGGAGATGGGAAAGATCCTCTCGGAGGGGCTCGGTGATGTCCAGGAAGCCATCGATATGGGTTATTATATGGCCGGAGAGGGAAGGAGGCTTTCCGGAGAGACCGTTCCCTCTGAACTTCCCAACAAGGATGCGAAATCTGTCCGAGTCCCTGTCGGTGTCTTTGCCCTGATTACTCCGTGGAATTTTCCCATTGCCATTCCCGCATGGAAGGTCTTTCCGGCCCTGATCTGCGGCAACACGGTCGTTTTTAAACCCTCGAGCGAAACCTCGGTCTGCGCTGCAAAATTTGTGGAAATTCTTGTTGAGGCGGGCCTGCCCAAAGGGGTCTTGAATCTTGTCCATGGTCCAGGGGGAGAGGTGGGCGAATACCTGGTGAGCCACCCCGGTGTGGATGCCGTCTCCTTTACGGGTTCCTTCGATGTGGGGAAGCGGCTTGAAGGAATCTGCGGGGGGATTCACCGGCCAATCGTCACGGAAATGGGAGGGAAAAATATCATCATCGTCATGGAAGATGCCGACCTCGAGCTGGCGATCGACGGAGCGATCTGGGGTGGCTTCGGGACGACCGGTCAGCGGTGCACCGCCGCCAGCCGTGTCTGCGTTCAACGGAAAATTCACGATGAGTTTACGGAAAGGTTCCGAACAACGGCCTCCGGCCTCAAGTTGGGAGACGGCCTCAAGAGAGGGACGGACGTAGGGCCGGTTGTCAATGAGTCGCAATTTAACAAGGTTCTGAAGTATATTGAGATCGGAAAGGGAGAGGGAGCCCGGCTCATCCTTGGAGGAAAGGCCTTTCAAAAAGGCGATTGTTCAAAAGGGTATTTCATCGAGCCCACGATTTTTAATGAAGTAAAACCCGAGATGAGGATCGCTCAGGAGGAGATCTTTGGGCCCGTCGTTTCTGTGATCAAGGCAGAAGGACTTGAGGACGCCATTCGTATTGCAAATGGAACGGTTTACGGACTTTCTGCAGCCGTCTATACGAGAGATGTGAATGCAACCGCCGTTGCGGAGCGAGACCTCGATTTTGGAATCGTCTATGTTAATGCTCCCACCATCGGGGCCGAGATTCAGATGCCATTCGGAGGGATTAAGCAGTCAGGCTATGGAAGGAAGGAAGCAGGAGGGCGAGGGGGCGCACTCGATACCTATAGCCGGTGGAAGGTCATCTATCGGGATTTCAGCGGGAGGTTGCAGAAGGCCCAGATCGATAAATGAAGCCAAATCCCCTTGGATCCCTCTTCTTCTAATGGGGATCTTCCCCCTCTTTAGCAAAGAGGGGTGAGGGGAGATTTGAGACCTTTTCCATTGATTCTTTCTGATCTCTATGATAATACAAACCTAAGTTGAATGCCTGAAGGAGACTTCATGGACAAAAAAGTCCTCATTGTGGATGATGAGGAGAGAGTTCTGCAGTCGATCACGGGAGTGCTCGAGGACGAGGGTTTTCGAGTCGCCACGGCGAAGAGCGGGGAAGAGGCGATCCGGGTCTTTCAAAAGGAAGCCCCCGATGTCACCCTCCTTGATATCTGGATGCCAGGAATGGACGGCATCGAGGTATTGAGAAGGCTCAAATGGATGGTTCCGGATTGCCAGGTGATCATGATTTCGGGTCATGCGACGATCTCGACTGCCATGACCGCCGTGAAATTAGGGGCTTTCGATTTCATCGAAAAACCACTCTCTCTCGATGTCCTCCTCATGACGATTCATCGAGCCCTCCATCGTCAAAATGAGCTGTCGGCTGTTCGCCAATCCGAAGAGATTGCGACCGAGGAGGTCGCGTATCAAGAAAAAATGATTTCAAGGGAGAAGACCCAGGATCTCGCCAATCCTTCTCCTGATTCTTTCCGGGGAAAGGTCCTTTCTCCAAAAAGGGTTTCGAAAAAGAGAGGGGCTTCCTTATCTTTCCAGCGGACCCTCAAACGAAGCAAGGTGCTTTATGGAACGGGACTCCATTCAGGGATGAAGACAGGGCTTCTTCTTCAGCCCCTTCCACCCAATAGCGGGATCTTGTTCGGAAACATCTCGTCCGATGAAGTGGTGCCTGCACATCTGGATTATGTCCAGGCCACGGAATTTGCCACCTCTCTGAAGAAAGGGAGGGCGGTCGCCAAGACCATCGAACACCTGATGGCCGTGCTGCACGCCTATCACATCACGAATTTAATGGTCAAGATGATTGAGGAGATTCCCATTATGGATGGGTCGGCCTTGGAGTTTTGCAAGATCATCGAGGAAGCGGGCGTGCAGGAGCAGGAGGAACGGGTCAGTGAACTGATCATCGACCGGAAACTGGAGGTTCTAAACCGAAATAAGTCGCTGGTGGTCGAGCCTTCGGATTTCTTTTCGATTCACTTTGATTTGGACTATCCCTCTCCTATCGGACAACAGAGCTTTGACTTCATGTTAGAGAACGAGGAGGGTTTTCGAAATCAGATTGCCCCGGCGAGGACCTTTGGCTTTCTCAAGGATATCGAGATGCTTGAGCGGATGGGATTGGGAGGGGGAGGGAGGCTTCACAACTTCATCCTGGTTGATGACGAGAAGATCGTCAATACCGAGCTCCGGTTCCCTGACGAATTCGTCCGGCACAAGATCCTCGATCTGGTAGGCGATTTCTATCTTCTGAATCGCCCCGTGAGAGGGAAAGTCACTGCCCGATTGACCGGTCATTCCGAAAACATTGCTCTCCTGAAGAAGATTCAGGAGACCATCAAAGAGAAGGAACGGTGAGGGACCCATGGCACAAGAAGAGAGCCGCCCCCAGATCAAAGAGTTCTTGGATATGCTGGCTGATCTCCTGGCCGAAAAGTATTTTGAGAGAATGGACGACCGGATCCATAAGATTCCCGAGCTCCGGAGACTGATCACCGCCAAAGAGGCGAGCCAGTATTTGAGTCTGTCAACAGACACAATCTATCGGATGGCCGCGATGAAAAAAATTCCCTACCTGAAGATTGGAGACCGGGTTCTGTTCGATGTGAAGGCCCTCGATCACTGGATTGAGAAGCGCATCATTAAAGAGAAAGAATGGAAGAGACAGGAGTTAAAGCCGGAGATCGAAAAGGAAAAATCGAACGCCAGGTCTTCGAAAGAATCAGACCTTCTGGGCCTTCTGAGGAAGAAGAGCAAAGACCAAACCTAAATGCAAGCCTTCCCCAGGGTTCCATCATTTCAGTTCCGTCACAGGAGATTCCTCTGCCCAGAGGTGGTAAACGTAATTGTACAGCTCCTCGCTCACCGACACCTTGTATGGAGTAGGGTTGATGTCCCGGAGATGGTCCTCTCTCGTGCCCCGCAGTTGGTCCAAGACATAATCTCTGATCTCATTCAATGAAACTTCCGGAGAGACCCTTTTCCCATCCCATGCGCAATGATGGAGTGGAATCACTTTGGAAGGGGTGACATAGACACGCTTGATATAGTCAAAAGGGTGATGGCATAAGACATGGCTGGATGGGGCCGGAGGATTATCTCCTACCCTGATCATCAAATCCAACAAGCTCTTGCCGTCTTCACCGATAAGACGGTAGGCTTCTTTTTTGCCGGGTATGGTCATTTTGCCCAGTTCCTGAGAGAGTTTGATCCGTGGAATACCCTTGACCTCAACCAGTTTGTAGATGCCCCCCATGGCAGGCTGGTCATCGCAAGTGACAAGGTGCGTGCCGATCCCAAAGGTGTCGATTTCATGGCCCTGCTGCTTCAGAGAAATCAGGACGCTCTTATTGATCTCATTGCTGGCCATGACCAGACATCTTGCAAGGCTGGGGTCAGTCCTGGCGGCCATTTCATCGAACATTTTTCTTGTTCCCTTTGATAGGTAGGAAAGGTCCCCGGAATCCAGTCTTATCCCAATCGGCTTGTGCCCTATTTTGAGAAGCCCGAGGGCTACACAAAGAAAGTTAGGGACTCCTGATTTCAGGGTGTCGTACGTATCCACGAGTGCCAGAAACCCTCGTGGAAAGGCCTGGGCATATGCAATGAAGGATGCGAGCTCTCCTTCGTTGGTGTGATTGAAACCCAATTCGGCCCGGATTTCCAGGACCATCTTGACAAAGTCGTATTCTTTTCCGTCCGCTCCGGCAAGGGTACGATCCTTCAAATCTTCAATGCCTGTAAAGGACTGCACGTAAGAGTGGGCATGAGTTCCCCGTATGGGTATGCCGAAGAGATAGCCTGCGAGAACATTGCTGGTCCCGTCAAAACCGCCCATATAACTGTAACGGGAAGCTGAAACGCCTCCGTCCGGGCCTTGCGCCCTTCGCAACCCGAACTCAATCAGGCCTTTGTCAAACCCGGCAGTTAAGCGATATTTCGCCGCGTTTGTCGTCATCAGGCTTGGATAATTGGTCAACGTCAGTACGGCTGTTTCAAGCAGCTGGGCAACCGCGATCGGCCCCTCTACTCTCATTAAAGGTTCCCGAGGAAAGGATATCGTTCCTTCTTTGAAGGCGTAGATTTTCAATCTGGAGCAATCCACGCTCTTGAGCCAGTCGAAAAAACCTCTCTCGCACTGAGGCATCTGCTCCTTGAGATAGGCAATGTGGTCATCGGTAAAATGAAAATTCTCAAAGAACCTGAGCTTCTCCTCGAGTCCGGCGTAAATCGAGAACTCCCCCTGAAAAGGATTTTTGCGGAAGAAAAGATCAAAGACGGCCTCCTCCTCGTGCACCCTGGCCTTCCAATAAGCATAAGCCATGGTGATCTGGTAGAAGTCCGTCAACATCGGATTGACCAGCTGGTTCGTCGGCTTCATCGATCTTGCTCCTTCTTAGACCTAGTTATCCTCGCATCAAAACAGGTGTATCGCTGAAGATTACCAGTTGAAAGAACGAATTGCATTGGAATCTTGCGGAGGCCTCAGCGAGCTAACCCTGTCAGGCCAGTTCCTTCCCGTTGCCCGGATTGAATTGATTCTTCCACCTCATAAGAAATCTAATCAGAATGGCTGCCAACAGGTTAAAGAACCCGTTCGGTCATCAATAAATATCCAATTGTATTTTGATAGCTTCTTCAATCTTGCGCATATCTTCTTCCGAGAGAAAGCCGGCGCGTTTAAAAAGCCGCGACTTGCTTACGGTTGCCAGTTGATCGGCCATGGCTTTACTTTCTCTGCCCTTTAAAATCACGAATGCCTCGCTGGGATACAGATTTTCCGTCTGACTGGTCAGGGGAATAACTTGAACTCGGTTGAGGAATTTATTCGAAGCATCGTTACTAACGATGACAGCAGGGCGCTTCTTTTTGATTTCTCCACCGATGGAAGGATCGAAATTGACCCACCAGACCTCACGCCTTTTCATGAGCTATATCCTTAAAGGTGGCCTCGGCCCACTCCATAGCTTCTTCTTCACGTTTCTTATCCCTTGCCATTTGAGCGTAAGCCGATTCCAGATTGGGACGTATTACATGCGGACGCACCAGTTCTTCAACAAATTTGCTGATTTTCCCCGCGCCTATGGTCTTGTGGAGACCTTCATAAACTTTCTCATCAACAGTGATTGTTAACTTTTTCTGCATTGAAACCCTCCGGTCTATATACGTGTAATATACGTGTTTTCTTTGGGTATGTCAATTCATAAGAGATTGGTCATTACCCTAACCTCAACTGCGGGCATTCACCCTAAAATGAGGCAGGGCTTTTCCTCAAAATGCCTTACTCATCCCTATTTCAGCAATCCCAATTCCTTTAATTTCTCTGGGGTGGGAATTCCTTCTTCCGACCAGCCGCGATATTATCATCCGTCCTGATGGCGGTCGAGATGAAGAATCTTACCCTTGTAGCCTTTTAATTTCATATCTGGACTTCTTTTCATCCATTCGCCTCCGCCGGGTATCCCGGGTTTTACCCGTGGGAGAAGGCTCGAAAGGGTTTCGGCGAGATGGAACCTTGTTCACCACCTGGCGGATGGACCCACGGGCTTTGCCCGTGGGAAGTTCCATTCAGAGTCCTTATTTTTTTCTTATATAGGGAATACGACGATAAATCAAGGGACTGGAGGAAGAGCTCATTGATGTATCGACTTGACATTCAAACCTTGTTTTCTTATATATTCAACGCCCTCACCCTTGAGGGGGAGGGATGGGTCAGGGGAAGGCGTATGGCTGAAAGAAGAGAAAAGGCAAAAAAGGATGTGATCAAGCTGATCGTCAATGGAGAACCGGTGGAGCTCAGGGTCGGCTATCAGGTGGAGCCGTGGCATACGTTGGTGTATACCCTGAGGGAAACGCTGGGCCTTACCGGAACGAAGGTGGGCTGCAATCTTGGGGAATGTGGAGCCTGCACCGTGATCATGGACGGAGAGGCCATTCTTTCATGCAGCACCCTTACCGTGGAATGTCACGGGAAAGAGATTACCACGATCGAGGGCATAGGGGACCCAATCCATGGAAGGCTGCATCCTCTTCAGAAGGCATTCATTGAGCATGACGGCCTGCAGTGTGGTTTCTGCACGCCCGGCATGATCATGCAGGCAAAGGCCTTGCTTGACAGAAACCCGAATCCTACGGAGCAGCAGGTGAAAGAAGGGCTCTCCGGCAACCTCTGCCGATGCGGTTCCTATGTGAAGATCGTGGAGTCCGTATTAGCTGCCGCTCGATCGATGAGAGGAGATTAAGAAGTATGCCGGAAAAACTTTCCGTCATCGGGAAGCGTTTGCCCCGCGTCGGAGCAATGGATCTTGTCACCGGCCGGGCAAAATTCACGCACGATATCTACTTACAAGGAATGCTTCGCGGGATGATCCTTTGTAGTCCCTATCCCCATGCAAACATCGTCAGCATAGACACCGGTGAGGCCTCTGCCTTGCGAGGCGTAAAGGGTATTATCACCTATAAAGATGTGGAGGGATTTCCCGATGCGGTTTGGTATAGGAGTGCCGAACCCTTAAAGATCCTCGATAGAACAGTCTACTTTGTGGGAGACTACGTAGCCGCCATCGTGGCCGAAACTGAGGAAATAGCCGAGAGGGCCATGGAGTTAATCGAGGTGGATTATGAAGTGTTGCCAGCTGTTTTTGATGCAAAAGAATCGATGGAGCCCGGGGCCCCGGTTCAAAAGTCGCTCTGGCCCTGGAACGTTTGGAATTCTAAAGAGCGGGGCAAACCTTCTGTCGTCATCGATAAGACCCGATTGACGGGAGGGGATGTTGAGGAGGGTTTTGCGGTAGCGGACGAGATCGTTGAAGAGGAAGTTCACTCACAAGTGATGCTTCACGCACCTCTGGAAACCGACACCGTCGTCGTGGTTTGGGATCCGAATGGCGTATGCACGGTATGGAGCAAGGAAAACCCGGACCGCATGGTGGAATGGCTCTGGTCGATCCTGTCCCCGGTTTACGGCACCCCGATCAGCAAGATCAGGGGGATATGCCACCATGGGGGCGGCCGATTTGGAAAGCACGTGGACCTGCGCGTGCTGGCGATGGCAACGGTCTTAGCCAGGAAGACAGGGAGACCGGTAAAATTCCAGGGATTGAGAGCGTCGGAATATCATTGGGCTCGGTCGATTTCCCACAGCCTCGTAAAAATGGGAGGAAAAAAGGACGGCACTCTGACAGCAGTAAAGATGAAGACGATCTCAAACTACGGCATCGCCCACCGGGCCCCTGCCACGGAAGGAAGAAACATAGGCAGGGCACCCAATTGGACATGGAAATGCCCCAATTCCTCTTATGAGAACTACGGGGTCTATACCAACATATCGGGGACAGGTTCCTTTCGAAGCTTCGGCTCAACACAAGGTCATTATGCCGTATCGCAGCTCTGCGACAGGCTGATAGAAAAATTAGGGATGGATCCGGTTGACTTCTATATGAAGAATCACGCAGGTGCTGGTGACTGGTGGGAGCAACAGAAACAGACTCCCAACGGCTTGGATGATTGTATCCTTAAGGCGACGGAGGCAATCGGGTGGAAGGAGAAATGGCATAAGCCCGGTGCGAAGATACTTCCGGACGGAAGAAAACACGGCATCGGGATGGCCATCGGTGTTCACAGCGGCGGTGGCTCCACTGTACCGGGGGCTGCCTTGGTTGAGGTGAACAAGGATGGTTCTGTTCAACTGTTCGCTGCGGGCGATGATACCGGCCAGGGGATGTACACCATCGAGGCTGCTATCTGTGCTGAAGAATTGGGGGTGCGTTTCGAAGATGTCCGGGTCACCCGCGCAGACACCGAGTCGTCTCCCCGGAGCTGTTTTTCAGCCCACAGTCAGAACACCTGCACGATGGGTGGCGCTGTCCAGCTGGCTGCCCGGGATGCGAAGAGAAAACTTCTTTCGTTAGCGGCCGGAGAGTTAGGCTTTGCTCCAGAAAAACTCGAGGCTAGGGATGGGTGGATCTACGTCAAGACAGACCCTACAAAGAGGATCGAAATTGCAGCGGTGACCGCAAAGTACATTGGGTCCAGGGAGGTCGCTGATTCGAAGCCAATCGGGTGCCGGATTGACGGGTACGGATGGTATGCCCAATGGGAGAACGTACCGTGGACACCGGAAGAACCAGAGGGATCCTTGGTTCCAAAGACCTGGATGTGTCATATCACGGAAGTCGCTGTGGATACGGAGACCGGAGAGGTCGAAATTCTAAAATATGTGACCGCACAGGACGCGGGGAGGGTGATCAGCCTCAATACGGCTGAAAACCAGCTGCTCGGGTCGACGCTGATGGGTATCGGTTTTGGTCTATTGGAAGATTTCGTTCATGACCCGAATAAAGGTCAGGGGCTGAACGCAACATTTCTCGACTATAAGATCGCGAGCCACCTCGACGTGCCTCCGACCACAGCCATTTTTGTAGAGCCCATCAATCCCAATACCGTGTTTGGAGCAAAGGGAATAGGTGAGGGGTCACTTGTCCCGGGGGCTCCAGCCATCGCACACGCGGTCTATAACGCCATCGGGGCGAGATTCAATAGCCTGCCCATCACTCCGGACAAGGTCCTCAAAGCACTGGGTAAGATAAGATGAAATCCTTTAAACACTTCAATGCCGCAACCGTTGATGACGCAATTTTGAAGCTCACAGCGCACAATCAGTCGATGATCATTGCAGGAGGGACCGACTGTTTAAGCGTTTTGAAAAATGGAGTGCTTCCGACCTACCCGGAGGTTCTCGTCAACATCAAAACCATCCCTGGCCTGGCCTTCATCAAAGAGGAGGGTGACGGGCTCCGGATAGGAGCCCTGAGCAGACTTTCTGACATAGCCGACTCGCCAATCGTTAAGGAGAAATACGCAATATTAGGAGATGCAGCCAGATCCGTTGGCTCGCCTCAGATCAGAAGCATGGCGACCCTAGGCGGGAATCTCTGTCAGGATGTGCGTTGCTGGTACTATCGGTATCCATTCCAGATCGGCGGTCGTATCCTCTGCCTGCGCAAGGGCGGCAGGCTCTGTAACGCCCTGACCGGAGATCATCGTTACCATTCGGTATTCGGGGCAGCAGGAATGGTGGGCTATCCCTGTTCATCAAACTGCCCGGCCGATGCGGATATCCGTTCCTGCCTGAGCAGGATCAGAGACGGGGATTGGATGGGGGCGGCACAGATCGTAACGGACTTCAATCCCATGCCGGCGATCACAGGCAGGGTCTGTCCTATTTTCTGCGAGCCCGAGTGTTATCGGAGCGAACTGGACGAATCCGTAGCCATCCGGTGCATTGAGCGGTCTTTGGGAGACGAGATACTGGAAAGGATGACCGAGATCTATCGGCCACCCGAGAGGGAGTCGAACCAAAAGATTGCGGTGGTTGGTTCGGGGCCTTCAGGGTTGAGCGCAGCCTATTACCTCAGGAGGTCCGGTTACCGGGTTACGGTCTATGAGAGGATGGCCGAGCCAGGAGGAATGCTTCTCTATGGGATACCGCCGTACCGATTACCGAAAGGTGTGGTGAGAAGGCAGATTGAGGCGTTTCGGAGGATGGGGATTCGGTTTGAGATGGGAGTGGAGGTGGGTGAGGAGGTGAGCGTATCAGGGCTGATGAGGCGCTTTGATGCGGTCTATATGGCCTGTGGGGCATGGAAAGAGAGGCCTCTTGGAATCAAGGGGGAGAAAGCGGCCCAATCGGGTTTGGAGTTTCTCAACTGGGTCAATGGGGGTCTTCGAGAGATCCCCGGAAAGAGGGTGGCGGTGATTGGCGGTGGAAATGTGGCCCTGGATGTGGCGCGGACATTGCGGAGACTGGGGGGAGAGGCTGTGGTGATCTACCGGCGCAGGGAAAGCGAGATGCCGGTGATCCGGGATGAGGTCGGGAAGGCGAAGGAGGAGGGAGTGGAGTTTCAATTCCTGACGCAGCCCATTGAGGTGTCGAAAAAGGATGGCGGGGTGACCCTTAAGTGCAAGCGGATGAAGCTTGGATCATTCGATTCATCAGGGAGGCCGCGGCCCATAGCGGTGCCCGGCTCGGAGTTCACGGTGAAGTTTGATGCGGTGATCAAGGCGATTGGAGAAGAGGGAGATACTTCGGTTCTTCCTTCGCGGTTTCGGAAGAAAGGGCTCAAGGGAGGCGTATCGGTCGATCAGCTGGGTAAGAGGCTTTTTGTTGGAGGAGACTTTACCAGGGGTCCATCAACGGTGGTGGAGGCTGTGGCCTCGGGCAGGGATGCGGCACGACGGATCGAGGGGTCGTTAAGAGTGGGCAAGTCCTCTGTAAAGGAGAGCCGGAGAGAGGCAGAATTCACTCGCCCCTTCTTCGAGGCCATCCCACGGGTGAGGGCTCCGGAATTACAGGCATCGGAGCGGTTAAAGGGCATCGATGTGGAAGACAGGCCCGGTCTCGGATTAAGGGGAGCTGAAAGAGAGGCGAGCCGGTGTTTCAATTGCGGCTGCATTGCGGTCAATCCCTCTGATTTGGGCGTAGCCCTGGTCGCGTTGGACGCAAAGATTGTTACGACGAAGAGGGCCCTCGATGCTCAGGATTTCTTTACGGCCGGCGCAACCCGGTCAACCGTTCTTGAACCGGACGAGCTTGTCACCGAAATCCAGATACCGAAGCTTCCAAAGGGAGCAAGACAAACCTTCCGGAAATTCAGATTGAGAAAGGCCATAGACTTTGCCATCGTGAACGTGGCTTCGGTCGTCACGACGAAGAATGGGTACTGCAAGGAGGCCAGAATTACACTTGGAGGAGTAGGCCCGACACCCATCCGGGCGTCGCAGGCGGAAAAGAGAATTAAGGGGAAAGCGATCAACCCCGACACTGCAGAAGAGGCTGCAAGGGAGGCAGTGGCAGGGGCAGCCCCGCTCATCATGAACGCCTATAAAGTCCAGATCGCAAAAACACTGGTAAAGAGAGCCTTGCTCGCTCTGGGAATGCCTTCCCTTAAGACCTAAACGGCTAACTCCAAAATAGACATTGATATCACCCCCCCTCTCCCTTGATGCCTGCCTGTCCCCGCCTGCCGGCGGGCAGGGGTAGGCAGGGGCTCCTTTTGGACGATCCAGCAGGGCTGCTTCCAAAATTTTATAGAGCGGATCGTTGGAAAATGGTAGGGATGAGGTTTTCTATTCTTTACATCGGATCTGCATAGGCTTTTCAACTCAGGTAGAATGTCCTTAAGAGGTAACCGCTATAAAATTTTTCCGGCACCCCTGCTGGATCTTTAAATTCCCAATCAAGCAATCAAACAAATGCTTGACAATCAGGGCCGATCCCCTTAACATTTAATTAATCGAGTAAAAAGGAGGTGAGGTCGATGAGATGGATGTTTCCCCACGCAACCCATTGTTCGACCTGCGGCTCGATGCGCAGGTCCTGAGCAAGACGTGAAACTGCTCATCCGAATATCTTAACAACATGATAGGCCGGTAGCAATGCTTCCGGCCTTTTTTTATTCTTCACCCATTTGACCGCGCAAAGCCTTGCCTTTAAAGGCGGGTAGGTGATGGAGTATGGTAAATTTGTCCAATCATGCGCTGAATGAGTTTGGCCTTGCGGCGGACTTCCTCTTCGATTGGCCCTTCAGTAAGCTGCACGTTAATTGAGCCGATCTCGGACGTGATGGTCAAACCTTTGACAAAGTGAAGGAAACGTGGGGTATCGACAAAGAGAAACAAAAGAAGATTTCGCATATCTCACCCCTCCTTCCTCTCTTATTTGGGCGATTCAGGTTTACCAAAAATATCCCACTTGTCTTTATATCGGAGAATGCCTTTAGTCCGCACAAGCCACCACTCCGCTTTCCCGGTTTTGCTTTTTGAATATATAAGCTTTTCTGCAACAACCTTGCTTGGGACCACATAGTATTCAAACCTATCAATTGGATTCTTCTTGCTCGGTTTCAGTATGTTAAGAAGCACATAGATGTGGGTTTCAGAAATCACATCCTTCCCTCTTCTCCCAATAAGGAAAAATGCAGGATTTGATTGATTATTTGTCTTGACTTGAACAGAAAAAGTCCTAAGACAATGGTGGTCTGTTATAAGAAGGTTAGCCCCTTGAGCATTACGAGAAGTCGTGCAAACAATAAACCCAAGCCTGGATAACTCCGCAGCAGTAAGATAGACTCCACGCATTCCCGGTAATTGTCGTTGTCTTTCCATATTCTCATCACCTCCTTTCCTTATCAACCTAAATGAGCTCCTGACAGTGACGAGTCTATTTTGAAGAACATGAGATAACTAACCTAACTAACATAGCCAATATGAATTAGTTCAAGACAGAAAGCAAGTTATTTCTGAGGAAGGCTCCGCGCCCTTAGCCTATCGCCTTTGGGTTCGTCTGATAGCGATATAACTATTTTCCCTTCAAAGCCTCACCCTCATTGGCCCAGGTCGGAGGTCTGTTCTTGAGCATCGGAGAAGCAGACAGAGAGATGAAGGAGAGAGGGGAATCCTCATACGAGAAGCCTGTCACGTACTTAATCCCCATTGACAAAAACCAGTTGAATGAGTAGGATTCTTACAAATAAGGTAGTATAACAAATTGTTAGGTGTATTTAAGGAGAACATGAAAGAGCCGACTCCGTCGGAAATTCGTATTCGAGATCCACTGAGTGATGTAACCCGGAAGGAACGGCGTCTGCTCCTGGGTGTAAGTGTTATTGGAATTGCCATTGTCAAGATCGGACTCGTTCCGTCAAGAATCTCTGCATTTGGAATTGATTTTACGCCAGTTAACCAGAAATCTTTACTATATCTTTTTGCAGTCATAGTGATATATTTTTTGGCAGCTTTTATTATTTATTCTGCATCAGATTTTATAGCTTGGAGGTTGGCCTTCCGGTCTGCTTTAGGAGAAATGTTTAAGAAAAGGATTGCTGTCCGAAAAGACCTCTTCTCAAGTTCACGTTTAGATGAAGAAAGTAGGGAATTAGAAAAGATGTTAAATCAACGTTTCCGGCGTGAAAGAGTAGTATTTGCTCTATCTGGGCCAGTATCTATTATTAGGGCACTCTTTGAATTCCTATTACCTATTACCGCAGGTCTATATACCATCTTATCATTAATACTTTATAAGCCTTGACACTGCCTGTCAGATTACGTGTCGGAGATCCATTTTTGAGCATCGGAGAGGCAGGCAGAAAGATGGGGGAGAGGGGAAAGTTAGGGTGTAAAGTAGTTCCTGAAGTCTTTTATTGACAACTTTTATATAAAGATTATATAAAGATCTGAAATGGTAATCGATACAGAATACAATGAAAAAATATGGAGGTTAAAGATATATGTCACCAGATGAAAAAAAACCTGAACTCTATTCGATATTATCTAAATTGCTTGCATCCTTCCCGTATAGAATAGAGGGGCAGTGGTTCTATAACCAGCGTATTATTTTGGATGGATATACTTTCGTAAGATGCCGATTTGATAGCTGTGATATCCTTACTTCAAAAGGCACATTCGTGATCGATCATTGTTTTTTTTCTACCTGCAGGTTCACTTTTCAAGATGAGGCCTGGAAGATAGTCCGCCTTTATAACATCACTGCCACTGAGGCTCGAACATATTGGCCGATTCTCGCTCCAACCATCAATGAAGATGGGACTCTTTCAATTAATTGACGGTGGTTAAACATGGATAGCAATATGCAATCTCCACTTCCGTTCCATGCTAAAATATCCGCCCATATTAAAGGACTGCTGCTTGCGCCCGAACGGGTTACTCTGATCCTGGGATCATTCTTTCTGATAGTATTTATCTCTTCTTTAATTTGCTTAACTCATAAGCCTACAATTTGGGCAATAGTTGGTGCCATTATTGGTTTATGTGGATTAGTTTCACTCCTAATGCGGTGGTTAATTTGGGGCTTTTCTTATCAAGCTGAACCTTCTGGTATTGCGATGATAGCCTCAAAAGAGGAGTTTTATATTTCAACATCAAGCAGTTTTGAAGCAGAAAAGTTTATTCCTATATTGAGAGAATTTGTTCAGAACCGCCAAACTTTACCCCCGCCTCACGGTGCAGTTAAGAGTGGGAAGCCACAAAAAACAGAAGAGCTTTCTGTATACACACCTGAAAAGAGGAATAAAATTTTGAGAGCGATTAAGGAAGGAATTGCACAGCATGATCAAGATTTCGTTAAGCAACTGAAAGAAGTTGAAAAGGAGTTACCCAAATTATTAGCGCAAGAAAAAATAGAATTGCCAGTTCAAACTGAAATTAAAGCCGAAGGCGAGGAAAATGCCTAATATCCCCTTTATCGATCTTTCTTTCCCCCTGGCCGCACTTGTCTAACTCTAACGGGTCGGACCAAGATAACTTGTTGATTCAGGTGATGAATTATAAAAAAGAGAGGCTGATTTTGGGCTTAGAAGGGCATTTTGGGGGGTGAAATTGCCCCGATAAGGAAGTTTCGGAATGGTCAGGGCTATGGACACAAAGGAGGCCCTTGGAAGCAGGGCGATTGCTGGAGAGGCGGAGAAACATGGAGCTATGAGTTGAGGAGAACCCAAAATTTCTTACAGCCCCGTTTTGGCCCATGAAAATGATCATTTAAGGCAGAAAAACGCGTATTTTTGGAAGATATTTGCTTAACTATTAATAAGTTAACTTGGTCCGACCCCAGGCAGCCCGAGTGGCCTCAGCGGGTTAAGACTTATTAAAATTTATTCTAACAAACTTATTCCCAAAGTCAAGTTTTTCTACTCATCCGGCTAACCAGAAAATTTGACAGCTTCCTTCGAAAGGTGTAAACTTTCCTCCAAGAGATTTTCTTCCATAAAGTCTAATCGTCGCAACAATACAAAAAAATAATTTTTGATATAAGTGAATGAAAAAGTATATGAGATTGTCAAGTTTTTAGTTGAAATTATCTGTAGCCCCCTGGCGCATATATCTTCAGG
>JBHGBJ010000060.1:0-26935 GCA_041947025.1 Thermodesulfobacteriota bacterium
CTCGATCCGGCGTCCATTTTCATGGTCTGAGGGTGCCCTCCGGGCATGGGACATTAGTAAGATTGCCCCTCGTGGGGTGCATCTTCTGTTCTTCTAACTGACATGATCCTTGGCCGATTTCACAATGGCCGCCAGATTTCGTTGAACCTCCCCGCTCAAGGGAGCGGGTTGATGTTCACGGGCAATCTTTTTCGTATCATCCAGCGCTTTCTGCCAAAGAGATGGAGATCCCGCCATTTTCCAATCATCCCATGCTCCCCTGTTGACAAGCTTCGATCCCAAGAGTTCTTCCCTGAAGTGTTTGACGGTATGGTCTTCGCTAAGGAAGAGCTCTTTGCGAGCAACCCTTCTGATCAAATCGATTGCGAGCGTTTCTTCGTTGACGGTGAACCCGCGCAAAAGACGATTGATCCAGCTCATCAGTTCATTATCTATCACAAGGAGGGGTAGCGTGAAAGTCATTTTTGTATCGGTTGTGGAGAGGTTGATCAGATCTATTCCGGTAAGAATGGGGGGCAATGAGGTTAAGATCCTTTCCATCATTGCCTGTGCATCAAGAATTTTTGCATCCATCCCGGAGGTCATCGTGCTGGGTAAATGATAGAATCTCGCCATATGGGCAAGAGCACAGCCGAGCAGGCCAACTTCAACGGTTCCTGCGAGATTTAAGGCCGTTCTCATATCGGGAACGGATGCCGATGTTCCGTAAAGAATGGGCGTATGAGGGGCCAGGAGTTGTGCGATGGTGACGACCATGAGGGTCTCCGCATTCGAAAGGGCTACTTCGCCGGCAAGGGTCACCGGGGATGTCACGCCCGCGATGGGATGGGAGTGCGTATAAACAGGCAATCCCTTCCTAACAAATTTCGTCAACAATGTGGTTTGCCGCCGGTCCAGCTTGAGAGGAGAAGTCGCTTCGCAAAAACCGCTCAACAGGGGGCGTTTCTTCAGTTCCTCTTCGCCTCCCGCCACGAGGGCCGCCATTTCAAGAACGTACTCCACAAGGTCCGGATTTTGAGTGTAATAGAAGAGGTGTTTCTCGGTGTTTAAGAAGGACGTCTGTGCAGCGTAGACGTCGAGCAACATCCTTGGTACATCCATCGGGACGACTTGAAACACCGAAATGCCGTGGATATTTTCCAAAGCATCTGCCACCCTGCAACAGAGGGCTAAGTCTTCCAGGGTGCCCTCTCTCCGTTCTCCCGTATTGAGATCCGCAATATAGGGTGGGCCCCCGGTCGTTCGAGCATAGACCGTTCCATCACCGGGGGTGATGTCGAACATGCTGCGTCTGCCGCAAAGCCTCATCTGATGAGGTATTTCTTTGAGAATATCCTCTATCAGTTCACGGGGGACTCTTGAAATGTTCGTAGAGAAGTCAACCTTGCATCCGGATTTCTTCAATAATTTGAGCATGTCTTGATCGTCGATCTCCATTCCTACTTCTTCCAAGAGTTCTAAAGAAGATTTATGGATATGCTCAATCTCTGCCTCTGTCAAAAATTTTAGAAAGCCGCCCTTCAACCCGTCTCTACGGAATCCCATTCTGATATTTCCTCCTACAGTTCCACCGGAATCTCGATATCGAGAAGAGGGGGATATTGCTGACATCCGAAAACATCGCTTTCCCCCGGACTTCCGCTCGGTTGACGGCGAAAAATCGTAAATTTCAATGCATAGGCCGGATCAAACTCGACGAAATCGCTGATCCTCTCTTCCGGGATATTGAACAACCTCGCAATGGACTGTTTCGTTATGACCTTGCTTTTCTTGATCAATTCATAATTTTCCTTTTCTCTGAAAATAATATCAAAGGTAATCTTATCCGTACCGGCGTTCTTGCTTCTGATCGTTTTGGCAAGCTCAACTAATTTTCTGGTTTTCATCGGAAAACTCCATTACTATTTTATGGTTGTTTCGTAGACTTTAAAGAATTCCATAGGGTCATCGACCGGGATGATATGATTCATCGTCCATTGATATGCAGGCGGTGCCGGCAACACTCCATCGATCACAAAGGCGGCAGTTCCTGCAGTTCCTTTCACCTCCGGAAGTCGGGCATAGAAGATCTGTCTTGACCCGATCAAGGTGATCTCCTCAGCCATCTCTTTCGTCGGTGCGACCCCTTCGACCACGATGCAAAGTTCATGGGACTTAATCTCCTTCACGGGTTCTAAGTCTCCCATGACCCCGTTCTTACCATAGATGTTGTAAAAGAGTTGATAGGGTTTTCCCGAAAATTTCTCTTCCACCTGGCTTCGAGCCCACGCGATGACCTGATCAATGTTTTTAATGGAATAGGGGTCTCGAATTCCAACGATGCCGATATATCTTTCCCCGATCTTGCCAGACCCTTCGAGCTTCACCTTTATCTTCCCTCGGGTGGGCACAAAAATCTGTCCCGTAATTCTCGTTGTTCTTTCATCATATTGTTCGTATTTGCAGTGCGTCATATCGAGCACACCGCCTGCAAAGTATTCGTAAAAGGGATTGGAGCGTTCATACATCGCATGGCCTGCCACGGAGGCAATCGTACAGCGCTGATTTGGATGCATGGCCGTTACCCTCACATCCTGATGGGTAATGGTTCCGATCACCGACTCTTTGGCCATATAGGGCTCTGCACAAAATGAAGCACACTCAAGCACTTTACCCAAGTAGTACGAATGGCTCTCCGGAAACCCCTCATAGACGGCAGCCGCTGCAAAGATGGCTGCATCGCTACTCCGACCTCCGATGATCACATCTGCACCCATCTCAAGGGTCTTGATAAAAGGGTGTACGCCAGACATCGCCACAATTCTATCTGTCTTCTCCAGTTCCTCACGGGTCAGGTCTTTTCTACCATCCAGCCCTTCAATCCGGATACCTTGCTCCATTTTCCTCCGGAGATAACCCTGATCCAGTTCCGAATAAAAATAAACAAGTTTAAACGGACCGAGATGATGTTTCTTGGCCAAGTCCTTAATCATCTGCACGTACATGTCCACCCGGCTGTTCGTCCCTGTATCGCCAGAAGACCCGATCATCATCGGCACACCCTGTTTCCTGGAGGCGACAAGCATCAATTCGAGATCATGTTTTTGCCATTCATAAGGACTGACACTCGTGTCGCTTCCTAAGGGTCCGGGGCCGATATCATCACTTCCCGAATCACAGCAGTAGTAATCCGGTTTGGTCTCTGCCCCGATCCAGAAACTCTCCTCTTTGGTAGGAGCGAAGCCCAGGTGTCCATTGGGACAAATTATCCGTAATTCTTTCTTCTTCATTGTTTTCCCCTTCAAAGATGACCGCCAGATAACTCGCGGGTAATGTAGAACTTATACCGGTCTCCTCGATACATCGCCTTTCTGAACTCTAAGGGGTGTTGGTCCTGAGCCATAAAGACAGAAGTAATCATGAAGATGGCCGTCCCTTTTTTTACGTGCATTAAGGAGGCGAGACGCTCGCCGGCAGTGATCGCTTCAAAGGTCTGGTTTATCGAAGCTGGAAAAATACCGGAGGAGTCTCCGTAAAGGTCATAGGTGGAGAAAGACAGTTTCTTCTTTTCCATTCGAAATGCCTCTCTTGCCATTTTTCTACCAAGGGAGAGAGGAAAATAAGATTCATAAAGTACCAAAGGTTCCTGATCCCCCATTCCCAGCAGAGACAATTTTAAAATTTGGCTGTCTACAGGAACGTCCAGAACCTTGGCAATTTGAAAATCAACAGGTTGAATCTCGTCCCCCAATATCTTTGTCGACGGATTCATTCCCAGATCCAACACCGTTCTGGTAAAATTTACAATACGGGCGAGCCCCTGGGTGATTTTTCGTTTTGCGACATAGGTCCCTTTTCCCTGTTTTCGATAGAGGATCCCCTCATTGATCATCTCTGAAATCGCCTGTCTGACTGTAATACGACTGATCTTAAACTTGTCGCAGAGGCTTCTCTCGGAAGGGATAGGATAGTCGAATTTGAATTTACCTCCCTCGATCTGTTGACGGAGTATTCTTCCGAGCTGTTTATATAATGGAGTCGATTCGTGGTTGTTTAGCAATTTAACCTCGACTACGAAGGCCTGATAAGGCGATTGAGGCAACCCATCATAACTGGTTATTACCAGTCACATAAAACCATAGAAGGCTTTCTTTGTCAAGCCAAAATTTGGAGATTTCTGAAAAAGTACAGAAATCTCTGATTCCACCCCCGCCTACCGGCAGGCAGGGATTATGAAGCGATTGCACAGATTAGAAATGGCCCGAATAAGGAGGCAGAAGCCTCCTCTACCCATTGTCTATTATTCCCCTCTTAGGATAAGAGGGGGAGGGGGGAGTTAAATCGGATTTGATAGAATGGAGGCGAATCGCATTAGATTCCTTTGGTGAAGGGTCTTGCGTATCCGGTCAGTTCCACATAGCCCATCCCTGTGGCAGGTTTACCCTGATATTTTCCTTCAATCTTTACGCTACCCTCCCAGTAGGTCACCCGGGTCGATTCCTTTGTAATTAATTCCTGGTCCTTTACGGTTGGGGTGAGTGCTAATTCGATCCGGTGACCGGGGACTTTAACTCTCCATCTGGAGGGATAGATTGCCCCGCTCTTTCGGCTTTTCCATTGATCCAGAACCTCGATCTGAAACGCTTCTTTGGGAAGACATTGATATTTCCCATCCGGGAAGATGATCGTTCCACTCGAATAGGGATCGATTTTCCCATCCTTGTGCCTGATCTGGTAAAACATGAGATCCACCCGATTCTCCAATTGAATGCTGAACCAATCCCACCCCGCCTGATCGTCCTGGAGCTGGTTAGAGCCAAATTCATGATCCATCCAGCTCATCCCCTGGATCGGAAGCTCTTTACCTTGGAAGAAAATTTTTCCTTCTGTTTTTAAGCGCGGGATCGAATAGTAATGAGAGGCGCATCCTTCACACTCCGCCTTCTGGCTGATCCCATTTCGCCCGTGAATCACGGGATTCTTTTCGGGTGTGAGGATCAATTCGATCCCGAAGTCTTTATCTCCAGCTTTGAGAAGATGCTTTCCCATCCCCTGGCCTTTTAGCTCCACGGACCAGTCCTCGACCCATACTCTGAAGGGAGGTCCGTCTTTTTTGTAAGTCAAGGCGCCAGCCTCCCCAAGACTACCCCGGTTGATCTTTTCCCGGTATTCGAACTTCTTCTTGGATTCGTCGGTGAGGGCAAGATGGGCGAGGTAGAGGTTTTGAATGGACCACTTCGATTTTTGGTTCTTCGTTTCTGCCCCTAACGCCGAGCGAAAAAAGGTGAGCTGATAGCCATAGAGCTTCTTATTCGGGGTCTGAAGGTGGCCGGAGTAGTACCACCATTCTGTCTTGAATTCAGGATGAGAGTAATGGTCCTGGGGAAACGAGAAGACCCTTCCGGGAAGAGCTTGTTTAAACTCCTGGCCCAGTAGTTCGGAGGCAGATGGAGCAAGGATCAGGAAAACTACAAAGCAAGTGGTCATTGCGAGCCGAAGACGAAGCAATCTCATCCTCCAATCCCTCACCTTCAACCTCTCCTGATAGGGGGGGCGGTGAGAGGGAAACTTCAGATAGAAGGTAAGATACGTACTAAGTTTCTAACCGAAACCATAGTCTTAATTCAATTGTTTTCAGTATGGTAAAATGGAGACGGTTCTATTTTCGTGAAATGACGGATTAAAAAATGGCCTATTCCCCTGTGCCCCCCTCGCTTGACACAATTTTCCTTTGTTATTATAATGTAATTACATTGCATCAGGAGGAAACTCTCAATGAAGACACGTTTAGTTCGTATTGGTAATTCACGTGGTGTCCGGCTGCCCAAAACAATCATCCTGCAGGCCGGTTTGACGGACGAAGTCGAGCTGGGCGTGCGGGATGGAGCTGTTGTTATCGCCCGCGCCACCTCTGCTCGCTCAGGGTGGGCTAACGCTGCCAGGGAAATGCGTCAGCGCGATGAAGATCGGTTGATAGATGTTTCTCCCCCTACCCGCTTTGACGAGAAGGAGTGGAAGTGGTGAAGACTGAGGATGTCGAGCGCGGTGATGTATTCCTGGTTAGTTTAGATCCGGCCAAAGGAGGAGAGATCCACAAGACTCGCCCATGTGTAATTGTCTCGCCGGACGAACTCAATGCCTATTTGCGAACTTTTATCGTGGCTCCCCTCACAACTGGGGGCCATCCCTATCCCTTTCGAGTCCCGTGTCGGTTTGAAGGTCGGGCAGGATACGTCGTGATTGACCAGATTCGCACCGTTGATCGGGAGCGTCTGGTGCGTCGGCTTGGCAAGCTGTCGCCATCCACCCTGGGGCGTGTTCTTGCAATATTGCAGGAGATGTTCACACCATAATCACGGGTTAACAAGTCAATCAAGGCGACGGGGAATAGCCCCGTCGCCTTTTAGCGGAGACCAGTGCCCCCGCGCCTTATTTCTATCGTTCGGTGACCGGGAGGGATTAATTATCCATGCAAGAACATCTCGAAATCGTAAGGAAGCGATTTGAGAGCGATCAGTATGCTAAGCTTCTGGGAATCGTTTTGGATGAATTGACAGAGGATACCATTCAGATGCACATGCAGTTGCGGGAGAATACGTTGAATTGGTTTAACCGGCCCCATGGTGGGGCCATTTATGCTCTCGCAGATACTGCATTTTCGGTGTTAGGAAATAATACGAACAATCTGTCGATGGCGCTGGATTGTTCGATTACCTATCATGCAAGCCCTGACTTAGGGACGACGCTTATTGTTGAAGGAGAAACCCTATCCGCTACCAGGCGAACGGCTGCCTTCTCCTTTAGTGTCTATATGGAAAAAAAGGGAACGCGTACATTAATTGCCACGATGAAAAGCGTGGCATACCGGACCGGAAAGCCAATCGATCCAAACATCGCACAATAACAGAAAACGGATAAGAAGTCGCTTTTCGCAGAAAGAGGTCAGGCCTTGCATTCGCGCATTTTGGGTAAAGGCGCTGATGTCCCGATCTATGTCGATCTATTTAATTTTTCTTGACAGTATCCTCTTCCTTTTTATATATTCGACTCGTTTCAAAAGAAGCGTATGCCTTAGTGGCTCGTATCCTGAAAGCACGTCGTTCGCCGAAAAGGAGATGAAGATGAGAAAGAGCATTTTTCTTGGAGCTGTGATTGCTCTCGTGCTCTCCGGATGTGCAACCTACATACCGCCGGGAGAGAAGGCCGATTTGCAGATTTTCGCGCCGCCCAGTATTCAAGCGGGTTTTTCGGTCAAGCCGACCAATCCCTTCCCAGCAAGTATTGCGGTGGTGAGGATTCAAGGTCCAACCTACAGCAACTATTATCTTCAGCAGCACGGAGGCACGTATGGTTCCGGTCGATATACGGTGATCATGGTGAAGGAGGTCGACGAGCAGTCGCAGCTTGAGCGCCTCAGCAAACTTCCGCAGGTTTCGGGAGTGGTGAGCATCAACCGGATGCTGTTGCCGGAGCGACTTGAAAATGACCAGGAGATCAGGGTGGCTGCGTCACGTCTCCAGGCAGATTTGGTCTTTCTCTATACCTTCGACACCTCTTTCTTTCGTACCGATGTGGCCAAGCCATTGACCGTCATCACACTGGGACTGTCTCCGACACGGAAGATTTCAGCCGTCACCACTGCTTCGGCTCTCCTGCTGGATACCCGGACAGGTTATGTCTACTCAGCCTACGAAGCGACGGAAAAGGCCCAGACCCTCGCCACGTCATGGGGCAGTCGGGATTCGGCAGATGAACAACGGAGAAAGACGGAGAAGGAAGCTTTCAAGGAACTTATGGATGATTTTATAAAGACGTGGCCCAAGGTACTGGAACGTCATCGAAGGAAGGACTAACATCGATCTGGACAAGGATGCCCGTAAAAACTGCCGTGCATCTGCCGGCCCTGACGATCCATTCCGATCCCGGCGGCAAATGTCGCCACTCACCTATTGGCGTTTTCTCTCCCTCAAGATCTGTTCATGGAGCTCTTGAAAATCCTTGGGTGGCAGGGCTTCCGATTTTCTCACCAGCTTAATGGCTGAGGAAGGACATGGGATTGCGCACACTCCACAGCCGATACACCATTCCCGATCAACCACAGGGAAATCGCCCACCATCTTGATAACGTTGACAGGACAGATCTCCACACATTGCCCGCAACCTGTACAACGGTCTTGATCGGTCTCCCTGAGAAAATAGGTGGCCATCAAGACATCCCTCGGAATCTTCTTTCGCCTGATTGTTCCCACTGACCAGCAGCAGCAGCCGCAACAGTTGCAGGTATGCTTAATGCCCTCCCTCGCGTTGTCGACAAGATGAACCAGACCTTCCTGCTCGGATTTCTTGATGACGTCAAGGGCTTCTGACTTTGAAATCTTCTTTCCGATTCCCTTATCGATCAGATATTCTGCCAGATCATCATATTTGATACAATTTTCAGAAGAATGATCGCATCTTTTCTTCCCCACCAAATGGGCTGTTACCCGGCAAGGACAATGGACGAGAGCGATCAGATCGGCTTTCTCAATGACACCCTCCATCATCTCGTATGGAAAGACGGCATGTTGTTCAGGGGCGATCGACGGCGTTGCGGGGATATAACGGAGCGGTTTTGTCTCGGTCCTCCCATAGGCCTCATAGAGTTGATCCCTTTTCGAATAGGTGACGATCAGCTCGGCCATCTTTTTCGCAATCGGGGTATCCACCCCTTTCCAGAAGAAGGTCTGCGGAAAACCATATCCGAATTGCTGAAGGGCATAACCGGTATTTCCATCCCTCATCTTCTTTGAGAAGAGAAGGCCCCGATCGGCTAAGTTGGATAGAATTGAAGCCAATTCCTTCTCGGGGAGGCTTAGATGGGTCGATATCTCGGGGACGGAGGCAGGCTCGAAAGGAATCCGATCTGAAGGGATTGCCAATGCCACTTCCGCCTCCTGAGGGGTGAAGTTTTCACGGAGGATATCGATCAGCTCTTCCTTCTCAGGATAACCCATACCGAGGGAAGAGAGGTGTTTTGCCAATCGCCTGTAAATTTCGTCACCCATCGTTCACCATCCTATCCGCGGGCGCATGGAGCGTGGTGTGATATCTTTAATTTACAATTGATAATTGATAATTGCAAATTGATCATTGGTCATTTAGGGGCCATTTACGTCTATTCCATTCTCAACGTTTCCACGGTCTTCATTTGTGCAGCCTTCCGGGCCGGAATCCATCCTGCAGCAACCGAGGTGACCATGACCACAAACCCGAATTCGATTAAGCTCCGGAAAGGGATGGAGAAGAGAATGGTCCATCCAAAGGATTGCTTATTGATCACGTAAATGAGGATAAGGGAGAGGAGAAAACCGCAGAGGAGGCCAAGGAGGAGGCTGAAAAGCCCGATCATGCCAGCCTCGATCAATACGGTCTTCTTGATCTGGCCGCGAAACCCACCCACCGCTCTTAGGATACCGATGTCCCTTTGTCTTTCGATCATCAGGGCATTGAGCGAGTTAATGATGCCGAGGATGGCGACGACGATCGCAATCAATTCCAGAGAATAGGTAATGGCAAAGGTCTCGTCAAAGATCTTAAGAATCTCATTCCGCAATTCCCGATGGGAGGCCAGAAAAAGCCGATAGGGTTTCGAATACCTCTCCCGAAAGAATTCTTTGAATGCTTCGAGAGAGACCCCTTCGTTGAGATAAAGCCCGGCACTATGAAACGTCTCATCCTTCCAGAGCGATTGAAAGAGTTTCCTTTCGATCAAGATCATTCCCCAATCTGTAGAATAATCGTAGAAAACACCAGAGATGAGGAATTCCTTTTCTCCCTGAGGCGTGTGCAGCCGGATCCGGTCTCCTGACCCAACGTGATGCCGGAGAGAGAAACTCTCTGTTACAAGAATGGACTGGCCTGCGGCAAACTGACGAAGGATCGCCTGGGGATCCCCCCGGATGAAACGAATCACTTTCATATTGAGAAAAACCTGGCCATTGACGGAAGCGATCACAGCCGGATGTCCCTGGTACTCGATCTCCAAGGCCCTGAAGGAGTCGACGGCCTTTACGCCGGGAATGGAGGGAAGGTCCCTCGACACTTCGAGAGGAAGAAGAGCAGAATAACCGGTAATGGAATAGGAACCGGGAAAGACGAAGATGTCGCCGTTTAACGATTGTTCTACCCAAAGGTCGACTGTTTTTCTGAAACTCAAGATCATGACGGAGATACTGACCAGCATGGAGAGAGCGGTCATCAATGCCGTGATCGTAATCACTGTTCTGACCATGGAGTCACGAATGTAGCGGCAGGCCAATTTCCCCTCCACGCCAAAGAGGAAATGGAGGAGAGGTGAGAGGATGCGGTTGAGAAAGGACACGACAGCAGGGATCATGAAAGAAATTCCAATCAGGACGAGTAGGGCAGCCAAGAAGCCGAAAACGGGCATCCGGTCAATCGGTTTTTGAAGGGCGAAGAGAAAGGAAAGAGCCAGAAGTCCGAAACCGATCCCATTGAACTGTTTGAGACGGGTCTTTGTTTTCGTTTCCAGCGTTCCCACGGAGAGGGCCTCTCTCGGTGCGATTCTGGATGCTTCTCTTGCAGGGCCGATAGAGGATAGAATGGACACAAAAAATCCCATACCAAACCCGATAGACAGGACCATGGGAGAAATCAGAAGATGTTCAGTCTTCACCAGTATGTAGAGAGCCGTGATCGTCCTCGAAACAAAGTGGAGCATGACCTTCGCCAGCCCCAATCCCATCCCTATGCCTGCAAGGCTTCCAAGAAACCCAATGATCCCTGCCTCCGTGATAAAGAGAATAAGCACTTGGCCCCGGGAGATCCCGATGCTTCGGAGAATTCCGATCTCCCGTCTCCTTTGAATGACCGATATGGAAATGGCATTGTAGATCAGAAACATCCCAACCATTAAGGAGATCAGGCTGAGGGCGGTCAGGTTCAGATGAAACGCAGAAACCATCTTCTCGATCTGACCGCTCCGGGTATCGGATCTTCGGACATCCACCCCGGGGGGGATCACTTCTCTGAGCTTCTTCCGAACGAGATCGAGAGAAGCGGATTCTTCGATGATGAGATCGATGCGATCAATCCGCCCCACCTTTTCCAGGGCTTCTTGGGCGGAGGCGATATCCATCACGCCAAAATTTCCCTCAAGGGAATTCGCCGGGCCCTCCATTTTCAAAAGGTTTGTAATCGTGAGATCGATTTTCTTGGAGCCAGCGATCAGCTTAAGAGGGTCCCCTATTTTTAGATTATATCGATGGGCCAATTTTTCGGTAATCGCAATAGCTCTCGGATTCTTTAAAAAACGGAGTTCCTCTTCATTGACCTCATAAAATTGGTAATCCCTGAATTGCTGATCGCTGAAGACGTCAATTCCCAGGAGATAGAGGGGTTCTCCGATCGGCTCATCGATCTTCGGTATAAACTGGATGACCGGTGTGGCCGCCTTGACCCCGGGCACCTTTTTCACCTTAAGATAGACCTCTTCGGGAAATCCCCTGCCGAAGGAAACGATTTGGAGGTTTGCCTTCCCGGAGACATAATCAACCGTCGAATTGAAGGATTCGATCGCGGTGTGAATGGCGATCTGGACACCGATGAAGACACCGACCCCGAGGGCAATTCCCAACGCAGAAAGGAGGGTCCTTCCTTTATTGAGGCGGAGGTGCCGAAAAGTGATGTTCTTGAGAAGATGATAGAAGGACATCGTTCATCGCTAAGTTCGTTTTATTCGTTAGGTTCGTTGAAAGTTTTTATCGCGAAACGATACGAACGATTCAAACGATCTAAACCAGTCTGCCGTCCTGCATTCTCAGTACCCGGTCAGCGATTGCTGCTCCTTCCTGGCTGTGGGTGACGAGAAGGATCGTTTTTTCCTGTTCTTCTTTCAGCCGCTTGAGAATCTCGAGGACCTGTTTTCCAGAGGCCGTATCAAGATTACCCGTTGGTTCATCCGCGAGGATGAGTTCAGGATCATTGATCAGGGCACGGCAGATGGCCACACGCTGCATCTCCCCTCCTGAAAGCTCGTGGGGCTTATGATGCCGCCTCTCAGAGAGTCCGGTTTCCTGAAGAAGCCGATCTATCTTTGTCTTCGGAGGATTTGAATTCCCCATGAGAAGATAGGGAAGGGCAATATTCTCTTCAACGCTTAGGATGGGGAGAAGATTAAAAAATTGGAAGATGATCCCGACCTTCTTCCGGCGAAATAGGGTTAGTCGGTGATCGTCCATCCGCGTAATGTCCTCCCCGTCGACCCAGACTTGGCCCTGATCAAGGGTATCCAGTCCGCCGATGATGTTGATCAGGGTGGATTTTCCGCAGCCGCTCTTCCCTGTTATGGCCAAAAACTCGCCTTTTGAGATCTTGAGGTTGAGATGGTCGAGAGCCACGACAGGGGACTCCCCCTGCTGATAACTCTTGGTCACGTCGCATAATTCGATAAAGTGATTTTCCAACGTCTATCCCGCTTCTTCTCTTATATCGGGAAGAAAGAGGAATTGTCAACCTTTCGACTCGACGACCTAAATGTTAGGTCTGCTCAGGGTTGACCCTGAGCGGCGTCTTACACATCGCTCTGAAAGCGGAGTTCGGGGCTGCCGAAGGGTCAAATAAAAAGCCGTGAAAATAAAGAAGTTGACGATACAAAGGCATTGAATTTATAATGAATTGGTACCGTTAGAAACGCCGGGACTTCCAAGGGAACAAAAATATTGGAGGGGTTTCCTATGTGGGATTACACAGAAAAGGTAAAAGATCACTTTCTGAATCCAAGGAATGTCGGAGAGATTGAGAATCCGGACGGAGCTGGAGAAGTGGGGTCTCTCGCTTGCGGAGACGCCCTGAGGCTCAGCTTTAAATTGGACGAAAATAAGCGGATCAAGGATGTGAAGTTCAAGACCTTCGGCTGCGCCAGTGCGATTGCCTCTTCGTCTGCCCTTACGGAGATCATCAAAGGAAAAACCCTTGAAGAGGCAGAGAAAGTAACCAATCAAGATATTGCCGCTTATCTGGGAGGGCTTCCGGAAGAAAAGATGCACTGCTCCGTCATGGGGAGGGAGGCCCTTGAAGCGGCCATTGCCAATTACCGCGGGCAAAAAGCGGTGAAAGAGGATTTTGAGGTCATCTGCAAGTGTTTTGGCGTGACGGACAGGGAGATCATCAAAGCCGTCCGGGAGAATAATCTCAAGACAGTGGAACAGGTGACTTATTATACCAAAGCCGGGGGCGGGTGCGGCCAGTGCCATCCAAAGATTGAAGCCATCATCGAAAAGGTGAGAAAGGAGATGGAGAAAGAAGCTCCTCCTCCGAAGCCGGAAAAGAAGAAGTTGACGAACATCCAGAAGATCAAATTGATCGAGGAGACCTTGGGAAGGGAAATTATTCCCGCCCTGAAGGCGGATGGTGGTGATTTAGATCTGATCGATATCGAAGGGAATAAGGTCCTGGTGGCATTGAGGGGAAAGTGTTCTTTTTGCCCCAGTTCCGAGGTCACACTGAAGCAGTATATCGAGACGAAGTTGAGAGAATTTGTCAGCGACGACATCCAGGTTGAGGAGGTCAGACCGTGAAGACCGTTTATGTGGATAATAATGCAACGACAAAGGTGGCTCCCGAGGTCCTTGAGGTCATGCTGCCCTACTTTTCTGAGTATTATGGGAATCCTTCAAGCATGCACTTCTTCGGAGGGCAGGTTCAAAAGAAGGTGAATGAGGCCAGAGAGAGGGTCGCCGATTTTTTGGGAGCCGATCCATCAGAGATCGTTTTCACCAGTTGTGGAACCGAGAGTGATAATGCCGCCATATTGGGGACCCTTGATTCCTACCCTGAGAAACGCCATCTCATCACCACACGGGTCGAACATCCCGCGGTTGGAAATATCTGCACCTATTTGGGCCGGAAGGGTTATCGCATCACGGAGCTTTCTGTGGACCGCGAGGGAAGGCTGGACCTGGATGAGTTGAGGGAATCGATCACAGAAGGGACTTCTTTAGTCACGATCATGTATGCGAATAATGAAACGGGCGTGATCTTTCCGATCGAAGAGGCCGGGGAGATCGTGAAGGAGAAGGGAATTCCGTTTCATACCGATGCCGTCCAGGCGGCCGGGAAAATTCCTCTCAACATGAAGAAATCGAAGATCGATATGCTTTCCATCTCCGGGCATAAACTCCATGCCCCGAAAGGGATCGGGGTACTCTATATCCGAAAAGGAACGAAGTTCTCTCCCTTCATGATGGGCGGCCATCAGGAAAAGGGGAGAAGAGGCGGGACGGAGAACGTCCCTTACATCATCGGCCTCGGGAAGGCCTGCGAGTTAGCCAAAGCCCATCTCACCGAAGAGAATTCTAAGGTCAGGGCCTTGAGGGATTACCTTGAAGAGAAGATCCTGGAGAAGATTCCGAACGCCCTGGTCAACGGGAAGCAGGCTCTCCGACTTCCCAATACGCTGAACGTCAGTTTCGAGTACGTGGAAGGAGAATCGATCCTTTTGCTCCTTTCCGATCTGGGCATCTGTGCCTCTTCCGGCTCTGCCTGTACATCCGGTTCTTTGGAACCCTCCCATGTCCTCAGGGCGATGGGTATTCCTTTTACGGCAGCCCATGGATCTATTCGTTTCAGCCTTTCTATCTATAGCACCAAAGAAGAGATGGATTACATCATTGAGCATCTTCCTCCGATCATACAGAGATTGAGGGACATCTCGCCTTTCTGGAAGGATTATCTGAAGTCTCAGGGGAAGAAGTAGTTTGAATACAAGCACAGTCATTCATGTTACCTCCCGTCTTCTTCCAAGATATTGAGAGTTTGTCCTAATCATTATTTGTCATCCTCCGCTATCCAAAACCCTCTAAAGAATATTTCCTTTGTTTGAAAGATAGAATATGGGCAAAATGGAGATAAATGGGGGAAGATTGACATTTTTGTCCTAATCATAACGGGCATAAATAAATAAATCCTTGTATTTACGATTAGTTATGGAAAAGAATGGTTGGCATCAAAGTTGCTCGGAAAGGACTAACGACTTTATATTTTAGGCTTTCCTTCCAAGGAATTTTCTCCTTTGTTGAGATGAATTGATAAGTTCACGGATCTTCAATGGTAATCGTTGAGCCGACAAACTTAGAGTTAACCATGGTTTCGTCCTTATGAAAGGGGGAAGAATGCAGATAACCGCACATGCAATGCGCTGGCTTGGTAAGATGCTGTCCTTTCTTTTTTTCCCATTAACGTTTATCTTTCGTATGCTTCATAAGCTTGGCAGACTCATCTTCGGCCGTTTCGTATGGCAGCCGCCGTACTGGATGAGTTTTATTAGAGAACAAAGTGCGCGGTTGCGAAACTGGGCGCGAAGGCGCCAAGAGCCTCTCCAAAGGGCGAGCGGAATCGCACTGCTCTTGGTGCTGGTTGCAGCCGGAGGGGCATTATTTTGGTCGCTCCAGCCAAAACCTGTTTTGCCGGAATTGGTTCAGTTCAAGGTAATGCCTCCTCCACGCACACCCATCGAAGATCCCGAGGCTAAACCTCGACCGGTACGCATCCATTTTGATAAGTCCGTGGCGCCTATCGAACGCGTGGGGAAAGAAGCATCCGGTTTCTCAATTCATCCCAGTATTGAGGGTGCCTGGACCTGGATCAACGATAAGAGGCTCGATTTCCTTCCGCGCAGTGATTGGCCGGTAGGTACGGAGTATTCGGTGGAAATCAATCCAAAGGTTGCCATCGCTCCCCACAAGAGACTTAACAAGACCCAATTCAAGTTCCAGACCGAGCCCTTCGTCGCCTCCGTCAGGTCGAGAGAGTTCTATCAGGATCCTATGGATCCAAACATGAAGGAGGTGTTGATTGAGTTCAGGTTCTCTTACCCAGTTGATACACTTGAGTTCGAAAAGAAACTGACCCTGGGGTTTACCGAGCGTCGTGACGGCAAGGAGGGGTTAGTTGTAGATAAGAAGTTCACGGTCAGCTACGATAAACTGAAGCTCACAGCTTATGTCCATTCAGAGCCCCTCTCCATTCCGGCCGAGGATTCGCAAATGGAAATCAAGCTTGCGTCAGGTTTGCACAGTGCACGCGGTGGCCCGAGCGCTGGTGCCCTGACAAGCAAAGTGGGAGTCCCTGGCAGATTCAGTCTAAGGATCCAAGGTATGTCGCTTACCCTCGTAGACAACGAACGCTTCGAACCGGAACAAGTTGTCGTCATCGAAGCTTCAGAAGTGATACCGGATCGCACCTGGCAGGGAGCGGTTGGTGCCTATTTATTGCCTGTTTATCATCCGAGGAGCAAACCTGAAGAACGCAAAAAACCCCATGATTGGGACTTATCGCAAATATCAGCAGAGGTTCTCAATCAGGCAAAACCGCTAAAACTCGAAGCGATTTCCAGTGAACTGGAGAACACCAAAACCGCAAGCTTCAAGTACCAGGCCGACCCGGGTCATTTTATCTACTTCACCGTTGCCAAGGATACGCGCTCATTCGGCGGCTATCAGCTATTTCGCACCTACGGCGAGGTCCGGCAGGTTCCACAGTATCCCAAGACATTGAAGATACTTGGAAACGGTGCGCTCCTCACCATGAGTGGCGAAAAGAAAGTTGGCGTGTTTGTGCGAGATGTCGAGGCAATCGAATACGAAGTCGCCCGTGTGGCACCCCAGCAGTTGCATCATTTGATTGACCGACAGGGTCATATGACGAAGTTCTCTGACGTGCGCGAAGTGCTTGGCAGTCAGTACCAAGACCGAATCAGCGAGCGTTTTGTCAGCAAAACTGAGCTGGAAAAAGTCGGGCCTGGTAAGCCCCAGTTCGTGTCAATTGATTTGGGCAAGTATCTGCACAGCGATCCCAACAATCGCCGGGGCCTGTTTCTGGTGCAAGTCCGGCCATGGCATAAGCCTCCTCCAAAGAAGAAGCCTGACCCCTACGACAGGTATAGTGAGGATATCAAAAGGCTACAAGATTTAGGCCACCCAATTCCTTCTCATCTTCTTGATGCTCTTCGTCAGACCTCCGATGCAGATCGAACAGCCGACGAGGATGGGGAAAGGGAAGAAGGAGGGGAGGGGGGTGAGGAGGATGATGGAGCCGGGAGAGAAAGGGATAGGAGACCGGGACCAAATATGGATTCTCGTCTGATCTTGGTGACGGATTTAGGAGTGGTGGTCAAACGGGCGTTGGACGGCACTCAGGACGTTTTCGTAAAGTCGATCCAGACCGGTGATCCAGTCTCGGGCGCGACGGTCAATGTGATCGGTATCAACGGTCAGCCAGTCGTAACTGCGTCCACAGATGCAGGCGGGGTGGTCCACTTGCCATCGCTCCAAGGTCTGAATCGAGAGAAGACCCCCGCCTATTATTTGATCAGCAAGGCGGGTGATTATTCGTTTCTACCTTTGGGACGTGCTGACCGCGGTCTCGATTTCTCGCGCTTCAATGTCGGCGGGATCGCCAATACGCAGCCTGAACGTTTGTCTGCCTATCTTTTCTCAGACCGAGGCATTTATCGGCCCGGGGACACGATGAATATCGGTATCGTTGTTCGTGCGACGGACTGGACCAAGAAGCTCACGGGCATCCCCCTTGAGGCGAACATTGTTGATGCACGGGGTGTCACCGTCAAACGCGAGAAGCTGAAGCTCTCTTCTGCCGGTTTCGAATCCATCAGTCACAAAACCCAGGAGTCCAGCTCCACCGGTACCTATACGGCCAATCTATACCTCGTGCGTAGTACCGAGCAAGAAGCACGCAGCGGTGAAGCGCTACCGAACGTGCTGCTTGGTTCAACCACGGTTAGGGTTCAGGAATTTCAACCGGACCGTATGAAATTGTCTGTCAGACTTTCTGCCGAACAGCCGGAGGGTTGGGTCTCACCGCAAGATTTGAAGGCACGCATCAATCTGCAAAACCTTTTTGGCACACCGGCAGACAGTCGACGCATTACGGCTAGGCTGTCGTTGTCACCCGGTTATCCGATCTTCCCGTCTCATCGGGATTACAGCTTCTATGATCCCCAACGGGCAAAGAACAGCTTCGACGAAGATCTCCCTGAGGCTCAAACAGATGCGCAGGGCAATGCTGAAATCGACCTCCGATTGAATCGCTTTATCAGTGCTACGTACCGCGTCCATGTGATCGCACAGGGTTATGAACCTGAGGGCGGACGCAGTGTGGCAGCAGAAACAGCACAGATCGTATCGTCTCTACCCTACCTGATCGGCACGAAGGCAGATGGAGATTTATCCTATGTCAGCCGGGACACAAAGCGCAGCGTCCATATCATCGCAATCAACCCACAGGCAAAGAAGATCTCCGTCGATCATCTGAAACAGGTGCTCATCGAACGCCGTTACGTATCGGTTCTGACCAAACAACCCAGCGGAGTGTACAAGTACGAATCCAAACCTAAGGATATACGAATCGATGAAAAACCCATAGCCATTTCTGAAGCCGGGGTGATGGTGCCCCTTGAGACCCAAAAGCCGGGCCACTTCTTTCTGCTCATCACCGATGCTTCCGGCGTTGAACTGAACCGCTTGAGCTACACTGTTGCAGGTGATGCGAACCTCACACGATCGCTCGATAAAAACGCTGAATTGCAGATCGTTCTCGACAAGAGCGACTACACGCCGGGCGAACAGATCAAGTTGAACATTCGGGCGCCTTACACCGGTTCCGGTCTAATCACGATTGAGCGCGATCGGGTCTACGCCTCCAAATGGTTCAAGACGAAAACGAACTCTTCAGTGCAGATGATCACGTTGCCATCCGGACTGGAAGGAAACGGTTACGTCAACGTCACCTTCGTGCGAGATCCTGCTTCGAATGAGATCTTTATGAGTCCCCTGTCATACGGGGTGGCGCCCTTTTCGATCAATGTGGAGAAGAGACGTCTGAAAGTCAATGTCAATGCCCCGGACTTGGTGAAACCTGGGGATCCATTCAAGATGAGTGTCAGCGTAGATCGTGCAGCGCGTCTGGTCGTGGTGGCCGTGGACGAAGGGATTTTACAGGTGGCCGGCTACAAGAATCCTGATCCACTCTCCTACTTCTTCCAGAAGCGTTCGATGGATGTGCGGACGCTGCAGATCCTCGACATGATTCTGCCGGAGTTCAAGCGCATTCTCATTGCTTCCGCGCCTGGAGGAGGCGAGGGGGGCGAACTGGGCAAGCAACTCAATCCATTCAAGCGTAAGCGGGATAAACCAGTGGTTTACTGGTCTGGTCTGGTCGATGTCAAGCCCGGACATCATGATTTCATTTACGACGTGCCGGATTATTTCAACGGCACGCTCCGTGTCTATACAGTGGCTATCTCTGAGGATTCGATAGGCGTGCAGTCTCGTAAATCACTGGTGCGCGGCGATTTCGTGTTGACACCAAACGTGCCGCTGATGGTGGCCCCTGGGGACGAATTCGAGGTCAGCGTCGGGATTGCAAACAACGTCATTGGCTCTGGACAAAATGGTCAGATCACGCTGGAACTCCAAACCTCGCCACACCTGGAAGTGATGGGCCCGGCCCAGGTCGAGCTTCGCATCGCCGAGCTGCGCGAAGGGGTAGCTACGTTCCGCGTGCGAGCCAAAGACAAACTCGGGTCCGGCAATCTGAGATTTGTCGCCAATGGACTGGGCAAATCGGCCAAGGCCTCTGTGGATACGAGTGTACGACCACCTGTCCCGTTTCGCACAGAATTAGGGATCGGCACTGTCACAGAGGGAAAAACCGATATGCCCCTTACGCGCAATCTTTATCCCGAGTTTCGCAATGTCCATGCGTCGATGTCCTATCTGCCGAGGCCTTTGATATACGGCATCACTACCTATCTCGGCAATTACCAGTACCTCTGTACGGAACAACTCCTTTCTTGTGGAATGCCTGCAGTCGTCTTGGCTGGTCGTGACGACTTTGGCATCTCTCGGGCAAAGGCTGTGACTTCGATCGCGGAGTTGATGTCGACGTTGCGCTCCCGCCAGCAGCTGGAGGGTGGATTTATCTTGTGGGGAGGACATCATGAGGCCAACGATTTTTCAACCGCTTATGCGGTGCATGTCATGATCGAGGCGCGCGAGCGAGGATTCACCGTACCGGAGGATATGCTTACCCATGCCACTCGCTTCCTGCATCAGATAGCCACGGGCGATGGGCGCAATCTGGCAGATGAACGCAATCGAGCCTATGCGATCTACTTGCTGACACGCTTAGGCCATGTGACGACGAATTACTTAAGCGCGCTGCAACAGCGGATGGAGCAGCGTGCCCCCAAGACCTGGAAGCAGGATCTGGCCGCAGCCTATATGGCAGCGAGCTACCAAATGATGAAGCAGGATAGACTTGCAGACACGATGGTTGGCCGGCTTAATCTGGGTCTTGGGTCGATAGAAGAACGCAAGCGTCTGGAAATCGAGTACGCACCGGTCTGGAGCCCTTATTACGACGATGCGGTCCGCGATGCACAGATCCTCTATCTCCTGGCTCGACACTTTCCTCAACGGGCCGAGAAACTGACGCCGGATTCGCTGAGTGTTTTGGTACGCGCACTGCAGAAAGGGTACTATCACTCGCTCTCCTCGTCCTACATGTTGCTGGCATTCGATCAGATCGAAAAGCACTTGCAAAGCGGCAAAACCCCTACCCTCCGCATCCTCCATTTTGGGGCAGATAACAAGGGGGAGACGCTTGCAGGACCGGCCTTCACGATCAGGCCTACGGAGGTGCCATCCAAAACCATGCGGCTGCAGTTCGCGAATGAGGCGAAGTTTCCTGCCTATTATCTGCTGAGTCAATCCGGGTTCGATCACAATCTGCCGACGAAGGCTATCACAAACGGATTTGAGATCGTGCGTGAGTTCGTCGACGCTGCTGGCAAACCGCTGGAGCGCGTGAAGCAGGGTGACGAATTTGACGTGATCCTGCGCGTTCGCGCGATCGATCGTGACGCGGCAACCAACGTGGTCATCGTCGATCTCATGCCGGGTGGTTTTGAAGTGATGCTTCAACCGCCTGCCCAACAAGAATCCGGCAATGTACCCCCCCCAGCGACGCGGGGGCATCCATGGCGCACAAGGCTCGGTACTGGTAAATCGACCTGGGTGACGGAGTATACCGATGTCCGTGAGGATCGCGTGCTCTTGTTCGGCAATCTGACCCGAGACGTATCGACCTTTGTATATCGTGTGAAGGCAACAGCAGCTGGAACATTCACGGTGCCGCCTCCCTTCGGGGAGGGGATGTACGACCGTACGCTGGCCGCACAGGGGTTGGCCACGCGCATCGTCGTCGAAAAACCAGAATCGCCTAAACGCTAAGTCTATTGCAGAGAGCAGGCTCTTATGAATGAAAGATACTACAGGAGAGTCACACCTCTGGAGGAGGATTCTAAATCCTCAACATGAAATTCACTTGTTTCAATCATGTTTTACCGCGTCGGGTTCTGACGCGAAAGGGCATTGCCACCTTAGGGATCGTCCTGGTGGTATCAACGGTATGGGTGACAGTGCGTCTTTGGCCAAAGCCTTCTCTTTCCTCATCTTACGGTTCTTCGATTGCGCTCTATGACGATCAGGGGCGCCTCTTACGCTTAACCACAGCCAGAGATGAACGATTTCGTCTATGGATGCCGCTACCAAAAATCTCATCGGCCCTGGTTGAAGCGACACTTCTCCACGAAGATCGGTGGTTTCGCTTGCACCCGGGTGTCAATCCAGTCGCTTTGGTGCGAGCCGGATGGCGCACCTACGTGGCCGGTGACCGCCGGCAGGGTGGGTCCACACTGACCATGCAGCTCGCACGTCTTCACTGGCGGATCGATTCGCGCAGTTTGCCCGGTAAAATCATACAAATCCTGCGGGCTCTGCAGCTCGAAACCTTCTATTCTAAAGACGAGATTCTCGAGGCCTACCTCAATCTTGTTCCATATGGAGGCAATATCGAAGGGGTGGGGGCTGCCAGTCTAACCTATTTTGGGCAGCGTGCTGATGAATTGACTTTATCCCAGGCATTGACATTGGCAGTCATTCCGCAAAGCCCGGCACAACGAGGAAGGTTTGACGCTCAGCCCTTGCAGGAGGTCCGTTCCCGCCTCTTCAATCGCTGGCTGGACAAGCATCCGGGCATGGCTGTTGAGGAGCGTTCAAAACTCCAGGCGCTCATGGCATTACCCATCCAATTCCAAGGCCCTTCCCAACTCCCCTTCGATGCTCCACACCTGACCGAGATGCTTCTCAAGCAGCGGGCCACCCGTCCAGGGAATCAGATCCGTACAACCCTTTCGCATCATTTACAACAGATGATCGAACGGCAAGTGCGAATCTATGTGGACGCCGTGCGCCGGTTGGGCATTCAGAATGTAGCCGTGATGCTGGTCGATTACCGAACAATGGAGACGAAGGCATTGGTGGGGTCAGCGAACTTTTACAACCCCAGCATCGAAGGGCAGGTCAATGGCACACAAGCCAAGCGATCACCGGGTTCGACGTTGAAACCGTTCGTCTATGCTCTGGCGCTTGACGAGGGGATATTGCATCCGCTCACAGTACTCAAGGATGCCCAGACCGCGTTTGGTCCATTTAGTCCGGAAAACTTTGACGGTGAGTTTCTTGGACCTGTCACAGCAAAGGATGCCTTGAATCGGAGCCGCAATATTCCGGCTGTGGCGGTTTCCGCGAGGTTGCACAATCCGACGCTTTACCAGTTTCTCAAAACCGCTGGAATCAGCCATTTGAAATCCGAGAATCATTACGGGCTGGCGTTGGTATTAGGTGGGGGCGAGACAACCATGGAGGAACTGGTTGCATTGTACGCCATGCTCGGCAACTTTGGGGTTCTCAGGCCGGTTCGTCACCATTCGGATGCTCCCTTTCAAGGAGGAACGCGGCTGCTCTCAGAGGAAGCAAGCTTCATTACGCTTCAGATGCTGAAGGAGAATCCTCGTCCTGATCAATCCGTTGTGGGTCATTCTGGGATCCCTGTGTACTGGAAAACCGGGACTTCCTGGGGATTCCGAGATGCGTGGACGGTTGGCCTATTCGGTCCCTATGTGCTTGCCGTTTGGGTTGGCAATTTCAGCGGGGAGTCCAACCCGTCATTCATCGGCATTCGGGTCGCAGCGCCGCTCTTTTTCCGGATTGTTGATGCCGTTTGGGCCCACGACCCCAAATTATCTGAACCGCCCTGGCGTTTACCGGCTAACTTGGCACGTGTCGAGGTGTGTGCCGTTTCAGGCGATCTGCCTAACTCCTATTGCCCGGTGCGCTCAAAAGCGTGGTATATCCCGGGAAAGTCGCCCATTAAGATCTGCGATGTGCATCGTGCCGTCGTGGTCGATATCCGTACCGGGCATGCCGCATGTCCATCTTACAATCCTCAATATACCTACACGGAGGTGTATGAGTATTGGCCTTCGGACATGCTCCGCCTGTTCGCCCAGGCCGGTATGCCCCGTCGCCTGCCGCCGCGCGTACCCGATTGTTCCGATAGAGCATTGGCTCATAATGAGATCGATAGTGCACGTGCCCCGAAAATCGCAACGCCATTGCGAGGTGTAACCTACACGTTGCGCTGGAGCGATCCCGAGCGACAGGCCATTCCTCTATCGGCTGCGATCGATGCCGACAGCACGCAGCTGTACTGGTTCGCCGACACCAGTTTCATCGGAGCGGTCTCGCGTGGAACCATACTCTATTGGAAGCAGCCTCCAGCTGGGTCTTATGTGCTGCGTGCGGTGGACGAGCGGGGGCGAAGTGCGACAAGGGATCTGCATGTTGATTGGGTTCAATAGCCGGAATACTTGCTCACACCCTACCCCCTTCTTAAGAATACGACAGGACATTGTCATCAGAGGACCACTGTCATATATTAGGAAGAAGAATGAGAGGGAAGAGAGATTGAAATCCCGAGAGAAAGATATGGCATGGAAAAAAGAGGATCAGGGCTGACTCAGAATCAAAGGCTTTATTTTTTGAATGGGTGGTGTCCTTCGGTGTCAGCGAGTGAGGGGCCTCCAGGGTTTCCATTTAAAAATAAAAGGGAGTACCGGAGCCTTTACTTCAACCATCGATCCGAAATCTTCGCCGCTGCCAACGTTTCTGCCAAAGACCGAGCGCCTCTTGAAGATATGGATTGGGATCGGCTCAGGCCAGCCGCCTGGTGGGAATTCGAGGGACCGGAGAAACGACTTTTCTGCCATAACCCTCACGCTGAATTTGATTGTCTTGAAAGGCACGGTCTGGCCAGCGACCGGGATAAAGAGATCATGGCCGAGATCCATCAGCAAAAGGAGGAGTTGAAGAACAGGAGAAAATGTTTTCGTCTTGAAGAGTGATCGTGCTCCTATCTTCTCTCGGGCCTGACTAATTCTTTGTAAGGATTGACCGGTTTTGGATAGCCGTCCACTGATTCATGGACGACAAAATGAAGATGGGTAGGTGACCTTTTCGGATAAGCATTCACTCCGGTTCTTCCAACCGTTCCGAGACGGTCTCCCTTAGAGACAATTTGACCAACCTTGACGAAGATTTCATTTAAATGGGCATAATAATGGTATCGACTTTTGATCGGTTCAAAGGTCCAAATGTAATTTCCTCCCCGGAGGGGATTTGATGGTCTCCAGTTAGAATGGACTGATACCACGATTCCTGGAGAAACGGAAAGGACTTCTGCTGGTTTACCCGTCCTATCGTCAAGCCCATCTTGATTCTTATCCCAAATAAAGATGTCGTGACCTGGATGACCTCTATGATCATTCCCGTCAAAAAAATCGTAACCCTGAGGCTGATATCCACTTCCGCGTTTACCGCCAATAAAATGGAAGGAATAACCTTTTAAAGGAAAACAGAGACCTTCATCGAATTCCTTTTCAGAGTTTTTTAGATAGAATTCCTTGAGGAAAACCTCTATTTCTTTCAATTTGTTCAAGGCTTCGCCTTTCGTGATACGGCGATCTCGAATCTTGACGTAGAGAAGGTTCCATTCCGAAGCAGGATCAATTTGAGATGGAATAGGAATGGGAATAGAGATTAAAAAGAGAGTAGATATGAGTAGGGCTACCAACGTTTTCGTATTCAGTGGTCTCATGAATAACCGAATCCAATGACCAAATTCCAAAGTTTGAAACATCGAAGTATTGGTAATTGGAAATTATTTGGGATTTGGAATTTGGTGATAGGAATCTAAATGGTAATAGGTATGTTTAAGCGTTCCCTCCAGGTTCTCCATTTCAAAAGTGACGGCATAGAGTTTTGAAGATTCTTTTTCCTTCCAGATAGACTGCCCGGGATTGATGGAAAGCGTCTTTCCAATCCGATCAAAGTAGCTGCCGGAGAGGTCTGGCGACTCATGGATATGGCCGTGAAGGGTTAAGAGCGGTTGATGTTCTTGGATAAAGGCCCTAATCGAGCGACTTCCTGCCGATTTTCCTCCTTCGATGACGTCCAATCGCGTTCCGAAGGGGGGTGAATGCATGATATAGATCGCCCTATTCGGCTGAGGAGGCTTTGGGAGGCGATCTAGATCTTCCCGAATGGTTTCTCGTTTCTTCAGAAAAAGATGGGGATCAATAGGGGTGAGTTGAACCGTTTGTTCACAGGTCCTGATATAGGATGGGTTCTTCTGAGGAGGCCAGGCCGATTCAGGGTCGTCCATCTTTTCATAATCCTTTGGCCGAAACGGAGTCGGAGGAACAAAGGGATATCCGATCAGTTCGTATCCGTCGCTGATTTGATCGATTTTCTGATTGAGATCGACAATCCCTTCCGTGGATTCCTCAAACAGATAGGGATAACCCAAATCCCAGTTGCCGGAGATGAGGAAGATCCGCTTCGTTCGGGTCCTTTCAATTATTTCTTTGAGAAAGCCCCTGAGGAATTGGCTGATGAAGGCCATTTGGTTGGGAAGCATATCCTCGTATCGTTTCGTCGGAGGAAGAGAGGGCAGAAGATCGCCACCTAAGGCGATGATCTCGGCCGAGGAAGATATGGCCAGAGAGAAGAGTCCCTCGTAGAGGGAGATCTTGCCGTGGAGATCGGAGGCATATAAGAATTTCATCTACTCCTCAAATTCATCTTCAAGGATCCACTTATCTTTTGCTTTGACCATCTTGAGGGTCATCTTACAGTAAGAGCACAGGATCAAATCGCCGGTCTCTTCATCCCCGTCCAGAGGAATATCGGCTTCACAGATCGGACATGTCACTTCGTTTGCCATGGACAATCTCCCGACTAACATCTTAAAAGAATAAAGAGATTTTTGTTCTCTTTTCTCAAATCTTTCCTTATAATAATCTAAAATCGTTGAGAGTTCCACCCCCACCCCTCCCTCCCCCTCGAGGGAGAAGGGGTGGGAGTGGGGGAGTGAGGTGAGGTCATGTTTGGTTTAGGTTTACCCGAAATCTTAGTGATCCTGGTGATTCTCTTTTTGCTCTTTGGAGCCAAGAAACTTCCTGAAATCGGCGCAGGTCTTGGGAAGACTGTAAAGGAATTGGGAAAGATCCGAGGCGAGAGAAAAGCAGAGAGGAAGAAAGAGAAGGAAGATCAAAAGAAAGATCTGATTTCCGACTTAAAAAAGGAGGTAAACGAAATTCCGGGCCTAAAAGAGGCCAAGGAAATTAAGGAGACAGTAGACAAAGTCAAGAAGATTACAAAGATATTGAAATAGCATCTCCCCCCACCTATCCATTTTTCTTTGGAATCCACGGAAATTCTATCGGAATAAGGCCAGGACTTCCTCCCTCAAATGAGATTTCTGGAAAAGCATAGAATTCTCTGGTTACAACGGTTTTGAAACGATTACACCGATTAAAAGTTGTGGGAACTAAAGGAAAATCTGTGTAATCATTTTTTGGAATCGCTGTAATCAAGAGAGCGAAAAGTAGTTTTTCAGAGCTCTCCAAATTTATCATGTTAGCTAAAGTTTAAAAGTGCACCGTTTAAGTTTTAAAAGTGCACTCCTTTGAGGT
>JBHGBJ010000061.1:0-26913 GCA_041947025.1 Thermodesulfobacteriota bacterium
CGCTTGATAAACTTTTGGAAGGATTTTTGCCAGATCGTCCCCCGTAACTGAGGGAGTACCATTCGAAGCTGATTTTCCTTGACATACCCCCCTCCTTTTTCATATATTCAGCTCATCTCCAAACGGGTTCTTATCGATGATAGCCGGCCTGCGTTGCCTGTCGGATCCCTGACCTCAGGGCCGTAAGGCTGGCGCGGTCGGCCTACCGGGCAGACTTCAAGACAAGAAAGGAGGAGGTGTGGCCATGATGCGTATGGCAGTTGCGCTTTTGGGATGTTTGTGGCTGCTTGGGGGACCGTTGGCGGGATCCTCGGGGGCATCCGATTTTTACGCGGGGAAGACGATCGAGGTCGTGGTGCCCTTCAAAGAAGGGGGCGGAACAGATGTGTGGATGCGGGTGATAGCCCCATACCTTCAGAAACACATCACCGGAAATCCCAAGATCCTCATTCGGAATATTCCAGGGGGCGAGTCTATCCACGGCGTGAATCAGTACGTGCTCCGGTCCAAGGCCGACGGTTTGAACATGGTGGCCACGTCGGCGACCAACTATTTTCATGCCCTGCTGGGGGTCAAAGCCGTCCAATACGACCTTACGAAGCTGAAGCCGCTCCTCGTGAATCCAGTGGGCGGGGCAGTTTACGCCGCACCGAATATCGGCATCAAGACGCCGGCGGACCTGACAAAACCGGCTGAACGATTGGTCTACGCCGGAATCAGCGCCACGGGCCTGGACCTCGTGATGCTCCTTGCCTTCGAAGTCATCGACGTCGATCTGAAGGCGGTCCTTGGCTACGAGGGACGCGGCCCGTCACGGCTGGCCTTCGAGCGGGGCGAAAGCAACATCGACTATCAGACGACGCCCGCGTATGTGGCCAGCGTTGTCCCCCTGGTTAAGACAGGCAAGGCCGTGCCCTTGATGAGCTTCGGACAGATGAATGCCGCTGGTGCGCTGGAGCGCGATCCGGCATTTCCCGACATGCCCACCGTGGGTGAAGTGTACGAAATCCTCCACAAGAAGAAGCCGGCCGGGCCGGCCTGGGAGGCGTACAAGGCCTTCAACGTCGCGGCCTTCTCCATCCAGAAGATCCTCTGGGTCAAGCCGGAGGCGCCGCCTGAGTCCATCAAGGCGGTACTCGAGGCGGTCGACCGGTTGCAGAAGGATTCGGAGTTCTTGCAGAAGGCTGAGAACGTCCTTGGCGGATATCCCACGCTCCGCGGTGACAAGCTGGAGGCCGGGATCCGCCGGACCTTCCAACTTCCCCAGGAGGCCAGGCGCTTCCTCCTGGACCTGCTTCAGAAAAAGTACAACACCGTGGTGAAGTAGGGGGCGTTGCGCACGCGCCGCGCCGCCGGATTTCTACCATCCATCCGCCTCCGCCGGGAACCACGGGTTTTACCCGTGGGGGAAGGCGCAAAGGGCTTCGGCGAGATGGAACCCGTGCCCCTTGGCCGGATGTCTCGCCGCTCGCCGTGCATGCGCCCTGGCGCAGCAGGCAGCCGTCTTTTGGCGAAGGCACACTCTACTGGTGCCACGGGCTCTGCCCGTGGGGTTCCGTATTCGCCCACCCCTTCGGGGCTTGGGCGGAGGAGGAGGTATGTGGGAGAGCGCCACCGTTGCCCTGGGGATGTTTCTGAATCCCTTTCACCTGGCCATGCTCTTGGTGGGAGTGGTCGAGGGCATCGTGCTCGGACTGCTCCCCGGAATGGGCGGGACCGCCTGTGTAGCCATTCTGCTCCCTTTCATTTATGATATGGGACCCCACACCGCCATGGCTGTGCTGGTGGGCGCGCTGGCGGTTGTCCATACCTCGGACACCATCACCGCCGTGCTCATCGGAACGCCAGCCTCCTCGGCCTCCGCGACCACCGTGTTGGACGGCCATCCATTGGCCAAGCAGGGCCAGGCGGCACGGGCACTCTCCGCTGCATTCCTGTCTTCGCTGATCGGGGGATTCATTGGTGTCTTGACCCTCACCCTCTCCATCCCCATCGCCCGCCCCCTCGTGCTTACGTTCGGCTCGCCGGAACTCTTTATGCTCTGCTTCCTCGGGCTCGGCTTTGCGGCTTTCCTCACGGGGGAAACCCCGCTGAAGGGCCTGGTTTCCGCAGCCCTTGGTCTGCTCGTCGGGGCGATCGGCGTTGCCCCGAATGTGGCCCACTATCGCTACACGTTCGACCAGCTCTATCTGATGGACGGCCTTCCCTTGGTCTGCGTGGTTCTCGGACTTTTCGGCGTGGCCGAGGTGATCGATCTCCTGGCGGGAGGAGGCCAGATCGCCGAGCGGATCAGCCTCGGCAGCGGATGGCTTCAGGGTGTCCGGGACGTGATCGAACACCGGTGGATGCTCGTGCGCGGTGCCTTGATTGGCGTCTGGACGGGGATCCTGCCTGGAATCGGAGCCAGCGCAGGCTCCTGGATGAGCTATGGCCACGCCGTGGTCGTTTCCAAAGAACGGGACCAGTTCGGAAAAGGGGACATCCGGGGAATCATCGCTCCCGAGGCCGCCAACAACGCGGTGGAGGCGGGCGACCTCATCCCCACGCTGCTGTTCAGCGTTCCCGGAGGCCCCCCGTCGGCCATTCTGATGGGGGCCCTCATCGTCTTCGGGATTCAGCCTGGCCCTCGGATGATCACGGAGCATATGGACCTCCTCTTCACGGTCATCTGGAGCTTTGCCCTGGCCAACATCATCGGCGCGGCCCTCTGCTTGTTCCTGTGTCAGCCATTGGCCCGCCTCACGGCGGTCCGCTTCGTCTACCTGGCCCCGGCCATCCTCATCATCATGATCTTCGGCGCCTTCCAGGCCACGAAGCATCTCGGGGATCTCGCCGTGATGCTGGCCCTCGGGCTGCTGGGCTGGGGAATGAAGCGGTTGGGCTGGGCGCGTCCGCCGTTCCTGATTGCCTTCGTCCTGAGCAACCCGACGGAGCGCTACCTGTGGATCTCGGTGAACCGGTTCGGATGGAGCTGGCTGACTCGGCCTGGGACCCTCGCCATCTTAGGGCTCCTGGTCGCGTCCCTCGCCTACTGGATCGTCAGCAGAAAGCGGCGGCCCGCGGCGTCTCCATCGGCGCAAGTCGTGTGGCGGTTCCGGCCGACAGCCTTGTTTACGGTCCTCCTGATTCTGGTGCTGGCTGGCGCCGCGATCGAGGCAACCACCTTTCCCTTCTTTGCCGGCCTGTTGCCCTTCGTGGCTGCAGTGCCCGCCGTCCTGATGGCGGCCGGGCAACTCGTGCTGGAACTGCGGGGGGGAGGGGAATCAAAACAGGTCCTGGACCTCGCGATCTCCGAGGCGGCCGCCAGCGGGAAAGGAACCAGGCGGGCTCTGCTGTTCTTTGGGGTCGTGCTGGCCTATTACGGTCTCATCTGGCTGGTGGGATTCCGGCCGGCGACCCTGCTGTTCCTGGTTACGTTCCTGCGCGTGTTCGCCGCTTCAAGTTGGCTCCGGACCGGGATCTACACGACGGGCGTCTTCGCCGTGCTGCAAGCGATGGTGTACTTCCTGTCCGTAGAGATGCCCGAGGGCCTTTGGTCCCTGGGATTCTGAACCGCCGCAACCGAGGCGTCAACCGAAGGATCTGAGCGACATTGGTGAGACCGGAGCCAAACCCTCTTGATCTTGCGGCTCTTGCGGCTGATTCTTCTTGACAGACTACTCCCTTTCTTGTATATCCTAAGCAAGGTTTTATCAGAAAAATACAAACAACACGCAGCCTTTGGCGCAAATGAATCCTCTATCGCCTCGTTGTCACAGAGACAGACGGGGATTCAAATGAACATAACGAATGGAAAGGAGAATGGGGGTATGGGAAGGAAGACTGGGATGGTTTTGATGTTGTTGGTGGCGTTGATGTTTGCGGCATCTCCTGCCTTTTCGCAGGAGAAGGTCTACGTGAACGGCATCGATGCGAATTTTCCGCCTTTTGCCTTTGTGGACAAAAGCGGGGTCCCTGACGGCTTTGACGTGAAGGCTCTGGAGTGGATCGCCAAGGACCAGGGATTCAAGGTGAAGCATCAGCCCATGGATTGGGACGGTATCATTCCAAGCCTCAATGCCAAGAAAATCGACATGATCGCCTCCGGAATGAGCATCAACGACAAACGCAAGGAGCAGGTCAACTTCTCGATTCCTTATTGGAAGATCGAGCAGGTCCTTGTCGCGAAGAAAGACTCCAAACTGACCGTTGCCCAGATCCTGGATAAAGGCAACAAAGTCGGTGTTCAGAGAGGGACCACAGAGGCCAAATGGATCGAAGAAAACCTGATCAAGAAGGATAAGAAGAATTTTTCCCTGGTTTACTACGACTCCGCTCCTCTTGCCGTGGAAGACGTGGTCAATGGCCGCATCGTGGCTGCGGCGATGGATGACGCCCCGGCCAAGGACGCAGTCAAGAAGAAGCCGGTCAAAATCGTCGGGAGGTTCGGCATGCCGGATGAAGAGTTCGGCTATGCAGTGCGCAAAGAGGACAAGGAGCTGCTGAACAAGGTGAACGCCGGTCTGAAGAAGCTCATGGCTTCCCCGACCTGGAATGAATTGAAGAAGAAGTATGATTTGCAGTAGACCGCAAGTGACGGACCGATAATGATTGCGGAAGGCATCAGGAGGGATTCTCTCTGATGCCTTCCGCGTCTCAGATCCCCTCTATCCCGACTGCTCCTATCCTGGGACTGAAAGATGCACGAATACCTATTAGCCATCGGGGACGCTCTGCCGTATCTTCTGCAGGGAGTCGTGGTCACCCTGGCGCTCGTGATCGGGGCGATGGGGCTCGGGTTTCTCCTCGGAGTGCTCCTTGCCGTCGGTTTGGTGTACGGACGTCCATATATCCGAAGGCTATTTAACCTTTATGTCTGGTTCTTCAGAGGCGTTCCCCTCCTGGTGCTTCTCTTTCTCTTCTATTTTGGGCTTTTCACGATGCTCGGCATCAATATTTCGGCTTTCGTTGCGGCCCTGATCGTCCTCGGGCTGATCAGCGCCGCTTACCAGTCACAGATCTTCAGAGGCGGAATCCTTTCGCTGCCGGAAGGACAGCTGAAGGCGGCAAGGGCCCTGGGATTGAGCGACACCAAGTCGATTTTTTTCATCATCCTTCCTCAAGCCCTGCGCTTGTCCATTCCGGGATGGTCCAACGAATATTCGATCGTCCTGAAGGACTCGGCCGTGGCCTATGCGCTTGGGGTGGCGGAGGTGATGGCAAGGGCGCATTTTGTAGCTTCAAGAACCTATCAACACCTGCCCCTTTACTTCACGGCAGGGGTGATCTTCTTGATTTTGACATACGCGGGTACCAAGGCTCTTCGTGCCCTGGAGGAGAGGGTGAGGATCCCAGGCTACATGAGATGAAGTCATGACAGAAGAAAAACCGGTCCTGAGAGTTGAAAAAGTCACTAAGAGATACGGCTCCAAAGAGGTCGTCAAGGGAGCTTCTCTCACGGTGAACCAGGGGGAAATCAAGGTGCTCATCGGTCCTTCCGGCGGAGGAAAGAGCACCCTGCTCCAGTGTATCAATTTCCTGGTGGTTCCCGACGAGGGCCGGATCTGGCTGGATGGGAAGGAGATCCTTCACTCCCAGAAGAAAGAGCTCTACGAATACCGGCAAAAGGTCGGCATGATCTTTCAAGACTTCAACCTCTTCGACCACCTCACCGCTCTGGGAAATGTGGAGGTTGGACTCCTCAAGGTCAGGAAGATGAGCAAGAAGGATGCCCGCGAAAGAGCCGTCGGAGAACTGGAGCGGGTCGGCCTCAAGGAGCACATTCAGAAATATCCGGCCCAGCTCTCGGGAGGGCAGAAGCAAAGGGTTTCCATTGCCAGGGCTCTGGCGATGGATCCCAAGGTCATGCTCCTCGATGAGCCCACCTCTGCGCTCGATCCGGAGTTGATCACGGAAGTGCTTGCAGTGATCAGGACCCTCGGCGCAGAGGGCATGACCATGGTCATGGCCACGCACCAGATTGGATTTGCGAGTGACCTGGCGGACGAGATTCTCTTCTTGGAGGATGGAGTGATCGTTGAGGCCGGGCCTCCTGAAAGGATCCTGTCTCAGGCCGAATGTGCGAGAACCAGGGAGTTCTGCTCCAAGCTGACCAGCCTCTATGGAGAGGATCGGTAAGAACGATATAGATGAACGAACTGAATTTCATACAGCACGACGTTCTGCCTGCCCTGATGAAGGGGCTTAAAGTCAGCATGCTGCTGATCCTTCCGTCGGGCCTGTGCGGGCTTATGCTCGGGGTTCTGGTGGGAGCGCTCCGGGTCTACGGAAGGCGGTGGATCATCTTGCTCTCCAATGGATACGTAGCCATCTTTCGCGGATTCCCGCTCGTGGTTCAGCTCTTTATTTGGTATTTCGGACTACCCCACATCGGAATCTATCTCACCCCTTTTCTAGCTTCCGTCCTGGGCTTCACCCTTTGCAGTGCAGCTTATCATTCCGAATATGTGCGTGGCGCTTTCCTGTCGATCAAGAAAGGTCAGAGACTGGCTGCCCAGGCCCTGGGGTTTACAAAGATGGAAATGATTCGCACGATTATCCTTCCCCAGGCTTTCCGCCGGGCCCTCCCCGGCTGCGGCAATGAAGTGATCTACTTGATCAAGTACTCCTCCCTCGCATATATGATCACCTGCATCGAGCTGACGGGCGAAGGAAAGGTGATTGCCTCTGAGACCTTCAAATACACCGAAGTCTTTTTCATCGTGGGGCTGATTTATCTTATACTCACTTCAATCGCGGCCTTTCTCCTCCGCCGCCTTGAAAACCGCCTCCGTCTTCCCGGATTCGATCACTACAATCTATAAGACCGAAATAATGGAGTAAAACATTCTCTCGATGAAGAGAAGGATTGCTGGTTATTTCCGTGATTGGGCAGCGCCTTTCGGCCACGGGGCTTCGGGCGGGGAGTAATGACCCTGGAGAAAGGTTTCGATGAGGCCGGCGACTGTTCTGCCGTAAGCTTCTATTGCTTCCTTTCCTCTTTCAGGACTGGCCGGGCCGGTGTCGGGTCTCCGAAATATCCCAGAGGGGTGACCTTCCTCGCTTCCATTCCGCCTTTCTGCCAGACCAGAAGGTCGTCTACGGTGAGATTCGTAGGTTTTAGAGTCTTCCAAACCTTTAAGTCCACCAGTTCCGGGAAGTAACACCACATGAGGCTCGTCTCATATCCCTCGGCATGGATATTGAGATGAGGAGAGGTGGGAACAAAAGGAAGGACGTTCTTGTGAATCAGAAGATGTGGTTCATTTCCTTTAAATCCCAGGGGCTTGAGGAAGAATTGATCTATGATCCAATAGGCCTCAATCCCGATTTCCGCCCGTGCTTTTTGAATCGCTTTATCCAGAGCCTTCGAATGCCTGCCGTCCATGTGATGATTGATAAAGAAGATCTGCCGGAATCCCCAGTTTTTAAGACTCGCCATCGCATCCGAAAGAACAGAGATCATTGTTTCTTCCCGGCAGGTAAAGGACCCGCCAAACGATCCTGTTGCAATGTTAATCCCCCAATAAAAAGGAGGAGCGATCAAGGAATCGATCCCTCGCTTTTTCAACTCGGATTTAACTGCTCTGGACTGGAGACAGGATGCGTAGACATCAACGGCCAAGGGTAAATGTGGCCCATGCTCCTCAATCACTCCAACGGGAAAGAGAACGACAGCCGCTTCCCGCGCTGCCTCCTCAATTTGAACATAAGTCATATGAGCCATCGTATCTTCAAAAATGTTCGCTTTTCTCCGATCTTTATCCATCGCTCTATGGATCATCCTCCGCCCAAAGGGGTAAAGAAGAAGATTTCGGCACCATCCGGAACGGGCGTGGAAAGGTCTCTCCCGATCTTTCCATTGATGGAGACGATATAGGCCAGAGATCCATCTTCTCCTTTCAACTCCTTTTCCATTTCCGGCCCGCCTTTCTTAACAAGAATACGGATCAGATCTTCCAAGGTCCCTCCAGACCATTCCACTTCGATCTTGGGACCTCCGAGCCATTCCGATAGAGGTCGAAGCGTCTTAACGGTGATGGCCAATTTCACGTCTCCTGGGTTTAACTCCCCCTCTTACTTTAAGAGAGACAAAGGAGGGAGCGCTGATAAGAAAGGGGCGGCTTAGATCCTTTTTCCAAAGACCTAAACTGCTCCCAGAGTTTGAGTGCGTTTTTGCTGGGTTTCGGTTTCAGGATCTCGATATTCGATGGCGCCGGTCATACAGTACTTTACGCATTGGGGATCCCCTCCGCAGAATTCGCACTTCACCACTTTATCAGGGAGGGCCATCATCACACCGAAGGGGCATTGGCTCACACATGCCTCACAGCCGATGCAGAGATCATAATCGATCTTGACAGCTCCGTTTGACTCTCTCCCTATGGCGTTGACAGGACAAGCCTCGCCGCAAGGAGGCTTCTTGCACTGGAGGCAGACGACCGGAGTGCTCAAGCCAAGGGAATGTTTCTTCACCGTTCGAATCCTCGACCGGCTCGGATCGTTCATCCGATCATTATAAAGGGCGCAGGTGGACTCACAGAGGCGACAACCGGTGCATCTCTCAGCGTGGATTATAATCTTCTTCATACCCTCAGCTCCTGCAGCGGTTAAATGGTTCCATCTTTAATAGAATACAGTCATTGAGTTATTAGTCATTAAGTCATTAGATAACTTAATAACCCAATAACCTAATGACCAACGTTCTTCATAGTAAGTGCGAGGGTTCTTCTCCCAATCCCAGCCGTTCCAGGGTTTCACGGGTTGGAATCCCTTGCTGATCCCATCCGTGTTCCCGGTAGTATTCGTCGAGGAGAGCCTCAAATTTTTCCTTTTCGATACAAGAGCCCCTTTGAAAGCCATATTGCCAGGGTTCGTAGAAACGCTCGGGGATCCGGTCATCTTTCCGGTCGAGTCCTTCGCGAATGAGGAAGAGTCGCTCCAAGTTATAGATCCTCTCCCCGGCCTCCATCAGTTTTTCAGGGGTGAATTCGTATCCGGTTACGGCAGAGACCGCCTCCACAAACTCATTGAAGCCGAGAAGCCCCGGGCTTAACCATTTCGTTACGAATCGGCAGATTCCCAAAGCATCTCCTATCGCACAAAGCTTTTCTGTCCAGATCGCGGGGTAGGCTTTGCCTTCGTAAGAATCTGGATCAGAGGTAATCGGCCGGCCGATGATCTTCTTCGTCGCTTCCGGAGGAAGATCCATCTCTTCCATGGTAAAACGACTCCGAAGGTGACAGCCTCCTCCCCGGGTAGCCGTGGCAGCTCCGAGCGCCATCGCCTTTGTCCCCCGGGTGTCTTGATCGACGGTCATCCCCTTGATCGTGGGAATGTAGCGCTCATACTCCTTGGCCTTCTCTCCGAAAAGCTTAAGATTGGCCTTCTGCCATCCGTCGGAAAGCATCCCTCCAAATCCTTCCCGTCGCGCCATTTGATGGATTAAACCGGTCATGGCATCGTGATCTCCCCAACGAAGCGGCATTCCTGTGATCGACTCATCGATGAGCTCTCTTTGATAAAGTTCCATGACCCAGGCAATATACCCTGCAGTGGTCAGGATATCGAGACCATATTGATTACTGAGATCCCAGCACTCCAGAATGGTCACCCAATCCCCGGTCCCGCAGGAAGAGCCAAAATATCCCGCCCCCCCATATTCGGGGCCTGAACCGGTCAGCCCCTGATGTTCTCCCGAAGGGACCCGATGAAGATGCTTGGTGTGAACGGGGCAGTTAAAACAGGACATCTTCCCGTACTCATACTTTTGAACAAAAACATCCGGATCGAACTCCTCCCCTCCGGATTCAAGCATATTATACTGGTAATTCAATGCAGGCTCCTGCCCTTGGGTTCTGGAGATGCTCAAACGCATCAGGGTCCCATAGAGAGAAGTCGCCTTATAACCTTTTGTCTGGGTGATTTGACGATACTGTTTCTCTGCCACCTTCATCAATTGGTCTGGATGGGCAATCTGAATGGGTTGTTTCCCCCGGACAGCAATCGCCCAGAGGTTTTTAGAACCCATCACCGTTCCCATTCCTGTTCGACCTGCGGCGTTGCCTATGGTGCACATCACATTGGCAAAGACCACCAGTTTCCTTCCTGCAGGACCGATCGCAGCAACCTGAATGTCTTGATCTCCCAATTCCGCACGAATGGCATCCAGTGTTTGAGGAAGATTGTAATCTTTAAGATGGTTTGCTTCCCGAAACTCAATCTCTCCATCGTGGATCCAAAGATAGACCGGAGAAGGAGATCGGCCATGGATGAAAAGGTGGTCATATCCTGCAAAACGAAGCTCGGGGCCAAAGAACCCCCCAGAGTTGGAGTCTCCAAGATTTCCTGACTCAGGAGATTTTGCTGAAATGTTAAACCGTGCGCTTGCCATACCATGGGTGCCTGTAAGAAGCCCTGCTCCAAAGATAAGTGGGTTCTCCGGTGAAAGGGGATCAACATCCTCTCTAAGATGGTTATAAAGAAGGTACATGTTGATCCCCCGGCCTCCCAAAAAGAGACGCCGGATCTTCTCCGGTATGGGTTTGACAGTCACTTTTCGAGCGGAGAGATCAACGAAGGCTATGGGATTCATTTCTTAACCTCTTGGGAATCGATTCGCACCGACTTCATCTTTGCCTGAAATTCCGTCCACGATTCGGGGGCCAGGATGGTGGCCGTGGTCTCATCGAACCATTTGAGCTTCCACCTCTGTGAGCAATTGGAACACTCTACCAGTTGCTGAAGTACGGGCACCTTGAAACGGTGGTGACATGACCGGCAACGGACCTCCACATCCTTCTCCATAAATCCCCCTCAAATTCCGATTCACCCTATCACATCAGAAACATTCTTCTTCAGGAGATAGGTGAAGGTAAGGATCGCATCCACGTTTTTCTCGACGGCTTCGATCCCTGCACCTAATTCCCTTAACCGCATGGCCCTCTCTTCAATCGCTTTGATCTCCAAATCCATTGCCTTCACGTCGTATTCCATGACTCCTCCTTGCCCTTTTCAACACCACCTCCCGCCTTCCTCCTCCCGCTCTGAGAGGGGAGGGGCGGGAGCGAACCTCTAACCTTGCTTTTTCGTTAAGTCCTTAAACCTTGCCGATTTCAGAGTATAACGGGGTAGGCCTCCGGGCTTGACAGACTCGATCTCAAAGGTCAGGTTTGTCTTTACCTTCAGCTCTTCCCGGATCCTGGCCTTGCTCTTCTTATGCTGATCCTCACCCAGGCTCGGGTCCATCTCGATTCTCAACGTAAGGACAGGCATCACCTCCTCCTGTGTCAGGACGATCTCAAACTCAACCACCTCCGGAAATCTAGCCCGTATCACCTCTTCCACCACATGGGGGCTGAAAAAGACCCCTCGAATCTTTCGGAGATCATCCACCCGGCCTTCAACCTGACTCACTCGAATGGAAGTCCTCCCACAGGCACAGGGTTCATCGATCGCCGTCATAATGTCCTTCAAATTGAACCGGATGAGAGGAATACATCTCCTGCAAAGTGAGGTGATGACCGCGACCCCTCTCTCTCCTGAGGGGATTGGTCTGGACATGGTTTCCAGGTCGACCATTTCTAATAGGAAATGGGGCTCGATCACATGCATGCCTTTCTTCTCGGAACACATTCCTGCCCATCCGCCTGGTTCTGTCCCCCCGATGTGATCATACACATCTGCGCCCCATTCCTGTTCCAATCGAAGCCGGGTAGGCTCCGGCATGGGCTCCCCGGCGCAGATCATCTTCTTGATGAAGAGGTCTCGCCTTGGGTCGATACCCATCTCTCTGGCCACCTCTGCCATATGGAGGCCATAGGTCGGAGTATTCATCAAAGCCGTGGCCTTCACCTCCTTCATCTTCTGGATCCGGGCCTTCGTTTCGAGGGCCCCTCCTGGAACCACATTGCATCTCAATTTTTCGGCTGCATAGTGTCCCTGCCAGAAGGCGATATAGACATTGTAGACAAAGGGAAGAAAAACCCGGTCCGCCGATCGAAATCCCGCGGCATATAAGATGTAACACCATACTTCCACAACCCATTGCCAGCTTTCATACGTATCCGGGATGTAGACCGGCCTCCCTGTCGTCCCGGAGGTTTGATGGAATACGGATAGATGCTCCGGAGGAACGGCCAAGAGATCGCCATAGAGGTAAGGTTCTTTCCCCGCTTGCCCCTCTCTCAATTCATCTTTCTCAGTAATCGGAACCTTTCTCACATCTTCGAGGGTCCGGATATCTTCCGGTTCGATCCCGTGAAGCTTCCTTCGATAGAAGGGAGAGTTTTCTTTCGCCCATCGGCAGATCTCCCTGAACCTTTTCAGCTCGATCTCCACAAGCCTCTCTCGAGGGAGGGTCTCCATGATCGGGTTCCAATACTTCTTCTCTTCCGTTGGTTTCATCGTCACATTCTCCAATCAGTATTTTGAGTCGTGTGGTGAATCCGATGCTCGCTCCTGCAGATGCAGGGATCCTTTGCTTCCTCTGCATTCCGGGTGATTCGACCGTCCGTATCGCGGCAGATCAAGTCCGGAATGACAAAATAGGCGAAGCTATTTCCGAATCGGTATACTCTATTGAACGTATGAACCCAGATCTCTCCCGAAGAAAGCATCCGCAAAGAGAGCTGCGCCGAGAGCGACAGTGAATACCGGATCCCACGAGGGTTTCGTATCCAAACTCTTTACCCCCAGGATACTTTCTACTCGATTGATGATTCCCGGATTCTTCGCCAGGCCTCCGATGACCACGAGATCCTTCTTCACGCCCGCTCTGGCCACCAATGTGCCGATCCTCTTAGCCATCGCATAGTGGTAAGCGGCGATCACTTCTTCAGCCGGGACTTTGCTTCGAATCAAATCGAGAGCTTCGGATTGAGCATAGACCGGACAAAAGTCACTTAGTTTTGGGAAGGAATGGGATTGGAGGTTGATCTTTCCGATCTCAGTGACTTCTTTCTTGACCAGATCAGCAAAGGTTTCTATCGAACGGCCAATGCCCGCAGCACACTTGTCGTTCCAGAGGAAAGAGGTTGCCCTGCCCTTTTCGGTGCAATGAATCACTCTGCAGCTCTGACCGCCGGCATCGAGGACCGTACGCACCGATGGACCCCAGATGTGTACCGCTCCTGCGGCGCCGCAGGCAATTTCGGTTATCGTCTTACGCGCGAATGGAACCTGCGTCCTCCCGCGACCGGTCCCCACGACAAAATGGATTTGGTCTGACTTCAAATGGGCCTTACTGAGAGCCTCATGGATCACCTTCGAGGCAGATTCCGCGGGCCTTCGGGTTGTGACTTGAGAAAACGCATAGGGCTGCCGATCCAGCAATATCACGGCTTTGGAGGTCACTGCTCCAATATCGATTCCGGCCACGATCGCCTTGGCCTTTGTCGGATCAAGCTGTTCGTTGATCGAAGCGTGTTCAATCATGTTCGTCTCATAATAATAACGACATCTATTTTTTAAATCCCTCCCAACCTCCCTTTTTCAAAGGGAGGGATTGCCCCTCTTCCACAAAGTGGCCGCTTTGCGGTGCCAAAGAGGGGCGAGGGGAGATTTTCAAATGACTATGTGAATTCAATTTTGAGATCCTTCACAAACTCAACGCAGCACCGATTGCACCTACGTATTCCGGAAGATCCAATCGGATCACCTCTTGTTTGATCAACCCCGGAAGGTGCTTCATCAGCGCTTGAGATTTTGCCAATCCTCCCGCGACCACGATCTCTTTTTCGAGGGCCATGGACGTGCACATCGAAGCAACCCGTTCGACGATGAATCTCGAGATCGCATCTGCAACATCCGCGATGCCCGCGCCCTGGCACATCAGATCAATCGCTTCTGATTCGGCAGATAGGGCACACTGAATCGCAATCGATACCTTCCGGGTGGATTGAAGTGCCAAATCGGACAAAGCCTGTTCACTCACCCCAAGGGCTTTGGCCATGGTCGTGTAAAAAATGCCGAGGCCATCGGCACATTTATCATTTTGGATCACGTCGAGGAGGTCCCCGTTTCGATCATAATGGACCGCTTTATGGATGTTTCCACCGATATCGATGACGGTTCTGGAATTCTGATTAAGAAATAAAGCCCCTTTCGCATCCGCCGCGTATTCGGGCACGGTTCTATCTACGTTGAGCTGCGGCCCCTTTATCCTATCTCTAAAGATTCCAGTCGCCCCGATCCCGGCCAGTGCACCCCGTGAGATTCCGACATTGCCCAAAGCACGATCAAGCGCTGCTTGGGCTGCGGCCACCACGTCACATCCTGTGGGCAGTGCAGCATACCCAAGAATTTCTCGTCCCCTCATGATGAGGGCCTTCGTATGAACATGACCGACATCCAGTCCAGCCAGAGTTTTTCCCTTATTCAAATGGCACCACCCGCTTTATGATTTCGACAAGGGCTTCCAGCTGCGCCCCAAATTGAGTGATCGGTACGGTTGTATCCAGTTCAAGCTCCGTCGATGGAATTCCCAACTGGTCCAAGATAGGTCTCAACGCCACAATGTCGTTCGGCTGAGGGCTGCAGAATCTCTGGTAGAGGAATACGACTCCATCTGGCTTGAAGTCCTCGATGAACTGTCGGACGAACCTGAACCTTTTTCTTTCTCCGGTACCGGGAACATTGTCTTTTGCAGGACATGGGATTCTACTGTGATATCCCTCAACGATCGCTTTTAGCTTATCCGGTCTATCCTCAGGCACCTCAAACCAGAAGTACCTGGCTGCCGTACACGAATCGATGAAAATCAGGTTTGCGTTGTAGTTGAGAAGCTCCATCAGATCGAAAATCCTCAAATCGTCGCAGGCCCCTCCCGTGACCATCAGCCTCACCCCTGACGGCCCCTTGCCAAGCTCGGTTTCTAATCGCTCCGTCAGCTGCTCGAGCATTTGATTGCACTCTTCCTTGTCCATAACCTGGGACGCCAGGGTCGCCGCCGCGACTTCCGGCCCCGTTATGGGTGGTTGATCACGCCTGAGGAACTCCCAGAGTCGTTTCAGGAGTCGTCTCGTCCGATTATAGACCTTGATCGCCCTTTCAAGATCATCATTGGTTATCGACTTTTTAGCAATCTTCTCGATGAATCGTTTAAACTCTCCGAAAGACTCCGCCATAAAGGCCGCGGCAGGCTTGGTTTCGATGATATGAGGGTACGGGATGAGGAAACTTTTTTCCTGGAATCCCGCAAACCTAACCCAAACATTAAACGCTTCCCCCATATGGATGCAGCTGCTACTGGTCACGAGCAGGTCTAAGAAATCATACCGGTGCGCGAGTCCCTGGTATGCGCAATCATGGGAAAAAGAGCAGTATGTTTCATGGATATAGCTCCTGGTCATCGCCTGTGAAACATGGGAGCTAAGAATTCTTACCGGTATGATCCCCGCTGCATAGAGAATTTCCTCGGGTACATGAGTGCACATATATCCAGCCAAAAGCCTCCCTTTCCCCTGAAGGGATTGGGCATATTCCTGCGGATTCTCCGTGATCGAGCGAAAACGTTCGATGATCGCGTTAGAGTTTGTCTTCATTCAGAGATTCCTCAAAAATTGGAGAAATCATTTTACCCCCCCCCACCCTCCCTCTCCCTCAAGGGGGGGTAAGGGCGCGGTATTTCAGCATTCTCTCTTCTTATGAGCTTCCATCAGGTGCACGAACAACTCTGTTTTCCGTTGGGCGCCCGGTAAATCCATTTTCCGGACATCGACCTGGTCGCTATCGTATTCTACGGTCGGAATTTCGCCCTTAAAAATACGCTGCATCGCTATATAGCCGTTCCTGAAATCGGTTTCGCAACTCCGGGAAGGGGCAAGCAAAAGACCGTCTGCCTTATACTCTGCGACCATTGCCCTGGCCATCTGTTCGAGGGCCCAGTAGGATCTCACTCCTTGCCAAGTCGGCCAACCGAGAGCGATCTTAACGAGGGCCGATATGGCATCTCTTCTGGAGGACAGGTCCAGTTCATCCACCCATGCAGGATCGAGAGGATCCCATGACCACTTCCCGTTGTTTATTCCTCTGAAGTTGCCGGCCGTTCCAAACGTATAGACCGAGGCGACGATCTCGGCTCCGGCGTCCCGGAGGATTCTTGCCATTTCGGGATGGCCATAGGTATGGGCGATTCCAAAATAGACGATTCTGTAGCGTTGATCCGGGACCACGCTTTGCCCGGTCTCAACCATCCGTCTCACTTCTTTGAGTAAGGCCTCATAGATCCGCACACATTCATCGGTTGTCCTGTCCACCATGGCGGGCGGGAATAGAGCGATCAGCCGACGCTCATCGAGCGGCGCGGGGACATGTCTATTCAGGGCACAGATATTGCCCCATAGAACCAGGACCTTGATCTCGTTTCTGGCCGCCTTGATGAACAGCTCATCCGAGAACTCCCGGCCCGTAACTCTCTCAAGCCAGCGTATTCCCTCCTCTATCTGGTCGCACACATAGTTTACGATCTTAGGATCCTTCTCCGCATTCCCTCCGCCGATCATATCGATGGCGTACATCGGTATGCCGCCCAAACGCCTTGAGACCTCCTGGTACCATTTTGAATGCTGACTGCACAGATGCGTGGTCCAGATCAAATCCGGCCTGGGATACCCCTTCTTGATCGTCTTATCCGTAATCGCAATTTGATCACGGACCACCTCCCCTACGAAGAGCTTCAGGTAGCTGCACGAGTGAAAACCCAGTCCAGCGGTCTCCGCAGCTGAAATATCCTCCCGGCTCTCTTCCGGGAATGTCCCAGCCGTTGATGCGGCGTGCGGCTCCCCGCCGATCAGGTATACATCCTCACCTAACCCTTTAAGGGGGGCCAGCACACTCCAGGTCGAGCCCATACAGCGAAGGCCCTGAGAGGCATCAAGATAGTTCCTGTAGCAGGCGCTCTGGTAATTCTTAAACAGGTTCCAGGTTGTTAAGGTATAGGCCATCTAAACCGTCCTGTTCAATGTCTTTGCTTTCCAAAATAGGAGATTGCTTCACCCGTACTTGATACGGGCTTGCAATGACAGCACTAACAAAATCATACCCTTCGATGTCAGAATTCCGTGATCACTACGCCTTCCGAATCGAGCAGAGCTGGGATTTCATCTGGGGGTAGCCCATGATCGGCTCCCGGCAGTGAACGTCGGTCAGAAGATTCACATTCGCCTCTCCTGACCAGCCATGGGAAATACTGACCACCCCTTCCGCCATATCCTCAGTGATCCTCGCTTTGAGTCTGATCTGTCCCCGGTTTGATTCTACAATAATGGGATCCCAATTTTCAATTCCATATCTCTCCGCTGTTTTGGGATGAATCTCAGCAACGGGTCCTGAACTCTTCTCTTTAAGACTCTGAATGTTTCGATGCTGGCTATGGGTGTAGTAGAGGATCCTGGCCCCCGTCGTAAGGATCAGGGGGTACCTCCGAAATAATTCAGGAGCGCTCAAAGGGCTCTGATCGGGCTCTCGATAAGTGGGAAGAGGATCGAATCCACCCTTCTGAAAGGTCTCGGAATAGATCTCAATCTTCTTGGAGGGAGTTGAAAAACCTTTCACCTCATATCCCTCCATTCCGTACTTCTTCTCCATATAATAGGCACCGGCAACCTTCTCCTCTTTTAGCTCTTTATAGCTCAGCCCGGAAGATTTCAACTCAAGCTCCACAATCTCTTCGTCGTTTTCCCAGGGGAACACTTCACCCATACCCATCTTCTTTGCCAGTTCCTTCCAGAATCTGAACTCGGACCAGCTTTCATCCAAGGGCTCGATCGCCTTTTTTCTTAACATCAGGTATGGCATGCCGTGACAGACGTTGTAGCTGTAGGCCAGACCGTTCTTTTCGAGATGGGTACACCCGGGAAGCACATAATGGGCCAGCTCGGCTGTTTCCGTCATGAAGAGATCCATGACCACCAAGAGTTCGAGTTTCTTGAGGGCCTCCCTGAAGGCGTTGGAATCAGGCAAACTGACGACAGGGTTCCCTCCTGTCACGATCAGGGCTTTGATCACATCGGGAACGCTATCCGGAAAACAGACCACCTGTCCATAAGGACTCTTCCTGCCCCAGATCTCATAAAAGAGGGAGTAATCTTCAGCACCGATCGGGGTTCTCTCCGTAGGGATACCCAGCCCCGTTAATGAAAGCCGCGGGCTGATCACCCACCCTCCGTGGTTGTTGATATTGCCTGTAATCGTTTGAAGGACGGCAAAGGCACGGCTGTTCTGCGTCCCATTCCCTGTCTGATCCTGAGTATTGGTTCCTTGAAAAATACTGGCACTTTCGGCTTTGGCGTAGACCCGAGCAAGCTTTCGAATATCGGCAGCAGGGATCCAGGTGATCTTTTCCGCCCACTCGGGGGTATAAGGCTCAACGTGCGGGATCAGCTTGTCGAATCCATAAGTCCAGCGTTCAATAAAATCTTTGTCAAAGAGGTTCTCTTTGATTATGACATGGATCAAGGCAAGGGCCAGGGCACCGTCCGTCCCGGGGCGAATGGGCAAGTACATCTCTGCTCTTTTCGCCAAGGAGATCCTCTTGGGATCGATGACCACCAGCCTCGATCCCTTGGCCAGATTCTCCTGAATCGCCAAGTGCAATGGGAAGTCGGATTGCTCAGGATTGTGCCCCCAGAGGGCATACAGTTTCGTATCCATTTCCTCAACCGGATACTTTCCAAAAGTCATCTGCCTTGCGCGAATACGCATGCGGTAGCAGATTCCTTCGACTGAGATAAAGTTCGGGCTGCCAAAAGCTCCCTTGAATCGTTGGGCAAGTTCCATCATCTCGAGGTTCTCTACTCCAATGGAGCCACTGAAGAGGCTGAAGACCTCTGGCCCAAACTCTTTCTTCAGCGCCTGCAACTTCTCTGCAATCTCCGTCAGGGCCCTCCCCCAGGTCACTCGCTTCCATTTTCCGTCAATCTTCTTCAGGGGATATTTAAGACGATCGGGATGATAAACCAGTTCGATCGCCCTCTCTCCTTTGGGACAGAGTTGTCCCCGATTCAAGGGGTGGTCTTTAAGACCCTCTACTTTCTTGATCCGGCCATCCTCCACCAAAACATTCATCCCGCAGCTGTGGTAGCAAATGGTGCAATCGGTGGCGATCCACTTTGATCCCAAATTTTCCATTGACCAACCTCCGCATTTCCGGAATGATTTATCCCGGCCGGAGCATTAAAATCCTATCGATTTCGTAAAAGCAAGGGAGACCATTTCCGAAGGTTGCGAATCCTCTCAAGGCTCTTCACCTCGTTCACAATCCTTAAGCGCCGCTCCTTCGTCAAAAACCGATTGCTCAAACTATAAAACTTTTCAATCATTTCTTCCCATGAGAGGGGATTCTCAGGATCCCCCTTGGGATATTCAATCTTCGTAAAATATCTCTTTCCATCTTTCGTCAAAATTTCGGCCGTCCCGCACCACTGCCTTGGAAAGGTTCTTTCCAAATCCGGATCTTCGATACATTCAATCCGTCTCATCATCTGCTGGACCCTTTCGGATCGAATATGGCGTAACTGAAACTCTTCCAGCCCTGCTTTTCGGTAAAGAAGCGCAACAGCTCCACCAAAGGGCATGCTGAATTGGGCGTCTACAATCGACCGGGGGCTGCATTTGCCCTCGATCGGATCCGCAACCAGAGGGATCCCCGCTCTCAGAACCCCTAGCTTGACTTTCTCCACCTGCTCCGGTGGCAGGTCATTCTCCTTCACGATCTTCAGTATGGCATCGATCGGAGGCTGCATATACCGACAACAGGCATGGGGTTTCACCGACGTACGAAGGATCTCGAACCCGGAACCGATTCCCTCCAACACCTTACTGGGGTCTGCTCCGTTGGAATAGGCATGCAGAAAACCATTTCGGCCCTCAATGATCGAGGTGGGCGACTGGAATCCCTTTTGAGCCAGCCTGGCAGCGATCATTCCGCTGTAAGCAGCCCATCCCGCATGAAAACGTTTCGTCCACGCGCCCTGGGCCAGATATTCCATGGAACCGGCTGCCTGACTACCGGCGATTCCCATGGCACTCGTCATTCCGTCTTCTCGAAGCCCGATCATCTTGGAGGTCGCCACACTCGATCCAAAGACTCCACAGGTACCTGTCGGATGAAAGCCCCGCTTATAACTGTTTTCAGGGCCTAAGGCCTTCCCTAAACGGATGGCCACTTCGTATCCAAGAACCGCGGCTTCAATCAAACTCTTTCCTGTCGCCTCAAGCATTTCCCCGGTCGCCAAGGCTGCCGAGAAAACCGTCACACCCGGATGAAGAGAAGCCTCGTTGTGGACATCGTCCATCTCGATTGCGTGCGAAGAAGTTCCGTTGGCTAATGCGGCATAAAGATCAGGGGCCTTCTCCTTTGTCCCGATGATCACTCCATTCTTGGGGCCCTGGCCCATTTCCTTAACAAAACGGTACATTCCCTGAGAAGAATCCTCCCGGGAGCCTCGGCAGGCCACGCCGATAAAATCCAGGAAAAAATATTTGGCCCGATCGATCACTTCTTCCGGGAGTCGTTGAAACTTCAAATCCCGACAATAAGTTGCTAACTCTTGAGTGATGCCCATGAAATCTCTCCGCAAATTCAAACTCTCTTGGGTTATTAAGTTACTGGTCATTAAGTCATTAAATAACTAATAACTTAATAACCTAATAACGTGATTACTTTATCATTTGGCGCTTTTCTCATTTGAGCGTCCCTTCGTAGGTCGTTGTCAATTGTCGTTCTCGCACTAAAGGATTGGAATAATCCGGGAGCAACATGGGGGATATCCTCTTTCGGTCAATCCCCAGTTTCTTCAACTCCTGATGGAATCTTCCCAGGTGATCCAATGTCAATCGACCATCCTTCGCCCCATTCCGGGCATAGACGGCAGTGTTCCTGCCGGCAATTCGGCCAAAGACCAGAACATCCATCAAGGAATTCCCGCCCAATCGGTTTTCACCGTGGACTCCACCGGTCACCTCTCCGGCACCAAAGAGTCCTGGAACACAAGTCTCCCCTTTCTCATTGAAGTTCAGGCCGCCATTCTGGTAATGGAGGGAGGGGTAAATCAGAATGGGTTCTTTGGCAATATCGATTCCATATCTTTTAAAGAGTTTATATTTGCCGACAAACTCTTTTCGCAGTGTTCCTTCTCCATGAAGCAGATCGATCATCGGAGTATCAAGCCAGATCCCGACCTTGCCCGTAGGAGTTGGAACTCCTTTGTCCGCCTGGACGCACTCTCGAATGATTGAAGCTGCACAGGCATCCCTTGGTTCTGTTTCACATACGAACTGTTCTCCATTGATGTTGAGGAGGTGAGCTCCTGCGCCGCGAAACTTCTCGGAAATGAGAAGCCCTTCGGCCTGTTCGGGGAAAATCGCTCCGGTAGGATGATATTGGCTTGTGTGGAGAAAGCAAACGCCAACCCCTGCTCTGTAGCCGAGGGCAAGACCGTCTCCTGTGGCTCCATAGTGGTTTGTCGTCATGAAACCGCCGATGTGAAGCCGGCCCGACCCCCCCGTGGCCAGGATCACCGCCTTCGCCTTCACCAGATGATACTCTTCGGTTTCTAAACCATAGAGAAGGGCGCCTGCACAGTGGCCGTGCTCGTTGAGCACCAGTTCCACAGCAGGCTGAAACTCCAGGACCTCAATCCCCTTTCTGTTTCTGGCCTCATCCCGCAGGGTCCGCATGATCTCGGCGCCAGTGATATCCGCTGCGACGTGATCCCTCTTTCTGCACGTTCCTCCGAGATGATATCCTTTCAAGTTTCCGTCGGGCTTCTTCTCAATCATCGCTCCTAAGCGCTCCAGCCATTCCATGACCGAGGGTGCCTGTGTCACAAGAGTGTAGACCAGTCGTGGGGTGTTTGCAAAGTGCCCTCCTCCTATGGTGTCGAGATAGTGATAATAGGGGGAATCTTTACCGGGTTCTGAAACGGCCTGGATGCCTCCTTCGGCCATCATCGTATTGGCGTCTCCGTGTCTCAGTTTTGTTGCGATGATCACCCGGGCGCCCTGCTCTTGAGCAAGAAGGGCTGCCGATGTTCCGGCTCCTCCTCCGCCAATGATCAGGACATCCGTGTCGTAGGCAACCTTCGACAGCTCAATCCGATCCGGATCGATCCGACTCCATGATTCCAGAACGTCACAGATTTCAGGCGGAACGCTGTAACCCTTACTGGGGCCGATTTTCAATTCTCGCAATGATCCTTCTTTGTAAGAAGGATGAAATTTCCTGAGTCGATTCTCCTTCTCCGCAAGACTCATCCTTGGAAATTCCTGCCCCTCTTTCTTCTCCGCTACCCTCCGAGGTCGGGTCTCCTCAACTCGTTGAATCAATCGTTTCAGTTCTTCCGTATAAGCCATGATTTATCCTTCTCCTGACCTGCCACTGCTTGTGGAGGGCCAGATCTTTGCCTAACGATCGATCAATCTTCTTATATATGTTCCACAAACTTCCAAGATATTATAAGACTTTTCTGTTTGAATACAAGAATACTTCGAGGTTTCAAGAGAGCTTGTACTGCTCTTCAGAATTCCCTCAGGTTTTTATTGACAAGACCCAGAGGAAATGATAGCTAAGCAGATACCTCTGCCCATGCCCGAGGGATAGATCACCATGAAAACGGCTTTTGTTATTTTCAACCGGATGACGGCCCTGGACCTGATCGGGACTTATGATCCACTTACTCGTCTCAAGTCTATGAAGTTTGTGCCGGAGTTCGATTGGCATTTTTGCGCCTTTACAGCGGAGGTCTGCGATGACCGAGGCCTCCGCTTCGTCCCCGATACCGTTTCCGAATCGCTGGCTGGGTATGATATCATCGTCGTTCCAGGCGGCTTTGGGACCCGCGCCCTTCAATATGACGGGGCATTTATGGAATGGTTACGGTCGGCTGCTCCGGTAAAATTGAAAACGTCTGTCTGCACCGGTGCGCTTCTTTTGGGCTCGGCAGGCTTTCTAACGGGAAAACGCGCCACAACGCATCCGAATGCCTTCGAGGAACTGAAGCCCTACTGCGCCACCGTTGTCGTTGACCATCGGATCGTCGACGAGGGGGGAGTCGTAACGGCACAAGGGGTGACGTCGTCCATCGATCTCGGACTTTACCTTGTCGAACGGATTGCAGGTCGCGAAGCGAGAGCCCGCATCGCCAAACAGATGGATTACCCGTATACCTAACCCGGCAAAGCCGAAACTAAATCCCAATATCCTTGCCTACCGACAGGCAGGCAAATCCCAAATCCCAAATAATTTCCAATTACCCAATGACCGAAATCCCCTCCCCCCAACCCTCGGGGGGCAATGGAGCGGGTGAAATCCGTCAGCCGATGTCGCGTCGCGCCTCATCGATCACGCGGGCGAGATCTTCCGGCAGCGGCGGTGCGCCCTCTTTGGCTTCGGGCGCGGGCGTCACCTTCGACGGAGCAACCAAACCGTGGCGCCTGACGGCCCAGATCAGAGCAGCGAGGGTGACGGCACCGGTCCCCCAGACCAGCGTATCGTTTGGATGGAACAATGTCACGAAGGCACCCAGCCCAATCAGAATGCGCGCCAGGATATCACCCCACAACTTCTCGGTACATCGCCCGAATACCGCGAAAGCGAACGCGCAGGTGCCAGTCGTTACCAGCAGGATGTCGCCAATCTGCCCCCAGCCGGGCTTCACGACCAGATTCGAGCGGGTGAAGAGCGCAAACGTTATGACCGTGATCGGCAGGGTGATCCTCAGCGCTATCCACATGGTTTGCATGAACGACGCGTTCGCGATGCGCGCGGAGACTGCGGCCGTGAGCGACGTCGGCGGCGAGAGCTCGCCCCAGACCGACAAAAAGAACACAAAGAAGTGTGCGACCCACGGATTAATTCCAAGTTTCGTCATCGGCGGCACGATGATTACGGCGCCGATGATGTAGGTCGCGGTCGGCGGCAGACCGGTGCCCAGGAGCCAGCCAAAAACCCAGGCCATAAAGATCATCGCAACGATGCTCCAGTTGCCGATGTCAAGCAGCATCGCTCCCATCCGGAGGATGAAGCCCGTAATCGTGAACAAGCCGATCATGATGCCGAGCGTGGCGAGCAGTTCCGTCAGGTAGGAGGTCATCTCGGCATGCGTTTCGATCCCGCGCCGGATGCTGGCGAGCAGCGTCTCTTTTACGAGGGCCGGGTCCCTGCGTACGTATTTGAAATAGAGGAAAACCGCGACCAGCACCGCGAACATCCAGCTCGCAGTATCGACCGCGGCAAGCAGTTCGCCCTTGCCGAGGAAGCCCATCAGAACGATGAGATAGGCCACGGAGCCGAAGAAGATGGAGGTCGTCACCTTCTGGTAGAGCGGCACCTTCGGCTTGTCGATGGCGCCGCGCGGCAACAGGCGCACGGACAGGAGGTAGATCGCCATCCCGATAGAAATGTAGTAGATGAACGAGAAGCCGAATCCGCGCACCACGATGTCCCAGTAAGGAACGCCGAGGAATTCTGCCATGATAAACGCGGCCGCCCCCATCATCGGCGGATCGATCAGCCCGCCCATCGACGCCGAGGTCTCGATCGCTGCGGCGACGACTGGCGGTAAACCGTAGCGAATCATCAAGGGAATGGTGATGGTGCCGACCACCGCGGCGCTGGCCGATCCGCTGCCGCTGATCAGTCCGATCGCGCTCGACCCCATCACCGCGGTCTGCGGGATCAACCGCCTGGACCGGGCGACCAGCCGCACGACATTGATCATGGCGTTTTGCGCGTTGAAGCCGTTGGCGGCGCCGGCCAGCAGCAGGAAAGCAGCAATCAACGTGAGTGCGAGCTGGCCGTACGTGCCGTAAATGCCGGTGGAAAACTCGACCGTGGAGGATGTGATCACGCGATACAAGGTCGTCCCCGGATGCCAGAAGAAGTCGAGGGGGCTCAGGTATCCATAGAGCGTGTAGAAAACCATCACGACATTGGTCCAGAACAGGATCGGATGGTCAAGACGCGTCAGCTCCATCACCAGCAGGAACACCAGCAGGCCGACGATGAAATCCTGCCGCGTGTACGTACCCTGGCTGTAGATGGCGATCCTATCGTATTCGAATAGGAAGTACACGAACGCATAGGCGGTGATCGCGAGGTAGAGTGCGACCAGGACATGGTTGACCGCAGGCGGCAGCCGCTTGTACAAGTAGCCCTGTTTGTAGTGAAACAGGACTTGCAGGGCCAGGGCAAACGGAATCAGGCGCGCGGCAAGTAACAGCGCGCCGCCGAGACCCGTGTAGAAGTACCAGATCAGCCATCCGGAAAAAACCAGCGAGATCGCGAATATGAGATTACCGATATTGACGTGACTTCTGATCCGATCCATCCGCATAGATCCCCCTTTGCGCCGCCCGCGCCGGCTCCGACGGCTCCCCGAACCTATCGTTTATGAGCTCCCTCGCCTCCGCGCGAAGGCCCGATGGCTTGCTATCGGGATGAAGCGCGAGGTGACCGCGCCGAAGCCCGGACGAAGGCGGGTGACACGCTTCGGCGGAGTTCTGCTCTGCTTTCCCGCGGATGCCCCGAAGCTTGCTGCGGGAAGCTTCACTTGCTGCCCGCGACCTTCCACTTCGCATTCCAGGCCTTGTTCTCCTTCAAGAACTTCACCAGGCCCGGATGGACCGCAATGTCCGGATTGGCGTCGATTCCCTTCACCTGCATGCCGACGAAGTCCCTTGCCATCGCTATGAATCCCGGCTCGGCCTTGGCGAGATCGTCCTTATTCTTGTTGAACGCGGTGAGCATCTTGTAGACGACGTCTTCCGAAATGTTCGTGCCCACGTTGTGGCCAAACAGAATACCTACGCCTAATAACGTGGACGGACCGACGTTCTTGCTGAAAGCGTTCTTCGGGTCGACCTCGATGACCGCGAGCCCGGCTGCCTTGATCTTCGCGAGCTCGTCCGGGCAGGGGTTCACGACCCGGATGTCCATGCGGATCTCAGTCTCCTTCCAGTAGGCGGGGAGCGAGCGGCCAGCCGTGGTGTAGACGCCCGACCCCACGATGCTCCCGGACTCCAATGAGTCGGCGTTCGCCTTGAGGTCGATCTGGACATGCTTGAAATCGTAGCCGAGCACCTTGTAGATGCGTATGAAATTGAGCCAGTTCATGAAGCCAGCGTTGGTGTAAAACGCCGGCTTCCCGCTGAAATCACGCCAGCATTTGAATTTGTCGGCATTCTTTGCTGCGACGGCCATCATCGATTCCATCGGATAGGAATACCAGGTGTGCACGAGCTCCGGCATCTTGGGCTTGTAGTCCTTGAATCCACCAACGCGCTGATGGAACTCGGCCATGCCGATATCTGCCGTGTAGGCAATCTCAGCGCCGCCGTCCATCACCGCTTTCATGCCAACGGTGGGGGAGGTGTACGGCTGGACGGTGACAGTGTATTCGCCACCGAGGGCCCCCTCGATGATCTTGGTCAACAAGGCGGCGATCGTGTAGCCGTAAGAGCCGACTGCAGAGGTCGCCAACCGAAACGGTTTGCGCTCCGCCGCGTAAGATGAGTCGATCGCCGAAAAGGCGAAGATGCCGACAAGGGCCGCAACCAACACTGGGAAAACATAACCTGATCTTGTTTTCGACATGTCTTTCCTCCTTTGAATATGATTTCGCGGAGCGGCACGTCGCCCCGCAACCCCGGCAAGGCACCGCAATGGCCCTCGCCGGCGACAGTCCGGTGCCCGCAGCCCGCATGGATAGTAGGCTTAGAGCAGTCGAACGAGGTTCTTGAACCGGAAATCCCGAATCATTCTGCCCCGGTTTTTACCGCTCACAACATCAGACGTTTTTAGATATTGGAAAAAGGTAGTTTTTTCTTTGAGGTAAATCTGTATCAGAAATTCGTTAGCCTGTCAATTAAAAATATCTCCATGTGTGTTAGCAAAGTAGAAATGTCCCCTTAACTGCTTAAGTTAAAATGTCCCCA
>JBHGBJ010000062.1:0-26452 GCA_041947025.1 Thermodesulfobacteriota bacterium
AATCAAGGGGACATTTTCACGTTGCAGTTAGGGGGACATATTGACGTTGCTTAAACATTAAAAATATCTCCATCATGCCGCGCCACCTTCGAAGCTTGATATTCTCTATTTAATGCGGTATAGAAAAGGTAACTCCTCTCCGCTATCTCAGTTCGGAACAGGCCGGACAAGCTATCTTTTCAAATGAAGAAATTACATCGCATCGCCGTCATCCCTGGAGATGGAATCGGTAAAGAGGTTATCCCGGAGGGGATTAAATGCCTCCATGCCCTTTCGGAGGTCACAGAGGATATCCAGCTCGAATTCGAAACCTTTCCCTGGGGCAGTGAGTTCTGCCTCCAGCACGGAAAGATGATGCCCGAAGATGGCCTGGAAATCTTGAAACATTTTGATGCGATTTATTTAGGTGCCGTCGGTGACCCAAGAATTCCTGATGATGTAACCCTCCATGGCCTTCTCATTCCGATCAAATGGGAATTCGATCTTTATGTTGGCCTCCGTCCGGTCTATCTCTTCCCGGGTGTTGAATCTCCTTTGGCAAACATTTCCGGGGGGCAGCTCGATATCGTCGTCATTCGCGAAAATACAGAGGGAGAATACTCGAACCTGGGCGGAATCGTCGGGATTGAGAATCGGGAAACGGCCGTTCAGAGCGGCCTCTTCACCCGGAAGGGTATCGAAAGAATCGTCACGTTTGCCTTCGAATATGCCAGAGAAAAAGGAAGGAAGAAAGTGACCTCCGTCACAAAATCGAATGCCCAGCGGTACGGGATGGTCCTCTGGGATCGAATTTTCAAGGAGGTCTCTTCTCGGTTTCCTGAAATTCGAACCGAATCGAAATTGATCGATGCGGCCTGCATGGACATCGTACGCAATCCAAAGGGTTACGATGTCATCGTGGCCTCCAACCTCTTTGCAGACATTCTTTCAGACCTCACTGCCGCCGTAACAGGCGGACTGGGATTGGCACCGGGGGCCAGCTTCAATCCCGGAGATAAGAACTCTCCCGGTTTTTTTGATCCAGTCCATGGCTCTGCCCCGGATATCGCCGGAAAAGGCCTAGCCAACCCCATTGCAGCCATTCTGACGGCCAAGATGATGCTGGACTATTTCGATGAGAGAGAGGCATCGGATCTCTTATTCCAAGCCGTTCGCCAGAATCTATCGGAGCGAAAGGTGAGGACTGTGGATCTCGGAGGCCGCTCAAGAACAGACGAAGTCGGAGACGATATCGTAAGAATCCTTCGCTCTCTATCATTGTAGTTCCTCCCAGCCTTCCCGGATAACAGAAACCTCCAGAGGTAACCTCCACCCCCCCTCAAGACAGGTATCCCCTGAAGAGTCCTAAAGAGCTGGTCCCTCAAAGGAGAAGAACGGTAATTCGTTCCGTATAGTGAACATATTATTGCCTGCCATAATAATTTTTTGCCATTAATATGAAAAAAGGCTTGACAAACAAGGATTACGTGTTAATATGGACTAAAAGGTGATGTTCATTATAGAGAACTCTTTAAGGAGGTTTATTCAGATGGGCGCCCTCTCCATCATTCCGGAACGATGTACAGGATGTCAATCCTGCGAAATGGCCTGCAGCCTCTCCCATGACGGGGCTTGCAGCCCTTCCCTTTCGCGAATCCGCATGAAAAAGTGGGAAGAGATCTCGGTTTTCATGCCCACGGTCTGCCAGCAATGCGAAAAACCTCCCTGCATGGATATTTGCCCCACCCACGCCAGGGTGCGCGCTCCGGGGACGGATACGGTTGTGACGGACGAAAAACGATGTGTCGGCTGCAAATCCTGTATTTATGCCTGCCCTTATGCCGCCCCAGCGATTCACCCTGTGACCAAGAGGACCATGACCTGCGACCTGTGCAAAGGCTCCCCTGTTTGTACAAAGGTCTGCGCTGCCGGTGCGCTTTCTTATGCCCCTGAAGGAGACCCCTCGATGGAAAGAAAGAGGGCCTTCGGCCAAGCCCTTTTTTATTCCATGAGAAAAAGATAAGGAGACACCGATATGATTAAAGGATGGACAGGAAAAAGGCTTCGCGTCGATCTCAGCATGAAGAAAGCATGGTCTGAAGATATTTCTCCGGCAGATCTTCGCCAATGGTTCGGCGGAAGGGGATTGAACGCCTCTTTTTTCTCACAACATTTCCAAACCCCGATCTCCCCCTCTCGCCCTGATCATCCGGTGGCTTTTGCCGTGGGACCGCTGACAGGAACTCTGGCCCCTTGTTCCGGATGGACAAGCATCGCTTCCTTCTCGCCCCTTACGGAATCCTTCGATTATGACTTTACCCGGATGCCCGGTCACTTCGGTGCTTCCTTGAAGTGGGCTGGCTTCGATCAGTGTGTCATTCAGGGAAAGGCGGAGCGGCCGGTCTATCTTTTGATTGAGGATGGAGAGGTTAAGTTCGAAAAGGCAGACCATCTCTGGGGCAAAGAGACAACCGAGACGACCGTTGCCCTTCAGGAAGAAAAGGCCGATCGAAGCATTGAGGTACTCTGCATCGGCCCTGCGGGCGAGAGGCCGATCCCATTTGCCAACGTGATTCACCGCTTATCCTGGACCGGAGACCGCCTCGGATTGGGATATCTTTTCGGAGTGAAACAGCTCAAGGCCATTGCGATCAGGGGAAAGAAACCGGTCCTCCTTCAGGATCCCGGCCAGTTTCTGAACCTCTGCCTAACCTTGAAAGACCAGATTGATCGGGGGCAGAGGATACGGAGGCCGAAAGGGGAAGAAGCACTTTCTCTCCTTGGCCGAGAGGAAAGACAAGACCCAAGGGACGGCAATTCATGGCTTCCCACCCAATCCGAGAAACAATGGGCCACCTCTCTCTGGTCTCATCTCTCTGGTTTCGAAGGCTGTTTCTCATGTCCGGTCCATTGCAGCCGCAACGTTCAGCACCGGGAGAAGTGCTTGGCCGGAATTCATCTGGAGAAGCCTTGGTTTTTGGGGCCCCACATCGGGGTGTACAGCGGAGAGTGGACCTTGAGGCTTCACCATTTTTGCCAGACCCAGGGGCTCGACCCTTTCTTAACGGCTTCTCTGCTCGGCAGGGTCATGGCGGGAGTTGACACCGGACCCCTTTCAGAAGAGGATCTGGCTCAGGTAGGCAATATCGAGGATCCCGGGGAAAAAGCCTTCACACTCCTTCGTCGAATGATCCACGGAGGGGAAAAGGCCTTTCAACTCGCGGCACCCCCGGCTTCTGAAAATGAAGATCTCGATGTCCTGGCTGACATCGTCTCATTTTGTATGATCGTGGTCAACCGCCTCAACCTGATGACGGTTTCAAATATTATCGACCTGATCCACGGAGCCACAGGATATGCCTTGACGATCAAAGACCTCCAGGAGACCGTTTCCGATATTCGCCAAGCGGAATCTCGCCTGCAGAATAAGAAACTTCATTGGAGCGATCAATCCACCCTTCTCCATTTGGGAAAAGGTAGGATCAGTCAGATTTTGAGAAAGGAGGAGCGTCACGATGTATCCATCTCTACCGTTTCCTAAATCATCCTACTCGAGGCTTTTTGAATACCAGAGACAAAGGATGGTCTTTCCAGCTTATGCTGCGGATCTCCCTTTGCTTCTATTCATCTTCTTTTCACGGATTGCGGCTGGGCTTTCCATCCTCTCGGTCTTTTTCCCTTACTCCGTTCTCTGGATAGGAACTGCCTTCTCGTGCATGGTCCTGGCAACCGGAGCCTCCATGACCCATCTCACCGTGCCGGGCCGTTTCTTTACCATGATCATCAATCATCGATCACCGCTCGTATGGGAAATCCGCTTGGCCGGAACCCTCACCGCTTCGCTGGGAGCCCAGGTCCTATCGAACCTGGGATTTCTCCCCGGATTTGAAGCGTTCCTGCCCTGGATCAGTTTTTCCCTGGGCGTCCTCTTCTTAATTTCAACCGGATGGGCCTATCGATTTCATACGCATCCTGCCTGGAAGACCCACATTCTCTTCGGCTACTATTTGGCTTCGGCTTCAATGACAGGTTTTGCCCTTTATTCCATCACATTCCCGAACTCCCTTTTTCGTCTCATCACCGTGACGCTTCTGTGTGCAGAAGGCCTTCTCATCCTTCTTTACCTGAATCATCTGTGCAAGAAGTCCTGGACGTCTCTGAAAAGGATCGATTCAGGCAATGGCGCGAGAATTTCAGTGGTCTTTCTCTCATCGGTCCTTCTTCTCCCCGGTCTGATTACGTTCGCCCCCCTCTTCACGAAACATTTGGAATTATTTTCTGCCCTTCTGGCACTGAGCAGTGGCGTGGGAATTGTTTTTGAGCGGGTTCTCTTCTTTCGGCTGGAACAACCGGTCTATTTTATTTCCAGGGATCAGAATCCGGAATCGAATGAGGGAAGCCGTTAAAATTCGATAGGCCATCCAACGAAATCTAATGGTGAAACTCTTTGATCTCCCGGATGGCTTCCTGAATTTCTCGGATCACAATCTTCACTTTTTGATCGTTCAGCGTTGAGGTAAATCCCACCACCCATAAGGCCGCCGGCGGCGAGGAAGGAAAAACCAAAGGGGCAGCCACTGCCCGGACGCCAGGGATATATTCTTCGTCGTCCACAGCATATCCCTGTCTCTTCACTTTCTCAATCTCTCTCAGAAACTGCTTTTGATCGATCACCGTCTTCGACGTATAACGGACCAGTCCTTTCTTCTGCACCATCTCCGTTGATTTTTCATTCTCGATCTGGGAAAGAAGAACCCGACCGGTCGCCCCTGCCAGGAGGGGCAGACTCGTTCCTGGAGGAGAGGTGATCTTCATCTCATTGAGCGACTCCACCACATCCACAATGGTCACATGATCTCCGTTCAAAACACCGAGGAAAACCGTTTCCCCCACCTTCCCCATCAATTTCTCCATGGGCTTTCGGGCCAAATCCTTTAAATCGATCTTCCCGAAGGTCGTCCTGCACACTTCCAGGAGACTGTAGCCCAGCGTGTACCGCTTATAAAGCGGGTCGCGAACGAGAACGCCCAACTCTTCGAGGGCCGTGGTGATCCCATGGACGGTGCTTTTACCGATCTTGAGTTTCTTGGAAAGATCACTGATGCCCAGACCATCGGGAGAATCTGAAATCGCATAAAGAATCTTAAAAGCCTTTTTAACCGAAGGGGCCGAATAGGTGCTTTTTTTCATGGGTTCACCATTTGGAACACTCAGAAACATATCAGATTCGATTCACGAGTGTCAATAGTTGACCCGGGGGCCGAGAGAACGAATACAAACACACTGAACTTCCCTCGCCATGAAGGCGAGGGCTTCTGAAAAGGGTCGACTTCAAGTCGACCGAACCGATTCTCCTTGGGGGTCGTCATTCCTGTGCAAGCAGGTATCCAGTTTTCTTCTCCGTCGTCCTGGATTCCCGTTTTCACGGGAATGACAATTCTGATGCTATGGGGATGTACAAATGCTCACGGTCGGCCTTATCACAATTGCATGAAGATACACGTTTCCAAGCGTTGGCCGGCCATTTCGCAAACTCTGTACTTCGCCTCGAGGCGAGGGATTTTCACCATCTTAGAACGAGACATGAATCGCCTTTGTGTTCGAATACGCTCTCTTGAGATTTCCTCTGATCTTGACAAACGGGTTCTATGTGATATGATTAATGGCCATTTAAGCTGTTCATCCTAAAGAACTATTCCTTGTGGAGAAACAAGAATGGTGACGGAAAATATTCCTTCGGTAAGAAACCCGCGGCGGCCCAAGCCACAGAAAGAATGGAAGGAGATTATCGCCATTTACCTCTATCTGGCGGGCATGGGGGCCGGCTCTTTCGTCATCGGCACCCTGATGAGCTGGATGGGCCTCAAATTAGACTCCCCATCCTTCATTCATCTCTTCGGCTATACCTTCAATCTTTCAGAGGTCCCGATCCTTTGGGGACCGCTCATGGTTGCCGTTGGAGCCCCCTTCCTTATTTTAGACCTGGGAATTAAATGGAGATTTATGTATGCCTGCTTGAACCCGAGGACCTCCTGGGTGGCCCGTGGGTTCATCATTCTCTCGATCTTCATTATTCTCGGCCTCATTCTCCTTGCGCAATCCATCCTCCCTTTTGAATGGCTCTACCGAGATTCTCCCCTGTGGCGCATCGCCGAAGGGGTCGCCCTTTTCTTCGCTTTCGCGACCGCCATTTATACCGGCATCCTGTTGAAAGCGACCAAATCGGTCCCTCTGTGGAATACTCCCCTGCTCCCCACCCTCTTTCTGGTATCGGCACTTTCCACCGGATCCATGGCCATCATTCTTTCCACCTTGGGAACTGGCTTTTTGTCCCACGACGCCGGAGCGCTGAAGGTCTTGATGGCCGGGGAACAGGTCTTGGTGGTTATCGAGGGGATCGTCCTTTATCTCTTCCTCTCCCGGAGGTACAGGGCTGCGGAACAGGGAAAGGACTCGGTTCGCCTTCTTTTGTTCGGTGAGATGAAAATGATCTTCTGGGGAGGGGTGGTCTTGCTGGGTTTCATCTTCCCCGTTGTTCTCGAGAATATTGCCTCGTTCTTCCCTGGAAATGCGGGGTTGATCTTTTCTGCTGGCATCTTTCTCCTCTGCGGTGGGTTTTTCCTCCGGGTGGGGATCCTCCATGCCGGGATTAAGGATCAAATTCCGATGCATCGGCTCATGGAAATCCAGTATAATATGGTTGGCAGAACGAGGGCCATGGCAGGAGGAAAATTCAACGCCCCGAAGGCATAGGGGCTGTAGTCTGTGGGGAGCGCCCATCCGGCAGACGGGCGTTCCCCACGTAAGCCCACATCGGGATTTCGTTAAGAACCAGGAGGAAAGTAATGGACCAAAAGGTACTGGTCGTCGATCATCAAAAGTGTACGGGCTGCCGTCTGTGCGAGCTGGTCTGCTCGGTGTTCCATACCGGGACGAGCAATCCGAGCCGTGCCCGGGTCAAGATCGTGAAGTGGGAAGACGAAGGGTTATACCTTCCCATGGCCTGCAATCACTGCGAGAAAGCCTATTGCGTGGAGGTTTGCCCCACAAAGGCCTGTCACAGGGAGCCGGAAAACAATAATCGGGTGACCATCGACAAGAATTTATGCATTGGATGCAGGACCTGCATCATCGCATGTCCTTTCGGCCATCCTTTCTTCGATATCCAGGAGCGGGTCACCGTGAAGTGTGACTATTGTGACGGAGATCCGCAATGTGTGCGTTTTTGCGATGTCAAAGCTATCTCCTTTGCAGATGCAGACAAGACGAGCGTGGCCAAAAGGCGAGAGGCCGCGTTGAAGTTCAGGGCGTCGATCAGCCCCTCAAGATGACCGAATGGCCCCTGCCCTCCGGGCAGGGGTATTGAAAACTCCCGATTGCTTCGTTGACCTTCTCAACCTCTTTCAGCTGACCATCCTTCATTGAAGCTCTCCCGTAAATGTGCCATGATTCAATTATGATTGTCTTTACACATCATACGGGGGAACCTCACGGCGTGTTAGGGGCTCAGGTTGCCGCAACCTTCTTCGATCGAAAGCTCTCCATACCCTCCATCGTCGTTGGAATTGAAAGGAACTTTTCCAGAGAACGACTGCTTGGTTTTATCAATGAGCACTATGCGGCAAAGGAGAAGATTGTAGCCTTCTCGCATCTTTGTGGTCGAAAAGACCTCCTCCAGTTGATTCGGGAGTTGAAAGACCGAGGTTTCATCACCATTCTGGGAGGACCCCAGGCCCGTCAGGATTATGTCGGCGAGCCGGATGTGGATCGGTATCCACACCGGTTCAGCGGGCTGAAATCGATTGTGGATATGGCTTTCCACGGCCCGGTCGATGGTTTGTGGTCAGGCCATTTGAGAATGGGGGGTGGACTCCTCGAATTTCCTTGGACAAAGAACATCTTCCTCGAAGTAGACTGGTCGAACATCTACACCTTCTCCCACACCCTGAATAAGCTTGACGTGAGGATGGGACAGGTGCTCCATTCGGTCGGTTGTGCATACTCCTGCAAGCCACAAACAACAATTCTTCCGTCTCCGACCCACTTGCGCGGAAAGGGTATCCCGGAACTGGAGGCTCAGAGCAAGGGATGCATCTTCTGCGATGTCTCGCCCGATAAGGGTTACCACGGAATCGTAGATCGTGATCAGCTCATGGCTCAGATGGCAGGGCTTCCCGAGGTCGATGGAAGAAAGATCCCTTTCGAACTCATCGATGAATATCCCATTCGTTCCCTGGGGACGTTGCTCGAGGATACCCAACGGCACGAGATCAAGCTCTCACAGATCCATCTGGTCTGCCGGGTCGATGACATCAATGCCCACTCCTCTGACCTCACAGAAGCCCTGCCCCTGGCACGAAGGCAAGACACAAAGATCATTTTTTCGTCGATAGGATTTGAATCATTCTCCGACCGCTTGCTTCAATATTTCTGTAAAGGAATTACCGTGGAGGACATTGTGAAATGCGTCGAAACCTTGCGCCGTTTGAAGGCCCGCTACGACAGCACTCTTCTTTACAGGCGAGAGGAAGGGGCAAATCACGGCTTTATCCGTCCCACCCCTTGGGATGATGGCGAGACCCTGCAGGAAATAGACAGAACTATATTTCTCAACCGGTTCTTTGAGGATATCCTTCCCGAACACAGCACCCCCCTCATCATACATCACGCATCGTACCTCGGGGACTGGATCCGAGAGATCGAGTCTAAGACAGAGATCACGTTCAGCCGTGAGGGAACCTGGATCGAATGGTGGAATCCGTCTTGAGAGAGAGGGAGGACAACGCCCCTCCGATCATGTCCGGTCAGTTCACCATTGTGAACAGGCTTCCGGGAATAAACTAAATTATAGTGAAATTATTAACTAATTATTACCAATTGTTACTCATTATTGAAAGTTATTACCCAACTATTCGTCCCCTCTCAAAAGGGACAAACCTGTAGCGATATCGCTGCGTTACGAAAATGAACTTTGTCTTGACAAAGAGTCAAATTTCATTTAAAAGAAAGGTATCATATCGTTTGGCTGTTCACCATGCTGAACGCATCACAGAGGGAACAAGTGGATAATCCAAATCATCCATGCGTCTTCTATTTGAGAAAGGAGGCTTCTTATGGCAAACGGGAAGGAAGGTCTTTCGACTGCGGAGAGTCTGCGCAAAACTCGTACCTATGGGCAGGTGAGGTGCCATAACCCCAGTTGCATGGGAAGACTTGACCCAAAACCCGGGGAGCCCACAGTGAAATGTGCTACTTGCGGCAGTGAATGGCGAATCTTTTGGATCAAAGCCGGTTTCCCACGCATTAAAGGTCCGGTATGGGATGTGAACAAGAGATTGGCGGATGAAACATTTGAAAGGAAAATGAGGGAGAAGGAGGAAAAGAAAGATGGCCCTAAATAGGAAGATAGCGTATATCGATCTCTCCACTGGCAAAATAGAAGTGAAACCTATTCCGATCGAGGTTCGGAAGAAATTCCTCGGAGGCCGAGGTCTGGATGCATATCTGCTCTACAATCACACGAAGAAAGGATGTGACCCCCTTGGCCCTGACAACACGCTCATGGTCAGCGGTGGAGTCTTGACGGCCACCTTGGCTTCTGCAACATCCAGATGCCACACGATGGCGAAATCTCCCCTGGGGGGTCTGCTGGGAAGCTGCAACGGAGGGGGGTTCTTCACTCCGGAATTAGCCTGGGCAGGCTTTCATCATCTGGTCATCAAGGGAAAGGCGTCCAAACCGGTCTACCTATGGGTCCACAATGGCCAGATTGAGATCCGCGACGCCAAGAATATCTGGGGAAAATCGGTTACAGACGCTCAATGGGCGATCCGGGAAGAGTTGGCGGACGAGGACATTAAAAGCTTGGTCTGTGGTCCGGCAGGTGAGAAGCTTGTAAGGTTCGCCAACGTGATGACCGGAATCAAGAATTCCGGCGGAAGAACCGGAATGGGAGCGGTCATGGGTTCAAAGAACCTGAAGGGGATTGCTGCCCGGGGCACCATGGATATCAAGATCGCTCATCCGAGAGAGGCCCTTGAGTTCGACAAACGCTTCATTGAACAAATCACAAGCGCCAAAGTGAATCAAACCCAGGGAACCCTCGGGACTCCTTTTATTTGGGGGGCCACCAACTCCTGGGGCGGTATCCGGACCAGAAATTTCCAGTATAATCAGATGCTCTACTGTGATGAGATTGAGCCGGAAGAAATTGATGACAACGCTACCAAGACCATAGGGCCCTACCATATGGCGGGATGCTTTGGCTGCCAGGTCCACTGTCGGGCCAAGTATAAGATTCTTACCGGGCCTTATGCTGGAAAATACGATGAAGGTCCGGAATATACTTCCCAGGGCGCATTCTGTGGTGAACCAGATGTGGCCAGTTTGGAACATCTCTTGGCGGCGAACCATTTGGTCGATCAGTATGGCGTGGATAATCTCGAAATTGGAAGCATCATCTCCTGGGCGATGGAACTCTACGAATTAGGGATCCTCACCAATAAAGAGACCGAGGGCTTGGAACTGAGGTTTGGCGACGGCGACGCGATGATAGAGATGATCAAACGCATCTGTGAAAGGAAGGGCTGGCTGGGTAATGTCCTGGCTGAGGGTGGAATCATCGCCTCCGAAAAGATCGGAAAGAATTCCTTTGACTACCTGATCCAGGTCAAAGGGGTGAGCAACCTTCACTCTGATGAGCGAGCCACACCCGGTCTTGCGCTTAATATTGCGACTGCTTCCCGTGGGTCAGACCATTTGAGGAGCCGTCCGGCGATTGACCTTTACCATTTACCGCAAGAGGTGATGAGAAAAATCTATGGCAGCCCCGTTCCTTACGATGGGCCATTGAGCTCAGAACATACGGAATACATCGGCAAGCCGTGGCAGGTTTTCTGGCATGAGAACTGTTACATGGGTGTGGATTGCCTCGGCATCTGCAAGTATCACACCACCTTCCTCGGCGCGACGCTGCCAAACTTTGAGGACTGGTCCAAAGTGCTTTATTACAACACGGGACTGGAGCTGACCCCTAAGGAAATCTGGGAGGTTGCTGAACGGGCCAATATGATGGAGCGCCTCTTTAACCTCCGTGAAGGCTTGACGAGACACGACCTTAAGAAGGGTGACATGCTGAATCACCGCTACTTTGATGAACCATGTCGCAGGGGTGCCATCGACGTGGTCGGCAGAACCATCGATCGCAAGAAATTTGACAAGATGGTTGATGAATTCTACGAATACAAGGGCCTTGATAAAGACGGCGTTCCGAAGCCGGAAACGCTCAAGAGGCTTGGTCTGGAAAATGAACCATCCCACATGGTTTAATGGTACACGAATTCAACGAATGATAGCGAATGCATCGAATGAAGCAAAGATTCGTGCAATTCGTTCTCCTTCGAGCCATTCGTGATAATGAAAGGAGAAACGGAATGGAATCCATGGGTAAAGTACTCGCAATCACTCCAGAAAAGTGTACCGGCTGCCGGCTTTGTGAGATGGTCTGCTCGGTTTTTCATGACGGCGTTTCGAACGCTGCCCGGAGCCGGATCAAGGTGATCAAATGGGAGTCGGAGGGGCTTTATATTCCCATGTCCTGTCAGCAGTGTCAGGACGCCCCCTGTATGACGGTTTGTCCTGTCAAGGCCATTTACCGTGATGATAAACTCAGCCGGGTAATGGTCGATCACAATATCTGCATCGGCTGCCGTTCTTGTGTGGCGGTCTGTCCCTTCGGCGCCATGAATTTTAGCGTCATCGACAAAAAGAATTTTAAATGCGACCTCTGTGATGGAGACCCGCAGTGCGTTCGTTTTTGCGACATGAAGGCCGTGGATTATGTGGATGCCGACCGGGTCAGTATCATGAAGAAGAGGGCCGCTGCCGAAAAAATCACGGTCGCCCAGAGACAGGCTGTGGCATTAGGGACAGAACCACACTAAGTGAAATCATTTGACAGTGGAGACTTATTTCTGCCATTCGGTGAATCAGTCTTCATCCGTGAATAAGTCATTTACCCAGTGACTGAGTGACGAAAAGAAATTGGGCTTCGAGACGAAGGGGCTGGTTTTCCCAGCCCCTTTCTCATATCCTAACCGCGACGCGGCTTGCTGTGCACCGTAGAAATGCTTCAACCCTCTTCCCGGAATGCGCTCAGAGCTTGATCCCCAGCCGGTCCCAGACAGATTCTCCTTCCCGGATCTCCCTCGCTTTCAAATGGGGATAAGTCTTGAAGAGAAAGTATCCGAGAGGGATGATTCCCACACAGATGATGGTCAGGTCCGGGATCATTCGTACCATCCCAAGAAGCCTCACGAAATCCTTCTCGAAGAAAGAGGCGTCCCGTGCGACCCAGAGACCGCTCGTATAACTGGTCCATGCCTGGAGCACCCCCACCGGAAAGAGGGTCCCCAGGGTGAGAAGGAAAAGGCCTATGTTCAAGCCCCAAAAGGATACCTTAAGAATCTTTTCATTCCAATATTCCTTCTGAAGCAATCCACGCCAGGAAAAGAGCAGCAGACCGATGGAAAGCATGCCATAGACTCCAAACAGGGCGCCATGGCCATGATTCATCGTCAGGTACGTCCCGTGTTCATAGTAGTTGACGATGGGCAGATTGATCAGGAAGCCGAAGACCCCTGCCCCGAGAAAATTCCAGAACGAGGAGGCGACCAGAAAGTAGAGGGGCCATTTGTACGGAAATTCCTTTCCCTCCTTGCGGACGGATTTATACTCCAGGAGCCCCCTCACCACCAAGCCGAACAGCGGAATGGGTTCCAGAGAAGAGAACACAGACCCGATGGCAAGCCAGAAGGATGGGCCTCCGTACCAGAAATAGTGATGGGCCGTCCCCAGGATTCCGCTCAAGAAGACGATGGCCGACGTGAAATAGGCCACGGTCAGGGCTCCCTTTGCCGAGGCAAGGCCCATGCAGACCAGGAGCAGCGAGATGACGGCGATCCCGAAAAATTCAAAGATGCTCTCCACCCAGATGTGAACGACAAACCATCGCCAGTAATCGGCCACGGTCAGGTGAGATCCTCTGCCGTAGAGCAGCCCAAACCCGAAGAACCCCACCACCAGGATGGCGCTCAGGATGTAAAATATCACCAGGGAACTGAAATCATTCTTAGCCCGTCTCAGGATGTGGCGAGCCAGGGGCCGATACACGATGAGGAGCCAGGCAATCAATCCCGCAAACAGGAGAATCTGCCAGAGCCGGCCCAACTCGAGAAACTCCCAACCCTGGTGCCCGATCCAGAACCACCAGTCTCCCAGCAGGCCTTTGATCCCGGCAATTTCTCCGAGTAGGCTTCCTCCGGCCACGGTGAGAATCGCGGCGAAGAGAACGTGGACGAGCGTCGATTGCCGCCTCGGCTCAACCCCGCCGATAACGGGCGCCAGGTAGATCGCAGACCCGATCCATGTCGTCGCAATCCAGAAAATGGCTAATTGCAGGTGCCAGCTCTTGGCCCAGCTGTAAGGAATGATGGCTGCCACGATCGGAAAGTAAAAGCTTCCGGGGTTAATGGTATAATGGGCTAACAGGCCGCCGAAACTGGTCTGAAGCAAGAAGAGCAGGATCACCACCAGAAAGTACTTGGCCGCGGCAAATTGGCTGGGGGTGAGCGCCATGGCGATCATCTTATCGCCCAGAGGGATTCCCTTGGCCGCTCCGTACCAGATCCCGTAATGGTGAACGCAGAAGATGAAGATCCCCAGGACGACAAAGAGGGCAAAAATTCCTCCGAGGGTCCAGAGATAGACGCCCACACCCGGCACGTTACCCACGCTTCGGTCCGCGGGCCAATTATTCGTATAGGTCGAATCTTTGCCGGGGCGGTTGGTGACTGCGGCCCAGGCTGTCCAGAAGAAAAACCGGGAAATTTCGAGTCGCTCCTCCGGCGTGCGAACCGTGTTAGGCAGGAAGCCGTAACGTTTCTGACCTTCCTTGAATGTTTTCTCCCAGAACTGTGAGATCGGCTCCAAGGTCGATACCTGGGCAGGGGTCAGGACCAGCGAATCCTTTGCTCTATCGTATTGATTTGTCTTGAGCTCTCTGACCGCCTTAAGATCGATGATCCCTTTCTGAAGGTCATCCAACTCGGTGTAGAGTTTTCCATAGTCCTGATTCGCCAAGAACCCTTTCACCCCGTCTCCCAGGAGATGCAGGGTTGTCGCTGAAAACTCCATGCCCCTCTGGGAGCCATGTCCCCACACGCTTCCGTGGTCCATGAGCCCATACCTCTGGTAGACGCCTTGGCCTGCCAAAATATCCGATTTCTGGAAAAGGATTTTTCCTTCCGAATCGACAACCTTTCCCGGGTAGGGAGGAACCCGATCCTTGGCCAGGTAACCTCCCCCAAGAAGACCTACAAAGGCGATCACGAAACTGACGATGGCTGCCCACTTCAATCTGTTCAGAGACATCACACACCTCCATCGGGAGACTCATCCATCTCTGGATGACCGGACGGGTGTTGGCACCCCGGGCCCGGATTTTTCTTGTCTGGAAATCCCTCTTCGATCCGGCGGATTGACGATACCTTTACCAAAAATTATATGAGTCCCTTTTGATCGAAGTCAAAGGATTTTTTCTTACCCTTTGAGAGGACGGATGAAAAATCAAAAGAAGAAGACTTAGGACTGGCAGAAATAGCCGGCTGAATTACCTGATCAGGCGCCAAGCAATTTACTGAAAAAGTGAAGCTCCCCGCCCGCAGGGCGGGGTTTCCCGGAAAGGAAATCTCATCTTTCTTGTGCCGGTCAATTCCCGTAGGCTGCTCAAAAATGCCCAGACGCAAGGCTCCCGAAATCCTGAGGAGTGAGGCGTACTGGAGGTACGCCGCAATGACGAAGGATGAGGGGAACGCTGCGGATGGGCGTTTTTCAGCAGCCTGATAGCAATTTGCTTCGAAACATGAAGAAAACCGCACCCATTATGCACAGCGTAGCCCACAAATAATCTAATTTCAGCGGCTCTTTCAAGTAGAAGACGGAGAATGGGACGAAGACGCTCAAAGTGATGACTTCTTGCAATATCTTTAGCTGCCCTACGTTGAGTTCCTGATGCCCGATTCTGTTGGCAGGGACTTGAAGCAGATACTCAAAAAGTGCGATGCCCCAACTGACCATTGCGGCCATAAGCCAAGGCTTTCCATTCAGTTCCTTTAAATGAGCGTACCATGCAAAAGTCATAAAGACATTGCTGCACACCAAGAGCATAATCGCTTTCAATACTGGACTCATTTTTCCTCCCTATCACACCACAGGATTCTTATGTCGCTGTGATTTTTTTCTGGAGATTTTGATTCCTGGCCTCTTAAAAAGCAGGGTTTAATCTCCAATCCGTATCCCATATCATTTTTAAAACAGATTCCTTATTTTAGCCAATCTTGAATTACTGAGATATTTTTGGTGCAAAAATGATACCACTGGTGATCTGTATTTTTGGCATGTCTTTCGCAATGAAACCAATCCCCTTGCCCCATCAATCCTGTCACACCCTGATGTGAATGACCTTCCGTAATTTGACAAGGGCAGAAGTTGCTGGTATCATGCTGACCTGGATTCCTTGGAGTGAACGATCATTTCCACCACGCCAGACCATCGAACGGTCTATCGGCACACCCGTAACATGACTGAGATTTGGAGGAGGAATTGAATATGACAATCATTCTTAATGACGACGACATCGCCAAAGTCTTGCCCATGAAAGACTGCATTGAGGCACTGGAGGAGGCCTTCCGGGATTTAGGCAAAGGCCTTGCTGTCAACGCACCCCGGCGGGACAGTTTCATGGCCATATCCAAGCCCGACCATTACTATTCCTTCAAGACCATCGAAGGAGGGGTGGAGCGACTGGGAGTGATGGCCCAGCGTATTAACTCCGACCTCCTCCACTACCCGGTGGTGGATGGGATCCCTCACCGTGTCAAGGTCCCGGCGGCCCCCGGGAATCGCTACGTGGGCCTTATCTATCTTTATAGCTCGGAAACCCTCGAACTGCTGGCGATCCTGACAGACGGTTACCTGCAGAAGATGCGGGTAGGAGGCACAACCGGAGTCGGTGCGAAATACCTGGCACGGGAGGATGCCACTGTGCTGGGATTATTGGGCTCAGGCGGGCAGGCGGGAACTGCCGCCTGGGCCATCGCCACCGTCCGCCCGATTAAACGAATCCAGGTTTTTTCTCCAAACCAGGAGCATCGAGAAGCCTTTTCCAAAAAGATGGCTTCGATGTTGGGCATCGAAGTCGTCGCAAGAGAAAACGTGGAAAAGGCGGTCAACGGGGCCGATATTGTTGCTGTTGCAACAAATTCACATGGGCCGGTAGTCCGGGGAAAGCTGGTTGAAAGGGGCCAGCATCTCACCAGTATTGTCCCGTCGGATTTTGACGAGGAGGCGTGGCAGAAGAGTGACTTTATCATCACCTCGGGCCCCATGGGACAAGAGGGTTTCAATACCCTGAGATCAAAGAATGAGAAGCTGTCTTCGGTCTTCAGTTCCGGAGACTATAACAAGACCGAGGGGGAACGGGCCAAGCGCTACCGTAAAAAGATTCATTTCCTTTCGGATATGTTGATGGGTAAAGCTCCGAAGAGGACATCTGCTGACCAGACGACCATGATGAACAAGAATTGGGGGCTCGGCATAGAATTTGCCTCGGTTGGAAAGCTGGTATACGATAGGGCACGGGCGGACGGCATTGGCAAGGAAGTGCCGACGGAGTGGTTTTCCCAGACTTCGCGTCCCTAAAACAGGGCCGTTTTCTTGACACCTCAGGAAAAGAATGTTATACGTTTCTGACCGCGATTGCGAAGATAAGACGGTTCACTGTTGTCCGCTCATCCTGCCGTTTCGAAGCCATATGAATTTACTTCAGTTATGCAAAGATAGACTGCACAGAGTTTTCCCCGCCGTTGTGAGTTTCATCCTTGTTCTCCTCGTCTTGGTGCCTCTGGCCATGCTGATCTATTCCAGCTTTCGGACCGGGCGGCCCGGCATGCCGGGGGGAAGATTCAGCCTCATCAACTACATGGAAGCCTATTCCAGCCTTGAAATCTATATCACGATCGGCCGCAGTCTCTATTTTGCCGCAGCTGTTACAGCCATCACACTGCTCCTCGGTGGTCTTTTGGCCTGGCTGATTGAACGGACGAACATGCCCGGCAGCGGCTTTGCCTATAGCACACTCTTGAGTTCCATGGCCATCCCCCGGATGCTGTTCGGAATCGCCTGGATTTTGTTACTCAGTCCGAGGATTGGCCTCATCAACCATTTTATCGATGGGGTGCTCGGACTGCCGCGCTTCAATGTCTACTCCATGAGCGGCATGATCTTTATTCAAATCCTGAGCGAGATTCCGACCGCCTTCCTGATGATGCAGGGTACGCTTCGGGGGATGGATCCAGCCTTGGAAGAAGCTGCCTCCGTGAGCCGAAGTAACACGTTGACCACGTTGCGCAAGATCACCTTGCCGATCATGACCCCTTCTGTTTTGGCAGCGGCGGTCTATTTATTTATCATCAATATCGAGGTCTTTGAAATACCCGGGTTGATCGGCTTGCCTGCCGGCATTACGCTCTTCAGCACTGCGATTTATAACAATGCGACCGTGCTGGTGCCTCCCAATCATGGTCTGGCCAATTCCTATGCCATCGCTTTTCTCCTGGTGAGTATTCTTCTCATCATCCTGTATCGCAAGGCCACCCAGCATTCCGAACGCTACTCCACGATCACGGGAAGGGGATATCGCCCGAGGCTGATTGACCTGGGCCCGTGGAGATATGTTGCTTTTTCTTTCTTCATGATCTTCTTCATTGTCACCATACTGCTCCCGGTGCTCGTCCTCATCTACGCATCATTGATCCAATTTTACCAGGTGCCCTCTGCGAAGGTATTCTCCAGGATGTCGCTTCAAAATTATGTGGCAGCGATTGAAGCACCCTGGATGGGGCGCGTACTGAAAAATACCCTGATCCTGATGGCCGTTGCACCGACCGCAAGTGTTCTATTGGCAGCTCTGGTGGCGTGGGTCGTCCACAGAACCCAGATCGACAGGAGGTGGAAAGCGACGATCGATATCCTGAGTTTCCTTCCCACAGCATTACCGAGCATCGTCATTGCGCTGTCGCTCCTGATCGTTTTCTTAAACGTTCATTTCATCCCTTTATACGGAACCGTATGGATCATCGGCTTCGCCTTTTTGATCCGATATATTCCCTATACCACCCGATCGATCGGTGCGGCGGTGATGCAGATCCATAAGGAGCTTGAGGAATCGGCCCAAGTTTTCCGGGCCACTGAAATAGGGGCCTTTTTCAAAATAACGGTCCCGTTGGTCGCCCCTGCGCTGATCAACGCCTGGATCTGGGTGGCGATGCACGCCTGCCGAGCGGTGTCGGCGTCCCTGATGCTCTATTCCGCTCAGAACGAAATCCTGTCCACACGCATTTGGCTGATCTGGCGTGATGGAAAGATCCCCATGGTTTGCGCCCTTTCCATCATGATGATTTTGCTTTTGGTGATCATTAGCTTTGCAGGCCGGAGGATCGCTCATGCCGTCAGTCGACATTAGCAGAAGACTCTAAGATCAGAAAGGAGATGGCCATGAAAAAACATTTTCTCATTCTTTTATTGACGCTGTCCGTTGTCTTTTCAGGAGGGGCCAATGCAGCACAAAAAGAGCAGATCGCCGATGTCATAAAGGCTGCCGAGAAAGAAGGAGAGGTTTTATGGACCGCCGTCCTCTATGAAGAAGAGGCTGCGGGGTTTATTAAGGCTTTCGAGAAGGACTATCCCAAGGTGAAAGTCACCTACACGCGACAGCACGGCGGAGAGGCCATGGAGCTTCTCAAGCGAGAATATCAAACGGGCCGCATCATGTATGATGCGGTGCAGATCCATCCCGACGCCATGGATGATTTTCTGGAGCTGGACGCAATTCAAAAGATTCCATGGACGGATCTGGGCATCGTACCGTCTATGGTACAGCGCGAGAACCGCTTCGTGGGTGTATTTGAAACTCCTTTCTGCATTCTGTACAACACCAATTTGATCAAACCGGAAGCCGCTCCAAAAAGCTGGGACGACCTGCTTGACCCCAAATGGAAGGGGAAGATCGTGACCGACACCAGGCCAAGCGGTTTTCTCCGTTTGACCGGCGTCTGGGGTCCGACAAAGGTTCTCGATTACCTCCGCAAGTTAGGCGAAAACAAGCCTATTTTCGTCAGGGGACAAACGCAAACCATTTCTCTGATGGCTTCCGGAGAATATATGCTGGCAGCACCCTTCTATCTCCATTCTTACGTGGAGACGGCTGAAAACAAGGGGGGCCCTATCGGCTACAATCTCCCCAACCCCCTTCCCACCGACTTCGCTTCTTACGGGATTATTAAGGGCGCCAAACACCCCAATGCCGGCAAACTCTTCGTGGCATGGATGGGGACGAAAGGCTACAAAATGATGGATGAGATCAATTGGGGACGATCCGTTCCTTTCGGCGGGACAAAGAAAGAAAAGATATATAAGAGCAAAGGAATCATCCTCTCCTTCCCGCCCACGAAGCAACAGGTCCCGGACACAGACAAATACATCCTTGAGATGACAAAGACAATGGGTGCCCGCAAGTGACGGAAGATGAAGGGGATCGTTCACCTTCTTTTAAGAAACGTTTTAACCGTTGGAGGGAAGTATGACCGCAAAAAAGAAGAACGATGAGATCTTCAGGCTTCGGAGCGAAATCCCCCACTGCCGATCCCTCTGGATCGGGGTCCTTCATGGAACGTGGAAGGAGATGGGGATTCAGTACGGCCAGCGTTGCGCTAAAGATATCGCCAGAAATTTCGATCTCAACTGGGAAAAAACCGTCCTGAAGGGGAAGAGTCTCTGGCAGCAAGGCCGGACCGGGAAAGAGAGGGCGGACTATGCGCTCCGTTATTTGGGGAGGTGCTTCAAGGAACTTTCGTTCCTAAGCCCGGAGATGATCGAACTGTTTGAAGGAATGGCTCAAGGGGCAACGAGGGGTCTGGATCGATGCATTTACGCGAACGCATGCACCCACTTCGATAAGATCGCCCTGCTCAATTATTCAAGCACGAGAGCCTTTCATCCGGAGTGGGACTTTGACAAAGACTGTCCCAGCCCTCAGAGCCGCTTCACGAAAGGGAATCCATCGCCGGAAGAAGGCGACTGCAACGGCTTCTGGGTCAGAGGCGAGGCAACCCGAACGGGGCACACCTACGCAACCCGCACGGCCCAGTCAAGACATATCGAACCCGGCGGTTCCGGAAAGGAGCGACAGGTGTCCTATGTTGCCGTCCCTCAAGACCCATCCGGCCGCGTTTTCTGGGGAAACGGAAGGGCGGGTAACCTGGGCGGGATTGGGGGCGGCCTGCTGAATGATCGGGGTGTGTGCTGTCTGACCTCCGGGGGCCAGTATTCGAACCACTCTCGCCCTTACATGGATGAAACACTCGCCCCGGGTATTCGAGATTTTCTGCTGGCCTCTTACGGAGTAATCTTTTCCAAGACGGCTTCGGAGGCCGCCGAGAAGGTGACGGTGGGGACCGAGGAATATCGAAAAAGAACGGGAAGAAAGACGGTCCTCAGAGGAAGAGGCTGTAATATCGTCTTCGCCGACCCGGAGGATGTCTTCTGTGTCGAACAGAATGCACGCTACTATGCGATCCGGAGGCCGGGAGATTTGAACGAAAGGAATTCTAACTACTTGGTCCATGCAAACCATTTTAAATCGAAGAAAGGGTGTTTTGACGAGAAAAATGTTTTTCACCCCGAGAAATCGATGGCAGATTTTACTCCTGAACAGAAGGATAGGCCAAACGGGACATACTTCCGGTTCTGGTCAGGGATGTGGATGCTCCGTCACCACTACGGCCAGATTGACGAAAAGGTCATGATGGAAGATCTCGTTCCTTCCCATGTGGGTTATGATGAGGAAGGGAAACGATATGATCCTGCCCCGGATACCGGCGTTCCAACGGCTGGAGGTCCCCTCTCCAAGGAGCACGAGAATTGGCATGGCACTTTCTGTGCCCACATTAAGCCCTATACCCGTGCGAATCGAATGGGCGTGGGCGGGAATGTCGAAACAACCGTTTTTGATCTTTCGACACGAGAGGTCTGGTGGGTTCCCGTATGGCCTTGTCATTACAAAGAATGGAAGCTGGACTGGCACTATAGCGATTTAAAACCTTACTCAGAATACAGAAGGCTTCTTTGGGGTTATTAGCGTCCTTGAGCTACCACCCCTTTCGTGCGCGACCCCCTTACAAAATTTGGTCAAATCAGAGGTCTGTGGTTATAAATTTTGCAATGCGGTTCTGTCTATGAACCGGCCATAAATCGTAACAGCCTTAAATTTCAGAGGATTTTGAAATTACGGAATTTGGGATATATTTGGCATTAATATTGCTCCTCCCTCCTACCGATGATATTGATGGGAGGTCATGACCTAAATGCCTAACCAAATCTCGCATCCACTGATGACTCGCGTTTCAAGGATGGAACATCGAAAGCATCTTCTCTATGGTCTGGCCTTCCTCTTCGTTGTTTGGGCCCTCTTCTCTTCAAGCGCTCTTGCCGAAGTGATCACCTCTCAGGCAGCCGTCGTCATCGACGCATCCACGGGAGAGATCCTCTATGGAAAAAATTTTGACTACTTGCTTCCCCCGGCGAGCACGACCAAGCTGATGACTGCAATCATCGTGATGGAAAAAGCAAACCTTTCAGACGTCGTAACGATAAGCCAAAAGGCTTCTCAGGTTCGTCCTTTTAAGGCGGGCTTTAAGAAAGGGGACCGGGTGACGATTGAGGGACTTCTCTATGCAGCCCTCCTGAAATCCGGAAACGACGCTGCCTTTGCACTCGCCGAAGCGGTTGCCGGGTCCGAAGAGGATTTCGTTTCCCTTATGAATCAGAAGGCCCTCTCTCTCGGTGCAGAGAATACCCGATTTATAAACGCGACGGGGCTGCCGGGTAGCGGCCAGTCGATTACGGCCCTGGATTTATCAAGGATCATGAAGCATGCCCTCCGGTACCCAAAGCTAAGGGAGATCCTTGCAACCCCATCGGCCAAGGTGATGACCGAGCGAGGCAAGGTCATATTTCTTAGAAATACGGATGAGCTTTTGTGGACCAATGAGGAAGTGATCGGAGGAAAAACAGGCTATACCCATAGTGCAAAGCATTGCTTTGTTTTAGCAGCAGAGCGCGATCGGAAGACCGTTATTGTTTCTCTCCTCGGAAGCCCCAGTCGAAAGAGCCTATGGCGAGAGGCGAAGACCCTCACTCACAGGGGTCTTCAAATGATCGCCCATGATCCTGATCCTGGCGATAAGAGTGCGTCCCTGACGATCGGAATCCCTGTCTCCATCGTCCATCACTTACCCCTGCCGCCAATTCTTTTCTAAGGGGAAATGACGAGGATTACCCACCTGCAAGCATGACGAGGAGGTGAATGTCGTCGCCATCCTTGACAGGTTTCGCGAGCTCATTCGGATAGGCACTGGCATGATTGAGGTAAATTTCGACGGTATTGTGGAGTTGATCTTTTTTCGCAAACAATGCCTTCTCCATCCCGGGAAACTTCCTGACCAAATCGCTCAGACATTCGCCCACGGTATTTCCCTCTGCCGGCACCACCTCTAAACCGTTCGTGAGTTGACGGTGTGTTGTATGAATATGGATTTTAACGGGCATGTCTTTTTCCTTTCCTCTCCCTTCCCTGACCCAGGGGCAAAGATCCCGCTGAAAGAGATCCGCAATGATCGCAATCCGGGTTTCTGTTGACTGTAAATTCGTTGAAATCACCCTTCAAACCGTCGTATATCAATAACCGATTGGTCAGCAGTTGGCCAATTCCGATCAGATACTTGATCACCTCTGTAGCCTGAATGCTCCCGATGACCGCCGGGGCAACGCCGATCACAGGAAATTTTTCCTGCGGCACCGAGCCTCGATACATACATCTGAGGCAAGCTGTTTTTCCGGGGAGGACGGTCATCGCCCTCCCTTCAAAACCATTGACTGCACCGTGGAAGAAGGGTATCTTCTTCTTCATCGCACATCGGTTGAGGAGGTAGCGACCCGGTAAGTTGTCCATCGCATCCACAAGGACATCGCCCCCATCCAACAGCGCGAAAACATTTCCTTCCGTAATGGTCTCTGCGATGGCTTCGATCTCCACCGCAGAATTGAGTCTTCTCAGTTTGTCTTTGGCAGAGTCGACTTTCTTTCTGCCGATGTCTTCTTCCCAGTGTAGGATCTGGCGGTTCAAATTACTGAGGGCCACCTGATCATGGTCGATCATCCGGATCCTTCCCACCCCGGCAGCAGTCAGATAGATCGCTATGGGAGAACCGAGCCCTCCAGCACCGGCGATGACCACCCGTGATCTCTTGAGCTTCTCCTGTCCCTCTTGTCCGATCTCTCCGATCATCATTTGCCGGTCATATCTTTCCCGCTCGTTTGCTGTAAGCATCCTCTTTCCCGTCTCGCGCTTATCGATCAACCAAAATAAGATTTGGGGATTTATCTCGATTTCAACAGGGTATGGGCGATGACCACCCTCTGGATCTGGTTCGTTCCTTCAAAGATCTGGATCACCTTCGCATCTCTCATCATTCGCTCGACAGGATGGCCTTTGACGAGACCTTGCCACCCCAGCATCTGCACGGCATTCGTCGCGATCTTCATGGCCACGTCCGATGCAAAATATTTCGACATGGCAGAATACATCTGCACGGGGATCCCTTTCACCTTTTCATCGATCATATTCGCGGCCTTATAGACCAGTGTCCTGGCTGCTTCAATCTCGATCGCCATATCGGCCAACATGAGCGGAGTTCCCACGGGGTTCCCTTCGGCCCACCCCCTCTCTCGGCCGAACCGAATGCAATAATCCAGCGCCCCTTGTGCCAATCCCACCGCGAGGGCACCAATGGCCGGTCTCGAACGATTCAGGGTCCTCATCATGAGCCACCAGCCCACGCCCTCGTCTCCTATCCGTTGAGCGACCGGAACCCGAAGATCTTCCAGGATCACCTCTGTCGTATTCGAGCCCCGAATCCCCATCTTCTCCTCTGTTTTTCCAATGGAGAGGCCGGGGGTTCCCTTTTCCACCACAAAACCGGTAATCCCCTCGATCTTCCTCTCACTGCTTGTCACGGCAAAGATGGTGTAAAAATCGGACACTCCGCCATTTGTGATAAAACATTTTCTCCCGTTCAGAAGATAATGGTCACCTTCTCGGAGGGCTTTTGTCCGAATGGAAGCTGCATCGGAGCCTGCCTCAGGCTCTGTGAGACAGAAACAGAAAACGGTTCTTCCCTTGGTCACCCGGGTCAGAATGCTCTCCTTAAGCTCCATGCTTTCCACCAAGACGACGGGCATCATTCCGACCGTATGAGCGATAATCATGAGGGCCGAAGAAACACAATAATGGGCAAGCTCGTCGATGACGATGCAGAAGGAGGTGATATCCGTATCTTCCCCACCGAATTCTTTCGGTATGAGGAGGCTCAAAAGACCTTGCTGAGCGAATGCCTCAGCGATATCCCATGGAAATTCACCCCTGGCATCGATCTCTGCTGCACGGGGCGCCAGAACATCCCGGCCCACCTTCACGGCTTTCTGACGCCATGCTTCCCTTTGTTGCTCAATCTCATTTGTCATTTGAAACTCCTTTAGATTATATCCATTCAATTTGGAATTTGAACGTTGATATTTGAGATTGAATTTAAGAATCTACATATTCCACCCGCCAGAAACCTCAATGGAAGCCCCTGTCATATAGCTCGCCTCATCGGACGCTAAAAAAGCCACGACGCTGGCAACTTCCTCGGGTTGGCCGATCCGGCCCAGTGGAGTTTGATCAATAATCATATTCTTATACTTTTCAGCCATTTTGGCAATCGTCGGGGTCAGAATCAGGCCGGGGAGAACCACGTTGACGTTGATCTGGTACCGGCCCAGCTCCCGGGCCACACTCTTCGTCAGGCCAATGATCCCTGCTTTGGCAGAACTGTAACTGATCGTGGCAATCCCTCCACTTTTTCCGTAAATAGAGGAAAGGTTAATAATCTTACCGTAGCGATTTTCGATCATCGGACGGGCAACGGCCTGAATGCAGTTCATCGTCCCCTTCAAATGAACACCCAATACCGCATCCCAATCCTCTTCCTTCACTTTCAAGAGCGTGGCGCCCCGATCAAAGCCGGCATTGTTGATCAGGATATCGATTCTTCCCCATTTTCCAAACACTTCTTCCACCATTCGGTTGACCTGTCCTTGATCCGCCACGTCCACGGAAAAGAACAGCCCTTTTCTGCCCAGGCCTTCGACCTCTTTCTGGGTTTGATTTCCCGTGAGAGAATTCATCTCGGCAATGGCCACGTCTGCCCCTTCCTGAGCCATTCTCAACGCGATGCTTCGACCGATCCCCTGCCCTGCTCCCGTCACGATCGCTTTTCTATCCTTTAGTCTCATCGGTTCCTCTCCCCAACCCCCAGCGTATTCTGGCGAAGGCGAATAAGAGCAGTATAAAGACAAAGAAGACGGATAGTCAAGTATAAAAGAGTAACAGTTTAGTCTCAGAACAGAGGGGACGTTGTTGACTAAGTTGAATAATTATGGTATAGGGATGGGAAATTCAAAGTCAGGAGCTATCACGGAGGATGTGTGCCCCGGCAAGCGAGACTCGATGCTCCGGGAACCCTTCACCATGTCGTTGTGCGAGGGATCGAAAAGCGCTGGATTGTTGACGACGACAAGGACCGGAAGAACTTCGTCAATCGATTGGGGGACCTTGCCGAAGAAACGGAAACCCGGATCTACGCCTGGTCGTTACTGACGAATCATGCCCATCTCCTCTTACGAAGCGCCCCAGTGGGTCTTGCGAAATTCATGAGACGTTTCCTCACGGGCTACGCGGTGACTTACAATCTTCGCCATCTCCGGCATGGCCATCTCTTTCAGAATCGCTATCATTCCTTCGTCTGCGATGAAGACGTGTACTTCGGGGAGTTGGTTCGTTACATCCACCTCAATCCCCTGAGAACTCATATGGTTAGCGATCTATCGGAATTGGATCGTTATCCTTGGTGTGGACACGCGGTACTGATGGGAAAGATCAAATCCGACTGGCAGGATCGGGACTATGTCTTGTCATGGTTTGGCAAAAGAGAGGGAGAGGCACAGAGGGCTTACCGAAAGTACATGAAAGAAGGGACAACCCAGGGGAGACGTCCGGAGTTGGTCGGTGGGGGAGTGGTACGATCCTATGGTGGGTGGTCAGCGGTCCTGTCGTTACGAAAATCTCAGGAGAGAGCAACGGGAGATCAACGAATTCTGGGAGACGGGGATTTTGTAGAGAGGGTGCTAAGTGAAACAGAGGAGTCGTTGCGTCAAAGGTTCAGGTCTGCGGGGCGGAATAAAGAGATTGAAACCATAC
>JBHGBJ010000063.1:0-25943 GCA_041947025.1 Thermodesulfobacteriota bacterium
CCGTTCGATAGGCTTTTTAGGATGCGGGCTGACTTGTGGATGGAAAGAACGGTCTTGGAGTTGAGCATCTTTTTCCACTTTGTGGAATTATCTTCTCGCTTCTCGGTATTATATTACCAAAACAATCTTTGTCAAGAAAAAAGTGTGACACCAACAAAAATATTTCTTGACAAATATTTTGACATTTGATACGAACAGATTACTACTGTTGGAAAGGATAGGTTTTTTGCCCTATGCATAGATGGTTTAATACGTTTGAAAATATCCTGACTTATATGGCCGCTTTGTCGGCTCTCTTCATGATGTGTTTAACAACAGTCGATGCCGTAGGTCGCTACGTGTTTAACCGTCCGATCCACGGGGCCTATGAGATTACTGAAAATTATTTGGCGGTGCTCACTGTGTTCCTGGGAATTTGTTATGCTTATCGTGAAGGTACCTTTATCCGCGTGAGTTTCTTTATAGACCGCATGCCAAGCCGAGTGAAGACAGGTATGCTTTATTTTGGCCAAGCTTTCTCTGTCCTACTATGTATAGCCTTCCTCATAGCTACCACCTATCAGGCATGCAGCAAGTTTGGGAGTGGTATAACTTTAAGCTTTCTTCCCATCCCGATTTGGCCAGCTTACGTAGTTGTTTCTCTAGGATTTTTCCCCTTGGCTCTGCTAATGGTATTTGATCTCTGGCGGGTAAAGGCACGGGAGTCTGATGGCGTTAAGGAGGAGTCTCCTGTGGTCTAAAGGGTTAATGGAAAAATAATTCTAAAATGATAACCGGTCTTCCCTTAATAGCACTGCTAATAGCTCTCATCTTGGGCATACCCATTGCTTTTGCCCTTAGCGGAGCTGGCATTTTGGGCATCTGGCTCATCACGGGTAAATTGGGGCCAGCAATTACGATACTGGGAACAGCCCCTTTCAGCACCGCAGCCGATTATATCCTAACTACAGTACCCATGTTTATTCTCATGGCATATTTTTCGTCATCGAGTGGTCTCGCTCGCGATCTCTTCAATGCATCATCCAGTTGGTTTTCGCATATACGAGGCGGTCTTGCCATTGCAACAGTTTTTGCGTGCGGGATCTTTGGGGCCATGTCAGGGGCCAGTGTTGCTGCCGCATCTGTTATGTCGAATATTGCTATGCCCCATATGCGCCGTTTTGGCTATTCTGAAGAACTTGCAGCTGGTGCTATTGGTGTGGGAGCAACCCTCGATATTCTGATCCCGCCTAGCCTTGCCATGATCATCTATGGAACTGCAACGGAGACTTCGGTTGGCAAGTTGCTCGTGGCAGGAGTAATACCAGGTATTGTTCTCGGGATCTTAATTACCATTGCTATTATCATTTGGGTTGCAGTCAGTCCGTCTCATGCGCCTAAGACTCAGCGAGTATCATGGACGATGCGATTGAAGGGGTTGCGGCCAATCTGGGCGAGCCTTTTGTTAATCGTAATAACGTTGGGCCTTCTCTACACAGGCATTGCAACCCCTACTGAAGTTGGCGCACTGGGTGCTTTTACGGCAGCAATGCTTGGTTTCTCCACAAGACGTCTCTCCTTAGCTGGAGCGAAGAAAGCTATCATGGAAACCATACGCATAACCTCTATGATCTTCATGATCCTTGTTGGAGCAACCATCTTTGGGTATTACATGACCCTTAGTCAACTGCCTCGCCATATCATGGAGTACGTTATCTCTATGAACCTAAATCGCTGGATCATAATGGCGGGGATCGTTGTGATTTACTTCGTTGTCAGTATGTTCATGGATGAAATCCCACTATTGCTCATTACCTTACAGATGACGTTCCCCCTCGTCATCTCCCTCGGTTTCGATCCAATCTGGTACGGTGTCATGTGTGTCATGATGATATGCATGGGACTCGTCTTCCCGCCAGTAGGACTAGTTGCATTCGTTGTGAGTGCATCTGCGAACGTCGAGATAACGAAGGTCTATAAAGGGACAAGCATACTCGTCTTGGCCATTATTGCAACAGCTATCCTCCTGATGATCTTCCCCCAGCTTGCGACCTGGCTACCTTCTACGATGCGTTGAAGGCCGCCAAGTCTCTAGACCTTTATAACATTAACCTCTGTATTACTTATATTTCACAAGCAGGCTTTTACAGTCCTCCATAATTTTCTTTCCAGGCGCACCCTTCTTCTCCGCCGTAGCGACCCATTCATCTTCTACAGGCTTCATGAGGCTAAAGGCTTTCGCCTTTTCCGATTCGCTCCAATAGATAAATTCATTCCGGGTGTTCTTCTTTAGCCATTCAAGGGAGTAATCGTCATACTTGTCCCACATCCCTTTGCCCGCCACTTCTACGAAACCATATTTTCCACTGTATTTGTTGATGACCTTCTTCACATCGTCGGGTAGCTTATTCCACGTATTCAGATTCATGGCACAGATAAACAGTCCTCCGAGACCAAAGTCTGACTTCGAATGATAGCGCACGACTTCATGCCACTTATAGCTGATCGCTGTTTCCCAGGGGTGAAGGTCAGCATCCAGCGTTCCTCTTTCCAGAGCAAGATAGACATCGGGACCCGCCATGGTTACCGGAACTCCTCCCAATGCCTTGACGTTGGGAGCCTCGGAAGGAGGAACTCGCACTTTCAACCCCTTAAAATCTTCTAAACGACGAACGGGCGCTTTGGAGTGTATCTGCCTGGGTGCCGACGGCGAGAGCCATAACAAATGGGTATCTTTGAATTCGGCTCTGATTTCAGGGTATTTTTCATAAAGGTCATAAATGACTCTGGAACCGTGTTCGGCATTTTTGAAACCCAAAAACTGGATCACGACCTCAGACACATGAAATCTGCCCATCGTATATCCGGCAAAGGTCCAACACATATCTGCCACGCCAGAGACAGTCGCATCATAGGTATCTGCAGCTTTAGCAAGGGTAGCACCTGGAAACAGAACGAATTTGACCTTGCCCCCGGTTTCCTTCTCAATCAACTTTCCCCAGTTCTCGAGCATTTCATTTGACTTATGCAGGGGGGGCTGAAAGTTAGCCACCCGAATTTCGATCGGCGCCCCCAATGTAGCATTAACGCTTACACCGATAAATGCACTCACCCCTACGAACACCACGAATAAAAATAGCGCTTTTCCTTTCATCACTCCACCTCCTGTTAAGGATTATTGACGCAACCCTTCTCGTGTCCCTCTCCAAAAGATCAAGGATTGTGTTGCAAGATTTCCGAGGTTTGTTTTCGAATACGTATATAAAGAAAAGATCTATTTGTCAATCAAAAAAAATGAAAGGGTGAGTAATCCGTCAGTAACAGGCTGAAATCAACGGATCCGCCAGGAATGTCATCGAAAATCTTATCAAGCGGATGTCTTGAAATTTTTGTACGTAAGCGTATCTATCCAAATCATCTCTGCTCTGCTCTGCTCTCCATTTCCGTTCAGGGGATTCCATATTTTGTCTTCATGGCCTACTTTACAACCGGCAGGGCGCTGGGCGGCGACACCTTGATCAGGGACATGATCTCTGTTGGGCAGATCGAGAGACAGCCACTACACTTTACGCACTTCTCCTGGTCGATCACCACGGAGCGGTACTCCCCCTGGCAGTAACCGAAATCTCGGCGCACGCAAACCGAGATCGCGTCTACGGGACAGGTTTCAACACACATTTCAGCGCACTCGCATTCCTCGCACTGCTTCTGTATGACGTAGAAGGCAATCAGCGCCCGACACATCAGTGCCGGGCAGCGCCCTTGTGCAATGTGGGCCTCGTATTCGTCTCTGAAGTAACGCAGGGTGGTCAGCACCGGGTTAGGGGCTGATTTCCCCAAACCGCACAGTGCCCCCATCCCCACATCCTGGGCCAGCTCGTGCAGCATATCAATATCCTCAGCCTTTCCCTCTCCCCTGGTGATACTGTCCAGCACCTCCAGCATCTGCTTCGTTCCCAGACGGCAGAAGGTGCATTTTCCACAGGACTCTTTCTGGGTGAACTCAAGGAAATAGCGGGCCATCTCGACCATGCAATCATCCTCATCAAACACGATCATTCCCCCGGAACCCATCATCGCTCCGGCACTGGCGAGAGAATCAAAGCTAATCGGTGTATCCAGGGCGGATTCCGGCAGGCAGCCGCCGGATGGCCCGCCGATTTGGACCGCCTTGAAGCGTTTCCCTTCAGGGATTCCTCCGCCAATGTCGAAGATCACCTGGCGCAGCGTCGTCCCCATGGGTACCTCGACCAACCCTGTATTTCTTATCTTCCCCGCCAAGGCGAAGACGGCAGTGCCGCTGCTGCCCCCGGTCCCGATCGTGCTAAACCACTTTGCTCCCTTATGGAGTATATGTCGAACATAAGCCAACGTCTTAACGTTATTCACGAGAGTGGGCTTCCCGAACAGTCCTCTTATTGCTGGGTAGGGCGGGCGGTGGCGTGGTATCCCCGGCTTACCTTCGAGCGAGGCGATCAGAGCGGTCTCCTCACCACAGACAAAAGCCCCCGAACCCGGAAACACTCTGAGGTCAAAGCTGAAGCTGCTGTTAAGAATGTTCTTGCCGACCAGCTTCAGCTTTTCAGCCTGGCGAAGGGCGATCAGGACCCTCTCCACAGCCAGGGGGTACTCGGCACGAACGTAGATGGTACCCTGTTGGGCGCCAACGGCATAGCCAGCGATGATCATCCCCTCTATGACCGAGTGCGGATCGCTCTCCAAAATGGCCCTGTCCATGAAAGCGCCGGGATCGCCTTCGTCCCCATTACAGACGACAACCTTTGACCTGCCCGGAGCACGACGGCAAATATCCCATTTCTCGCCGGTGGAAAATCCGGCCCCCCCCCTGCCCCTCAGTCCTGACCTTTTTACCTCGTCGATGATCTCTTCCGGTGCCATCTTGAGGGCTTTTTCCAGGCCCTCGTAGCCGCCGTTAGCCAGGTAGTGGTCTATCTGCTCCGGGTCAATGTGGCCGCTGTTTTGCAGGATGATCTTCTTTTCATATCTGGGTCTGGAGGACTCAGAGGCCGGGATAAGGTCTTTTCCGTCGAGCGATCCGATGGCGGCATCGAGACAGGGATTATTGCCGACGATGAACTGATCGACCAGCCTCTCAGCCATCATCGGGGTCACATTGTGATAACACATCGGAGGATAGCCCTGCTTACGAATAACGACCAGAGGCTCAGCATAGCAGTGTCCCATGCAGCCGACCTCAATGACCGGGCAATCGAGGCCCCGTTCCCTCATCTGGTCTCTCAGGGCTTGCAGCACATCCAGGGCACCCGTAGCCCGGCCGCACGTGGCGGTGCCGACAAGAATCAGGGCCCGGCTGCCGCTCCGAAGCGCCTGCCACCGCTTAAGCGCGGCACCTCTGATTTCCCGAAAGGCCGTTAGTCCAGGCATAGGCTTAGCGGTTGTCACTATCCTTCTCCCGGGGTTTCTCGAGTTCAAAGGAGTGCAGAATGTCGTCTACCCTCTTGGGTTTAACATTGGCCTTGGGTATGTCATCCACCACGGTTACCGGCGCCATGCTGCAGCAGCCGACGCAGGCTACGGCATCCAGGTCAAATTCACGGTCAGGCGTTGTCTCGCCGCTCCCAATGCCCAGCCGCCTTTTCCAGGCATCCAGGGTATTGTTCCCTCCCTTCATGTGGCATGCCGTCCCCAAACAGACCCTGATCGAGTGTCTCCCAGGCGGATTGAGCCGGAACTGGTTGTAAAAGGTCACGACGCTGTAAACATCAACATCAGGGATATCGAGGGACCGGGAAATTTCCAGCATGGATTCCCGAGGAAGGTAGCCCAGTCTTCGTTGAACCATTTGCAGAATGGGAATAAGGTCCTCTTCTTTCTTTGCAAAGCCCTTCAAAATTTCCCTCGTCTCTTCCATAATCCGTGCTTGCTCGGACCGATTTGTCGTCTCTTCCGAGCCAACGGATACCATCCTGCTCTCAATTTTCCCGGTGTTTCCCATATTCAACCTCAAACCATTGTAATTGGATTAGGGCCACACGATTGGGGCAAAATGCTATGATCATGATTATCGGTTAAAGTCTGCAGCCTTTGGACCAAACCCTGAAAGGAGGGTAATAAGAACGGCGGCATAAGGTATAATCATAGAGGCGGAAAGATCATCGCTTTCTTTCACTGAGGCACTTAGAGGGCCTGCCGTTACTGAATCCGTGACTCCCCGTCAGCATCCTAACTCCAATTGAGCAAGGGAATCGCGCCTCTCACACTCCTTTCTAATGACCATTGGGGTCTTTGACGCCCCTTGCGGGTGGCGTCAAAGACCCTGGCCGATCATGCCTTGCTCTCGTATGTCTTCACCTTATAGATCTTGCAGAGGCCTGTCTTGAGGGGCCATCCGCCACTCTTTTCGTTACATACGTTTGGATCATCCTCCGTCAGGACATTGACATTCGATTCCCATGCTCCGTGAAGCCAGGGTTCTTCCTGCGGGAGTTCCGGAAACCACCAGCCATGCTCACAATGGACCACCCTTGGATCAATCCCTTCGAAATATTTGCACTTCATCCTCACCCGTCCCCTCAGCGTCTGGATCCATACCCACTCCCCATCCTCAATCTCCATCTTCTTCGCGGTATCCGGGTGGATCTGAACGAATGGATAAGGATATCTCTTCCGCACCCCTTCGACCTGGCGTTCTTCCGAATGGAAGTATGGAAGGAAACGACCCCCCGTGATCAGAATAAAGGGATATTCCTTCGCCAGGTCAGGCCGGCTGAAGGGGCTTTCAAAGGGCTCTTTATACCGGGGTAAGGGATCATACCCCAACTTCTCAAGTACGGTTGAGTAGAGCTCGACTTTCCCTGTGGACGTTGCAAAGCCGCCCATCTTCTCATATTTTTTGTATTCTGGCTTCGGGAAGTAGTATCCCCCTTTTGCCATAAACTCCTTGAAGGTCGTGCCGAGAGGCGCAATCTTCCATTCAAAAACCTCTTCCAGATTCTTCCACGGCCAGTACTTCTCCTGGCCCATCCGAATGCCCAGCCCCCGTGCCAATTCGAAATCGGTTCGATGCTCATACTCCCCGGGCATCGTGGAAGGCAGCCCTGCCTCTCCCGCATAGATGTCGCAGTCCTCGCTATATTGATCCCAAAGCCAAGGCCTTTCAATCCACATCGCACAGGGAAAGACATAGTCCGCCAGAGCCGCCGAAGGCGTCATGAAGTAATCGTGGACCACGTAAAGATCCAGGTTCTTCAGGCCCTTATAAACCTCCTTCGTGTTGCCCTGCGTAATCATCGGATTGCTCCAGACTGTGAACAATGCCTTGACCGGATAGGGTTTTCCTGTGTACATCGCCCGGTAGAGGGTAGGCATATGAGTGCCGACGCAAAGCCCGCTCTCGCCAAAGTACCTGCCCCATCCCTCCTTCGTATACTTGTTCATGATCTCCCGCCCCGGCCATGCCATAAACCTGAAACGGTCGATCCCCAACTGTTTTGCCCTCTGCTCCGGAGGTAGCATATTAGAAAGCTCCTCGTCCTCGGCGTCTCTCAGGAGGCTGGGGCCGGGCATATAATCGCCGCCACGGGCATCGATCGTCCCTAACAAAGCGCTGATGATGAACCTCGCCTGTATCGCCTCGATAGCGGTTGGCAGATGCTCTGTCCCCATCCCGTGAATGATCTGCCCGGGCTGGCTCAATGCAAACATCACGGCTGCATCCCGGATTTTCCGCGCCGGGACCCACGTAATCTCCGCAGCCTTCGAAGGAGGATACTCCCGGGCCCGCTCTCTCACCTTATCGAACCCGTAACACCATTTCTCCACAAATTCCTTGTTATAAAGCCCTTCTTCTATGATGATGTTGATCATCGACATCAAGAGGGGAACGTCGGTCCCTGGCCTGTGTTGTATCCAGAGGTCCGCAAGCTCCGCTGTCTGTGTTTTACGAGGATCAACGACGATCACCTTCACCCCGAGTTGTTTCCCGACCCGGATCGATTTCCATAACCGCTGGAAGGCCTGCGAAGGATCGATCCCGATCAACATCACGCTCTTGGTCACTGCCTCCCCGCCGAGGGCATCAATCGTCACCCCGGTCCGGTGCCTTACCCCCCATCCCAACATCGCATTTGCAACCACGACGGCCGGACCATGGCAGATCATATTCTGCCCTCCGTAGTTCGGTGTGCCCAATAGATGTAAAAAGCGGTACACGTACTTATACCAGGATCTGCCGGTACCCACCGTCGCCCCGACGGACTCAGGCCCGTACTGATTCTTTATCTTCGTCAGCTTGGCTGCCACTTCATCCAGAGCGTCCTCCCATGAAATCTTTTGCCACTTCCCTTCCCCTTTCTCACCCACTCGCTTCAAAGGAAAGTTGAGGCGATCCGGATGGTACATGTATTCCTTTGTCGCTCTCTGCTTGACGCAGGCTGCAATCGGAGGAAAGACCGTATCCCATCGCGGAAACGTCTTATCCGGCTCCGTCTTAATCAGACGCCCCTCCTCACTGTGCACTTCCACTCGGCAGCGGGCATGACAAAACTGACAGACCGTACGTTTTACATCCATCGTGACTCTCCTCTCTTTGATTTTCTTATCAAACCAGAAATCTTTCCATTTCTGTAAGCACAGATTAGACTATGTCTACCAAGGCTCCTCTGTTCTTACTGCAAATATTTCTTTAAAACAGGAGTCTTTTCATCATAATATTTAAATAGGCTTTTCGCCAGACGCTCGGCATCCTCGCCATATATGGGGTTGGCGGGGAAGTTCAATCTCTTCGCATGGGCCAAGAATTCCTTATCACTGAAAACCTTCTTGAAGCATGAGATTAAGATCTGGGTCCTTTCTTTGGGAATGTTAGGAGGGCCAATCACAAAGCGTTGCAGTTTCGTGCTCTCCGCGAGTTCCGGGAAACCTAACTGGCCAACCGTTGGAACGCCGGGAAACTCGCTCTTTTCAGACATGACCATGATCACCCGAATCTCTCCTGCATCCAGCATCGGCTTGGCTGATTCCTCGGTCAACATGGCTACCTGCACGTCTCCCCTCAACAAGGCGTTCACATTCTCGGCCGCTCCGGGGAAGTTGATCAGACGTACTGGCAGCTTGGCCGCCTCCTTCAGCAAAATGCTTGCCACATGATACCCGCGGCCGAAGTTTGACGCTGCCCATTTCACTTCTTTTTCTTTCCCTGCCTTGACCATCTCTTCCCAGCTCTTAAAACCATCTTTGCGGACAACAATGTATCTTTCGGAAGCGCCAATCCGAACCAAGAAAGTGTATTTGCTTACGTCAAATTCGATTTTTTCAGTGATATTGTCGGTGACAAAGGCAGTATTAAAATCGCCTATCGTATAACCATCCGGTCTCGCATAAAAGACGTTATTATAGGCTCTTGCGCCTCCGGCCTCGGCCACGTTCTTGATGACGATGTCGCCGCCCTTAGCCCCTTTAGATACCTCCTTAAAGTACTTCGGAAGATATATCCCCATACCCCTTGCGATCAGGTCGAATCCGCCCCCCGCTTTAACAGGAACGATATAAGTAATTTTATCAGTAGGATAGATCTCTGCGCCAAAAACCAGCGGGAGGTGAACGCCAAGCAGCAAGGATGCCCCCCCAAGTATTCCGATAACTCTTAAAAAGCCCCTTCGCCCTTTTCTCAATTTTTCCATGGTCATTCCTCCTTATGTCTGATTCGTAAGTGGAATAAAAAATTGAGCAGAAAAATCAGATGGGTTAACCATCACACCTTCTTTCTTTCTTTCGCCATCTCCTCACCGATCTGGTAATGCTCCCCCCTGAGGGCCATCTCTGCTTCCCTCCTGTTTCTTTCTGTCCACCGTCCCAGCTCATAGCCATGCCAGGGGCCTTTTGGGGTGAGCGGAGGGAGTCCTTCCTCCTCCCATATCTTCTTGGCCTTATCCATAAATTCCTTCGCGGGAAGGGCGGTTGGCGGGTAAGGCCATTTTCGTGTGGCATTAATCAGGAGAGCGGACCCGGGAACCCTTTCGGAACGGCCCTCCACCTCCGGAGCCACGGACGGGTCGGTAATATGAAGCTTCCCAGGAACAATCCGGGTATCGCGATCCGGCTGCATCCGGTAACACAAAGCCCAGATCACGGAATCGGAATCGTAAATATCGATATCCTCGTCGACAACGATGATGGTCTTGCCCACGCGCGGCTCGTAGGCAGAGGCCGCCAGTAAGGCCTGCCAGGGCTGGGCCTCATTACTCTTCTTCATCTTGATCACACACCACTGGTTGGAACCCACCTCCTGATTCCAGTGAACATCCAGGATCGTGGGAATATTACACTCATATCTTAAGAATTTGTGGGTGACGGCGTCAGCCCCTACCCCCCTGAGAACGCTGCTCTCACTTGGCGGAAATTGACTGAAAAAAGCGGCGTAAATAGGGTTTTTCCGGTGGGTGATGCAGGTGACATTCATGAACAGATTGTAAAATTCTCCCGAGATATAACCGGTGTGTTCCCCGAAGGGGCCTTCCCGTTCGAGATAATCCGTAGGGATCTCCCCCTCGATCACCATCTCTGCCGCAGCCGGCACGGCGAGATCGACCGTCTTGCATCGGACAAGCGGAACAGGCTCTCCTGCAATTCCACCGGCAATAGCGTATTCCGATGTGCCAAAGGGAATCTTGGCTACCGAGCAATAGGCGATGTTCGGAGTTGCGCCCAAAACGATTGCAGACTGAAGAACCTTCAGCCCCCTGTCCCTGCATTTCTGCCAGTGTTGTCGCATATGGGAAGGTTGCTGGCAAAAAGTACCCACCCTTGTAGGGCTCTTGATCATCGTGCGATACGTCCCAATGTTGGGGATGCCGGTCTCCGGGTCCTTACTCACCCAGAAGGGGGCCGTCAAATAGGGCCCGTTATCGAACCCCGGAGTAGAAATCGGCACCGGAAACTCGCCCAGTCCATCGTGCTCCAAGAGTTTATCTCCGATGTGCACTTCCTCTTGAACCGGACCGTTCTCCAATGGCTTGGGCTCCACCGGATGGGACTGAGCTTTTGACCACTTCTCCATTATCTCATCCGGATTGCACTTCATACCCAAAGCATATATCTTTTTCGTTCCCGCATAGCAGGCCGTTATGACTGGGATATTGTACTTCCTGCCCTTGGCATCGAAGACCGTTTCAAAAAGGAAGGCCTTTCTATCTTTTTCCGGAAGGCCTCGATATTGCCACCTGACCAATGGCATGAGCTCGTTATCCTTGTTGATCTGCCTTCCGATCCTGACCAAATTCCCTGTTTCTTCCAGAACGTTGATATATTCCCGCAGGTCTTTATAGTAGCTCACCTTCTTCTCCCATGAAACATCGATTGACTCCGGCCTATAGACGGAGCAATCGTCTTATATTCTCTTCGAATATCTTCTTTTTGTCGAGTTCAGCAATACCCATCCCTTCGATGGATTTTATGGTCTCCCGGATCTTCCTCTCTCCCTGCTCGTTGTCATAAGGCATATCCGTGGCAAAGAGCACATGATCCGCTCCGAAGAACGAAGCGACACACATCAGTCCCGGGGCGCTTCCGTAAGCGGTATCGCAGTAAAAGAGGTGATAATAATCGATCGGCCGTTTTGTCAGATTCTGTGTGTACTTCTTGCCGAGCAATTGCCCGTGAAGGTCGTATAGGCCATCGATTCTTCTTTCGAGAAAGGATACCATGCCTCCGAAATGGTGGGTGATGATCTTAAGGCCGGGATACTTTTCAAATACGCCGCTGAATACCATGCGGGTCATGAAAGCAGCGGTCTCATACTCCCTGCCAAAAAGGCTCGAGATTAAGTATTTCGACTCCTTCTCCGAGCTGTAGTCAGCCCCCTCCCTTTCCCGCTTGGGATGGACCCAGATCGGGAGATCATAGCCTGCCATCTTTTCATGAATGGCCATAAACTCCGGAGAATCCAGGGGCTTCCCATCAATGCTCGTCTCTAACTGGATCCCCTTCATGCCGAGTTTTCGGATCGTTCGATCCAATTCTTGAAGAGCCGCATCGAGATTGTTCATCGGCAAAGAGGCGACAGCGGCCGGAAACCGGTCCGGGTACTTCGCGACCAGTTCGGCCATCTCGTCGTTAGCGATTCTTGCGAATTCGGGAGAATACTTCGAATCGAAGAGTGTCTCAATGGCCGGAGAAGCCAGGGTGAGAATCTGAGCCAGGCCCTCAAACCTGTCCATGATGCGGAATCTTCTGTCGAGGTCCCAGAGGGTCGGGAGTACATCGAGGTATTTATGCCACACGGATTGCCGGAACCCGGCCGGTGCCCTTTTTACCAGGGCATCCTTAAATCTCGGAGGGAGGATGTGCGGAAAGACATCAATCTTCATGGCCTCAAGGTCTCCTTATGAATGAAATCATAAGATTCTGATGAGGGGCACGGGAGATAAGGAGATGAGGAGAAAAATCTTCTTTTCCTCATCTCCTTATCTCCTCATCCGATTTACTCTCCTTCGTCGCCAAATTCAAAGTAAAGGTAAGGAAAGACCCTCTTTGCGATCGGCTGGAACATTTTAGAACGGAGCGTATAATTGACCCGGATATGCCTTGCTTCAACCTTGCCCGTATTGAAGTGCTGGTGCATCGTCTGCGGCCCGGGAACATGGACCAGCGTCCCTTTCTTCCAGTCGACGCGCTCATAGTCCACCACGGAGTAACCTTCTCCCCCAAGACAATAAAGGGCAGCCTCCATATGGGAGTGTCTCCCCGAATTGGCGCCGGGGCTGTCATACATGATTCCGGAGATCTCGATCTCCCTCGCTTTAAAGTTGCTATCCTGCCACCTCATCAAGCGTATCATCTTCGAGCGATGGCCTTTTGCTCCCGGAGTCCTCATCTCCTTGGCAAGGGACTGTGAGTACTCGTCGGTCTGTTTGGACCAGATCTCTCCCATCTTGTCCCCGGCAACGAGAGGAGCATCCTCTTTCCTCATGATGATCCTTCCCATCTCAGGGTGAACACTGGATTGAGCCTGGGGAATATTGTCAAGGGCGTGAAGATGCGTCTCCGAAGCCTCCTCAAACTGAAAGAACTTGGCCACCCCCGTAAAGACCTCCAGGGCAATCGCCATCACAGAAAAGTAGCGGGCGGTCTCTTCCCCGAGATTGAAGTGCTGGTGGGGGACACCGAAGGGGATGAAGAGGCAGCTGTCTTCCGCCCAGTCATACCGGACGCCGTCAATCACGCTGCAGCCTTTTCCCTTCGTAATATAGATGGCCTCCTCTCCGTGGTAGTGCTTTCCCGTATTCCAGTGGGGCGGAATTTCCCCAAGCATGATGTCGCCGGACGTCAGAAATCCGTTCTCACGAGAACAGAGCAGAGCAGCCCGATAGTCCTGTTTGGTCCTCACCCATTCCAGCTCTTCCTCGTGAATCGATTTTCTCGCCTTGGCACTCTCCTTCTTCCAGTCCTCCGCTAAGTTTAACCACCGATCATAAAAATTATCCATGAACCGATTCTCCTTTCAAGAATGTTTTAATACCCATAAATGACAAAACAGGCAAATGTCTTTCCTAAAGATTCCACTCCTTATAACCGCAACAGTCTTTTCGCGTTCTCTCCAAAGATCTGCTTCTTACTCTCCTCATCTAAATCAAATTTCTTGAGGTGATCAATATAGTCCTTGATTCTCGCCGGATCTTCCAAGAAATTCTGGGGATAGTCCGTGCCAAAAACCAATCGACTCGGATGGATAGAAGTCAGGGCGCATTTCACCGCATTCATCCCTCCGGCAAATCCCGCCATGTCAAAATATATCTTCTCAAAATAAGTCTGGAATGGCATGCGCATCCGGGTCCCGGTCATCCCTCTCGGACCAAAATAGTAGTCGATCCGTTCCTTAATCGCTGAGATCCCTCCGCCCAAATGGCTCATGACGAACTTCAGGTCGGGGAAATCCTCTAACACACCACTCAAAATAATCCTTGCCGTGGCCAGCATCAAATCCATTTCTCTTCCGACACTTCTCCCGAGCTCATAGGGAGCCTCGAGAACGTCGTACCCCAACTGGACACCGCTGGGATGAACGAATATCGGCACGCTTAACTTCGACACCTCTTCATAAAACGGATAAAGCTCTTTCGAATCTAAGAGAAGGCCCTCCACCTGGGACCGGATCACCACCCCTTGCAGCCCCAGGGTATCGACCGCCCTCTTCAGCTCGGCAAAGGCCTTCTCCCCGCCGAGAGGAGGGATGGGAGCCAGGCCTGCAAACCTCTTGGGATATTTCTTGATCACCTGTGCGACGCTATTATCCCAAACCTTACACTCTTCCAAGGCAATCTGCGTATCATCATTGGTAACGGCCATCGAAAGCACGGCTACGTCAATTCCGGCCGCATCCATGATCCTCAGATGCTCCCCAATATCATGGAGCTCAGGATGGAGAGTGCCGCGGGGCTTCCCGTGTTCATAAAACGTCTCTCGTTGTCCCTTCTTTCCCCCCTTCTTAGACCATAACTCCTCCGGTAAGTAGTGATGCTCCCAATCGATGATCATCCGTAAATCCTCCACCGCTTTCGCTATGACGTCCAACGTTCAATTATGAAGGATGAGCTGCAGCGGTTTATCTGGTCTGTTTAGTTTCTTTCGTTTCTCTGGTTCTAGACCAGACAAACCAAACAGACCAGATAGACCAGAAAAACCAATAAAGGTTTATTCACTTCAAACCCTTTTCCAATATTGGCTTCAGATCCTTCTGGTAAAACATAAAGATCCTTTTTGCCATCCTGTCCGCTTCATCTCCATAAACCAGATTCAAGGGGATGTCGCTCTTCTTCAACCACGCGAGAAATTCCGGATCATTCATCGCCTTCTTAAAACCGGAAACCAACTGGTTGCCAACATCTTTAGGCAGCCCCGGAGGTGCAATCACAAAGCGATGTCCCTCAATGGTTTCACCGAGGTCAGGAAACCCCAGATCCTTACTTGTGGGAACGTTAGGATATCCGCCATAGCCCGTAAGATCAGCGATCACTCTGATCTCCTTGGCATCGATCATCGGCTTCATGGAATCCTCGGACCCCAACGATACATGAACGTCGCCCCTGATCAAGGCATTCAAACTCTCCGCCGTGCCCCCAAGGGTAATCATGCGGAATGGAAGCTTCAGCTTCTCCTTAATAATGATCGCAGCAATATGCTGGGCTCGTCCGAAGGCCCCCACTCCCATTTTTATCTCTCTTGTTTTAGCCATCTTAAGCATTTCGTCCCAGTTGGCAAAGCCGGTTCTGTGTGCTACGATAATTCGACTGGTCGTATTCACCCGGAGTAAAAAGTTAAATTTTTCAATATCAAAATCTAATTTTTCCATCAACGTCTCGGTAGCAAAAGAAATATCAAAACCACCGATCGTATAGCCATCCGGTCGGGCATGATAGACCATACTGTAAGCCCTCTGTCCGGAGGCCCCAGGCTCGTTCCGGATGATGATATCACCGCCTTTCGCCCCCGGCGAGAGTTCCCGGAGGTATTTAATCAGATAAGGGCTGCTCGCCCGGGCCAGCAGGTCATAGCCGCCACCCGGCTTATAAGGGACAAACCAGGTAATCTTTCCGGAAGGGTACACATCTTTGGCGAAGCTTAGGGGGATATGACTCCCTTCAACCAGAGCCAATACGAAAGCAGAAAGAATAAAGATCTTCAGAAGATTCCGATGAGCAAAAAAATCTTTTCCTATTCTCATGGCCTTCCTCCTTTCGTCCCTTTCCCTCTCCCCTTTCCAGGGAGAGGGAAGGGAATTCTTAGATGTCTCGGGTCAGGTCTTGATGGGCGCCCTTTTGGGTCTCTTATAGATCCTCTCAATATAGGGCCAGAAGAGGACAACCAATATGCAAATGAAGATAATCAGACTGGGGATCCGGGTGAAGAATATCCATATCCAATTGTCGGAGATGGAAAGGGCTTCGAAGAGGCCAAACTCGGCTATCGGGCCCAGAATGATTCCCAGCACCAGGGGGACGGGATGGAATCCATTCTTCTTCATATAGTAGCCCAGGATACCGAAGATCGTCGTCACCATCATGTCCTGCCAGTACTCCCTCATAATGTAGGACCCGATAAAACAGAGAACCACAATGATCGGAGAAATAATCTCGGCCCTTGTCTTGGTCAGTTTGACCATTGCATTAGAGAAGAATACGGCCAACAGCACACTGATGACGTGGGCAATAAAAAGGACATAGGCAATCGTATAGATTAAATCAGGCCGGAGTCTCACAATCTGCGGCCCCGGCGTAATACCGTGGAGGATAAAGGCTCCCAGGAGGATCGCCATGGCATTGCTCCCAGGAATGCCCAACGTCAGGGTAGGAAGAAGGTCCCCGCCCGAACAGGCATGAAGGGCGCCATCCCCTGCAATCACCCCCCGGACATCTCCCTTACCAAAGGTCTCCGGATTCTTACAGGTCTTAGTGGCTGAGGCATAGGACACAAACCCTGAGACGGTGCTTCCGGCTCCCGGCGCCACCCCGACAATCCACGCGATGAGGAAACTCCGTGCCACAAGGCCCATGTTCTTGAATACGGCTTTAACCCCCTCAAAATAGTGACCGACCAGAGGGACACCTTCGCCGGCGATAGAGCTTCCCTCCATCCAGAGACTGATCGCTTCGCTCATTGCCAGCGCTCCCAGGATGACAGGGACCATATGAATTCCTTCTTTCAAATAGAGGGTGCCGAAGGAATAGCGCGCCTGGCCTACCAGGGGATGGTACCCGATATTGGCAATCATGATGCCCACGCCGCCCGCAATCAGTCCTTTGACAATCGATTTCGAAGAGACAGCGGCTATTGCGGTTAAACCGAATAAGGCCAACATAAAAAATTCCGCCGGTCCGAAATTCAGAATAATTTGATACATGAGGGGCATGAAGATCACCAGCGTAATCGAGGAGAAGAGCCCTCCAAAAATCGAAACCATGGCCGAGGCACCGATGGCCTGTTTCGCCTGTCCGTTTTTCGCCATGGGGAAACCATCGATCAGGGTCACGGCATTCGGGTTATCTCCGGGGATATTAAACAGGATCGCGGTCAAAGAACCTCCGAATTTTGAGCACGCATAAATCGACGTGAGGAGGATGAAAGCCGGGATGGCCTCCATCTTCCAGGTCAGAGGGATCATCAACGCCATCGTATGAGCAGCGCCAATCCCTGGCAAAATCCCTACGACCACTCCGATGAGAGTGCCGATCATCATCAGGATTAAATTCTGGGTGTGAAAAATATTGACGAGAGGGGCTAGAATTTGGTCCATGATCTTCCTCCCTTTAGATCCAGCGAAGTGATTCAAGGATGGGTGTCAACAATATTCCAAAGTCCGCGGGTGCACCTAATAATTTGTAAAGGACCAAATAACAAAGCAGATACATTGAAACCAGGCTGATGAAGATCTTCAGCTTTTCCTTGTAGCCGTAGAAATAACTCGTGCCCACAATCACGAAGAAGAGTGCAACGAGGTAGCCAAAAAGAAGAAAGGCCACAAAGCAGCCGATCAAGGCTAAAAAGGCCTTTCCCTCATCGCGAAAGGTAATCTCTTTGGAGGGCGCCTCTTCATACTTTCCTTTGAGCGTCTCTTCTTCAATCTTGTCCTTAATGGTATCAAACTCTCCGGCCAGTCCTGCCTCCTTGAATTGCCCGATCTTGCTCCCCGGAAAGATAATGTGGAAGAGACGCATTCCGGTCAGTACGGCCGTGGCAAAGCCGATGAGCATCGGCACGGTTCTCGCCGCCAATTTATATCGGAAGCTACCGAGAAAGATATAGACAGCGAAAATAAAAAAGGGAACGACCACCCAGAGCTCCTGCCGGAGTTTCTTTGATTCCTTCAGGCTGATCTCCATTTTCTTCGTCTCAGAAATATCGCCCATCTTTGCCTCCTTTCGGAAGGGATTCTATTCGCCTTCGCCACAATACCCTGTGGCTTGCCACAGGGATGAATGGCGGGGCGAACCGCGCCGAACCCTGAATCAAGTACGGGGGAAGGCGGGTAGGCTTCGGCGGAATTCCGCTTGATACCCCGCCGCTGGCGGCGGGGAGCTTCATTTCGGCAGATTCTCTTTCAGGACTTTCTCTTTCTTCTTATAGAAGCCTTGGATCGTTTTGATCAAGTTGTCAAAGTCCGAGCCAAAAACCGGATCATAGGTGATCTTGGCCCTCTGGTTCCAGGCAATGAATTCTTTGTCTGCAAAGACCTTCTTCAGTGCCTCTTCATAAATCCGCTTGATATTGCCTGGCAACTTGGGAGGGGCGATGAGATATCGCTGTGACCTGACCGGCTCGACCAGCTCCGGAAACCCGACTTCCTTGATCGTCGGGACGCCCGGAAACTTCGTTTGGTCCGTAAAGGTCACGAGGGGCCGCAGCTCTTTGATCTCGATGAGATTCTTGAGGGAGTCTTCGGAATTGATGCTGATCGGAACGTCTCCCCGGATCAAGGCCGAATTGGCCCCGGCCGTTCCGTCAAAGATCACCGGCTTGAGCGCCAGCCCTGTTGTGTCCATAAAGAAAACGTAGGCAATATAGTTGGAACCCCCGAAGCCACTGAGAGCGAGCTTGACCGGGCCGCTCTTGGATGCCTTGACCACATCCTCCCACGTCAGAAGATCCGATTTCCTGGTCGCCACAAGAATCTTATGACTTGAAGAAAGCCTGGCAATGTAGGTCATTTCATAGAAGTCAAAGGGAAGCTCCCCCGTCATGGTCAGGATATGAAGCCTTTCCCCTCCATTCCCTATGGTGTATCCATCGGGTCTCCCATGATAGATCTCATTGATGGCCCTCACTTCACCGCCTCCGGGGAGGTTCTTGATCAGGATAGCCACCTTCCCGGGATTGGGAGAGACCGCTTTGAGGTACTTCTCGAGATATGGGGCAAGGCCTCGGGCCATGACATCTTCTCCCCCCCCTGGCTGAAAACCGACGACCCAGGTGATCTTTCCTGAGGGAAACGCCTCTGCTCCATAACCGGGCGTGATGCCGCTCCCGCACCAACCCGTGACCAGCCCTATCCCGCAAAGGAGAAAGAAAAGGAGAACGTGACGACGATCATGTCTTGCTGCTCTTAAAGGCTTCTTCGTTCTGATCATAACCCACCTCCTTCTTTGACTAAGTCACCCTATTTCGTTAATGAGGCTATCAGACAACCAGGGTACCAGAGTGCGGATACAACCGACACGGAGAAACGGCGAAACGGGGACACGGCGACTCGGTGATTTTTCTCCGTGTCCCCGCGTCACCCCATCACCGTGTCATCCTGATACTCCGTTTGTGTTAGTATCGCCCGACTCCGAATTTTTTGTCAAGTTCTTTGGCGGCCTGTTGAGCATATTCCAATCTCGTCACACGTTCAAGGGTAAAATTCTTCGGTATCTTACCCCAAGCCTTATATTCCTTTATCAGATCCTCCATTCCTCTTGCATTGAAACTCCCGTCAGAGGGGAGATACTGTGCCGAAGCGATCATTCCGTCTAAGAGCGCGGGATCAAACTTCCCCCAGCCGAATCCGTCCTTCCCCCAATCATAGGTGAGGTACATCTTCTTAATTCTTTCGGTGTTCTTCTTGTCCCGGGAAAAGCGGTAGCCTCGGATGACCGCCTTCAGAACCTTGATGGTTTCTTTGGGATACTCAGAAATGGTGCTTCCGGTTGTCGCAACCGCTCTGTCCGGCAACCCGGAAGGATGGGTCTCTGAGCGCTCTGCCAAAACAACAAGCCCTGCCTTACGGACCAAGTCAAAAAGCTCGGGTCTCTTGTAGTGAGCGCTCAAACCCACGGCTTGATAATCACCTTTTTCAAGCCGGGGCTTTTGAATTTCGAGGGACCCGTATCCGGCATGGGTGACCCATGTGACGTCCTTATCCGGATCCATCCCTGCCTTCCTAAGAAGCATCCTGATCCAGACCACTTCCCGGGATCCCCCCTCTTCCTTAATCCCTATCTTTTTCCCCTTGAGATCAGCCACCGATTTAAGATCGGGCGTTCCAATGAATGTCGACGGAAATTGATTTAACATTCCCCCGATAATATAGAGCCCATCGCCCTTGGAACCGGCTTCGAGAATCAATCCCGGCTTGACATCCAACCCAAAATCGATACTTCCGGATTTCAACCCTTCCACAGTCAAACGATCTTCGCCGGAAGCAATCAACTCCACCTCCGGTAACCCTTCCTCCCGAAAATAACCGTTCTCAATGGCCGCCAGGCCACTGACACGGTGGAAGGCGTGCTTATGCCCCGTTGCCAAAATGATTTTATTCTTCATTCATCCTCCTCCATTACAGGGAGCGCACCTTGCCCTTAAATTTTTTAATGACTCTTTCGCGAAGCTCCGCGCTGGCCTTATTGGTCCTGGGAAATTCATTCATCCAGACATAGGGCTTGCACGCATTGATGATCGCGACACTGTGCGAATAATCCTTCTTTTCCCTCTTCTCCGGACCCACCATGGGATCGAGCCTGGTCCCCCAGCAGTCTCTGATGATATCAATCGAGGTCGCAGGGTCGGATCGGGTAGCCACTGCCCAAAGGACATCGTTCACATCGGTTGGGTCAATGTCTTCGTCCACCACGATCACAAATCTCCCCATATATCCGCCACCGTGCCCGCCGGCAGCAACGAGACCTGCCTGCTTGGCATGGCCGATATGCTCCTGCTTGAGGGAGATCACCGTGATCAGCCTTCCGCCGCCTCCCTCGAGCTGCCAGACCCCCTTGATCCCGCCGATCCCCGTCCTTTCCAGGTCATTCCATACAAAAGGAGTCGAGATGATCGGAACGGCAAAGTTATGGAGGGGAGGCTTCAAAGGTGGAACTCCCGCCAGGATCGGATTATTTCTATAGTAAAGCGCCTTCACTTTAACCACCGGCTCAAGCTGTCGGCCCCCGGCATAATATCCTGTCCACTCTCCAAAGGGACCTTCTTCCCTTTGCTCTTTCGACGGAGGGAGATACTCTCCCTCGATCACGATCTCATCATGGGCCGGAAAAGGAATACCCGTCACTTTTCCCTTGATCACTTCCACCGGTCTCTTTCTCACCCATCCCGCCCACTCGAATTCAGACGTGCCCCACGGGACATGCAGGGCGCCTGCAAGGTAGAGTATGGGGTCGGGAGCAAAGGCCATCACCACAGGACAACTTTCTCCCTTATCCCAGTACTTCTGACGAATGATCCGGTTATGCTTCCCGGGAGAGATATAAAACGAGAGGGTGTTCTTGTCGTGGATCATCACCCTTTCCACCCCGGCATTGATGTAACCCGTATCGGGATCCCGCGTGATGGCAATATGGCCTGTTCCCATGTATCGGCCGCCATCGTGCTCATGGTAGATCGGCGTTGGAAAGGCCAGGAGATCCACCTCATCACCCATCTTGACGTTCTCCATGACAGGCCCTGACTTCACCTCAACGGGTTTCACGGGCTTAAATTCATTGGCCGCTGTCCGCAGCTGTCTGATAATGTCAAGCTTCGGCGTCTCTCGGGGCATGTCAAAGGCCATGGCGATTCTCTCTTTGGTCGTGTACAAATCCGTGGCCACTCGATACCCCGGAGGATAACCCTTAATCTTGTCGAAGAGAAGGGCCGGACCGAACTTTTCAGCCGCCATTTCGGAAATGGTTCCTATCTCAAGATTCCAATCCGCTCCTTCCACCTTTTCAAGGTCCTCACACTTCTCGCATTCGTCCAGAAAGCTCCTCAGGTCATCAAATACCATCTCCCCCTCCTTTCGGCGTGATTGACGAATAACACGAATGAAACCGAATGGCACGAATGGTTCTATTCGCAAAATTCGTTATCATTCGCGTCATTCGTATCATTCAAACCTTAAACCTTCTTCCTTCTTCCTTTCAGCTTCGCTCCCGTCACATAGTGATCTCCACGGACAGCTAATTGAGCCTCTTCTTCAAGCTCATCATTCCAATCGCCCAAGGAATATCCGTACCAGGGATTTTTCAAACTGAGAGGCTCTAAGTCCAGCTCATTCCAAAGCGAAATGGCCCTTTCCATATACTGTTTCTTCGGCAGGGCAACCGGCGGGAATGGCTGCTTCAAGGTGGCATCGATTAAGAGAATGGAATCGTCTCCCTTGAGAGCGTACGTGGCAGCCCCTATCTCTTCAGGGATCGCTATCCCGCCGTAAGGGGGCGCATGGCCCTTGTCCACTCCCCGCATAATCTGAACATCGCGGTGCGGCACGGATCTCAACCCGACGGCCCAGAATATCATATCTGCGTCTTGCGGGTCAATATCTTCATCCACCGCAATAATGACCTTCCCTGCAACCGGGATGAATGTGGCTGCTCCGAAAAGGGCTCTCCAGACTTCTTCGCTTTTTGCGTTCTTCATCTGGATCACAATCAATTTTCTTAAATTGACCAGAGGCTCCCAATTGACTACTCTCTGCACGGCCTTTATCCCCATGGAATGGCGCAGGTGCTTGAAGTAGAGGGCCTCCGAGCTCAAAATCCTCATACAGCTGCTTTCGCTGGGGGTTAGCTGACTCAAAAAGGACGTCCAAACCGCGTCCTTCCGATGGGTGATGCATTGGACGTTGAGAAACATCGAATAGCTTCTCGGGTGAACATGTCCATTCGATTCTCCAAAGGGGCCCTCCAACTCAAACTCCTCCGTAGGAATGGTGCCTTCGAAGACAATCTCTGAATCGGCTGGAACGTACACATCGATCGTCTTGCAGCGAACCGTGGGAATGGGCTCTCCTGCCAGACCTCCTGCAACCGCCATCTCATCAATGTCCACGGGTACCTTAGTCACTGCGGCATAGGAAACCACCGGCGGAGCACCCACAACCAAGGCCACCTCCAATGGCTTCCCTGCTGCCCTCGCCTTTTCCCAATGAAGTGAAACGTGCTGTCCTCCCATCGTATACATCCCGACCCGGTCAGGGGCCTTCACCATCCCTCGATAGTTACCCATGTTTCTCACCCGTGTCTCCGGATCATGAGAAATAAAGTGGGAGCACGTCGTATAGGGCCCATTATCCCAACCGGGAGTTGATATCGGAATCGGGAAACGTGTGAACCCCTTATCCGCCTGATGTACCTCATCCCCTGTGAGAACCACTTCTTGGCAACGTGCATTCTTCACAACGACCGGCTCGATCGGGTGCCGGGTCGCAAAATCCCACCGATCATTGATCTCCTTGACGTCACACTGGAGGCCGGTTGCATAGATTTCTCTCGAACCTGCCAGCCCTGCCACGAGGACAGGCATCTGGTACTTTCTTCCCTTGGAATCCGTCACATTCTCAAAAAGGAATGCCTTGCGCTGTTTGTCCTGCAGTCCTCGGAACTGGCACCGGACCAGCGGGTGTAACTCCGTCTCTTTATTGATGCTTTTCTTGACACGTACCAAGAGCCCTTTCTTCTCCAATGCTTCCATATGTTGGTGCAGGTCACGATACGCCATAACTCCTCCTTTTCATCTGGATTTTCTCTCAAAGGTATCTTCTTTACCGAAGCACCACCAAGGCATCAGCAGCCTTTACCCCTTTGCCCTTATCAAGCACCATCAGCGGGTTGATATCAATCTCTGATAAGACATCCCCCAGATCTACAGCCAGCCGGGAAATTCTCATCAGAACGTCGACCATCGCCTCCATATCCGCTTCGGCTTTGCCTCGAAATTCTTTGAGGGTCTTATACCCTTTGACCTCTTTGATCATCTCCTCCGCATCGGTACGGGCCAAAGGAGCAGTGCGAAGAGAAACGTCTTTAAAAACTTCGACAAAGATCCCTCCCAGGCCAAACATGATCACCGGGCCGAATTGAGGGTCGTAGGACAAGCCCACAATCACCTCCCTCGCATTGGTCACCATCTCCTGAACCAGAACACCCCGGATCTTTCCCTGGGGAGCATACTTCTTTGCGTTGCCCATCACGGTATTGTAGGCATCGATGAGTTCGCTCTGGTTAGAGATACCGATCTTGATCACATTCGCCTCGGTCTTGTGTGGAATATCAGGAGAGTCGACCTTCAAAACCACAGGATAACCTATTTTCGCGGCCATCTTTACGGCTTCCTCGGCCGAACTGGCCAAAGCCTCTTGGGTGGACGAGATGCCGTAACGGGAAAGGAGGTCTTTGCTCTCGTTCTCGCTCAGAATCTTTCTCCCCAACTTCTTTAAGCCTTTCCCGACTTCCTTCACGTCGACGGAGATCGAAGGCCCGGATACTCCTTTTGACTCTCTTTGCCTTTTCAGTGTCCGGCTAAACTTAATCAGGGCATCCAGGGCCTTAGCACATTCAGCACTATCGGTCAGCATGGGGATATCCCCCTTGGCAAAGATCTCCTCTTCCTCTTCACGCAAGGCAGCCATCGGAGAAAAAAGAATGACCGGTTTTTCAGAAGCCTTGGAGCCTTCGATAACGGCCTGGAGGTAATTCTGAGTCCCCCGGCGGTCCATGGGTGTGATCACGGAGAGGAGAATGTCGATGTTTTCATCCTTCAGGAGAAAATTGACCGCTGCTCTGGCAAGGTCGACGTCCTGGGTGGCCTTCGAGCCGGCCCCGGCAATATCAAAAGGACTCTTGAACTCTCCGTACCACGGTAGGACTTTGGAGGCCTCCTTCTTCGTCTTGTCCGATACGTCGACGAATCGGAGATCCACGTCCATCGTGCGATCCGCGATCATCCCGATCGCTCCTCCCGAACTCGATATCACCCCGACCCGGTTTCCCTTGGGTAGATTGCACTTCAAAAAGACCGAAGAGACAGCGATGAGCTCGTCGAAGTCATCCACTCTGGCGATTCCCTTCTGCTTACAGATTGCGTCCACGACCGTATCCGATCCGACCAGCGATCCGGTATGGCTCTTTGCCGCCTTGACGGCCAACTCGGAGCGGCCGACTTTCAGCATCGCGATGGGCTTTCCCTTTTCCAAAGCGAGCTCAGCCACCTCCGGAAACTTCTTGGGATCATTAAAGCCCTCCACATAGACGGCAATCGCCTTCGTCTTGGGGTCATCGACCAGGTACCTCACAAAATCAAAAACCTCCAGATCGGCCTGGTTTCCGGCCCCAACGAAGTAGCTCATTCCCACGTTTCTGCGGGCAAACCGCGGAACCGTAGCGCTGAGAAGGGCACCCGATTGGGTCACGTAGCCCAGCCCTCCTGGAATGGCAACCTCCTGAGCAAAGGAATATCCGAGGGAAATCCCCTCATGGACGTTCAACAGACCATTGGTATTCGGCCCGCAAATTCTCATTCCTGACTGCCGGGATATCTCAACGATCCGATTCTGTCTCTTCCTGCCTTCTTCATCCAGCTCGGCAAATCCGGACACACCGATGACAGCCGCCTTCACCCCCTTCTTGGCGCACTGCTCGATCATATCGGGCACAACCCCGGATGGCACGACAATGACAGCCGCATCCACCTCTTCGGGAATATCGAGAACACTGGGATAGCACTTCAAGCCCAGGACGTTATCCCGATTGGGATTGACCGGAAAGAGTTTACCTTTGTAGCCGTGGTCGATGGCGTACTTCAGGGGCAAACCTGCCACCCGCTTGGGGTCTTCGGTTGCTCCGATAATCGCGATCGATTTGGGCCGAAAGAGGGGCTCAAGATTCGAAGATTTATTTTGTTTTTCCATACCCTATCCTTTCCTCATCAAGAAGTTTTATTCCGATGCTGCAAAGAAATCTGAAAAAGGACAGGTAGAGGGGACGTAAGACGCCTGGTAACGATTTGGAGATCCGCCTGCCTGTCCTCCTACGCGACATCTCGACCTGAAACCTATTTCATAAAAGTGAAGCTCCCCACCCCTGCCTACCGGCAGGCAGGCACAGGGCGGGGCTTACGGGGCACTTGCCGGTCAAGACCCTTTCCTGCTCGATCTATTCAAAGAGCTTTCCCCACTTCTTCTTCACGCCCTCCAACTCCTCCGGTGTGCTCATGATCGTCGGAGGAAACTCGCTCTTCCACTCATA
>JBHGBJ010000064.1:0-25091 GCA_041947025.1 Thermodesulfobacteriota bacterium
ACCTCCGTCTTCAGTATTGTACCCTAACTTTGGTGTCCACTAAAGTCATCTTAACCCATAATTTATTTGTAGCCAAATCGTTTTTTCCAGCGAAGAAAGGGCTTTTCAATGAAATAGTACGAGAGAGCCGTCAGCGACAAAGAGAGAACGATCGCTGTCACAAGCTGCGCGCCAGACGAGGGCATCGCTTTCTTTTGATAAATAAACCAACGAACAGGCCAGTGCCATAAATAAAGTCCGTAAGAAATACGCCCGATCCATACCAGCGGGGCGAATTTTAGAACCAAAAGGACAAACTTAGGTGGCCAGATGATCACGACCGTAAGGATCAGTGCTATGGAAAGCGCCACCAAAGTATAACCTCCATGTTGATATAACATCAAATCCGTCCATGATGAAATGCCTACTAAATATGCCAGGAAGATAACGGCAAGTGCCGCCGAGGATTTCATGAAAACCTTAAACCTCGTATCGTAGGGCAATAAGTTCCAGGAGATCAAAATCCCCGCTAGGCAACCAATCAGCAGCGTATCTGCACGAGTATCCGAAGCGTAATATAAACGGAAGATGGATCCTCCTTGTGCTACGAGTATTTTGCGATGCAAAGAGATAAGCACGATGAGAAGAGTCAAACCATAAAGAATCCAACGATGACCTAATCTGAACCTCAGAAAGAGTGCGAGTAACAAAGGCCATGTCAGATAGAATTGCTCCTCAATAGCAAGTGACCATGTAATTCCTAAAGGATTGTTCGCGGAAAAAAGTGTGAACGCATAGAACCAATTCGAAGCGTAAGACAAGGTCAGCCAAATGCCCTGATACGTTTCGACTGCCCTCCGGCCTTTCAATAAAAACAAAGCAAAACTTCCTGTGATTAGGACGACAACAAGGAGTGCAGGCATCAGTCGTAAGGCTCGACGAATGTAGAACGCTTTGAGACTAATTGAACCCTGCCTGCTCCATTCTTCCAGCAGAAGAGACGTAATCAAAAAACCACTTAAGACAAAAAAAACATCAACACCAAAGAATCCTCCTGGCACAAGTGGATAATACAAATGATGAAAGTAAACAAGCAGGATAGATATACCGCGGAGACCATCCAGTTCCGGGCGATAGCCGAGCCTAAAGGCTCGGGTTGCTACTGAATCGTCATGTCCTTTTACACACTTGTTTGAACCCAAGGGGATTCTCTGCACAAATCAACTTCTCTCTTTCTACGAGCGCTCTTTCTGAAACAATCATTACCCATTAGCAGTGATGTTGATCTCTCGCTCACTACCTCGCGTATCGGAAACCTTCCAAGAAGAGCTTCCATCTGAATCGGTTGACCTGAGTCCTCGGTTCGTAATTTCCTTTCATTTTTCCATCCATATCCTTTTCTTGTCCCACACTTCCTTCAGAAGGTTTATCGAAAGGCTGCCTATAATACAGGTAAAAGGGAAAATCCAATAGAAATATTTTATGGTGTTGTAGGGAAGTATGGATATCGGGAGGATGACCAGAAAACCGAGTACAGTTACCAACAATAATTCTTTCTTCCAGAAGATATAATAAACTCCCAGTATAAACATGACCAGTTCCACAGGGATCTTGATTTGATGATAAAAAACCGAGTATCTAAAGAATATCATTCGAGCTGCAGTGGTAAATCTCTCACCTACCGAAACAAGGGCAACGTCTTTGAAGACTTCCTGGTAATGCCGAAACGCCAACAACCTAACCTCGATCATTTTCCATATGGCCCCGATGCCGTTATTTAGAAAGACCGGATTCAAAAGTAGAGAAATCAGCAGAAAAGCGACCAATCCGATGATCACGAATTTCGAATCCTTATTCCAGATTGAAAATCTATTCTTCGCCAAGAAAAGGATGATCAATATGCCTACCACTAGAATTCCGTTCAGTTTTGTCAAGAAGGCTAAAGAGGAGACAACGAAACCAAGAACAAAATAAATATTTTCTTGCGACTTCAAGTACTGCACGCACAACAGGATGAATAGGACAAAAAAGAACAATAGGACTGGCTCGGCAAGTATCCAAGGCGAAACATTCCTGAAGATAGGATTGACCATAATCAACAATGTAGAAACGACAGCAGGAATAGCACCGTACGAATTCCTGACGAAAACATAGATCAAAATTAATGATGAAAGAGCAAAACCAAAGATGATGGACCTCGTAAAAGGAATCACCACAGTTGGATTTGGAATCTTATGTTTTACAAATTCAAAATAGATTGGAAATTTATTTATTGGAATATTGTTCCAAAATCTCTTCGCGTCAAGAGAATCAATGCTATATCCTTTCACGTAAAGGGACCCACCCACGATGTATTTCGTCAAGGGCGGATGATCGAAGGCTTCATAATCTTTCCAGTCCGGGTGAAAAAGATCGAAATGAACAAAGTATAAATTGAAGTAGTATCCCGCAAATATCCAAGCCACCTCATCGGCATCGACGATCCGTCCGTATTTCTTATCGTCCAATACTTTAACTCCTCCGATAATGATGGATAGAACAAAAATTAATTCCAGCAGAAACAGGAGACGTTTTCTTTTCATCATGGATTCACAAAAGCCTTCTTTTGACGAAAGATTATAAGAATGTTCATCGGGGCAGTCAAGTGAAATGCTCGTTGCGAATTGAATGTAAGGGAAGAAGCTTTCTGGACGCTCAAACCATTTTGAGCAGAGTTAGACTTCCCCAGGCCTTAGAGCTGTTTTGTTGTATGATCAGACAAGCGTCGGTGATGTTCTGCGGAAGGCTGCCAGTCCACCTGGTCTACATATACGTCACATTTACTGCGAAACAGACTAAGATGCAACCCTCAATCATTTCCCGAGGAGCAGATCTGTTATTCTTGATCTTTCCTGCGTGGCATGAAACTCTTCAGTAAGAGAAAACGATTATCGACTAACCGATAAAGCCGGTCCAGTTCTGGTGTTCTCTGCGTTATTTCGAGCCATTGTCCCCTGGTCACCTCGACAACAGGCGGAAGGGCTTTCAAGATCTGACCTCCCAGCTTTCGCCACTGTTCGTCGCTGTAGTAGGTGAACGTGTCTAATGGCAAGAAGGTAAAACCTACTGCCGCACGCCTTAAATAGAGATATACCAGTCCGCCATTAGCGGTGACGATCCGTTCATTCGGGCTTAGATGGGTATCAATCCACCTGGCCATATCACCCTTAAGAATCTGCTCCCTCCAGCCCTTCAACTCCCGCGATGGCCGGTAGGTCATGACAGTCTTTGCACTGAAGCTAGCAATGGTCAGAATTCCGAAGAATACCCAAACAATTGCTACTATCAAACGAAACCGCGGCTTCAAGTTCACCAGCGGCTCCAGGGCAATGGCCGCGCCACATAGACCAAAGCTGCCTATGAATGCGATATGTACAATATCGACACGGGTGATTCCAAGGAGCAAAGGAGCAGTTCCTGCGACGGCAGCAGTGCTGATCATTAGAGACAGATAATCTACTGACTGTCGCCCTTTGTTGACGATCACCCGGGCGGCTGCCACAATCACGCCGACTACCGTGAATATCGGCAAGAGGCTCGCGAAGTATAGCCCAGCTATCGCCAGGCCTTGCCATGGCTGTCCGACTTTCCTATGTAGTGCAACGAATAAGTTAAGATAGGCTCCATAGCCCTGCATCACCGCATCCCTCTGCCCTTCGGAATAATGATTGAGAACCCATTCGACCGTCCCGTACCACATCTGATCGAGTGCTCCAACAAAGCTTAGATAAATGACGAACGGGGAAATACTGATGAGGGCTCCTGCGAACACTCCCAATGGTCGGATACAAGTCTTCCTCCAGTTCCGCTGGACGATTCCCGGTAAAGCCAGAACCACCATACATGAAGCGAGAATTGGCAGCCCTAATGACTGGATGGTAGCGGCGCTCAGTCCAAGACATGCTCCAGCAGCCAGTTCCCTGCGCGGATTGCAGTCGCTCTTTACGAGCAGATAAATGCCTGCAAGGGCAAAAGTCTCCGCCAGCCAGTGTGGGTATGCATGAGGGTAAATCGGAACCAGCAGGCATGCGTGGACGACTGCTGCTCCGACACCGGGTAAAGGCCCAAGGCTTCGCGCGACGAGCAATGCAATAAACATCGCAGTAAGAGCAGTGATTAACAAGTTTAAGGCTCGTGCAGCGGCTATCGATGGACCGGTGAAAGCAAACAGCTTGGCGTAGATGTAATAAAATACAGGCCCCTGGAATTGGAAGAAATCGCGATAGATCACCTCACCACAGGTAATGCGGAAGGAGTCGTAAAGGACCGTTCCCTCATCGTAAACCATGAATAAGGGATTAGGGTAGCAGGCCGATGGTCCTCCTGGAGCTATGTAGAGAACGTGGGCGATAGCTGCAAAAACGAAGATACCAGCAATGAATAGACGATGTTTGCTAAGAAGCCGTTTAATCCCCAGGTAGCTGCATAATGGCTCGTACTCCGTCCTTCCTAACTCACACAAAGGGACCACCTCAGTGAAGCCGTTTATGGATGATGAGGTTCTTTTGGTGCCGAAGGGGGGATTTGAACCCCCACAGGGACTACTCCCCACTAGACCCTGAATCTAGCGCGTCTGCCAATTCCGCCACTTCGGCATATGGGTCAATGAAATTGAAAATTTCAGATTATTATTTTATATTTTTTTCAGACAAAGTCAAGGGCGGGAATTTAGAATGGAAATCATATTTGGAATCGACCAACTCAGAAAACACTTCTCCAATCCGGTTGTTACCCTTGGAAATTTTGACGGCGTTCACTTAGGGCACCAGAGAATCTTTGAAAAATTGAAAGAGGAAGCAAGGAAGGTTCACGGAGAAGCGGTCGTGATCACCTTCGAACCTCATCCCTTGAAGGTTCTCTCCCCTGGCACTTTCTTGCCCTTATTGACGCCCTTTCAGAGGAAGATGACGTTGATTGACAAATCAGGTATAGACCAAGTTCTCTGTATCGAGTTTTCCCTGACCTTTGCCGGAATGTCCCCCCTTGAATTTGTCAGAGATATCTTGGTGGAAAAGGTCCATGCTACAAAGGTTCTTGTTGGCTACAATTATCGCTTTGGCAAGGGAAAGAGCGGGGATGTCAATACGCTAAGAGACATTTGCGGGCGTTTTAATATTTCTGTAAAGGTAATGGAGGCCATGACGGTCGACCACACGGTTGTCAGCAGTTCAAAGATAAGAGAACTGATCAGCACAGGAGAAGTTGAAAAAGCGTCCAAGTTATTGGGAAGAGATTACCCGGTCATCGGCAGGGTCATCAAGGGAGCAAAGCGGGGGCATACACTCGGTTTTCCTACAGCAAACCTGGAAATCACAGAGGAGTTATACCCCAAACGGGGAGTTTATGCCGTTGAGGTGGTGTGGAGAGGCCAATCTCTCAAGGGCCTTGCCAATGTAGGGTTGAATCCCACGTTTACCCCGGAACTCACAGCACAAAGAGACAATTTTTCCTTGGAAGTCCATCTCCTGAATTTCAATGAAGATATTTATGGCGAAACCATTCAGATCAATTTCAAAAGAAGGATACGGGATGAAATCCGCTTTGACTCCTCTTCTCGTCTCATTGATCAGATCGAGAAAGACATCCAATGGGCGCGGGACAATGTCTTCTGAGAATCCGCCCGGTTCGCTCAATGAATCAATTTGCCCAATCTTGCCCACCTGATCTTTTCAAGAAGGTTGGGTGCATACCAATCTAATGAAAAATAGATGATGAAGGCCTTCCCCTTCACGGCATTGACATTGACAAAACCCCAGAACCGACTGTCCTGACTATTATCACGATTATCCCCTAAGACAAACAAGGAATTCTTAGGAACGATCTCAGGCCCATACCTCTCCGTAGGTTGAAGGTATCTCGCCCAGTTACTCTTCTCACTGTATTGTCCCCATGGATCATCAATCAATTTATCGTTGATATAGATCTTGCCGTGGATGATCTCCACTTTTTCACCTTCCAGTCCAATCACTCTTTTAATGAAATCCTTTGAGTGGTCTCTCGGATAAATAAAGACAACGATATCCCCTCTCTTCGGTTTCTTGAATTGAAAAAGTTTAAGCTCGGTAAAGGGGATCGTGATTCCGTAGATGAATTTATTAACAAGGATATGGTCCCCCACCTGTAGCGTAGGCTCCATCGAACTCGATGGGATTTTAAAGGCTTGAACAATAAACGTCCGAATGAAAAGGGCGATCAAGATTGCAACGACAACCGGTTCTAAATACTCTTTTATAAATTTCTTCTTTCCCATGCTCTCCTCTTTCTACAAAAACGTTCAAGGCTGAAAGCTAAATCTCATCCGACGCCAGAAGGGTCTTGAGGATTCAGCTTCCAGCCTTCAACACGATGTCCTGTGCAAAGACTATTCGTTTACAATCTCTTTGTAGGTCTCGGGCCTCCGGTCTTTGAAAAAAGGCCATTCTTTCCTGACCTTGTCAATATTTCTCAGATCAATATCGACGAGGGCAATTCCCTCTTTCATGCCAGTAGGTTCATCAACCAACTCTCCTTCCGGAGACATACAGAAAGACCTCCCATAAAAATCTTGTCTTTCTTCACTCCCTACTCGGTTCACTCTGAAAATGTAAAGGCCGTTTGAAATCGCGTTGCTCGATACCACTGTTTCCCATTTGTTTTGCGATGCAAATGCAGCTGCGGTAGGAGAAAAAATAACCTGAGCTCCTTTCAAGGCCAAAATTCTTGAACCTTCCGGAAAGAAGTTATCCCAACAAATCTGGATACCGATGACACCAAATCTTGTCTCAAAAACCGGAAATCCAAGGTTTCCAGGAGAAAAATAGTATTTCTCCTCCCAAAGGGGAATTTGTGGAACGTGAACCTTTCGATAACAGCCCAAAATCTCTCCTCCTGCATCGATGACGACTGCTGAGTTGTAAAAAAAATTTTCTTCCACCCTCTCAAAGATCGGGCAGACCAATACCACCTCATTCTCTTTAGCCAGTTTCTGCATCCTTTTCATGGAGGGACCGTCGATCTCCTCAGCTAAGGAGAAATGACTCTTGTTCATCTCTCTCGGGAACCAATGAGTCGTAAATAATTCTTGAAAACAGATGATCTTAGCACCTTTCTCCGAGGCAATCTGAGCGAATTTAAGTGCTTTTTCGAGATTCTTTTCTTTGTTTCCGCTACAGGATGTCTGAATTCCGCCTAGTTTCATGAAGGGTTTCCTATTCACATCAAGATGATAGAATGCTAACAGAGTGAAGTGGGAGGTGTCAAGATTTTCAGGGGATGGGCCTTTGCTCAACCCTCCTGAATAAATGCAAAGTCAATTCAGATTCTTTCGACGGCGATGCCATACAACCCTTCGGATACTTTTTGTCCAATCCAGTAAACGGCGCCGCTTTGTAAGGGACCAGACATGAGCTATTGCTTTTTCTGAAGCGAACTTTATAATACTATTGATTATTTCATTATACAGGTTCTATGCACAGAGAGTATAAATCTTTCCGCATAAAATTTGCCGAGAGCGATGAGAATTCTAATCATTGAAGACGAGAAAAAGGTAGCCAGTTTTATCAAAAAAGGCCTCGAGGAAGAACATTATGCGGTCGACACGGCCCATGACGGCGAGACCGGCCTCTACATGGTCGATGTAAATGAATACGACCTGATCGTTCTTGACCTGATGATCCCTAAAATCGACGGGTTAGAGGTTCTGAAAAGGATCCGGGGCAACAAGAATAGTGTCCCCATACTGATTCTCACCGCAAGGGATACCGCAGAGGACATTGTGAAAGGATTAGATTCCGGATGTGACGATTATTTGACCAAGCCGTTCAATTTCATGGTCTTCCTGGCGAGAATACGGGCCCTTTTGCGCCGTGAAAAGATCGAGAAGGAACCTGTGATGAGAATAGCCGACTTAACCCTTTCGCCAGTTAGCCATAAAGTGACAAGGGGAGGCATTGAAATAGAAGTTACCAGCAAGGAATACGCCTTGTTAGAGTATTTCATGAGGAATCCTGACCGGGTGCTCACCAGGACGATGATTTCTGAGCATGTCTGGGACTACCATTTTGATTCCATGACCAATGTGATTGACGTCTATGTCAATTATTTACGAAAAAAGATTGACAAGGATTTCGAACCCAAATTGATCCATACGATTCGGGGCGTTGGTTATATCCTCTCCACCGCAAGGCCTTGAACCTAATCTTTTTCTGACGTGGTTTAGGACGCGATGACATGAAAAGGGGATCCATGCATCTCAGTAGTCTCCGAACCAAGCTCACCCTATGGTATGTCCTTATCTTAGGGATTCTCTTGATTTCCTTCAGCGGCTTCCTCTATTTTACCCTCTCAAAAAGCCTTTATCGCGACGTGGACAATAAACTGAGGGCCCTCGCCGAACTGATCGCTTCCGAATCGGCTTCTCCACTCTCGAAGTTTGGCTTCGGAAATATCGACCAGACCCTTGAGACATCGATGAATTTGAAACCTATCGGAAAATTTATACAGGTCTTGGATGAATCGGGCAATATCGGTCGAAAGTCTGATAATTTGAAAGACGTTCAACTCCCAATCAGTCTCAGTGCCCTCAAGAATGCCTCAAAGGGGCTGATCACGTTTGAGACCAACCGTTCCCTTGGAAACACGCCGCTGCGGATTGTGACCTTCCCCCTTTTGGAGGATAATCATATCTCAAAAATCGTTCAAGTGGCGTCCTCCTTAGAAGATGTGGAGGATGCCCTGAATACTCTCTTCATCATCTTGATCATAGCCGTTCCTCTGGCCCTTCTCATCGCCAGCGTAGGAGGACAATTTCTTGCAAACAAAGTCCTCAGGCCTGTTGATGAGATTACGCAAACAGCCCGGCTGATCACCTCGCGGAACCTTCATCAAAGGATTAAGCCATTGAAAGTAAAAGACGAAATATCAAGGCTGATTGAGACCTTCAATGAGATGATTTCTCGACTGGATCGATCCTTTTCTCAAATGAAACAGTTTAGCACAGACGCCTCTCATGAATTGAAAACCCCGCTAACTATTCTCAAAGGAGAAGTGGAGGTTACCCTCCGGAAAGAGCGAAGTCACCAGGAATATGAGCAAGTCCTCAAGAGCAATTTAGAAGAGATTAACCGAATGTCACAAATTGTGGAAGACCTTCTGTTGCTCTCAAAAGCCGATAGCGGAGAAATTCGGTTGAATAAAGAAGAGATAAATTTAACGGAGATTCTGAACGATGTGATTGCCCAAGTAAACATCTTGGCTCAATCAAAGAACCTCCTCATTGATACATCGAATCACCAGGAAGAGATTCGCATCTTTGGCGATCCATTGCGAATCAGAGAATTATTCTTAAACTTGATTGAGAACGGGATTAAATACACCGAGGAAGGAGGCTCGATCCGTATCCGCCTCATAAAGGATGGCTTCTTTCAAGAAGAAGCCCCTTCCAGCTCAACCCAGGCAGAGCAAAGAGGATTTGCAAGAATCATTGTGTCCGACACCGGGATCGGTATTGCAAAAGAGGACCAAGAGAGAATATTTGATCGATTTTTTAGAGTGGATAAAGCGCGGTCCAGGGAACAAGGAGGAAGCGGTCTCGGGCTTAGCATCTGCAAGTGGATTGTAGAGGCTCATCGGGGAGAAATCAAAGTGGAAAGCGAATTAGGGAAAGGCAGTTCTTTTATCGTCAAACTACCCATCCATTCTTCATAAATCCTTCATAAATTATTAATGACAACAAATCCTTGAATATGTTAAATTGCTCCCAGAGTTGGATAATTATTAGTCAGCTGGGCTACTTTTTTGCACATTTTTTGCGATTCAAGAAATCAAAATAAAAAATATATTTGGAAATTCAAAGCATTAGGAGCGGGCAAAAATTGGCACTTATTTTGCTTAAATCATTCAGATCTTTCATCTTTTTGGCTTAATTTAGTTGTTTATTCTTCATTGAGGAGGGCCCAAAGATTGTCGGAACGGCTGGCTGAGCTACTTGTCAAGAAGAATTACATTACTCCCGATCAACTCAAGAAAGCTTTAGAAGATCAGAAGCTAAAGGGGGGCCGATTAGAATCCACTTTCATTCGACTGGGATTCATTAAGGAAGACGAACTTCTTTCCTTTTTAAGCGCCCAGTACCGAGTCCCTTCCGTTAAGATTTCGAAGATCGAGATCAATCCAAACGTAGTGAAATTGATTCCATCCAGCACTTCAAAAAAATACTTCATCATTCCCATCAATCGCGTGGGTCCCAAGTTGACATTGGCCATGGCGGATCCCAGTAATATTGTCGTCATCGATGAAATTAAATTTATGACCGGCTTTAACGTTGAACCCGTGGTCGCTTCGGAGACGGAGATCATCGACGCGATCAAGAAATACTACGGAGGGGGAGGTGCCGTCGCCGGAAAAGGAACGGTTTCGTTTCAGGCTGCTGATTATTCCCTTGACGACGAAGAAAAGCCAACCCCCCTTGATGGCGGGGTCATGCTCGATGATGACTTAGTCGATGTCGATGATTTCGATGCCCTCGTCCATGGGGCAGTGGATAATGTGGAGGTGATTGAGACACAACTTCCCTTGGATGAATCGGGAGATATCGAAGGTCCTATCATCAAAATTGTCAATGGAATTCTGATCAAAGCCATAAAATTGGGGGCGAGCGATATCCATTTCGAGCCTTATGAAAAGTCATTCCGCGTCCGGTATCGTGTGGATGGTGTGCTCAGGCGGGATATTGTTTTTCCGAACCAGATCCGAAACGCCATCATCTCCCGTCTGAAGATTATGGCGAAGTTAGATATTGCTGAAAAGCGGCTTCCCCAGGATGGAAGGATCAAGCTTCGACTCGCAAAGGGGCGCGAAATGGACTTCCGCGTTTCTTCCCTTCCGGTCCTTTTTGGGGAGAAGGTCGTTCTTCGTCTTCTCGATAAATCTGCTCTCCAATTGGATATGACCAAGCTTGGATTTGAAGAGGATTCTCTGTCGGAGTTCCAAGGCGCCATTCATAAACCCGTAGGAATGATTCTGGTGACGGGTCCGACAGGAAGCGGAAAGACCACCACCTTGTATTCCGCTTTATCTGAGCTCAACAAAGAGAGTGAGAATATTATGACGGCGGAGGACCCGATTGAATACAATTTCATGGGAATCAACCAAGTTCAGATGCACGAGGAAATTGGGCTTACCTTTGCTTCTGCCCTCCGCTCCTTTCTTCGGCAAGACCCGGATATCATCATGGTTGGAGAGATACGGGACTTCGAAACGGCTCAGATCGCTGTCCAAGCCGCCCTAACCGGGCACCTTGTACTAAGCACTGTTCACACCAACGATGCTCCGGGAACCATTACACGATTGATTGACATGGGGATTGAGCCCTTCTTGATCTCTTCGGCGGTCATTCTGATACTGGCCCAGCGTTTGATCCGAAAGATCTGCATGGATTGCAGGGAGACGATCAAGCCCCATGCTCAGCTCCTGATCGATTTGGGCGTTCCTCCAGATGAGGTGAAGTCTTTCACCGTTTCAAAGGGAAAGGGATGTGCGATTTGTAACGGGACGGGTTATAAGGGCCGACTGGGTCTTTATGAAGTCATGCCCATGAAAGAAGAGCTCAAGGAACTTGTCCTGGCTCGCGCCTCTGCCTCTGAGATAAAGAAGGAGGCCATCCGTTTAGGGATGAAAACCTTGAGACAAAGCGGGATCAGCAAAATCAAGAACGGGTTTACGACCATTGAGGAGGTCCTCCGGAGCACCATGGATGATCGCCAATAGGTTGGAAAGCGGATGAGGAGAAAACAATGATTGAATTGCAGAAATTGCTCGAAATGGTGATCGAAAAGAAAGCCTCCGATTTGCATATTACTACGGGAGCAGCTCCCCAATTTCGGATCGATGGAAAACTGCAGAGTTTTGATACGACCGTTTTGGCCCCGCCCGATACCAAAAGGCTTTGTTATAGTGTGTTGACCGATGCTCAACGGCACAAATTTGAGGAAGAATGGGAATTGGACTTCTCCTTCGGCCTGAAAGGATTGAGCCGATTCCGAGGGAATATCTATATTCAAAAGGGAGCAGTGGCCGGAGCATTTCGTGCCATTACTTTTGATATTCTCAATTTTGCTGACTTAGGGATCCCCCCGATTGTCAACGAATTAATCAAGAAGCCCAAGGGTCTTGTTTTAGTGACTGGACCTACAGGGACAGGGAAATCGACGACACTGGCCGCGATGATCGATAAAATCAACCGGGAGCAAAACGCCCACATCATGACGGTCGAAGATCCGATCGAATTCCTTCATGTCCACAAGAACTGTATGATCAATCAGAGAGAGGTAGGCTCCGATACGAAAAGTTTCGCTGCCGCTCTTCGACATATCCTCAGACAGGACCCTGACATTATTCTCATTGGCGAGATGCGGGATTTAGAAACCATTGAGTCAACCCTCGTCACAGCTGAAACCGGGCACCTGACCTTCGCCACATTGCATACGAACTCGTGTGTTGAGACGATCAATCGTGTCATCGACGTCTTCCCCCCGCACCAGCAGCCCCAAATACGAGCCCAACTCTCTTTTGTCTTGGAAGGAGTCCTTTGCCAGCAGCTCCTTCCAAAGATCGGGGGGAAGGGACGGGTTCTAGCCATGGAGGTGATGGTGCCCAACCCCGCCATTCGAAACCTGATTCGGGAGGATAAACTCCAACAGATCTACTCCACGATGCAAGTGGGACAAGCGAAATTCGGTATGCAAACGATGAACCAAGCCCTCCTGATGCTTTTGGAGCGCCATCTCATCTCCTTGGAGGATGCAATATCACACAGCCATAATGTGGATGAATTCAAACAGATGCTTTCCACCTCCAATAATGCCTCCGCGGCGAGAAAGGAAAGACCGTTGAGGACAGCGTGAACCAGGCTGAGAAGGGGGGGGGAAAGGCTTGTGAAATGCGAAGTCAACATTTTTAACCCCGCACGAACCCGGCAGGAGATTGATCGAACGGGGTAAACCCACGAGGAAGGGAATCCTTATGCCAATTTACAAATGGGAAGGAAAAGCAGCGAAGGGAGTGATCAAGAAAGGGGAGATGGAAGCTCCCAATGAAGCAGCGATCCGCACCCATCTCAAGCAACAGAATATCACTCCGACCAAGATTGCAACGAAGGCAAAAGAGATTAAGATACCCCTGCCCTTTTTCAAACCGAAAGTGCCACAACGAGCCATCGCTATTTTCACGCGTCAACTTGCCACCATGATCGACGCTGGATTACCCTTGGTTCAGTCCCTCGAGATCCTGGCCACCCAGCAGGAACATAAACTTTTCCAAAACATCATCCGCCAGATACGGGAGGATGTGGAGGGAGGGTCCACCTTTGCAGGGGCCCTTAAGAAACATTCGAATACCTTCAACGATTTGTATACCAACTTAGTTGTCGCAGGCGAGGAAGGAGGAATCTTAGACACGATTTTAACACGTTTGGCAAACTACATCGAAAAAGCAGAGGCCCTTAAGAAGAAGGTGAAGTCGGCCCTTGTCTATCCGGCTACGATTGTTAGCGTAGCTGTCATTGTCGTGGCCATATTGATGATCTTTGTCATTCCGGTTTTTGAGACGATGTTTAAATCGGCAGGCCAGACCCTGCCGTTTCCGACGCTGGTCACCGTCACGATCAGTAAGATGATGAAAAAATATGCAGTCATCATCCTTCCTGCCTTTATTCTTTTTGGCTACTTGATCAAAAAGTATTATCAAACGGAAAACGGAAAGTCGGTCGTTGACCGTCTGATTTTGAAATCCCCCGTTTTTGGGCCGCTCTTCCAGAAGATCGCTGTCGCCCGGTTCTCTCGAACCCTGGGAACACTCGTCAGCAGCGGAGTCCCTATTCTCGATGGATTAAATATTGTCTCCAAGGCGGCTGGGAATAAGACCATCGAGACGGCAATTCTCAATGCACGGGCGAGCATCCGGGAAGGTGAAACGATCGCAGAGCCATTGAGCCGGAGCGGTCAGTTTCCTCCGATGGTGATCCAGATGATCTCGGTCGGGGAATCGACCGGGGCCTTGGACGGCATGCTGTCCAAGATTGCAGATTTTTATGAAGATGAAGTCGATGTCGCTGTAGGAAACTTGACTGCTCTCCTCGAGCCCCTTCTGATGGTTTTTTTGGGAGTGGTGATCGGTGGAGTGGTCATCTCGATGTATCTACCGATATTCAATATGGCATCTGCCGTTGGTTAATCTTCTCACTGAGTCACGTGTTGAGGTGGTCATAATCGGATGGAGCTGAATTCAAACTTAACTCCTGACAGCCGTCAGGTCCTGCTGAAGCTAAAAAACGCGAAGGACCTGATGTTCTGTCGGATCATTATCCTCACCCTTCTCCTCGCCATTACGTTCCTTTTTCAAATTTCGAAGAAACAGTACTTCTTTATACCTCTGACCAATAGGTTCTATTATTTCTTAAGCTTTTTTTACCTGGTGACGATCTTCTATGCACTCTCCCTGAGAAGGGTTCAGGACCTCAGGCGATTTATTTTTCTCCAGATCGTGGTGGACCACTTTTTCATCACAGGGTTAATTTACTTCACCGGTGGAAAAGAGAGTTTCTTCCCCCTCACTTATATCTTTTCTATCATCGGGAGCAGTTTTCTTTTTTACAGGCGAGGGGCTTTTTTTTCAGCGTCTCTCTCTACCTTCCTTTACGGACTGATTCTCGTGTTTCAGCTCTACCATTGGATCAATCCTTTAGGTCGACCTGCCTTCTACGATCCGAGTCAAATCTTTTATTCCCTCATCCTTTATATGGCGACGTTCTATATCGTTGCCTTTTTGAGCAGTATCATTTCGGAGGAACTGAAGAAGAAAAAGGGAGAGCTGGTACAGAAACAGTTGGATTATAATCAATTAGAGGCTTTTAATCGAAATATCATTCAGAGTTTGGACAGCGGTTTGATGACCATCGATCTCACCGGGAAGATCAATTTTTTGAATCGTACCGCCGAGAAGATTTTGAATCGAAATAGCCAGCAGTTGAAAGACGTCTCCATTTATGATCTCTTTTCGAAAATCCATGAAGCGCTTGAAGAAGTCAAAAAGAAAGGAGTCGATTCATCTCTGAATTATCAACGATACCAAACGCTCTTTACGAATGACGGAGGCAGCAATATTCATCTGGGTTTTTCAATCTCTCCCCTCACCGATCCAACGGGATCCCTCATCGGTCATACCTTGATCTTCCAAGACATCACCAAATTCAAAGAGATGGAAGAACAGATGAAGCGCCTCGATAAGATGGGAGCCATCGGTCTATTGGCAGCCGGGATGGCCCACGAGATCAGGAACCCTTTAGCCTCCTTGAGCGGATCGATCCAGATGTTGAAGTCGGATCTCCGTTTGAAACGCAACCAGCAAAAACTCATGGACATCATCCTCAGAGAATCGGAAAGACTCAATGCGCTGATCACGGACTTTCTACTGTTTGCAAGCCCCCCTCAAAGCACGAAGAAGTCTCATGACTTTCAGAAAGTCATTGACGAAACCATTGATCTGCTGGTCCATTCTCCTTCCTTCCATGAAGGGATTCGCGTCCATCGTCCTCCCCATAACAATGCGATTCAGGCGACCTTCGACGCCGATCAAATGAAACAGGTCTTCTGGAATCTTTTGATTAACGCGGTCCAAGCGATGCCACAAGGGGGCGACCTTCGTATTGGATTGGAAAAACAAAATGGGACTCGCTGGGAGACAGGCTTCCCCCTCTTCACTCATCAGAGAAAGGGGACGGAATGGCTCAAAATCTCAATCTCAGACTCCGGGCCTGGGATCTCTCCTCAAGAGAAAGAGAAGATTTTCGAACCATTTTTTACCACAAAGGAAAATGGTACCGGACTCGGCCTGTCCATCGTTCACAAAATTATCGAGAACCACGAGGGGATAATCCGAGTGGAGAGTGACGAAGGTAAGGGCTCCATATTCACGATTTTTCTTCCTACCCATTCAATTGAGGACAGCCATGCCAAGGGATAAGATATTAGTTGCTGATGACGAACAGAGCATGAGAGAATTTTTGGACATCATGCTGAAGAAAGAAGGATATAAAGTCTCATTGGCCCCGAATGGAGAAGAGGTCATCAAACTCGTTGAAAAAGATCTGTTCGATCTGGTCCTGATGGATATTCGAATGCCGCGGCTGGATGGAATCTCAACATTGAAAAAGATTAAGGCGATATCGCCCGAAACCATTGTGATCATGATCACTGCCTACGCTTCCGCGGACACGGCGATTAAGGCAATGAAGGAAGGCGCATACGATTATATCACCAAACCCTTCAAGATCGAAGAGATCAAGCTGATCATCAAGAACGCGCTGGAAAAGAAGAATCTTCAAAAGGAAAATATTCTCTTAAAACAGGTCGTCAGGGACCGCTATCATTTTGAGAATATTATCGGACAGAGTTCGAAAATGTTAGACCTTTACAAGCTGATGGAGAAGGTTGCCCCTACCAAGACGAACATCCTCATTACCGGAGAGAGCGGAACAGGCAAGGAATTAGTGGCGAAGGCGATCCATTACAATAGCCCCCGCAAGGATAAGCCCTTCGTCACCCTAAACTGCGGGGCGATCCCTGAATCCCTTATCGAGAGTGAACTTTTCGGCCATATGAAAGGAGCCTTCACCGATGCGATCGCCACCAAGAAAGGCTTGTTTGAGATCGCCGATGAAGGGACGATTTTATTAGACGAGATCAGCGAACTTCCTCTTCTGATGCAAGTCAAGCTGCTTCGTGTCTTGCAGGATAGAGAATTTAAGAGGGTAGGAGGTACAGAGGATATTCGGGTCGATGTCCGAATCATCTCGGCAACCAACAAAGATTTGGAAGAGGCCGTGAGACAAAAACAATTTCGGGAAGACCTCTACTATCGATTGAATGTCATTCAGATCAAGCTTCCTCCTTTGAGAGAGCGGAGAGAGGATATTGCTCTTCTGGCTACTCACTTTCTAAAAAAATATTCGGAAGAATTGAATAAAGCGATCTCGGGCATTTCTCCAGACGCCATCCGGGCCTTGTCGAATTACGACTTCCCTGGAAACGTTAGGGAACTCCAAAATATGATCGAAAGGGCTGTCGCCCTCGAAAATTCTCAGGAACTGAGCGCCCAGCATCTGAGTTCTTATCTCAGCGAACAACTTCCTATGAAGAAGGGACCGATCGATCTCGAAATTCCGAACGAGGGAATTGACCTTGAGAAGATCGTTGAAGATCTCGAAAAAACCCTCCTGCTCAAGGCATTGGATAAGACAAAGGGGATTAAAAAGAGAGCTGCGGAGCTCTTGCACATTAATTTCCGTTCCATGAGGTATCGATTAGAGAAATATGGATTGAATCAAGACGACGATTCTGAAGAACTTGACCCCACCCCAAGTTAGTCCAACCAAAGTGAGATTGGAGAGGCTCTTTGCGGTTCTTCTGCCCAATGGATCCTGCCGAACTTACCATCGTGGCCGGTTGACTGCCCTACCACCTTAGCTCAATGAACCTGCAAAGGCCCTCAGAAGAGGAAAATATCCCCTTAGAAGGGTAAAGAATTGCAGCTGGGTCCTTTGGGGGCTCGGGCAGATACGATCCAAGGTTACCAGGTAGTTTAAGGAGTTCAATCAAAAAATCGGGGGGGCATTTCTACGGTGCTTAAAGAGGGATGAAACCTAAAGAGTTCCAAAATAGCGCGGAAAATGTAAAACGAACGTTTCCAGCTATCCTCTGCTCACTTCAATATCTTCACAGGCCAAAACCTTCACTTCATCAGAGTGTATCCACAATCTCATAACGGGAGAGATCGTTGATCCAGTCATCGTCCCCGCCCTGACCGTCGCGGTCGGCAAAGAACCAATCCATGTCCCTGGAACCCGTTAGCTTGTCTCTGGCGCCATCGTCAAAGACAGTCACTCCAGCCTGCAGATATTGGGCCCGGATGACCGACAGGGCCGTGCCGTAATCCGCAGAATCTCTCCACAAGGTCATAATATTTCCCAGTACGACGTAATCCGCATCGTAGGTAGTGAAACCGCCGATCACAATATCGTCATCGCTGCCGCCATCGAGGGTGTCTGCCCCCATTCCGCCCAGGAGAATGTCATGGCCTCTGTCGCCCTTGAGGGCATCGTCCCCGTCGCCGCCGATTATGGCGTCATGGTCGTAGCCGCCGTCCAGAGTATCATTTCCGGACTCTCCGAAGAGGGCATCATTACCGTTGCCCCCATACAGTTTGTCGTTCCCATCGGCACCCATCAAGGCATCATTGCCCTCATCACCGTAAAGATCATCATTACCGGCGCCTCCGTATATGCGGTCGTCCCCGCCCCGGGCCCAGACATCGTCATGGCCGGTCAGACCATGGATTTCGTTTGCGTCGTCAGTTCCCCATATCTCGTCATTAAACGCCGTTCCGATAAGATTTTCGAAGTTCTGTAGATAGTCCCGACTGCCGCGGCCGTCTTTGAAGGCCTTTGTTTTCATATCGACCTTGATCTCGGAGAGCGCAGTGGAGTAGTCGATCCAATCGGTGCCGGTCCCTCCATCGAAGGTGTCTTCAGCGGCTCCGCCGATAAAGCGGTCGTTGCCGGCCTCGCCGTAAGCTTTAACGCAAACTCTAGATTCTGCCCCTTCCACTCGATCGTCGCCCTCACCCAGAAAGATCACCACTTCGTTAAGATCGGTACGATACAGATTGCCTACGGTCACCACGTCGTTGCCGCCTCCGGTGCGAATCTCGACAACATCACCCTTATACAGAGACATCGCCCATGAGGTCTCCCCAGAGCCTTCCACCGTAACCCGGTCAACGGCTGTGCTGCTCAAATTCACTGCGTCGTCGCTATCATCCAGCCGCACTACCAGGGTGTCCCAGCCGTCGTCAAAATCGATCGTGTCATTGCCCTCGCCAACGGACCACAGAACCATATCGTCTTCATGCCCGGCATCGATGTCGTCAACGCCGCTGCCTCCCTCAATCAGGTCGTCGCCGGAACCGCCAAGGACCGCGTCGTTTCCTTCACCCCCATAAAGGAGATCGTCGCCTCCCCTGCCCTCGATCCTGTCATCCCCGGCCAGCCCATCAAAGAAGTTCCCGTTATCGTCACCGATCAGGGTGTCGTTACAAGGGGTCCCGAAAGCGCCTTCGATGCCTGATTTCAGGGTGTCACGGCCGCCCTGGCCGTCCAAGGCCCACCCGCTGCCGGAGCAGGTGATCGTTACTTCCACACCGTTCTCGGCATCCGGGAAGCAGAGCAGGTCTTCGCCCTTGCCGCCTTCGATAAGGTCGTCACCGCTGCCGCCTACCAGATGGTCCCCGTCATCGTCTCCGTATAGCCGGTCATTATCATCCCCGCCGTAGAGCCAATCGTCTCCGCTCTCGCCCCGGACATAATCCTGGCCGGCATTGCCATAGAGTTGATCGTCGCCGGATCCCCCATAGATCGAATCGTTTCCGCGACCACCCTCGATGATGTCATCACCACTTTCGCCCCATAACGTATCGCTACCGTCGCCACCAGAAATAAGATCGTTTCCGGAACTTCCTTTGACCTCGTCGTTTCCGTCACCTGCGTAAATCAGATCGTCGCCTTCCTCACCGTACAGACGATCATCCCCAATACCGCCGTCGATTTCATCATCGCCGGAGCCGCCCCAGATCCGGTCGTTCCCGCCTTCCCCAGCCACGACATCGTCACTGTCATTGCCCCATACCTGATCATCACCCTCGCCGCCGTAGATTGTGTCATCCCCGCATTCGCCGATCAAGAGGTCGTCGCCGCTGCCGCCCAGGAGCGTATTGTTGCGGGCGTTGCCTTCGATCTCATCGTCAAAGACGGTCCCGACGACCTCCTCAACTCCGGTGGATGAGGAAAGGGTCAGTTCCAGCTCAAAGTCATTGCACGATTCCCCAAATACCTGGCGGGTAGTCCCCAGATCGACACGCACGGGAATCGCAAAGCTGTTGAAATCCAACCGGTCGTGCAGATCGTTGGGAATTCCGTATGGGTTCGACTCCCCTGCTTCAACCACCATGTCGCTCCCCAAATCACTGCCGGCAAAGACATAAATGTCGTCTCCGAATTGGCCGTAAAGGAGGTCGTTGTCTTCTCCGCCGATCAGGATGTCAGCTCCGCCAATCTCATTGCCCAGAAGCTGAATCCCTTCAACCCCATATGGGTCAAAGCCATGGCACCCGTCGTCCTCATAGTCGGCCTTCTCTTGTTCAAGTCCAATCACCTTACCCTGGAACAGCATCAGTCTGGCGTGATCTCCCAGAAGGAGATCGTTGCCCGAATCACCGGAGATCCAATCCGAACCGCTTCCCCCCAGAACAAGGTCCGCACATTCCCCGGTCTTGACATGATCGTCACCACCATATCCAAAATCGGTAGTTCTCAAATCATAAAGCATACCATCGTATATCCGAGTGGATCCATTGTCGCCAACGACCGCATCAGACTCAAAGTCACCCCCGATCGCGATGGCATCCTTGTCGGGCCCCCCCACGATCTGAATGCCCGTGATTGCAGGACGATTGTGGCCGCATGGATTGACCGTAGTATCGCTTTCGACCCGGATCGAAACCGTGTTGCCGGACACGTTCCGGAAGACAACGTAGTTTCCGGTTTCCGCCGTACCCAAGGTCGTCGATGTCACTTCCACAAACCGACCTTTATAGGCGTTGCCGTCCGCATCGTCAAGATAGAAGGTGGTACCACCGTTTGTGATCCGCCGGATCGAGCTCTCTGAATCGGAATGGGAGTCGTCCGCGTCCAGGTAGACATAGACATCGTAGACGTCAAAATGGTTACTGAGACCGCCGATGTTTACGCCCAGCGTGTGACGCGGTTCCGAAACCAGATAGCCCTCAAACAGTCTCTCGTTCTGCGTATCGGGATCGATCTGGCCATGGGTGCTGATGCCGGCCTGGTGCGGACGCCAGGAATCGAGGTCTTCGCCCCACAGGGCCCAGACACCTGTTGCCGCTGTGCCGTCATGGAACAGGACGTTTCCGTAATAGTCGGGCAGGTTTTTCCAGTTCGGCTTGGCGTTAACCAGATTGTTCCAGTTGCCTGCCTGAACTGCACCGGCGGTTCCGCTCACAGCGGACTCTTTCCCACCGGCATTGAAGTTAAAGCTGATGATCCGCACGTTCCCATTTTCGAGGGAGCCGGTGGCGCCGGTATGAATGTCGTCATTCCCGCTTCCACCAAAGACAATGTCCTCGCCGTTGCCGGTAATGATTTGGTCATTGCCTCCCGTTTCCGGGAAGGTTGTACGGAAATCCCTCACCTGTCCGAATACGAGTGTTGCCCGCCCATTATCGCCGGCCACAAGATCCCGGTCGAGCGCTCCAGCCACCGCTTCCCCATTGGTATGGATCGTATCATTGCCCGTTCCGCCGAAGACCACGTCCATGCCGCCGGCTGACGCGATATAGTCATCTCCGCCGTAGGTAGGGTCGGTTGTCTCGAACCGATCGATCGGGTGATGTTGTCCAACCACCTGAACTGCGGTGATCGCAGGATGGTTATAGAAGCTCCACCCAAGCGTGGTGTCGTCGTCCACGCGAATGGAGACAAAGTCGCTTGTCAGCCCTCTGAACACTACGTAATTTCCGACCGCGGAGCCGAGAGGATCGGTGGAGGTCGCTTCGATGTACTCGCCGGTGAATGTATTTCCATCGGGATCATCCAGGTAATAGGTGACGGTGCCATTGGTGATCCTTCGCACTGAAGAGCCGCATTGGGAGTTATGGTTGTCGGCATCCAGATAGACATAGACATCATAGGTTTTGTAGTAAGCGGACAGACCTTTTATATCGACTCCCAGCGTTTCATTGCTAGCAGCATATAAGTAGCCTTCAAAGAGGTGCAGATTCTGGTCTTCACCCGGATAAATATCGTTGTGGGTATCCAGGTGTGCATTACCCATATGGCACTGGGAATCCAGATCGACCCCCCACGCAATCGTCACTCCCACGGCGGTGTCTCCATTATCAAATCGAATCGGCTCGTCAGCCTCGTTTCCAAAGATCCGGTAGCCGTCACCGGCAAGATTGTTCCAGTTGCCCGCTGCTGCGCCGGGGGCTCCGGCTGTACCAGTTACATCGGTCCAGTAGGAAGAACCATCGAAATTAAAGCTGATGATCGAAGCTCCCTCACCCTGTCCAAAGGTTTCAGTGCCCTCCAGGGTCATTCTCCCGTTATCGCCGATCACGAAATCAGTGGCGTTGTCATCTCCGCCGGACAGGAGGAAATCGTCGCCGCTGCCGCCCATCACCACGTCATCGCCATTTCCTGTAACGATTGCATCGTCTCCACCGAACTGGGGATCGCTCGTATGAACGAGGGTCAGTATTCCGGCAACATAGAAGACCCTACCGTTGTCGCCCAGGACCACGTCTCGGGCATCGTCCCCTGCACCCGTTGCAATCAAATCCGCAACCAGGGGAGGAGTGATCAGCCACTCTGCTCCCAGGAGATCCAAAAGGGCAATCGCCGCAGCATCCTCGGCTGAGGCCAGCACCAAGTCACCTGCGCTACCCCCTAAAACCACATCTGCACCATCGCCTGTCGTGATGACATCAGTGTCGCCTTGTTCCGGGCTTGTCGTGTGGATATCGATCAACATTCCATCTTCACTAAAGGTCGCCACGCCATTGTCACCTAAAACCACATCGGCTGCCGCGTCATCACCACCTGCCAGGATCAGATCGCCCCCGCTGCCGCCTAGGACGACATCAGGGCCGTTGCCGACGTTTATAATATCGTCGTCGCCGTTCTCAGGCGAAGTAGTCCCAATCTCGGTCAGCACACCATCCACAAATACCGCTCTACCATTGTCTGCAAGAACCACATCCTGAGCTTCATCCCCGGCGCCCGTCGCAATCAGGTCTGCAACCAGGCCAGGAGTAATAATCCACTCTCTCCCCAAGAGATCCAGGAAGGCAATCGCCGAAGCGTCATCCGCTGCCGCCAGCGCGATATCCCGCTCGCTTCCTCCAATCACCACATCCGGACCATTCCCTGTGGTGATGATGTCGCTGCCTCCCGCCTCCGGCGCTATGCTGTAGATCTCTTTCAGGACAAATGCGCCGATAAAGACGGCCTCGCCGTTGTCACCCAGCACGATGTCGGAAGCTGCATCGCTACCGCCGGCAAGGATCAGGTCGTCGCCGCTGCCGCCCAACACGACATCCGGTCCGTTGCCGGTGTTAATGATGTCCGTATCGCCGATCTCCGGGGATATCGTCTGGATGACCCGTGGTGTATTCAGGAAATCGTTGAAAAACTCTATGCTGCCGGAATCGCCTAGGACCACATCGCGGGCCTCATCGCCTGCACCCGTGGCAATCAGGTCCCCAACCAGGGCCGGGGTGATGGTCCAGTCAGTGCCGAGCAGGTCAAGGAACCCGATGGCCGCAGCATCGTCAGCCGCCGCCAGCACGATATCCCGCAGACTGCCGCCGATCACCACATCCGGACCATTCCCTGTGGTGATGATGTCGCTGCCTCCCGCCTCGGGCGCTGTGCTGTAGATCTCTTTCAGGACAAATGCACCGATAAAGACGGCCTCGCCGTTTTCCCCCAATATGATGTCGGAAGCCGCATCGCTACCGCCGGCGAGGATCAGGTCGTCCCCGCTGCCGCCCATAACCACATCAGGGCCGTTACCGGTGTTAATGATGTCGATATCACCGGTCTCCGGGGATACGCTCTTCACTACATGCGGCGTGTTCAGGCCGTCGTTGAAAAATTCCACTCTGCCGGAATCGCCCAGAACCACATCTCGGGCTTCATCACCTGCACCTGTCGCGATCAGGTCTGCAACCACGGCAGGAGTGATGGTCCACTCCGTTCCCAAGAGATCCAGGAAGGCAATCGACGCAGTATCATCGGCTGCCCCAAGGACGATATCCCTCTGGCTTCCGCCGATCACCACATCTGGGCCATTGCCCGCGGTGATGATGTCTTTACCGCCCAGCTCAGGCGCCGTGCTGAAGATCTCTTGCAGTACAAAAGCGCCGACAAAATGAGCCTCGCCATTATCACCCAACACGATGTCGGAAGCCGCATCGCTCCCGCCAGCAAGGATCAGGTCGTCCGCGCTGCCACCCATCACCACATCAGGGCCGTTCCCAGCACAAATCTGGTCGTTGCCTCCATCTATGGGGTCACTCGTTTCGATCTGTATGAGGACAGCCGTGCTTGAAGTCGTATCAAACAAAGCAAAACCGTTGTCACCGAGAATAAGGTCTGATCCCTCGTCGCTCGTGATCATATCGGCGTCAGCACCACCAAAGACAACGTTATCACCAACATTGGCCTCAATAATGTCAACCCCGCCTGTGCTTGGAGCTGTTGTCTCAATCTTCTCGACAGCATCTGAACTGTTACGTGTAATATAGCCGCTATCGCCTAAAATAATATCGTTATCGCCATTACCATAGAGCTCATCTCCGGCAGCACCTCCCAGTATGATATCGTCACCCTCATTACCATAGATAGTGTCAGTGCCACCTATCCCTGCCTCTGTGGAAAAGATATCGTTGGCCTGGGTACTGGTATCCGAACGAACAACCACACCGCTGTCGCCTAAAATGATATCATCACCAGAGTTGCCATAGATGGTATCGGAGGCTGCCCCACCAAGAAGGATATCATCACCGGAGTTGCCATTTATCGTATCGTTCCCACCGATGCCCTCATCAATCGAGTTAATTCTCTTTACACCAGACCCGAACTGCACCGCTCCATTGTCCCCAAAAATGACATCATGTCCGTCATTCCCATAAATGATATCGTCCCCGGCGCCACCGAGAATAATGTCATCACCTTCATTTCCAAAGATCGTATCTGTACCACCGACCGCAGGATCCAATGATTCAACCTTAGTGACGACGCTTCCAGCATCGCGCCATACGTAGCCTCCATCGCCGAAAACAACATCGTCCGTTGGTCCGCCAGTGATCCGATCACCTAAAGCGCCGCCGATGATCATGTTGCTTCCTATGCCGCCGGTGATTCTATCTACACCGCCAATGGCAGGCTCAGTTGTGAAAATATT
>JBHGBJ010000065.1:0-24897 GCA_041947025.1 Thermodesulfobacteriota bacterium
GTAGAGCAACTGACTCTTAATCAGTAGGTTACAGGTTCGATTCCTGTACGGCTCACCATTCACTTGGAAAACAAGGAGCATTCGTTAATCCGTAATGGTGAAGACGCCAGTTTCGTTGGTCAGTTCGTCTTATAGTCAGATAGTCTCATGGCCAATTAAGTTTAGTTGATCTTCACTACACGACTATGCGACCAATGACCGAAGGCTATTTTTAGAAGGCCGGGGTGGCGAAATTGGAATACGCGCGAGACTTAGGATCTCGTGGTCGAAAGACTGTGCGGGTTCGAGTCCCGCCCTCGGCACCATGGAATAAAGTAGAAGCTCAATGCTGAAGGCTGAAAGCTCAAAGTAATTTTCTTTGAACGTTGAACTTTGAGCAGATTTTGGGGGATATTGAATGAATGTCAATGTTGAAGAACTGAGTTCGATCAAGAAGAAAGTGAATGTGGAGATTCCCGGGGACGAGGTGACCAAGGAGGTTGATTCCTTCTACAGGGATTTGGGGAAGAAGGCAAAAATCAAGGGATTTCGACCGGGAAAGGTTCCAAGAGGCATCCTGGAGCGACATTTCAAAGATTATGTCAAGGCAGAGGTCATGCAGAAACTGATTCAGGAGACCTATCCGGCAGCCCTCTCTGAGACGAATCTCCATCCGGTTTCTGACCCCACGATCGACCCCGGCACCCTGGAGAGCGGAAAGTCCTTTCAATACTCGGCAACGGTTGAAGTCAAACCCGGGATCCAATTGGGAGAATACCTGGGGTTGGATATCGAGGGGAAGAAGGAGGAGGTCAAGGATGAGGAGGTGGAGGAGCGCCTGAAGGGGCTTCAGAATCTTCATGCCAATTTGAAAACGATCCCCGAGGGCAGACCGGTTCAGAATGGGGATTTTGTCATCGTCGATTACGAAGGAAGGATGGAGGGGAAACCGCTGGAAGAAGGAAAGGCGGTCGACATGACCGTGGAGGTCGGGAGCGGCCGATTCATCCCGGCCTTGGAAGAGAAGCTGGTGGGCCTGAAATTGGAGGAAGAGAAAGAGATCGAAGTCTCTTTCCCCGAGGATTACGGATATAAGAAGTGGGCCGGGAAGACGGTTTCATTCCATGTTAAGATTAAAGAGATTAAAGAAAAGATTCTTCCGGCCCTGGATGATGAATTTGCAAAAGACTTAGGGGATTATGCTTCCCTGGAGGAGTTGAGGGACAAATTGAAGCAGGAGGTCGAGAGAGAGAAGAAGCTGACCTCAGAGCGGCAATTAAAGGATCAGATCGTCGATCAGCTGCTTCAGAAGAATCCCTTTGAGATTCCCGATAGCCTGGTGGAAGAGCAGACGAAGGCCCTGGTTTCAGATACCAAGCTGAGATTGGCCGCTCAGGGAGTGAAGATTGAAGCGTTGGGCGTCTCAGAGGAGAAGCTTCACGAGGATTACCGGGAGGCCGCGGCCAAGCAGGTCCGGACTTTTTTGATTCTTGAGAAGATAGCCGATCAAGAAGGGGTCGCGGTGACCGACGAAGAGGTGGAGAATCGTCTCAAAGAGATAGCCGAGAGGAGCCGGCAAACCCTCGATGTGGTGAAACGATATTATGAAAAGCAGGGGCTCGTTCCCGAAGTGAAGGGGGGCATCCTGAACGAGAAGGTCCTGAATCTGCTCCTCGAGAAAGCGAATGTCAAGTACGTGTGAGGAGATTTCTGAGAGACCCTTTTCACTCTCTTGATCGCGCGGATCATGAGGTTTCAGGGCCTTTTCGGAAATCTTTTAAGGGGAAGAACGATGACATTGGTGCCGATTGTGGTGGAAAAAGATGGGAGAGGCGAGCGGGCATATGACATCTATTCTCGCCTTCTGAAAGAGAGGATCATCTTCCTCGGGACGGCCATTGACGACGATGTGGCCAACTTGGTGATTGCCCAGATGCTCTTTTTAGAGTCGGAAGATCCGGATAAGGACATCCATCTTTATATTAATTCTCCCGGAGGGGTCGTGACCTCCGGACTCGCGATCTATGATACGATGCAATATATCCGGCCCAAGGTCTCCACGTTGTGCATGGGGCAGGCGGCCAGCATCGCGGCCCTGCTCTTATCCGCAGGGGAGAAGGGACGGCGATACGCCCTTCCCCATTCGAGGATCCTCATCCATCAGCCCATGGGAGGGTTTCAGGGGCAGGCCTCCGATGTGGACATTCAGGCGAGGGAAATCCTTCGGCTCCGGGAGGAGCTCAATCAGATTCTCGTCAGGCACACCCGTCAGACGGTGGAGAGAATCCAGGCCGACACGGATCGAGATTTCTACATGACAGGCCAGCAGGCCAAGGAGTATGGTATTGTCGATGAAGTGGTTGTTCAACGCCCTGTCCGACTTCAAGGGTAGCCCCTCACAGGCAGAAAGGAGAAGAAGATGAAGGCGAACGGAGGAAATTACGGGACCGTCCTGCATTGTTCTTTCTGCGGAAAGAGTCAGGATGAGGTGAGGAAGCTGATTGCCGGGCCGACGGTCTACATCTGTGATGAATGCATCGAGCTCTGCAACGAGATCATCGCCGAGGAGACCGAGGAGCGCTTTGTTCCGGGGAGGCTGGCCGTTCCAAAGCCCATGGAGATCAAAGCCAAGCTGGATGAATATGTGATCGGGCAGGAGTACGCGAAGAAGATCCTGTCCGTGGCAGTCCACAACCACTACAAGCGCATCGACGCGAGAGGGGTCTCGGGGGATGTGGAGCTTCAGAAATCGAATATCATCCTGATCGGCCCCACAGGATCGGGAAAGACGCTCCTGGCCCAAACCCTGGCCCGGATCCTCGATGTTCCCTTCACGATCGCGGATGCCACCTGTCTGACCGAGGCAGGCTATGTCGGCGAAGACGTGGAAAATATTATCTTGAGCCTTCTTCAGGCCGCTGATTACGATATCGAGCGGACCCAGAAGGGAATCGTCTATATCGATGAGATCGATAAGATCTCGAGAAAATCGGACAGCCCCTCCATCACCCGAGACGTATCCGGTGAGGGAGTTCAACAGGCATTGCTCAAGATCATCGAGGGGACGGTGGCAAGCGTGCCTCCCAAAGGGGGCCGCAAACATCCCCAGCAGGAATTTATCCAGATCGATACGACCAACATCCTTTTCATCTGCGGAGGGGCTTTTGTGGGTTTGGAAAAGCTTGTCGAGCAGCGGATCGGTGGAAAGACGATTGGATTCGGAGCGGATATCAAGATCCACCAAGACCGGGCGATGGGAGAATTGTTGAGAGAGGTTCAGCCCGAGGATCTCCTGAAGTTTGGATTGATTCCCGAATTCATCGGCAGGCTTCCGGTCATCGCGACCCTCGAAGAACTGAGCGTGGACGCCCTCATCGATATCTTGAAAAAACCGAAGAACGCCCTGATGAAGCAGTATCAAAAACTCTTCGAGTTCGAGAATGTGAAGCTTCGATTTACCGAAGGGGCTTTGATGGGCATTGCGAAGGAGGCGATCAAGCGAAAATCCGGGGCCCGGGGGCTTCGGGCGATCATGGAGAACATCATGCTCGATGTGATGTACGAGATCCCCTCCCAATCCAACATCCGTGAATGCATTATCAGCGAGGAAGTGGTCCTCCATCACGAAAGCCCGATCCTCCTTTACGAGAAGGAGGCAGAGGTCGCCTGAGCTTGACCCATTCGGAGGCGCCAGGCCCGTCCTCGAAGACGGGGTGAAGAAGCACCGCTCAGGGTCAACCCTGAGCAACCCCAGCATTTATGCGGTGTTGCCGAAGGGTTGACAGGGGGAGGGCGATTTCATTAAATTAGAGCTGTGAACCAGGGCGGATAGCTCAGTTGGGAGAGCGCCGGCCTTACAAGCCGGAGGTCGCAGGTTCAATCCCTGTTCCGCCTACCAAGCGCATCGCAAAAGACGATGCGAGTGAGGAGTGTTGAGTTTAGGGTTCGGAGTTACTTAAAGAAGGGGGCGTAGTTCAACCGGTTAGAGCGCCGGCCTGTCACGCCGGAGGTTGCGGGTTCGATCCCCGTCGCTCCCGCCAATTTTTTTTCAAGGGGTTAGCTTTTTTGCTAATCCCTTTTTTTATACCATGGACAAGCCAGGGTTGAATTGGCGTCAAAAATCGTATAAATTTACAGACATGGAGAAAGTGGCCTTTCTCTTCTGCATCCATAATCATCAGCCAGTCGGGAATTTCCCCTCTGTTTTGGAAAATGCCTATAAGAAGGCATACCTTCCCTTCATCGAGGTCCTGAAGAAATATCCTTTCATGAAGCTTTCGATCCACTATTCAGGGATTCTCTGGGATTTCTTCAGAGAAGACCACCCGGAATTTTTGGATGCCTTGAGAGAGTTGGTCGAGAGGGGCCAGCTCGAAATGATGACAGGAGGATATTATGAACCGATCATGGCCGTCATCCCCGATGAGGATAAGATTGGACAGATTAAGAGATTGACCCAAACCATCAAGAAAGAGATGGGTGTGACTCCCAGGGGGATGTGGCTTGCAGAGAGGGTCTGGGAGCCCCATCTTCCGAAGTATCTTGCGGAAGCAGGCGTAAAATATATCGCCATCGACGATTATCACTTTAAGAAGGCAGGCCTGCGAGAGGAAGATCTCAAGGGCTATTACTTGACGGAAGAGGAAGGAAAGATCCTGAAGGTCTTTCCCGGGAGCGAGACCCTGAGATACATCATTCCCTTCCACCCTCCGGAGGAGACGCTGGAATACCTTTCCAGGCTCAAAGGCTCTTCTCGAGCCGCCATCTTTGCGGATGACGGAGAGAAATTCGGGATCTGGCCCCATACCTTTCATTCCGTCTATGAGGAAGGTTGGCTGGAACATTTCTTTCAATTGATCGGAGACCATCTGGACTGGGTCGAGCCGATCTTTTTGGGTTCCTATGCCGACCGGGAGAAGCCCCTCGGAAGAGTCTACCTTCCTTGTTCCTCCTATATGGAGATGGATGAATGGAGCCTTCCCACGGAGGCCATGGCGGAATATGGGAAGGTGCTCGAAAGATTGAAAGGGTCTCCGGATGGGGGCGAGGTCAGAAGATTTATCAAGGGAGGGTTCTGGAGAAACTTCTTTGCCAAATATCCTGAGTCGAACGATCTCCATAAGAGGGTGATTCATCTGGGATGGAAAGCGGGGGCCGAGAAGAAAAGCGATATCCCCAAGAGTGACGATTTCCTCCGGTCTCTCTATCGAGCCCAGTGCAACGACGGTTACTGGCACGGCGTCTTCGGAGGGCTCTATCTTCCTCATCTGCGCCATGCCCTTTATGAGAATCTGATCCGAGCCGAAGCTCTTTACGATCACGGAGTCCATCCGGAAAGGGAGTGGATCGATCTGGAGAGAGGGGATGTCAACGGAGATGGGGACGAGGAGGTCATCCTGAAGAATCCGGAATCCGTCCTCTTCTTCAGCAGCCGTGGCGGAAGCCTCCTGGAGATGGATTATCGGCCAAAAGCCTTCAACATTCTTGCAACCCTCACGCGGAGAAAAGAAGGCTATCATCAGAAATTGTTAGAGAGCCGGGAAGAGGCATCGGGAGAAAGGGTCAGAACCATTCACGAGATCTTTGATTCGAAGGAAAGGGACCTGGATCGTTTTCTCCATTTTGATCGCTACCGGAGAGCCTCTTTTCTCGACCATTTCATCCCGGAACCCATGGATTTTGAATCGTTCCGGAAGTGCCAGCATCAGGAAGAAGGAGATTTTATCGGGGAACCCTATGAAATGGAGGCCGGCCGAAATCGGGCACTGCTTTTTTCTCGGTCCGGAAACCTCCGGAAGGAGGGGAAGAATCATGCCGTGAGGGTGGAGAAGCGGATGGTCCCTTCCTTAAACCGGGCTCTGTTGAAGGCCGCTTACCGGATTGCCTGCGAAGGGGATGAAGGGAAGAGGACGAATTTCGGTATCGAGTTCAACATCAATCTTCTGGCCGGAGACGCGGCCGATCGCTATTATGATATCCCGGGGCGTCCTCTTGAGGATCGAAAGCTGGCAAGCATCGGGCAATGTGCAGACGTTTCAGAAGTCCATCTGATCGATCAATGGGTTGGGCTGAAGGCTATCTTGAGGATGGATCGGAAGAGTCACTTCTGGCGTTTTCCCATCGAGACGGTTTCTCTCTCCGAGAGCGGCTTTGAGAAGATCTTTCAAGGCTCGTGCCTGCTTTTCTATTGGCCTCTGGAATTGGAAAGAGGAAGGCCATTCGAGGTCACGGTGGAATTGGAGATAGAGTCTCTTCAGAAATGAACGTAAACTACTAATCCCCCTCTATCCCCCTTTAGAAAAGGGGGAAATTGTTATCCATCCCTTTGCTAAAGCCTGCCTGCCGGCAGGCAGGGGAGGTGGGGAGGGATTTTAAGGAGGAGGTAAGCATGGAAAAGAAAGAGAAGCCTTTGGAGAAGCTGACTGCCAAAGAACTGAGGGAGATGGCCCTTGGGCTGCCTGAAATTCAAGGCGTCCACGCGATGAAGAAAGAGGAACTGATCACGGCCATTCGCGCCGCCAAAGGAATCCCCGAGCCAGAGACGAAGGGAGAAAGACCTCCTGCTCAAAGGAAAGAGAAGGTCATCCTGACCGCCTCTCAGTTGAAACAGAAAATCAAGGAGCTGAGAGTAAAGAGGGAGGAGATCCTTCAGCAGGAGAACTGGAAAATGGCAGAGATCCTGAGAAAACGAATCGGCCGGCTCAAGAAAATGACGCGCCGAGCCGCCTAAGCCTAATTTGCAGATTGCAAATTGCAGATTGAAAAGATTTGAAATCTGAAATCTCAAATTTGAAATTGTTGTCATGCCCAAAGTTTCCGTCATCATTCCCACCTACAATCGCCTTCCCCTGTTGAAGGAAGCGGTGGATTCGGTTCTGGCCCAGGATTTTGAGGATTTTGAGCTGATCGTTGTGGACGACGGCTCAACCGATGGGACCCCGGAGGAGATGGGACGATATGGAGGCAGGGTCAAGCTCCTCCGGCACTCCGAGAGCAGGGGGGTGAGCGCTGCCCGGAATAAGGGGCTTCACCATGGGAGAGGCAAATACATCGCCTTCTTGGATTCGGATGATCTTTGGGTGAAAGGGAAATTGAAGATTCAAGTCGCCTTCCTGGATGATAACCCCCACTATCCCCTCTGCTATACGGATGAGATCTGGATCCGGAGAGGAAAGAGGGTCAATCCGAAAACGAAGCATGCCAAATACTCGGGCTGGATCTTTGAGAAGTGCCTTCCTCTCTGCACCATCAGCCCTTCCTCTGCGGTGATGAGAAAGACGCTCTTTTCCAAGGTCGGCCTCTTCGACGAAGCCCTTCCCGTCTGCGAAGACTATGATTTCTGGTTAAGGGTCTCTGCCCGATTTCCGATCTTTTTCATCAACCGGAAATTGATCATCAAACGGGGTGGCCATCCGGATCAGCTCTCACAGCGGTCATGGGGAAACGATCGCTACCGGGTGATCGCTTTGGAAAAGCTTCTCTCGGAGCCTTTTCTCAGCGAGGAAGAGAGAGGGAGGGTCCTCGAAGAGATGAAGAGAAAATGTGAGATCCTGTCCAAAGGGTTTCTCAAGAGAGGAAACGAAATGGAGGGAAGAACCTACCAGGAGATCATGAAGAGATACGGAATCGAAATATGAAAGGATCAATCACCAATGGTCAATTATCAATGATCAATTGTCAATCCGGAACTGGTAGGAGAATCAATGATCAATTGGCGATTATGAATGATCATTGTCAATTGAGAACTGGCCATTGAACATTGGAGAATGGATGGTTGATATGAAATCAATCCAAAAAATACCCCTCGATCAGATTGATCTTTCGGACGAGACCTTCTCCGTCAATTTCAGGCCGGACCTCCAAAGGCTCCGATCTTCCATTGAAGAGATCGGATTGATCCAACCGGTTCTCTTGAGAGAAAGAGCGGATCGATATCAGATCGTCTCCGGTTTCAGAAGGATTTCGGTCTTTCGTGAACTGTGCAGGCCCGGGATCGAGGCAAAGATCTTTCCGGAAAAGGAGATGGAGGATCTCGGGTTTTTCCTGATCTCCCTCCACGAGAACCTGACCACCCGTGGCTACAATGCTGTCGAGAAAGCGATGGCCCTGGATAAGCTGGTCCATTCTTTTTATGTGGACTCGGTGGCGATGGTCAACACCTTTCTGCCCTTCTTCTCCTTGGAGTCCCACGAAAAAATATTGAAGACCTACTTATCTCTTGCCCGGATGGAGGAGGAAGTGAAGGATTATGTGTTGAGAGAGGAGGTCTCCCGGTCCAATATAAGAATTCTCTCCAGATTTGATCCCGAGGACCGGAAGGGTCTCGTCTCACTCTTTTCTCTCTTGAAATTGGGCGAGAATCGCTTAAGAGAGATGCTCACCCTGATCGAAGAGATCTCCCGCCGGGATCGGGTCCGCGTCCGGGATATGGTCCGCCGGCCGGAGATTGAAAGGATCCTTTGCCAGAAGGAGCTGACCGCCTCTCAGAGGACAGAGCGGGTGAAAAGGGCTCTCATCGATCTTCGTTATCCCCGGATGCGTCAAAAAGAGGAAGGGTTTGAGAAGAAGAGAAGAGACCTCCATCTGTCCTCTGCGCTATCGCTTCATCATCAGCCTTTTTTTGAGGGCCGAGGATTGAGAATGGAATTTCAGTTTGAAACCATAGAGGAGTACCGGGCGATCCTTTCCACGCTGTCCGGGCTTCCTGAGGAGAAGGCGTTTCAGGAAATGATCGAAGGTGTCACTTCGTGATAGGGTCATTGGGTTACTAAGTCATTGGTTATTGAATGACTTAATGACCAGTGACTCAATGACTGTTCAATTCAGTATCAGACGGGAAATATGTTCCCATATCAGATCGTGAAAGTATATGTGGATGTGGAGGCTGAGAACGACCGGGTTTCTCAAAGGGTCTTGGAAAGTCTGCCGGATGTCCCCGTGGAAAGGGTCCAGGATAAAAGGTCCTTGATCCGGGACTATCTTTCCGTGCAAGATCCCATTGGGTTTGGCAAGACCCATCTCCTTCTCACGCGTTTTTATGGAAGGCGACTGAAACCCTGCCCCGGGACGTCCAACCATATTTGCTGCGGGTACCACGTGATCAACGCGATCACCAATTGCCCGATGGATTGTTCCTACTGTGTTCTCCAGGGCTATCTCAATAATCCTTTTCTTACTCTCTACACGAACTGGGAGGGTTTCCTTGAAGAGATAGACGCCTTCCTTGCCGGCGCTCCCGGGTCTCTCCTGCGGCTGGGGACAGGAGAGCTCTCCGACAGCCTGGCCCTGGATTCGATCTTTCCGATTTCGCAGGCGCTCGTCCCTTTCTTTTCCGAGAAGCCGAATGGGGTCCTGGAGTTGAAGACCAAGTCCGCCCAGGTGGATCATCTCCTTGATCTCAATCATCGGGGCAAGACCATCGTCTCCTGGTCACTCAATCCTCAAGCCATGATCGAACGAGAGGAGATCCGAACGGTCTCTTTAGGAGATAGACTGGACGCAGCGGAGAGATGCGAGGCAGCAGGGTATCCCATCGGATTTCATTTCGACCCGATCATCCATTACGAAGGCTGGGAACAAGGGTATAAGGAGACCGTCCTCTCCCTGTTCAACCGGATCGATCCCAAGAGGGTGATCTGGATCAGCCTGGGAGGCTTTCGATATCCTTCCCAGCTTAAAGGAGTAGTGGAAGAACGGTTTCCGGATACGAGAATATTCCTGGGAGAGCTATTCCCTGGGAGGGATGGAAAATTTCGCTACTTTAAAGAGATTCGGATTGAGATGTATCAGAAGATATCGGGATGGCTGAGGGAGCTGAATTCCGATCTTTTCATCTATCTCTGCATGGAGAGCCAGGAGGTTTGGGAAAGGGTTTTCGGATGGACCCCAAAAAACAGCAGAGACTTGAATCGGATGTTTGAGAACAGGGTGAGGAAGTTTGTTGAATGAGAGAGCGAAAGTCAGCTAGATTGCGGGATTATGATTATTCGAAAAGCGGATATTATTTTGTTACCATTTGTAGCAAAAATAGGGAAGACTGGTTTGGAAAGGTGGAGAATGGGGAAATGCATCTGAATAGATACGGAGGAATTGCAGAAGAGTGTTGGGCCGAAATCCCAAAACATTTTCAAAATGTTGAGACAGACGAGTTTTCAGTGATGCTCAATCATGTTCATGGCATTCTGATCATTGTAGGGAATCTTGTAGGGAACGCATATATGCGTTCCCTACACAATATACTACTAAGCAGAACGAAGATGTTATTGCCCAGGGTAATCCAACAATACAAAGCATCCGTGACCAGAAGGATTAACCTACGGGAGGGTGAATCCCGGTTCGTATGGCAGAAATCCTTTTATGATCATGTCATACGGAGTGAAAAATCTCTTAGTAACCTGAGGCAATATATCCTGTATAATTCACTGAAATGGGATTTGGACATAGAGAATAGGAATGGTAATTCTCGACACAATCGATCTGGGGACTATTATAATGAAATATTAGGTCCCGCAGGGGACGCATAGATGCGTCCCCTACATCATGAGCAGGAGGTGAGCCAATGAGATTAAAAGGGAAAGTGGTCTTGATTACCGGATCGGCCAGGGGAATCGGAAAGAGCTTCGCCCTTGGGTTTGCCCAAGAGGGCGCAGACGTCGTTGTCAATGGCAGAAATTTGGAAAAAGCAAAAGCCGTTGCCAAAGAGATAGAGAGCCTCGGCGTGCAATCCTTAGCCCTTGACGGGGATGTCTCTCAATCGAAAGATGTGACGAGGATGGTGGAGGAGGCCGTCAGCCGATTCGGAAAGATCGACATCCTGGTCAATAATGCAGGCGTCAATCCGTTCATCCTCGAAGCCGAAAAGATCAAAGAGGAGGGATGGGATCAGGTATTGGATGTGAACTTGAAAGGTGTCTTTCTCTGCTGTCAAGCGGTGGGAAGGAAGATGATGGAGCAAGGAGGGGGGAGGATCATCAACCTCTCTTCGGCCGCCGGCCTCCTGGGCGAGCAGGGCTTTTTGCCTTATTGCGTCAGCAAGGCGGGGGTGATCATGCTCACTCGAATTCTCGCCTATGAATGGAGCCGATACCATATTTTGGTCAATGCGATTGCCCCCGGGTTTGTCGCCGGAGGGATGAATACGCCTATTTTGAACAAAGAGGTTCTCGTTTCCGGATTGACTCAGAAAATCCCTCTTAAAAGGCTGGCAAGTCCCGAAGAGATTGTCAAGGTCGCCCTGTTCCTGGCCTCCGAGGATTCCGGTTATATCAACGGGACAACGATCGTCGCAGACGGGGGGGCTACAGGCTATAACCCCGTTGGTTTCATCGATTTGATTGCGGAGATGAAGAAAAAAAGTAAACCTCTTTAGGAAGGACGGCTTTGACCCGACACTTTCTATTAGGAATTGCAGGGAACGCATATATGCCTGCCCGTCCGGCAGGCGGGCGTTCCCTGCGGTCTTGACTACCGGTCCTTTTTTTGAGCATAATCGTCACATAAACGTTTTGAGAGGTAAAGAGGATGTAAGGGAGGAAGGGGGGAGGAAAAAGGAGGAGGAGCGAAGGAAATCATTTTCACAAACTTATTCGGGAGGTGAAGTGACATGAGAGAAGGAATTGCAAAAAGAGGCTTAGAATTTTCGGTTATTCTTTTGTCTTTCTTATTCATCTTCTTTCCTGCCAGTGGCAAGGCCGCCCAGGGCCCCATTAAAATCGGGGTGATTGACACCTACACGGGTCCGCCGGCAGTCTTTGCCAATGATGCCCTCAATGGATTAAAACTGGCTCTAAGTGAAATCAACAAACAGGGTGTCCTGGGGAGGAAGATCGAATTTACCACTCGCGACGATAAGTGGGAAGTGGGGATTGGTCTGACCATGGCCAAGGAGCTGGTGATGAGGGAAAATGTGGATGTGATCGTGGGAACGATCAATAGCTCCATCGCCCTGGCCGTGTCCGATTATGTGAAGGGGGAGAAGATGCCCTTTATCGTCTGGATTTCGAAGAGTGAGCAGATTACGGGAGCCAAAGGTCACCGGTATGTTTTTGCTACGGGAGAAAATTCGGCCATGGGCGGAAAAGCGGGAGCTGCCGGGTTAGCCAAGAAGCCTTATCTGAAGTACTGGATTGGCGGTGATGATTATGAATACGGCCATGCGATTGCCGATGCGATCTGGCGCAATCTAAAGGCCCTGAAGCCGAAAGTAGAAAAGGTCGGCGAAACATGGTGGAAGACGGGCGAGCCTGACCTCGTCCCCTATTTTACGTCTGTCATGGCTGCCAAGCCGGATGCCTTTATCGTCTGCGGCGGGGGACAGACCATGACCAATTCTCTGAAGACATGCAAGACCACAGGGATTCACGAAAAGATTCCGGTTTTCATGCATACCGCTACGGACCATGCCGTTCTCAAACCTCTCGGCCTTGACGCTCCGGAGGGTGTGATGGGCACGATGGACTACCATTTCTATTATCCTGAGACACCGGCCAACAAAGCCTTTGTCAAGGCCTTTCAGGATGCCTACGGAGCCCCTCCGGGCTTCCCGGCTTTCCATGCTTACATCACGGCCCATTTCATTGCCGAAGCCTTTAAGAAGGCAGGCGCGATCGACAAGGAGAAATTTGTCAATGCCCTCGAGGGGATGAAGATACCGAGCCCGGCAGGCACAATCGAGATGAGAGCCTGTGACCATCAAGCTGTTTTGCCCATGTACCTGGGCGTCACCAAGAAAGTTCCCGGATATAATCACCTGATTTCGAGCAACATTGTGACCCTCACGGGGAATGATGTCATGCCGAGTTGTGACGAAATTAAGAAGGCACGCGGGAAATAGGAATCTTCGAACATAGCGGAGGCCGAGTTCTGGCCAGTCTGAAGAGGAAAGTCTGAGCGGTGGATTTTTCAGCATTGATCAGCCAATTCCTGGTGGGTCTGAGCCGGGCCATGATCTTGTTCGTCGTCTGCGCAGGTCTGAGCTTTGTGCTCGGGGTCCTGCGGGTTCCGAATATTGCCCATGGCTCCCTTTACATGATCGGGGCTTTTGCAACCTTTTCCGTTACGAGGCTGATCCCCGGGGCCTCGGGTTTCTGGATCGCCTTGATCGTGGCCCCTCTGCTGGTCGCGCTGGTCAGCTTGGTCGCGGAGCGGGCTCTCTTTTGCCACCTCTATCAAAGAGAGCACTTGATGCTCCTGCTATTTACCTTTGCCATTTCACTCATCCTCAGTGATCTGGTGAAGATCGTTTGGGGCGCGGAATATCGGTCGGTTTCACCCCCTGAGCTCCTCAAAGGCACCCTCTCGCTCTCGGGCGTATCGCTTCCCCGCTACAATCTGTTTCTGATCATCGCCGGTCCGCTTGTGGCGGTTGCCCTCTGGCTCTTTACGAATAAGACGAAGATCGGAAAGATCTCCCGGGCAGCAGCGGTAGACCGGGAGATGGTGGGTGTTCTCGGCATTAATGTGAGCTGGGTCTTTGCCGTGGCCTTCGTGATCGGGTGTTATCTCGCCGGGTTGGGTGGGGCCCTGGTGGCTCCCACGGCCAGTATCACCCTCGGAATGGGCCATTCCCTGATCATCGAAGCCTTCCTGATCGTGACCATTGGAGGATTGGGCAACATGTGGGGGGCTCTGGTCGGCTCCCTGATCTTTGGCATCACTCAATCCCTGGGCGTGCTGTTTTGGCCCCAATTCGCCATCGTCTTTCCTTATGCAGCGGTGGTCATCGTCCTGGTCCTGAGGCCCATGGGGCTGCTCAAATCGGTCTGGTAGGGCTCATCGAAAAGGAAAAAAATTGCTTAAAATCATTCGGTCGAAATCGTTTGGATTCTCGGCAGGGCTTCTCTTGATCTTGCTGATCTTGCCGTCTTTCATTCCCAGATTTTACGTCTACATCCTCGCGCTGATCTTTGTGACCGCCCTCCTGGCCATGAGTCTCAATCTTGTGGTTGGCCACGGGGGGATGTTCCAATTTCATCACGGTGTTTTTTACGGAGTGGGCGCCTATACGGTTGCCTTGATGTTGAAGAAGACGTCACTGCCGATGTGGACGGGCTTCATTGCCGGACCGATCGCCGCAGCCGCAACCGGTCTCCTCATCGGTTGGTTTTGTGTCAGGCTGACCCGGCTCTATTTCGGGATGCTGCAGATCTCCCTGGGTTCGTTGATCTGGGCCATCGTGTTCCGGTGGTACAGTTTCACGGGGGGCGACGATGGCATCCCCGGCATACCGATGCCTTCGTTTCTTTCCTCTCTGACCGGCTCCTATTACTTTATCCTGATCATCCTTGTGGTCTGCCTCATCCTGATGTACATGATTCTGGAATCGCCCTTCGGCAACACCCTTCAGGCGATCCGGGATAATCCGCAGCGTTGCGAGGCGGTCGGGATCAACGTCAGGCGTTGCCAGCTGATCGCCATCGTCATCGCCACCTTCTTCGCAGGGGTGGCAGGCGTTCTCTTTGTGGTGCTGGAACGCTCTGTTTTTGCCGAGATGCTGTTCTGGGTCCTCTCCCTTGAGATCCTCATCATGTGTCTCCTGGGCGGGTGGTTTACTTTTGCCGGTCCCGCGTTAGGCGCGGGAATCATCGTGGCCTTAAGAACGTTTGTTGGAATTTTCACCGAATACTGGACCTTGATCCTTGGGATCATGCTGATCCTGCTGATCTTCTTTTTGCCAGAAGGGGTCATGGGCTATTTCCAGGGGATCTTTAAGTCCCGGAGACGAGAAGCGACGGGGGGAGGCAACCGATAGATGCTGCAGGTGGAATCCGTGGTGAAATGCTTCGATGATTTTTTGGCGGTCAACCAGGCAAACCTGTCCATAGAAAAAGGTGAGATCGTGGCCGTGATCGGACCCAATGGGGCCGGAAAGACCACCCTGTTTAACCTGATCACCGGCGCGCTCAGACGGGACCAGGGGAGAATCCTCTTTAAGGGTGAAGATATCGGCGGCCTCCCGGCTTATGAGATCTGCAAGAAAGGGATCTCCCGCTCCTATCAGATTGTCAATATCTTCCCCCGACTGACGGTCTTTAGAAACGTTCAGGTCGCAGTGCTGTCCCGGCAGCGAAAGAGTCATCATCTCTTCCGACCGGCCAAGAGCATGCTTGTCCGGGAGACGAACCATATCCTGGAAACGGTCGGACTCCTGGATAAGGCCGAGCGCATCGCCGGTTCATTGTCCCATGGCGACCAGAAGATCGTCGAGATCGCCATTGCCCTGGGAAATGAGCCCGAGCTATTGATACTGGATGAGCCGACTGCAGGCATGTCTCCGGAAGAGACATCTGCAACGATGGATCTCGTCAAGCGACTGGCCCAAGTGCGGGGCTTGACGATCCTATTCTGCGAGCACGACATGGATATCGTTTTCTCCGTTGCCAAAAGCATCATGGTGATGCACCAGGGACGGGCCCTGATCCAGGGAAGTCCGGAAGAAGTGAGAAAAAATCCGATTGTCCAGGAAGCCTATTTGGGGATGGAGTAATGCTTCAGGTTGAGGGAATCCACACCTTTTACGGTCTGAGCCATATCCTCTTCGGCATTTCTCTGAAGGTCGAGCGCCGGGAAGTGGTCTGCCTTCTCGGACGAAATGGGGCCGGGAAGACGACCACCATGAAGAGCGTGATCGGAATCACTCCTCCCAGGCAAGGGGCGATCCGGTATAAAGGAGAAGAGATCACAGGGATCGATCCTTACCTCTTGGCTCGAAAGGGGATCAGCTATGTTCCCGACGATAGAAGGATCTTTGCCGATCTGACCGTAAGGGAGAATCTCGAGATCGGCCGGAAGGCCGGGGGAGGCGAGCAGTGGGATCGGGAACGGGTTTACGGACTGTTTCCTGCCCTGAGAAAGATAGAAGATCGCAGAGGGGGTTGCCTGAGCGGAGGGGAGCAGAAGATGTTAGCGATTGCGAGGGCCTTGATGGGCAATCCCGAGCTCTTGCTTCTCGATGAGCCCTTTGAGGGACTCGCCCCTTCGCTGGTTCGCCTTTTGGAAGGGCAGATCAGGAGGTTGAAAGAGGCCGGTTTGACGGTTTTATTGGCCGAGCAGAACGTGAGATCCGCCTTGAAGCTGAGCGACCGCGGCTATATCATCGATGATGGACAGATCCGGTATCAAGGGACCATTGAAGAGCTGAAGGATAATGAGGAGGCCAGGAGAAAATACCTTCTGGTGTAGGAGGGTTCCTAAAGTTCCTTCAGCCGCCAGCCTTTCCCCTACTGATAGAAGAGGATAGGATGGAGGGCGGGCGAGGGAGAAAGAAGAAAAGAGATGACGGAAAAGAATGGTGTGGTCGTGGTGAGCGCGGCTCGGACGCCCTTCGGAAAATTCGGAGGGGTTCTCAAAGATATTCCTTCCATTGAGCTCGGAGCGGTGGTGATCCGGGAGGTTCTGCGAAGAACCGGTATCAGTGGGGAGGAGGTCGATGAGACTTATTACGGAACAGCGATGCCTGCAGAGGTCGCTCTGGAAACGGATGTCCCTGCCAGGCAGGCTACCCTGAAGGCAGGGATGCCTGCGGACTCGATCTCGCTGACCATCGACCGGGCCTGCTGTTCATCGATGGCTGCGGTGAGACTGGGGTTCAGGGCGATCAAAGCCGGAGAGATCGAGGTGGCCTTGGCGGTTGGCGCTGAAAATATGGGCCGGACCCCTTATTTCACCACCGATATCCGGTGGAACAAGGGATTGGGCCATATTCAACTTTTGGATGGCCTCCACGAATTGGGCTATCCGGGGTTTCATCCGGTTTCGGTCGATGCCGGAGAGGTTGCATTAGAGTACGGGATCATCCGGGAAGATCAGGATCAATGGGCTTATCAAAGCCAAAGGAAGTATCAAAAGGCTCTATCCGAAGGGAAGTTCAAGGTTGGGGAAGAGCTCATGAGGGTTGAGATTCCGCAAAGGAAAGGGGATCCCATCATTCTGGAGAAGGATGAATTTCCAAGGCCCGATACGACCCTTGAGAAACTCTCCAGGCTTCCTCTGATCTACGGCAGTCCGACCGTGACAGCAGGAAATGCTCCGGGCCTTGATACGGGGGCTTCGGCCCTTCTCATCATGAGCCGGAAGAAGGCAGAAGAGAGAGGACTCCGGCCTTTGGCCAAGATCATCTCCATGGTTCCGGCAGCCATGACTCCCAGATTACTTGCAGCGACTCCGGGTTTCACGATTCAGAAGCTCCTGGAGAAGGCTCATGTGAATCTCGACCGGATCGATCTGATTGAGATCAATGAGGCTTTTGCCGCAGTCCCTCTGGTCAGCATAAAGATATTGGCTGATGGGAATTCGAAGAAGATGGAGGACCTCCTAAGAAAGACGAATGTCAATGGTGGGGCCATTGCCATCGGTCATCCTGTCGGCGCAAGCGGAGCGAGAATTCTCATGACCCTGATCTATGAATTGAGAAGAAGAGGGGGAGGAATCGGGGTGGCCTCCATTTGCGGCGGGTTAGCCCAGGGAGAGGGAGCAATCGTTCAGGTGGAGAGGAAATGATCGCCTGTCCGTGTCGTTGCATTTTCAAGGGATACTTCTTCATGGAAGCATCTCCAATTTCGTGATAGGGGCAGAAGCAGAGATGCCAGACCTCTAAAGTTTTAGAATTGCGGGCATTTGAAATGTTAAGGGTCACTTTCGTGTTTAGCTGATAGGCTTTTTTCATGGGTTTTTGGGCGTTGGAGCCAAGCCGATGAAAGGTTGCGCTCTAAAACTTTCTCGGCCGGCCTTTCTGCTTCTGAGGCAGCAATACGCTCCAGGACATCCATCACGGAAAAAGAGATGCTTACCTTTTTCATTACCGGGATTGACATTTGGTTGGAATATTCTTATAAAGAAGATTCAACGGGGCGCTTAGTTCAGGGGGAGAACGCCTGCTTCACACGCAGGAGGTCGTAGGTTCAAATCCTACAGCGCCCACCATCTTTTTCTCCTCTCCGGCCTTCCAGTTCTCGCATTCTCAGATCGCAGTCAGGGTAGAAGCTTAAAAACTTCCGCGCTTTCAAGGGGAGGCTTAAACAAGAAGCCCTGGTACTGATCGCACCCCTCTTTTTGAAGAAAACAGAGCTGCTGCTCCGTCTCCACACCCTCGGCCACCGTGCGCAAATTGAGGTTGCGTGCGAGAAAAATCAAAGAAGAGATGAGAGAGCGGCCCTTGGTGTCTTCAAACAGATTCACGAAAAACGAGCGATCGATTTTCAGCTCGTCCAACGGTAGTCTTCTCAAATAGCTTAACGAGGAATAGCCTGTTCCAAAATCATCTATGGACAATTTGAGGCCAAGGTCTTTCAATCGCTTCATCGATTCAATTTTGTCCTCAATATCCTCCAGCAGCATGCTTTCCGTTAACTCGAGAGTCATCAACTGGGGATCGATCTTGCTATCTTCGATGATTCGTTTGAAAATCGTCTGCATCTCCGGGTTCTGAAATTGTGCGGCAGACAGATTCACCGACATGCCGATAGGAGCCTTGCCTGCTTTTTGCCACTCTGACAACTGTTTGCACACATGGCTCATTACCCATTCGCCGATGGGAATGATGAGCCCGGTTTCCTCGGCCATCGGAATAAACTTGGCTTGTTTGATCAAGCCATAATCTTGGGCGTGCCATCGCAACAGCGCCTCCACACCGGTAATGACATTGGTCTGAACATCCAGCTTGGGTTGATAGTGCAAAACCAATTCATTTCGATCCAGGGCCCTGCGAAGTCTGGCTTCCAGGCTGAGTCGGTCCTGGTATTGGGTGTTGATTTGAGGGGAGGAAAATTGAAAGGTATTTCCCCCGTTGTTCTTGACATAATCCTTGGCACTCGATGCGAGCTGCAACATATAGACGTTATTCCCGTCTTCGGTCGGGTAGGTGGCGATCCCGATGCTCGCTTTCATGTAGAGCTCCGCAGTTCCTACCGATAGCGGTGCCCTGATCGCTTCCAATATGCGCTGGGCGACCAGCGCTGCATCTTGCTCGTTTCGGATCCGATGCAAGAGCAGGGCGAACGTGCCGCTGTCGAAATGGAAGAGAGTGCCAGGCATGTGTTCACCGAGCTCGAAATGTCCCAGCGAATCAACGGTCCTGACGACTTCTTTGATGCGCGAGGCCAGCTGCTGTAGGACGTCGTCGCCCGCAAAGAGCCCCAGGGTGTCGCTGATCCTGTTGAATTGGTCCAATTCGATGTTCAGCAATGCGAGGTTCTCGCCGTTTCGTCTGGCGGAATTCAAGCTCCACTCCAATTGTTCCATGAACAGGTGGCGGTTGGGCAGCTTGGTCAGGGGGTTGTAAAAGGCGAGTTGATCCATGTATGCTTTGGCCGCCAGGGTATTGCGCACTCGCAGCCGCAGCTCGCTCGGATCCACCGGCTTGGCCAGGAAATCGGTGGCGCCCAAGTCCAGGGCGGCCAGCTTGTCTCGGTTGTCCGACGAGGACGTCAATATGATGACGGGCAAGTGTTTGAGCTTCGGGTGGCCTCGTATGGCTTTCAAGATATCGAAGCCAGACACCTGGGGCATGAGAAGATCGAGGAGCAGAAGATCGGGGCGCTGTTTCTCAAGGGAAGCCATCGCCTCGGTGGATTTTTCAATCAGGACAAAGTTGCGATACCCTGCCTCCTCCAGAAACCCTTGCACCACTTCCATCGTGATGGGCTCGTCATCCACCATGAAAATGGTTGCGTTCAACAGACGCTGGGATTTCTCCTGTAACTCTGGCGGGGCGCCCTCTATGGTCAGCTTGTCTTTTGCAACGGGTGGCTTCATCTGAATGACATCCTCCTCATGGCCGGCGAAGTCTTCGTTGATCGCCGATCTCTAAGCCGCTTTGCGGCCATTCGCGATGGCCGGGGGGACGATGGCCGCCGAAAGGCCTTTGACCTGCCGCAGCATCTCTCCTGCCTTTTCCATCTGGGCTGTCTTGGCGAAACTCTCAAGCCTTGTCGCAGGCTCCGTAAAATCGTCGAAGCCCACGGTGCCAGCGGCGCCCTTCAGCCAGTGCGCGATCAGGGAGAGCTCTTCGAGATTTCCGTTTTCCCAGGCCGCCTGCGCCCGGATCAGTTCTCCTTTCAGTTTCTCAATAAATTGCAGAATGACTTTCTGAAACCGGGGGCTCGACCCTAAGCGCGACGTCACGGGTTTCCCCGTCGTGGAGAGGATCTGGTCCGGCGGCGATTCGCATTCCGTCGATGGCTCTGGGGTCTTACTGTTGATCGGGGCAGAAGCTCCGGCAGGCTCAGCACCTGGAATGACCAGGCGTCCAGACAGTCTGGCGATATGGGCAAGCGCCTGCTGAATCTCCGATTCGCTTCCCCTTTCCTTCGCGAGCTTTTCAAGCTTCGCGGCGGGTCCTGTGAATTCATCGAAGCCGACCGTACCCCCGGTCCCCTTCAGCCAGTGTGCAAATGCAGCGACCACTTCGAGTTGGCCCTGCAATCGCGACTGTTCCGCGGCTTGAAGCTGCTCTTTGAGCCGTCCGACAAAGCGGATAATCAACTGGTGGAACTTTCCATTGTCACTCGGCAGCTTCGAATGGATGGGACCAGCGGCGGCCGGCTCTGCTTCCATCACGATGCGATCAGGCGGGGGGCCCGCTGGGGAAATGGGTGGAATGACCGTTTCTTTCTCAACCGGATATCCGCCTAAACGCTCCGCCATCATCTCCATGAAGCGATCAATATCGATCGGCTTGGAGAAATAACCGGAGCAACCGGCATCCAGGCATTCCTGCTCGGAGCCCTTCATGGCATTGGCGGTTAACGCGATGATGGGCGTCTTCAGTCCCTGCTGCCGTAGCTTTCTCGTGGCGCTAAACCCATCCAGGACAGGCATGTTGACATCCATCAAGATCATATCATAATGACCGGCAGCAGCTTTTTCCAGACCGGCCTGGCCGTTTTCGGCCTCGTCCACCATGAGTCCCGCCTCTTGAAGAAGAAGCCTGAGGAGTTCCCGGTTCTCGGCACCGTCATCCACAATCAGCACCCGGGCCTTGGGGAACTGCCAGCGTGACTGCTCTTTGGCGTCAAAGGCTTGCGCTGCCGTTGTCACTTCCTCTGGCTGCAGAAAGGACACACCTTTCAGATCGCCCGTTTTCAAGGTAACGGTGAAGGTGCTGCCTTTGCCCGGCCAGCTCTTCAGCGTTATGTCACCACCCAATGCCCGCGCGAACCTGCGGCTGATGGATAGGCCTAAGCCTGTTCCTCCGAAGCGACGCGCCACCGTCGCGTCTGCCTGGGTAAAAGGATCAAAGATCGATTCGATTTTGTCCTGGGGGATGCCGATACCGGTGTCGGCAACTTCGATCTGCAGCAGAGGATCAGGCAGGTTCTTCATGAAACGGCACGTCACCGTCACGCTTCCCTGGTTGGTGAACTTCATGGCATTGCCAACCAGGTTGAAGATGATTTGCCGGAAGCGGCCGGGATCGGTCTTGATTTTCTGGGGGATCATGCCTTGTGCTCGGAAATGGAGTGCAATGTTCTTTTCCTGGGCCTTGATGCCCAGGACCTGCAAAACCTCGTAAATGATCCGGTGGGGTTCGGCCCAAGTCTCCTCTAATTCCAACCGGCCTGACTCCACCTTTGACAGATCCAGGATATCGTTGATCAAATCGAGCAGATTCTTGCCGCTCGAATGAATGGTGTTGAGGTATCTCAGACTGTCCTCCGCACTCCTGCCGTAGCCCCGCCTGAGGATTTCGGTAAAGCCGAGGATGGCATTCATCGGTGTGCGGATTTCGTGGCTCATGTTCGCCAGAAACACGCTCTTGGCCTGGTTTGCTGTTTCCGCCTCCTCTTTGGATTGGCGCAGCTCCATCTCCTTTTTCTCCAGTTGCGTGACGTCGTCAAAACTGACGAGGACCCCGGCATATTTGGAGCCGGCGCCGAGCACCGGAGAACAGTTGACGCTGAATGTCAACCATCCCTGGTTGGGATGACACAAGCGGAGCATACGGTTGGTTTGTGCTTCGCCTCGATTGAGGGCTTGAACCCAGGGCCGGCCGGATTTTTCGACTTTGTTGCCCTTCGTGTCCATCCATGGCAGATCGCCGGCCCGATAGCCGAGCAGACTGTCGGGTGTCTTGCCGAGCAGGTTTGCAAAGGACTTGTTGGCCAGCACGATTTGCTCCTTCTGGTCGAGCACCAGAAGTCCACCCGCCAATGTGTCGAGGGCAGAGCGCACCCTTCCGGGGATGGCCTTGGACGGATCCAGCTGGCGGAGCACTTTACCGAGATAGAAGAAGAAGACAACAAAGCAAAGGACCCCCAGGAACACCAGGGTCTGAACGATCGGATTTTGAAACGCCCCTTTGATCCCGCTACTATGGAGCGCCTTGAAGCGCAACTCCAGCTGTCCCCATTTGCGGCCTTCGACCGAGATGGGAACCTGAACTTGTGTTTCCATGGAGTATTCATTGCCCATGTCCTGCCAGTGGCCGGCGTGGTCTTTGGTGGCGACCAGGATCTGGCCATCCTGGCGACGCAGGGCAAGGGAGAACAGGTCACTGTTTCGATCTACAAGCAGCTTGAAATCGGATTCCAGGTGCTGGATATTGTTTGACATCACGGCTACCGTGCTGTGTAACGCGATCGCCTCCGCCAGAGCTGCCCGGCCTTCCCGCACGGCGCTCGCTCTGTCTGGAATGACGCCAAGCATGAAAGCCAGCATGACCAGGCTGACCGTTAAGCCTACCAGTCCAAGGACGACCCGGTGTTTGACATTCAATCCTCTTCTCATAAGCTATTGCCCCTTCACCTCGGCATCCGACGATGGGTCTGCCGTTTTCTTCATCAAGTTTATTTGACGTGGGTTTTTGGCCACGATGGATTCCAGGGATTCATTGTCATCCGAGTGATCGTCGTCCTTTTTGCGAGCCAGGATCGGCAAAGGATCCAGGAATTGCCACGCGGGGATCGAGGACAGCAGAGAAGCGAGGAGCATACCGCCCCGAAGCAGCCACACAACATAACCCACCGAAAGGCCAATGGAGGATACGATGGCAGATCCCAAATACATCTTGTTAAGCTTGATTTCGGCCGTCATCTCTTTTTTTAAGGCATCCAGAGAGTCGCGCAAATAGTCGTACTCGCGAGCCCGCATCACGTTTTCTTGGACTGCGGTCGATTGCTCATCCTGTGCCATCTCAGTGTTAGGCAAGCCTTCCTTTCGAAGCAGGATGGGACGCAAATCGGTCCTGCCCGGAGGATTTGACATCGCAGATCTCTTCTCAGAAGGCCGGGTCAAGGTCGGTTTGGATTCCTTCGGAACGGCCTCTTTCTGGACCTCTTCATTCGGAATCTCCTCTTGCTCGCTTGCTTTCGAATTGTCGGTATCCACCGTGTTGTTGCCCTGAGAGTTGGGGCTACCGCTGCCGTTCCCGAGGGTGGCGTCATTGCCCGGCCACTGCGGGAAGCCGGAGGTGCCCGGGACATCCGCACTGCCGATACCGGCGGAAGGATCGACCGCCGGAGCCTGAGGCTCAGGGGGGGTCGTGGTGATGGGAGGGATGGCGACCGGTGCATCGCTGATTTCGGCGATTTCGGCTACTGCTTCCGTCTGGGCCGAAGTCAAGGTCTCGGCGGTACCGTGCCCGTCAATGTAGGAGACAGTCACGCTGATCTGGGCATTGACGTCGGTATCGCCCAGAGTGTACGTTGAAGCAGTCGCGCCGTCTATGGCTACGCCATTCCGGAGCCACTGGTAGCTGAAAGCGCCCAGGCCGTCGGCATCACTGATGGCAGCGGTATCCGCAGTCAGCACCTCATCTTCGGTCACCGTGCCACTGATGGCGGGAACCCCGACCGGCGCATCGTTGACATTGGCCACCGGCCCCATACCGGCACTGCTCACAGATTCATTCGTCCCCTCGGAATCGGTGTACTCGGCAACAACTGTAATGGTTGTGCCGGCATCAACGTCGCCCAAGGTGTAGGTACTGCCCATCCCACCGACGATATCCAGACCGTCCCGCTGCCACTGGTAAGAGACCGCTCCCATACCGTCAGCGTCCGCCAGCGTATTCGACGCCGTGAGGATTTGGTCTTCGGTCGGCGTGCCGCTGATCGTAACACTGCCTGTCGGGCCGTCATTGACCGGGATGCTGGTCATGTTCTTCACTCCCGTAATGGGTGCAGCCACCCCATCACTCACGCTGGTAGCGATGGTAAAGTTGCTGTTGTAATTCAAGGCGGGGGTGAAGGTGACACCTGTAAGCAGGGTATTGACATCGGCTATGGAGCCGCTGGCCGTCCACACCCCGGTGCCCGCATTATAGGTGGAGGTGACCGCCCCGGAAGTGCCGGTGCTGAGGCTGCCTGCCGTCGGATCGGACAGCGTCAGGATCACCGTGACATTGGGACTGTCCGCATCCGTAACCACAATGTCGGTCAGATTCAGCGGGGTGTCTTCGGTGTAGCTCTCCGGTGCACTCAAGTTGGTGGCGCTCGGCGGAGTGTTGACATTGCTAACATTGATGTTCACCGTATCCGTATCCGTCAACGGAACGCCGCTGCCACTGTTGCCCTGATCATTGGTGCTGATCTGTACCGCGGCTCCGCCTGAAAACCCGGTTGAGGGGGTGAAAGTAAGACCGTCCAGAGCCGCATTGATGTTAGCCATGGTGCCGGTAAAGGTCATGCCGGCATCATCCGTGCCGTCACCCACCGTGAAAGCCAGACCACCTATGCCGGCGAGGCTCACGGTGCCGTTGCTGCCGGTCAGGGTTACCTGCACCGGATTGGCTCCGGCATCCGGGTCACTGATGGAGATCAAATTACCGTTGCCATTGGAAAATACCAGCGGGGTATCTTCGGCGGTTCCCTCCACACCCGGCACCGAGTTTGTCGGTGCATCATTGACTGGGGTGTAGGTTATTGTCGCAGCCAGAGTATTGGAATCCGCATCCCCGTCATTGACTGTCACGCCGAAGGCAGG
>JBHGBJ010000066.1:0-24890 GCA_041947025.1 Thermodesulfobacteriota bacterium
GGCGTACCTCCAAGTACGCCTCACTCCTCAGGATTTCGGGAGCCTTGCATCTGGGCATTCTTGAGCAACCAGTGAAAATTGACTTTATCAACAGCCTACTGGCTGGGTGATTGGCGGTTTCTTATGGGGAGATTATCCTGGGAGATAGAGCTCCAGTGTCCGCAGTGCGGAGCTCCTGTTTTGCTTGAGGAGACCGACCGGCTCCTGATCTGCTCCTATTGCCACGTGAGGCTCTACCTGTGGACCCGCGGCCCGTTCTGTTATTGTCTTCCCGCACTCAAAGCCCCGTCGGAGAATCTGATCTTTATCCCCTATTGGCGCTTCAAAGGGGTCGCTTTTTCGGTCATTCCTTTTGAAATTCGGCACGGGATCATCAATGCGACACTCCTTTCCTATTCTCAGAGGATGCTTCCAGCCACACTCGGAATCAGGCCGCAGGCATTGAAGATTCGTTTCGCATCGAGGGAGATCCAGGGGACATTTATCGAGCCCGAGATGTCTCGCCAAGAAGCGGCCATAAGGGTCCAATATCAGTTTCATGAGCTGGAGGGACAACTCCTGGGCCGCGCCCCATTTCATCGTGAATTCATTGGCGAACTTGGGAGCCTGATCTTCTTTCCGGTTTTCATACGGAATGGGAAGATTGTAGACGCCATACTCGGAAAGGCGATGGCTCCAAGAGAAGATCTCCTCCTGGACGGTGCTCGCTCGGGGATAAATGAGCATTGGGAGATCAACCTCGTTTCAACCCTGTGCCCCAACTGCGGAAACCCCCTCCAGGGAGGCCGGGAAAGCCTCCTCCTTTTCTGCGGGATCTGTCACGTTTTGTGGAACCCTTCGTCCGGCGCGTTACTGGCCAGCAGATTTGAAGTGGTCCCGGGGAAAGCGGGTTCCTCCGTTTACCTCCCGTTCTGGAGGATGAGAGTCGCTGTCAGGGGTATCTCACTGAGATCCTATGGAGATCTTGCGCGGGCAGCCAACCTTCCCAGAATGATCCGGCCGGAATGGGAAGAACAGGAGGCTTACTTCTGGGTTCCTGCTTTTCGACTGCATCCGGCGCTCTTTCTTCGTTTATCGAAGCAGATGACTCTGTTTCAGCCGGCAGAGAGGACCGAAGCCGTCCTGCCTGATGCCATGCTCCAGCCCGTCACTTTTTCCGAAGAGAACGCAGTCGCATGCCTCAAAATCCTTCTGGCCAATCTCCTCAGCAAGAAGAAGGACTACTTTCCAAAATTGCATGAGATCAGCATCGAACCCGTAGAGAACCGCCTGGTATTCATCCCCTTTACTTCAACCGGCCGTGAGCTTGTCCACCCACAACTCGGAATTGGGCTCCAGAGGCAAACTCTTTCCATTTGAACAGAGCAGGAGTTTTTTGCAGCAAGGATATTTGACTCGGTTGAGGGATTGTGATAAGTTTCCGAACTTGAAATCCCAAGGAGATCCTTTGACGGATGAGCTTAAGCGATAAGTGGATTGACTGCGTTTGCAGGAGAGCCAGAAGCAGCAAGACCCGGATCCTTCTCAGCCCGGCAGGAGCGATTCTCTATTGGGTTATCCTGGGATTATTCATCTTGGCATCCCTCTGGATGGATAAGTTTTTCCGCCTTCCCAATCCTTTTTCGCCCCTGTTAAGCATCGCTGTCTCGGTGCCCATTTTCGCTCTGGGCCTCTCCTTACCCCTATGGTCGGTCTTCTATTTCATCAAGACACGGGGCCTATCCGTCCTTTTCAATCCTCCAACCAGGCTGGTTACTGCCGGTCCCTATGCTTACAGCAGGAACCCGATGACCGTCGGCATCGTGATGCTTCTGTTGGGGCTGGGTGTCTTGCTTGGGTCGACCTCTCTCATTTTCGTCTTCACCCCTCTTTTTGTCTCTTTAAACGTCCTTGAGTTAAGGGTGATGGAAGAGCCAGAGTTGGAGAAGCGCTTCGGGAATGAGTATCTTGAATATAAGAGAAAAGTCCCCAGGTTCTTCCTGAAATAGATTTACTGAAGGAATGTTGAATCGGGGTTCAATCCAATTTAGAGGAGACGGTTATGTTCAAAAGAATTGACCATGTGGAGATCGTATCAGGCAATCTCGAAAGGAGCATTCGGTTCTATCAGGAGATCCTTGGCTTCGGCTTCAAGGAGAGAATGAAGCCCTCTTCGCCGGAGATAGAGGAGATTGCTTTCCTCACACTCGGGGATACGATGCTCGAGCTACTGGCACTCAGGAATTCTGCGCCGCCTGCCAAAGGTCCCCAGGTCGGCTTCCGTACAATGGCAATCGAAGTCGATGACATGGATCGAGCGATCGGCTATTTGAAAAGCAAAGGCGTCGAGGTGTCAAAGGAACCGGTTACCCGTGGAAAGTCGAAGCGCGCCGAGATCAAGGATCCTGATGGACTAATGATCGAACTCCGCCAGTGGTGATCGGCCAGAGGCTGAGGCCAGAGGCTAAGGCAAGAGGCCCGGAAGAGATCCCCGGCCACTCGTTCCGCTTTACATCCGCACCCTATCAGGTATAATATACCTCAGAATTCAATGAATTGGAGGTTGCGATATGAAAGAGAAGAGCAAAGGGGTAAAGGAAAGCAAGAAGGCACCGCAGAAAAGCCTCAAAGAGAAGAGAAAGCTGAAGAAGGAGAAGAAGAACAGGTAAGTCAGGCAGCGCCTACCGGGCAACGGATACCAGGCATTGGCCATTCGGCATGATGGTAAAAGCCTACAGGAGCTTTGGAGAGCTTACATCGAAAGAAACTGAGGGACGGGATTATACCATTGAAATGTCCCAGAGGAATGGTCCTGTTCTTGTGATGGCCCCTCATGGCGGGAAAATCGAGCCCGGGACAACAGAAGCTGCCGAAGCGATTGCAGGTGACGACCACTCTTTCTACAGCTTTCAGGGTATCAAGTCCGATGGGAACGGCGTGTTGCATCTTCAAAGTCATCTTTTTGACGAACCGCGGGCCATTGAGATCCTGAAAGGTGCCGAGATTGTGGTGACCGTGCACGGCCACGCCGACAGGGAAGATGGATTCGTAATGGTGGGAGGCCTTAATCCTGTTCTAAAATCGGAGATCGAGCGGGAGTTAGGGAAGGCCGGATTTCAAACCCGGGAGGCAACGGAACGGCTTAAAGCGATTGATCCCCGAAACATCTGTAACCGGGGACACCGAAGGATGGGTGTCCAGCTGGAGATCAGCCGGAAATTGAGGGATTCCTTCCGGGCAGATGGCGGCTGCCTCCAGAAATTTGCTGATGCCATTCGTAGAGGGATCGGGATTTACATCGGCTCACAGGACGTAAAGGCTCCACGGGTTTCTTAATCCCTCAATGAGCTTGATATCCAGACTTCGCTATTTCTGAAAGCTCTGCTTCGACGCTCTCGGATCGATCCATCTGGTAGATTTTCGCCTTTCTCAATTCGAGCTCTGAGTGGCCTGTGTGTCTCTTCACCACTTCTTTAATCGTCTCCTCATTCAGGTCGGCGGGGTTGACCCGAACGACAACGATTTTTCCGGAGGAACCAGTGGCCCTCTTGCCTCCCGGGAGATAGATGGCGCCGGTTGTAAAATCGACTGCAAAGGCCACGACCCCCGGAATGATGAAAACGATGAGCCACAGGGCATCGAGAAGTGCGATTCCGACGTCCACCGTGCCGGTCGTCTGGCCGCGCCTTTCAGGGTAGATCAGCGTTCCGCAGCCATACAACTGGACGATCATCAAGACCGACACCGCCACCGAGATCAGACAGACAAATAATTTTCCCATCTTCACGGCTCCCCCCTGCTTCCAGGATTTCTCAAACACTAACCTTCAAGCTTCTTGATGATTAATTCCTCGATCTTGGAATGAAAATTTCTGGAATAGGATTGATACAGATTGGCCATCTTGGCCTGATATTCGTTATCTGAGATGAGGCCTGCACCTTTGGCCTGATCCAGAATTTTCACTTTGTCGTGTAATTGGGATTGAACCGCTTGCCCTAACTCCGCGACGTAAGCCATGTTTCTTTCCAGCCGCCTTTCCCGGTATTTCTTTAAGGCCTTTTGCACGATGTAGGCTGTAATCACTGAAATCATTAGAGGCAGAAACAAGGAAAGAAATTTATAGGTGCCCGTACTGACCAGACGGGTTCCGCCCCTCATCAAGCCCACGGAGGAGAGAAAACCCTTGACGGGCGAGGTTGTAAAGGTCGAAACCACCCACGATCCAACCAAGAACCCTGCGATAGCGCTGATACCCGGGATCTTGCTGAACAACTGTTTGTGCGCTTGATATCGAATTTCTTCAAATTCCCCGGCCAGCCTGGCCTTGTCCATTTTCTTCGTCATAAGAAGCTGTTTCACCTCCTCTCGGGGTCGAGCAATTTCAATGCCAAGAAAGGGGTGTCACCTATAACACTTTGATTTCAAAGAAAAAGTCTCGAAAGGTGAAGACCGATTGTAACCGGAAAGCATCTTTATTGAGGACTTATGGCCCCGCGACTGGAGAAAAAATGACCACCCTCCAAATTCAAGTCGAAGCTGAAAGCTCAAAGCTCAAGGCTCAAACGCCCTGCTGCTACAATGCCTCGGCATTGAAGCGTGCGATTGCCCCTGTCTTCAAGTTGTAACGGTAAGTCAGGATGAATAATTTGTATGTCAACCAGAGATAGACCATTGCCAGCGAAAGCCCCACCAATAGATCGATGTATAAGACGGCAGAGAAGGATCCCGTGGAAAGGATCGTGCGCATGCTCTCAAAGACATAGCATGGGGGCATGATCTTGGCAACGATTTGAAGAGGGGCAGGCAGTGTCGAGATCGGATAATAGACGCCTGAAAAGATAGAGAGGATCAGCGGAACCGGCCAGCCGAGCCATTCTCCTGACGGACCGAGTCGAAAAATGATGGCAGACACAAAGAAGCCCATGGCGATTCCGAAGAGGAAGAGGATCATTATAAAGGGCAAGAGGAAAAGTCCAATTCTAAAAAGGCTATACCCAAAGGCCAAACCGGCAATCAAAACCATGATCCAAAACCCGGTCAGGCTGGTTGCGATACCCGTTGTGACGAGGCCCGTCAGATACTCCCTGATCTCAAGGGGCGAGGCAAAATAGTTGATGAAGTTCTGTGTCCAAATATCCTCCAGAAAGGCCCTCATTAGTCCATGCTGTGTCCGCGTCACGAATTCCCATAGAATGATCGCACCCAGTATGACCGTCACGAAGCTGAAAGTAGATTGTCCCAGGGAGCCGAGGTACTTACTGATGTAACCCCATTGCAGGATATCGACGATCACCCAGAGGAAGATGGTGGCAAGCCGCGTCGGGTTGCTCTTGATCAGAAATACCTGCCTCAGAAAAATTGCATAAACTCGGGTCAATGACATCGGCTTATGATCCAAAGGAAAGGGGTTCCCGGGCAATGGTGATGAATAATTCCTCCAGGTCTCTTCTTCCGTATTCAGAAGGCAAGGTTTTTGGATTGCCGCTCAAGAGAATCTTGCCATGGGAAAGAAATAAGACCTGATCACACACCTCCTCAATCTCTTGCATGTTATGGGAAGTCCAGAGGGCAGCGGTCTTTGTTTTCTCCACGTATTCTTTGATCTTATGGCGGACGATCTGAGAAATGTTGGGATCAAGGGAGGCCGTCGGCTCGTCAAGAAGTAATAGCCGGGGACTGTTTATGATCGCCTTGGCAATGTTCAGCCGGCTCGCCTCGCCGGAGGAAAGAAGGCCGGCTCTGGTTCCGGAGAATCCCTCCAGATCGAATTCGTGTAAGAGAAATTCAATTCTTTGCCTGAGGTTCTTCACTCCGTAGAGTAATCCGAAGACATAGAGGTTCTGCCACACCGTTAAATTGGCCGGCATATGGGCGTAAACAGCCGCGAAATTGATCCCCTGGCTTGTCTTGGAACGGTTCTCTTTCAGGTTCTTGCCGAAGATTTCAATCGATCCCTGGGTTGGATCGAGGATACCCAGAATCATATTGATCGTCGTTGTCTTGCCGGCACCATTGGGACCGAGAAGTCCCACAATCTTGGCGGAATGAACGGAAAACGAGACCTGATCCACCGCCTTGACAGGTCCATAATCTTTTGTGAGGCCTTCGATTTTCAGGATCGGTTCGTCTGTCATCAATGATCACCAAGGAAAATGGATCAGAGATTTGTCTGAGTCGAACGAGGGGAACGGGGTTGAAAGGCGGGTTTCTCGAAACGATAGCCACATGTGCCCCCGGACAGGGCCACTTCATCGATATCCCTTTGGTCTATTGGAAAGCTCTGGCACATCTTCAAGCGGAACTTATCATAAATACGGCAGTGTTGTTGTCCCTTCAACATGGGGCAGGCGAAAACGAAAGTGCAGCATTGAGCGCATTGACGGCATTCCCCTTCTCGTAAGGCCAGTTGTCTTTTTACATATCCCTTCCTGAAGTAAACAAGATAGAACCTTCTGAACTTGCCCGCCAAATGGATCATGGAGCAACCTTCCTTCTTGACTTGAATCTCTTCGGTATTAGGTCACGCAGAAAACAGGGTGTAGAACATGAGCTTCAAATCCTCTGTCTCCCCTACCAGCCAGCGGTCTTTTCGAAATGAGGGGGATGGAGGATCAAACCTTCGGGATTCTTCGGTGCCAAGCTTACCATGAAAAACCGATTCAGACAACATTTTTATATAACCTAAAACTCACCCGATAGCCATAATTCACTTTTTCGGTTGAAGAGTCTACGGACTATTTTTGTCACATTATACTAAAACGAACAATAATTTGCCACGAAATGATCAATTTCTGAGGAAGAGATTTAAGAATCATTCTTAGTTTCAATCGGTTGAGAGTTCCCAGATCCGAGGGCATGATATTTGCTTAATATTGCTCCTCGTGACCAAGGCTTTGGATGGCCCGTTGAGACCGAACCGGTCTCAGCGTTTGCAAGCCAGGGCAAAGTACTTCTTTTGAGGAGACACCCTGTGAAAAACAGAATGGATCGTTTGATCGGAGTCATTTTCATCGTTATTCTCTATGCCCTTTTCTTCCCTGCAAACGTCGAGCAAACTCAGGCAGGATCGAGAGAAGCCGAGGCCTACAACAATCGTGGAAACACCCATGCGGATAAAGGCCAATATGATCAGGCGATTTCCGAATACACGAAAGCGCTCAAGAAGGACCCCAACTATACGGAGGTCTATTACAATCGCGGTTATGCCTATACAAGCAAAGGTAATAGTGATGAAGCGATCCGTGATTTGAACAAGGCCCTCGATCTGAACCCAAAGTATGCCAAGGCCTATCACATCCGGGGAATCGCCTATGCGAATAAGGGCCAATATGATCGGGCCCTTTCTGATTATACGAAAGCTCTTGAATTAAATCCCCGGGACGCCGTAGCCTATTGCAATCGGGGGATTGCCTATTATTTCAGGAAAGAATACGGAAAATCGTGGGAGGATGTTAGGAAAGCACGGAGTCTGGGTTATCAGATCGACCCTAAATTTCTTGGCGAACTGCGTAAAGCCTCTGGAAGGCAGGATTGAAGAAGTCAGACTCACATTTTCTCCCCCTGCATGGCCCCATTTAAAAAAGGGCCCTTTATCTCCGGAACCAAAGGCGTAATTTGGTTGCCTCACCTGATCTGCCCTTCCCATGGCTGTTCGTTCCGTTCTCGAAGTCCAGGTATCCTTAGTCATCCATCCCGGGACTCTCTGTCTATGGTGCTCCCTCCGGCGATAGGTTCTCCCCGTCGCGCATACGCCCTGCCTGAAATTTCTTGGGGTTCCTTATTTGCTGCCCGAAAGAATTTTGGGGTGTCATGAACGAATCCCCAGGTTCAGTTCTTTTAGCGCTTGCTTACTTCTTATTATGTATTATTGGCCGTTCAGTGCTTTCCATTTGAAAATCCTTTTTGACATTTTTCAGGACGGAACCCTGAGGCTTCTGATTCTTGGAGCAGCTTCTCTTTGGAGATCTTCACGGCACTTCCTGCCAGGAGCGGTTAAGTATCTCTACAGGAACGACCAAATTCCAGTTAGAAACAAGGCGGCCGGGTTTCCTTGATGTCCTCATCATGTAATGAGGCTTCTGCGGACGAAGACCGCGAAGGGTATCAAGGTAGGAGTCATTCACCATCAAAGCGTCCCGGTGCTGGTCAAGGAAGAAGCCGACCTTTGCTGCGGTCGTGCTGTTCTTCAGGAGCAAGGCGTATTCGACAACCTGATCGAGATTGAAGAACTCAACGCTCTCTAATGACCTCCATACCTCTTCCCAACCTCCGCTCAGGTCCGGGCGATCCAGGACATCCACCAGGGTTCTTTCCAAACTGGTTACTCTCATACTGACCCCGCTACGCTCTTCGGCATTGACGCCGAATAACCTCTTCTCGTCCCCCAGTTTCTTTGGAAATCGCACGCCCCGGAAACGATATCCCCGGAAGGTCAAAGGTCGGGGGAAGGTGTTCGTCAAATAATAGAAACTTTCACGGACGGAGTGGGCCTTGCCATAGAATTCAAGAGCAGTATGGTATGCAAGGACCGCATCCGGGGTCATCTTTGCGGCCAATAGAAAAGGATCGACGGAGAATGTTTTGAGGTTTGCTCCTGAAGGGACCACAGCATAAAGCCCGCGCTTTACGTGTAAAAGGCGCCCCTTCCGGGCGTAATATGCCAGAAGTGCCTCCTTTGTTCTCAAGCTGCGGGGTTCCTTGGAATCAAAGAAGGCTGCAAATTCATCGGGGCTGAAAACGGGTTTCTCGTTGAAGAATCCTTGGAGGTTCGTTGCCATGGCGATTACCCATTTGGTGATGCAAAACTCTGCCCTTAAAGAGGCGGCTAAGATCTGCCTCGCTTGACAATTAATAGCGATACACTTAAGAATATTACGTGTAATGATTGTTATTGTCAAGTGAATTTTTTGTATTGTTCGGGCTAAGTCTTTTCAGGGGAGAGCCACTTGACAATATTGTGCATTATACATAACAAAACCTTGGATATCGATTGATTTTGTCAAGTGACAATGGCGCCTCATTGAGGAAGTCCTGGAAGGGTATCCTGATCTTGAAAGAGAGGATATCCAACAGGCTATTAAGTATGCGGCATGGTTAACACAAGAGCAGGTATACAGCCTGTGAGGATGAATGATGCGATTTCTCGCTGATATGGGTGTGAGCCTCCGAGTTGTGGAATGGCTGCGGAATAAAGTCCTCTACTCACTCTTTTCTTTTGAAGGTTTTTTCTTCGGTTTTTCTTGTTCCTTCTTCGGAGCCTCTTTCTCTTTTTTCTTAACCTTCTTTTCTTTTTTCTCTTCCTTCTCCTTCTTTTTCGGGGCAACCTTTTCGAGAACCTCTTTGGCTTTCTTCACCCGCGATTTCTTCTTCTTTTCCGTCGACGAAAACGTGGTCAGTTCGATGAGCGATAGAGGAGCGGCGTCGCCCTGGCGCCATCCCATTTTATAGATCCGCGTATAGCCCCCTTCCCGGTCTTTCAGGCCAGGGGCGATCTCCTCAAAAAGTTTCTTCACGATTTCTCTGTCACGAAGAAGAGCAAACACGTTTCTTCTGGCATGAAGCGTTCCCTTCTTGGAGAGGCTGATGATCTTGTCGGCCCATCCTCGAAGTTCTTTGGCCTTGGCTAAGGTCGTCTGGATACGCCCATGTCGAAGCAAAGAAACCAACATATTTCGAAACATCAACCTCCGATGTTGTGTGTGGCGACTTAACTTTCTGCCTGCAACACGATGCCTCATCCATCCCTCCTATCCGATGGCCCCTGATTCCGGTCCCTGTTCTTCTTTCTTGGGGGGCCAATTTTCCAGCTTCATTCCTAAACTGAGTCCCATCTCGCCCAGCAGTTCCTTGATCTCATTCAGGGATTTTCGGCCAAAGTTCTTGGTGGCCAAGATTTCAGATTCTGTCTTTTGCACAAGGTCGCCGATCAGCTTGATGTTCGCATGTTTCAGACAATTGGCAGAACGGACCGACAGCTCCAGCTCATCCACACTTCGAAAGAGATTTTCATTCAATTTTTCTATTTCATCTTTCTCTTCAGAAATCGTCATCTCTTCCCCTTCCTCTTCCTCGAAGGTGATGAAAATGGAGAGTTGGTTTTTTAGAATCTTTGCTGAATGAGCAATGGCCTCCTCCGGACTCAGACTTCCATCCGTCCAGACCTCCAAGATCAGCTTGTCATAATCTGTGATCTGTCCGACGCGCGCATTGGTCACGGTGTAATTCACCTTCCTGATGGGCGAAAAGATGGCATCGATGGGAACGGTTCCGATCGGTTGATTCTCCTCTTTGTTGTGCTCCGCGGAGACATACCCTCTCCCCATCTTGACGACCATCTCCATGGAGAGCTTGGCATCCCTGGACAGAGTGGCGATATGGTGGTCTGGATTGAGTATTTCGACTGCGTCGCCGGTCTGAATATCCCCTGCCTTCAACACCCTCGGTCCTTCTGCCTTCACCCGAATGGTTTTCGGCCCTTCGGTGTGAAGTTTGAGCCTCACCTCTTTAAGATTGAGGATAATCTCCGTCACATCCTCTTTCACCCCAGGGATCGTTGAAAATTCGTGGAGCACCCCGTCTATTTTGACGGACGTGATGGCTGCCCCCTGAAGAGAAGAAAGGAGGATGCGCCGAAGAGAGTTTCCAACGGTGATACCGAACCCTCTCTCAAAAGGCTCGGCCGTAAATTTTCCGTAAAAGGGGGTGAGGGTCTCCGTCTCCGTTTCCAACCGCTTCGGTCGAATGAGGTCTTTTAAACTTTTTTGATACATGGTTCCTCCCCTGATTTAACCCTGTCAGAAAGATAACAAGGGGCTCTGAACCCTGCCCATGGGGTTCGATCAAAATCTTGTCCTCTTTCTAAGCCATCCAAGGTTCGGATTTCTCTAACAAGGTAAAGGGCTTTAACTGCTACTTCGACTGCGGCAGACACCGTCCCTTTAGGGACAGGCCAAAAGTGCCGCTCAATGTCAACCCCTGCCTACGGGCAGGAAGGTTGAGCAAATCCCGGGCTACTGAGCCGGGAGGGTCGAAGGGTTGATTTCTTCTGATCATTTCGAATAGAGCTCAACGATCAGCTTCTCCTGGATCGGTATGGTGATCTCCTCACGGGCCGGCAGTCCTTTCACATTTCCCTTCATCTGTTCCTTATCCAATTCCAGCCATTGAGGAACCCCCCGCCGGGCGACTCCTTCCAAAGATTCCAGGATGCGGACCACCTTCTTGCTCTTCTCTCGAAGCTCAATGATATCTCCAGGCTTGACGAGATAGGACGGGATATCCACCTTCGTCTGGTTGACCAGGAAGTGGCTGTGCTTTACAAGCTGTCGCGCTTCGTTTCTCGAATTGGCAAAGCCCAGCCGATAGACCGTGTTGTCCAATCTTCTTTCCAGAAGGGAGAGAAGAACCTCTCCGGTGATACCCTTTCGCCGGTCTGCTTCTGCGAAGATGTTCCGAAACTGGTTCTCCAAAATGCCATACAATCTCTTGACCTTCTGTTTTTCTCGCAATTGGGCCCCGTAATCGGAGAACTTCCTCCGATTTTGACCATGTTGCCCGGGAGCGTAGTTCCTTCGCTCGATTGCGCATTTCTCTGTATAGCATCTTTCTCCTTTGAGAAAGAGTTTCAGATTCTCTCTCCGACACAACCGACAAACCGATTTCGTGTATCTCGCCAAAGTAAACCTCCTGTCTAACCCTGATGACACCGATTCCATAAACAGATTACACGGATGAAAGACCCGATGACACGGATTGAAAGGACCCCACGCTGTGGGAAATCTGTGTCATCTGTGTTGGCAATCTGTGTAATCATCCTTATACCCTTCTTCGTTTAGGAGGACGACAGCCATTATGGGGGATGGGTGTAACATCCTTAATGAGATGGACTTTCAGGCCTGCAGCTTGAAGCGATCGTAAGGCCGACTCCCTCCCAGCCCCTGGCCCCTTCACGTAGACATCGATCGCGCGGACACCTTGTTCCATCGCTTTTTTTGCAGCATCCTCTGCTGCCATTTGAGCGGCAAAAGGGGTGCTCTTTCGAGACCCCTTGAAGCCTTGTGTCCCAGCGCTCGACCAGGTTATGACATTGCCCTCTGGGTCGGTGATGGTGATAATGGTATTGTTGAATGTCGCCTGAATGTGGGCAATGCCTGCCTGAATATTCTTCCGAATCTTCTTTTTCTTTATCCCCGGCCCTTTGGCCATATCTTCTCCTTTACCCCCCTTAGAAATGATTTGAGCCGTCTACTCCAGATGAATCTCATTCCTTATACGATAGGTTAAAAGTTAGAGACCCCGTCTCGCTTTTCCAACGGGGCTATCCCCTCACGCTTCTTTTTCCTTTTTCTTACTGACGATTGCCCTACGGGGCCCTTTTCTCGTCCGCGCATTCGTATGCGTTCTCTGGCCGTGAACGGGCAGAGACTTGCGATGACGAAGTCCCCGATAAGAGCCGATATCCATCAGCCGTTTGATATCGGTGGTCACGTCTCTTCTAAGATCCCCTTCGACTTTGTACTCCTGGTCAATAATCTCCCGGATGCGAACGACCTCTGCTTCGGTGAGCTTATTCACCCGGGTGTCCTTGTTGATAGTTGCCTTTTCGAGAATCTTGTTTGCAGAGGATCTTCCTATCCCGTAGATATACGTCAGGGCAACCTCCACCCGTTTGTCCCTTGGAAGATCGACGCCCGCAATTCGTGCCATACCTTTCTCCTTGAATCGTTGACCGTTAAATTCGTTCAGATCGTCAATTTCGTTAAACGATCAAACCATCCAAACGTTCTTAACGTTCCAAACGTTTTCTATGTCAACCTTGCCGTTGCTTGTGCTTGGGGTTTTCACAGATGACCCGGATCACCCCTTTTCGTTTTACGATCTTACACTTATCACAAATTTTTTTAACCGAAGCTCTTACCTTCACTGTCTTATTTCTCCCGGAAAATGATTCTCCCACGGGTCAGGTCATAGGGTGACAATTCAACGGTTACTTTATCACCGGGCAGGATCTTGATGAAGTGCATCCTCATCTTCCCGGAGATATGAGCCAGCACCTTGTGCCCGTTTTCCAATTCCACCCGGAACATGGCATTGGGAAGGGTCTCCAGTACCTTCCCTTCGACTTGAATCGCATCCTCCTTCGGCATAGGAACTCCGTCCACACCCCTAAAAGGTCTTTGAGTCTAACAAACGGGTGATCCGCTCAAAAATTTCTTTCTCCCCACCGACTCCCTGAATCGATCGAAGATAACCCTTCACCTGATAATACTGGATGAGAGGAGCGGTCTGCTTCTGATACGCATCCAGCCGTGTTCGAATGGTCTTCTCCTGGTCATCTTCTCTTTGATAGAGGGTTCCACTGCATCGATCACAAATCCCGCCGGCCTTGGGAGGATGAAAAAGAATGTGAAACATCGCCCCGCAGTTCTTGCAGGTTCTCCTGCCCGTGAGTCGGCGCACTAACTCTTCAGGGTCCACTTCGATATTGATGACGTGGTCGATCTTTTTCCCCATTTGGGTGAGAATGGGTTCGAGAGCCTCCCCTTGGGCAATCGTTCTCGGGAATCCATCCAGGATAAAACCCGGATTGCAGTCCGATGCCCTCAGCCGCTCATCGATAATATCGATGACCACTTCGTCCGGAACAAGCTGGCCTTGGTCCATAAAGGCCTTGGCCTTTTTTCCCAAGGGTGTTCCTTCCCTGACGGCTTTTCTGAGGATGTCCCCAGTGGAGACCTGGGGAATATGATAACGTTCGACGATCATCTGAGCCTGAGTGCCTTTTCCTGCCCCCGGAGGGCCTAACAGTATTAGGTTCATAAAAAAATCCGATCTATCCAATCACCAAATTCCAAACGCGAAGAGATTGTGACTTTTTGAAATTTTTGTCATTGAAACGTTGGTCATTATTGGGATATTGGTGCTTGAGATTTGGTGCTTCATTGTCTTTACCCGCGTCTTCCTTTCAATCTCCCCTTCTTCATCAATCCTTCGTAATGTCGGCTCAACATATGGGCCTCAACCTGTTGAACCGTGTCCAGGGCCACACCGACCACGATCAGAAGGGCCGTACCACCAAAGTAGAAGGGGACATTGAATCTCCTATAAAGGATGGTAGGCAGGACGCAGACGGCCGAGACATAGATGGCTCCACCGAGGGTGATTCGAGTGAGCACCTTGTCAATATACTCAGCGGTCTTCTGCCCCGGCCGAATGCCGGGGATATAGCCTCCAAACTTCTTCATGTTTTCGGCGACATCGTTGGGATTGAAAGTGACGGCCGTATAGAAATAGCAGAAGAAGATGATGAACCCGACGTAGAGAAGATTATAGAGAAGTGCACCTGGTCCGAAGCTTTCGAGAATCGATTTAATCCAGAGATGTTCGTCCAGCAAGGGCTTCGGCAAGAAGTTCGCGATGGTCAACGGGAACATCAGAATGGATGAAGCGAAGATCGGAGGGATGACCCCCGATGTGTTCAGTTTGAGCGGGAGATGGGTGCTCTGCCCACCATAAACTCTCCTCCCCACGATACGCTTGGCGTATTGAACGGGAAGCCTCCGTTGCCCGGTTTCGACAAAGATGATCACCGCCACGACGAGGACCATCAGGAGAATGAGGAAGAGGATGGTCAGGATATTCATCTGCCCCACCCGGAACAGCTCATAGGTGCTGGCAATGGCATTGGGCATTCTGGCGACAATCCCGGCAAAGATGATCAGGGAGATGCCGTTTCCAATTCCCCTTTCCGTAATCTGTTCACCCAGCCACATGATGAAGGCCGTGCCTGCGGTCAGCGTAATGACGGTCAGGATTCGGAAGGACCATCCCGGGGCAAGGACGATCATTTCACCTGCTGCCCCCCTCATATTTTCCAGGCCGACCGCGATTCCAAATCCCTGGATCATGCTGAGCAGAACGGTTCCATAGCGAGTATATTGAATAATCTTCTTCCGGCCGATCTCGCCTTCCTTTTGGAGCCGTTCGAGATAGGGGATCACGACGGTCAGCAGTTGAAGGATGATCGAAGCGCTGATATAAGGCATGATGCCCAAGGCGAAGACGGAAAGCCTTTCCAGAGCCCCCCCTGAAAACATATCGATGAGGCTGAAAAGGGTCCCTCTGGCTTGCGCAAAGAAGGAGGCGAGAGCATCTCCGTTAATTCCAGGAGTGGGAATATGGACGCCGATCCGATAAACCGCCAAAAAGAGAAAGCTCATCAGGATCCTGCGTTTCAGTTCGGGGATCTTAAAAATATTCTGGGCTCCCGAAATCATGAGCCGATCACCTCCACCCTTCCTGAAGCCGCTTCCACTTTCTTAAAGGCAGCTTTGCTCGCTTGATGGACACGGATGGTTAAAGGGTGCTGGAGTTCTCCATCGGAGAGAAGCTTGAACCCATCCTCTTTCTGTCGAAAACCCGATTGCAGAAGGAGTTCGGGCGCCACGACCGTATCCCTCGGGAAACGATTGAGGTCTCCCACATGGATGACGGTATACTGCTTTTTGGAGGGGTGACGAAACCCTCTTTTCGGAAGGCGTCTTTGGAGGGGCATCTGTCCCCCTTCGAACCCAGCCTTGGTCCCGCCACCGGATCGGGCCCTCTGACCTTTTGCTCCCCGGCACGCGGTTTTGCCGTGGCCGGAGCCGGCCCCTCTCCCGACCCGCTTCCTTTTCCTTCTTGCTCCCTCAGGAGGTTTCAGCTCTTCCAGTCTCATCCATTTTCCCTTTCAGATCCTTCCCACACGTCCACGAGATGGTTCACCCGATGAATCATGCCTCGAATGGCAGGCCGATCCGGCAACGTCAGGGTTTGATGGAGCCGTTTGAATCCAAGGCCTCGAATCGTCTTCTTCTGGTTGGCGGGTTTTCCAATCGCGCTTCTGACCCATTTGACTTTAATCGTATGTTCCGTCTTTTCCATCATGAAACCTTTTGGTTCTCCGGTTTTTTCTCCAGTCTTTTTTCAGAGACTTCCTCAGGAGGCTTGAGTTGATGGATGGCCTGGAAGGTGGCCTTGATCAGGTTGTGAGGATTGTTTGAACCAAGGGATTTGGTCAAGATGTTTTGGATCCCTGCGGACTCAGCAATCGCCCGGATGGCCGCGCCGGCAATGACCCCTGTTCCCTCGGAAGCCGGTTTCAATAGAACCCTTGCCGCCCCGAATCTTCCCAACACTTCAAAAGGAATCGTCTTATTGATCAGGGGCACATAAGTCAGGTTCCGCTTGGCTTGTTCAATTCCTTTGCGGATGGCCTCAGGGACCTCGTTGGCCTTTCCCAGTCCGCTTCCCACATGACCTTTCCCGTCCCCGACGACGACCAAGGCGCTGAAGCTGAACCTTCTCCCACCTTTGACCACTTTCGCCACTCGGTTGATATGCACCACACGGTCGGTTAATTCTAACGCACTTGGATCAATCTTTGGCAATGTCCATCCCTCCTGGGTTGTACTCCGATATCAAAAAATGAGACCACTTGTCCTGGCGGCCTCAGCCAATGCCTTGACCCTGCCGTGATAAAGATATCCATTTCGGTCAAAGACGACTTTCTGAATTCCCTTTTCAAGGCATTTCTTGGCGATGAGCTCGCCCACTTTCTTTGCCGCTTCCACATTCCCGGAATAACCGGGATTCCCTTTAATCTCAGGACTCAGGGTGGAGACGCTGACGAGCGTCTTCCCGTCGGTATCCGTGATCGCCTGGGCATAGATATGCTTCAAACTCCGGAAGACATTGAGGCGAGGCCTTTCAGGAGTTCCCTTCAGGTGGCTTCTCACCCTCCTTTTTCTTTTCATTCGAGCCAGAATTTTCTTGTTCTTCAACGGTTTTCCTCCCCCACCCAAGCCGGAAAGTATTTCTTAGGCTTTTGTCTTCCCGACCTTCTTACGAACTCTTTCCCCTACGTAACGTATCCCTTTCCCCTTGTAGGGTTCGGGTGGCTTGATTGAACGAAGCTTGGAGGCAATCGTTCCCACTTGTTGCTTATCCATCCCTTTAATCGTGATAAGGGTCTGCTTATCCACTTCCATTTGAATCCCCTTGGGGATCGGGTAAAGAATGGGATGAGAAAATCCCAAGGAGAGTTTAAGAGCTTTATCCTGAAGATCTGCCCGGAATCCGACTCCCACAATCTCAAGTCGCTTCTCAAACCCCCGTGTCACCCCAGCGACCATATTGGCGATGAGACTGCGGGTCAGGCCCTGAAGGGCTTTGGAAGTACGGTCATCACCCAGACGCTGGATGAACACCTTTCCTTCATCCACGGAGACCGATATCCCCTGGGGGAGATGGTGAAGGAGATGGCCCTTGGGTCCTGTGACCTCCACCTTGGAAGGATCGAAAGAGATCTTCACTTCTTTTGGCAATACGACCGGTATTTTTCCAATACGAGACATAATCAAACCCCATTTCAGATTTCAAATTTAAGATGTCAGATTCTGCAATCTGAAATCTGCAATCTGAAATCTAAAATTAAACTTACCATACATAACAAAGCACCTCTCCGCCCACGTGGGCGTTACGGGCAGCTTTGTCCGTCAGGATTCCTTTGGGAGTGGAGAGGATCGCGGTGCCTAATCCGCTCATCACAGCGGGAATGTGGTCGGTCCCCACGTAGACCCGTCGCCCCGGTTTACTGACCCGCTTGATATGGATAATGCCTTTCTTGGCGGCATCATACTTAAGAAAGATCCGGATCTTCTCATGTTCATCACCCTCGGTGACCACCTTAAAATTCTTAATGAACCCTTCCTCTTTCAAAATCTTGACAATTTCTCGTTTCAGTTTGGAGGAGGGAACATCCACCTTCTCAAATTTCTCTTTGGATCCGTTACGGATTCGGGCAAACATATCGGCTACTGGATCGGTCATCGCCATACAACCCCCACACCTCTCACCAGCTGGATTTGATCACTCCGGGGATCTCGCCCCTGGAGGCATATTTTCGCAAACAGAGTCGGCACATATCAAATTTTCGATAATAAGCCCTCGGTCTTCCACAAAGAGGGCACCGGTGGTACGCACGCACCTTAAATTTCTGAGGCCTTTTTGCCTTATTCATCAATGAAAGCTTTGCCAATTCTACCTCCCCACACTTCCTAGTTGTTAAGTCACTGAGGTAATTAAGTCATTTCATGACGAATGACTTATTGACTGAATGACTTAGTTACGAAAGGGCATCCCCAATAGTCTCAGCAATTCCTTTCCTTCTTCATCTGTCTTGGCAGTGGTCGTAATGACGATATTCATCCCTTTCACTTTCTCAATCTTGTCGTAATGAATCTCCGGAAAGATGAGTTGTTCCCGGATCCCCAGGGCATAGTTTCCCCTTCCATCAAACGATTTCCCGGAGAGGCCCTTGAAGTCCCTCACTCTCGGGAGGGCCACATTGACCAGACGATTGAAGAATTCGTACATCCTCTCTTTCCGAAGGGTGACCACGCATCCAATGGGCATCCCAGTCCTCAATTTAAACTGGGCAATCGATTTCTTGGCTTTCGTGATCACAGGCTTCTGCCCTGTGATCTGACTCAATTCTTGAACAGCGGAGTCGAGAATCTTGATGTTTTGAATCGCCTCTCCTAATCCCATGTTGACGACGATCTTCTCCAGCCTGGGAACCTCCATCCTGTTCTTGTAGCCGAATCGCTTCATCAGGGCAGGGGCCACTTTTTCCTGGTAAACCTCTTTTAATTTAGCCATCGCTCCACCTAAACAGAACCCGTAGAGACCCTGTCAACATTCAAGTTTGGGTCGCACTTATTTATCAAAAATTTCGCCACATTTCCGGCAGAATCGGGTCTTTTTACTCCCCTCGATGAGCCGGTGCCCGATGCGAACGGGCTTATTACACTTTTCACAGAGAAGCATGACATTGGAGAGGTGGAGAGGAGCCTCTTTCTCGATAATCCCCCCTCGCCTTTGCTGGCCGTGGGGCCGTGAATGTCTCTTCACAAAATTGATTTTTTCGACCAGGACCTTTTCCTTCTCGGGAAGGACCTTCAGGACTCGACCACTCTTGCCCTTCTCCTTCCCGTTGATCACCATCACCAGGTCGTTCTTCTTGATATGGTATTTCGGTGCAATCATTTTTCAGAGGACCTCCGGGGCCAAGGAGATGATCTTCATAAACCGTTTAGCCCTCAATTCCCGGGCAACCGGACCAAAAATTCGGGTACCGATGGGTTCTCCTTGAGGATTGATGAGAACCGCTGAGTTATCATCGAATTTAATATAGGAACCATCGAGACGCTTGACTTCTTTCTTGGTTCGGACGATGACCGCGCGAACCACAGACCCTTTCTTAATCTTAGAATTGGGCAGGGCGTCCTTGACGGAGACCACGATGATATCGCCCAGGGTCGCGTACTTTCGTCGCGTGCCGCCGAGAACTTTGATACAGCCTAATCTTTTAGCCCCCGAATTATCAGCTACTTCGAGGATACTGCGCATCTGGATCATCATGGACTCCATTTAAACGGTGGAGAATAGACAGGGAGCCGGTTTCTTTCTTTGCAGCCTTCCACTTTCCATCGTCCACATTCGATGTCATGCGGCCCGTTCAAGGATCTCCTTGACGCGCCACCGTTTCTCTTTGCTTAACGGACGGGTCTCAATCAACAACACTTTATCTCCGACATGGCATTGATTCTTTTCATCATGGGCCTTCACCTTGGTCCTCTTCCGTATGTATTTCTTATAAACCGGATGGAGGACCAGACGATTCACCATGACCACCACGGTCTTCTCCATTTTATCGCTCGCAACCACGCCCGTTAATTCTTTCCGTTTCCCTCTCTCTCCCATTCGCATCCCTCACCTCCACCCTCTCCGGTCATGCCTGCCTGAGGCAGGGGAGAGGGGGAAGATGTTTATTTTTCTTTGCCCGGAACCTTTCCCTTCAGGATTGTTTTCACCCGCGCAATGTCTCGTTTGACCTGGGGAAGTCGCATCACGTTGTCCAACTGACCGGTCGCATGTTGAAAACGAAGATTGAAAAGTTCCTCATTCAATGCTTTTTCTTTTTCCAGCAGCTCCCCTTCGCTGAGAAGGCGGAGATCCTTCGCTTTCATTGATGGCTCCCCCTCATGATAAACTTTGTGTGGAGGGGCAATTTATGAGAGGCCAACAGGAAAGCCTCCCTCGCCCGTTCCTCAGGTACCCCTTCCATCTCATAGAGGATTCGGCCGGGTCGAATCACCGCAACCCAATCTTCAGGAGGGCCTTTTCCTTTTCCCATCCGGGTCTCCGCAGGCTTCTTGGTAATGGGCTTATCTGGGAAGATGCGGATCCAGATTCGGCCGGTTCGTTTGATAAATCGGGTCATCGCAATTCGTGCAGCCTCGATCTGGCGCGCGGTCAACCAGCCACATTCGATGGCCTGGAGTCCGAAGTCACCGAAGTTGAGGGTGTTTCCACGAGAGGCAACCCCTCTCCTCTTCCCCTTTTGCTGTTTTCGATATTTTGTCTTCTTCGGCATCAACATAATTCAATCACCCTAAATGAATAACCCTTTGGCTATTAAGTTATTCAGTCATTGGTCATTTAATGACCTGCAATAACTTAATAACTAATAACTCAATAACTGTATTGCCATTTTATCTTAGGCGGCTCTTTCTTCTCCTTCTTTGGTCGGGAAGACCTCTCCCTTAAAGATCCAGACCTTCACGCCGATGATTCCATAAGTGGTCTTGGCTTCTGCCAGGCCGAAATCGATGTCCGCTCGGAGGGTATGGAGGGGGACCCGACCTTCTCGATACCATTCCCGACGAGCCATTTCTGCTCCTCCGAGCCTCCCCGCGCATGAAATCTTGATTCCTCTTGCTCCCAGTTTGAGTGCAGAACCCACCGCCTTCTTCATGGCTCTCCGAAATCCCACGCGCCTCTCTAACTGGAGGGCCACATTTTCAGCGACTAACTGGGCATCGATCTCTGCCCTCTTGACCTCTTGAATGTTGATAAAAATCTCTTTACGGGTCATCCCTTGAAGTGCTCTTTTCAGATTTTCGACTTCGGCGCCTTTCTTCCCAATGATGATCCCGGGCCGGGCCGTATAGATCGATATCTTAGCCTTTTTTGCCTTGCTGGCGGCCCGTTCGATCTCGATCTTAGAGACCCCGGCATGATAAAGCTTCTTCTTCAGGTGATCACGGACCTGAATATCTTCAATGAGGAGTTGAGGATAGTCCTTCTCGGCATACCATCGGGAGTCCCACGATTTGATGAATCCCAGTCGAAAACTGATTGGATGCACTTTCTGTCCCAAGTTTTATCCTCCTTTGTTCCGGCAGAGGGACCGGATCTCTGACCACATCCTCCCTGCCTTCCTAACAGGTTTACTCTTCGTCCAGGACAAGGGTGATATGACTCGTTCTCTTTCGAATCATCGTGGCGCGGCCCAAAGCCCTGGGTTGGAAACGTTTCATGGTGGGTCCTTGATCCACCGCGATTTTCTTGACATAGAGCTTGTCGACATCGATCGTCTTTTTTTGGGTCGCATTGGCAATGGCCGACTTCAACAATTTGGTCAGGATCCTGGCGGCCGATTTTTTCGTAAACGTCAGGATGTTCAGTGCTTCTTCTGACCCTTTCCCTTGAATCAGATCGGCTACCAATCGAGCCTTCCTCGGTCCAACTCTCACAAATCTTAATCTCGCTCTAATTTCCATCGGATTCTCAATCTTCTAAGCAGCTGGTTTTCCTTTGATTTTTGTCTTTCGGTCTCCTGAATGACCATGGAAGGTTCTTGTCGGAGAGAATTCCCCCAACTTATGCCCGACCATTTCCTCCGTCACAAAAACCGGAATAAACTTCTTTCCATTATGGACCGCAAAGGTCAATCCCACCATTTCAGGAATGATGGTGGATCGCCTCGACCAGGTCTTGGTCACCCTTGTTTCCTTTGCCTTTCGGACCTCATTCACTTTTTCCAACAGGTGGGAATCGATGAAGGGTCCTTTCTTGATCGAGCGAGCCATCAATCTCTCCTCTTGAGAATATATTTATCAGTTGTCTTATTCTTTCGGGTCTTCTTCTCCAGGACCCCCCACGGTGTGCAAGGGTGTCTCCCTCCCGAGCTCTTTCCCTCGCCTCCGCCCAGAGGATGGTCGATCGGGTTCATGGCCACCCCTCGAACCGTGGGTCTCCAGCCCAGCCATCGGTTCTTCCCTGCTTTTCCGAAAGAGATATTTTCATGCTCAAGATTGCTGATCTGGCCGATGGTCGCGAAGCAGTCCTGGAGGATCAATCGCACTTCGCCGGAAGGGAGTTTGACGTGGGCATATTTCCCTTCTTTGGCCATCAATTGGCCATAGCCGCCGGCACTGCGGATGATCTGGCCACCCTTTCCGATCTTCAGCTCAATATTATGAATCAGAGTCCCCGTAGGGATATTGCGCAAGGGGAGGGCATTCCCGGGCTTAATGTCCGCCGCAGGACTGGTAATGATCTGATCCCCCACCCGAAGTTGGGAGGGGGCAAGGATATATCGTTTCTCTCCGTCCGCATAATGAAGCAGGGCGATCCGGGCAGATCGATTGGGGTCATATTCAATGGAGGCCACTCTGGCCGGGATCTCTCGTTTGTCCCTTTTAAAGTCGATCAGGCGATATCTCCGTTTATGCCCTCCGCCCCTGTGCCAGGCCGTGATCCTTCCGTAGCTGTTTCTTCCTCCTGTCTTTCTCAGGGGAAGAAGAAGACTTCTCTCCGGCGTAGAAGAAGTGATTTCATCATAGGCGGATACGGTTTGAAATCTCTTTCCAGGAGAGGTCGGTCGAAACTTTTTAATAGCCATTCTTTAACCCCATTCTGATTGTAGATTGTTGATTGTTTATTCCGGATTTTCAATCTTCAATCAACAATCGTCAATCCACAATCCAAAATTACGCTCCTTCAAAGAAGTCGATGCGATCGCCTTCCTTCAGGGTGACGATCGCCTTCTTCCAATCAGACCTCTTTCCGAATCTTCTTCCCAGGCGTTTGACCTTGCCCAAAACATTGCAGGTTCGGACCTGAAGAACCTTCACCTTGAAGAGATGTTCGACAGCCGATTGAATCTCAATCTTATTCGCACCCCGGTCCACCTCGAACGCGTACTGACGGCCCGCCTCTTTTTGTTGGGTGCTTTTTTCGGTGATCAAGGGTCTTCGGATGATATGATGAGTCTCTTTCATGATATGAGCACCCCTTGGATCCTTTCGACAACCGGACTGAAAAGAATCAAATGTTCGTGATTCAAGATGTCGTAGACGTTCAGGCTTTCGCTTCTGATGACCCGAAGGTCAGGAATATTCCGGGCCGATCGCTCTAAGAAAAGGCTCTTCTCATTCGTCACAATCAGAGCGTTCTCCACCTCGAATTTCTTCAGCACCTCGAGGACCTGGCGGGTCTTAAAGCCATTCATCGGGAAATCGGCCAGAAGAATGAGCTTCCCCTCCTGACGTTTTAAACTGAGAGCAGCCCTCAGAGCTGCCTGTCTGGCCTTCTTGGGAACGGAAAAGGAGTAATCCCGGGGCATAGGGCCGAAGATGATTCCTCCTCCTCTCCAGAGAGGAGATCGCCGGGATCCTGCTCGAGCCCTCCCTGTCCCTTTTTGCCTCCAGGGTTTGGCCCCTCCTCCACGAACTAAAGCCTTATTCTTGGTCGCGGCAGATCCTTTCCTCTGGGAAGCCAGATGCATTCGGACAGCAGCATGGATAAGGGAGGGATTGACCTTCACACCAAAGATCCGATCGTCCAATTCGATCTCGCTCACCTTTTGATTCCCAACGTCGTAGACAGCGAATGTGCTCATTCCATCCCTTTCCTAAGCAGAGGGTGTAGAGGCCCCTCTCTTGGCGGCACTGCGGATCAAGATCCAGCTATGACGACCTCCGGGTATTCCGCCCTTCAGCAAGATCACATTCTGATCTTCTTTGACATCCAAGACCTTGATATTTTGGAGGGTGACCCTCTGATTTCCATAATGTCCCGGCATTCTCATATTCTTGAAAACGTGGGCCGGAAAGGAGTTTGCCCCCACCGATCCTCCATGGCGGAAATATTCATGGGTTCCGTGAGATCCGGGGGAACCGTGAAATCCATGGCGCTTGACCACGCCCGCAAATCCCTTTCCTTTGCTGAGCCCGATGATATCCACCACATCTCCAGGCTTAAAGAGATTAAGGGTGACCTCTTGTCCGGCTTCGAATCCCTCCACGTTCTCTACGCGGAACTCCTTCAAACGATAATAAGGGCCCACTCCTGCTTTCTTAAAATGGCCCGAGAGGGGCTTGTTCACCCTCTGGCTATTCTTTGAAAGAAATCCGAGCTGAAGGGCGTCATAGCCGTCCTTCTTCTTGGTCTTCTTCTGGACCACCGCACAGGGGCTGGCCTCCACAATGGTCACCGGGACCACTGACCCGTCTTCGAGAAAGACTTGAGTCATCCCTAATTTTTTGGCGATGATTCCCAGTGTCCTTTTCATCTCTTCGGTCTCCGTTCCCTACAGGGCAGGGGAATTATAGTTTAATCTCCACATCGATCCCGGCTGCCAGATCGAGCTTCATCAGCGCATCGACCGTCTGCTGGGTCGGTTCCAAAATGTCGATGAGGCGTTTGTGAGTCCGAATCTCAAACTGCTCTCTCGATTTCTTGTCGACATGGGGAGATCTCAGCACACAAAATTTATTGATCTTCGTGGGAAGGGGGATCGGACCTGCCACATTCGCGCCCGTCCGCTGGACCGTATCGACGATCTCGGCTGTGGACTTATCGAGAAGTTTATGATCATAAGATTTCAAGCAGACCCTGATCTTCTGAGTAGTCATGTTTAGGCCCCTTCCTCGCTATTCCACGACGTCACTGATGACGCCGGCTCCAACGGTTCGCCCTCCCTCCCGGATCGCAAACCGCAACTCCTTCTCCATCGCTATCGG
>JBHGBJ010000067.1:0-24820 GCA_041947025.1 Thermodesulfobacteriota bacterium
CCGCATTCTAAAATTTTGGAACTTGACTGCCTCTCCCCTTTTGTTTGCCATTACGACACCGTCTCCAGGGGAGGGAAGTTATTCTTGTTTGTCCGGCCCGTCTCCATTTTCGAATCCTATTCGTTGCTGAAAAAGTCAATTTTCATGGGCTGCTCAAAAATTCCTTGATAAGAGACAAAGGATTTGCTATGGAATTCCTTAGGAGGGCTGAGGATGGGGCCACTCGAGAAAAGAATCCGGATTGCATCTGGAGAAGGAAACGCCGATCTTCTCATCAGGAACGGAAGGGTCGTCAATGTCTTCTCAGGGGAGATCGAGAAGGAGGATGTAGCGATCTTTGAAGGGATGATCGTCGGGTTTGGGGATTATCGGGCAAGAAAGGTCGTCGATGTGAATGGTGACTTTCTCTGCCCGGGTCTGATCGATGGCCACGTCCACATCGAATCGAGCATGCTGACCGTCCCTGAGTTTGCCCGGGCTGTTATTCCCAAGGGAACCACCACCGTCATTATCGACCCCCATGAGATTGCCAATGTCCACGGCCCGGAAGGCGTCCGCTTCATGGCCGGGTCAGCCGAAGGAATTCCACTCAATGTTTTTGTCATGATCCCTTCCTGTGTTCCTGCGACCTCCATGGAGACCTCGGGCGCTGTGCTAAAGGCCGTTGACTTGAAGCCCCTTCTCAAAGAGACCTGGGCTATTGGATTGGCAGAAATGATGAACTTCCCGGGCGTGATTTCCGGTGATCCGGAAGTTCTCAAGAAGATTGAAATGGCAAGGGGGAAGCGAATCGACGGCCATGCTCCTTCTCTTTCGGGAAAGGGGCTGTATGCCTACCTCTCAGCCGGAATTCGATCCGATCACGAGTGCACGACCCTCAAAGAAGCCAAAGAGAAGATGGAAAATGGAATGTGGATCATGATCCGGGAGGGAACCACCGCAAGGAACCTGAAGGATCTGCTTCCCCTGGTCACGCTGAAAAATTCAAACCGCTTCTTCTTTGTCACCGATGACCGTCACCCGAAAGAACTCCTCGAGGAGGGTCACATCGACTCCATGGTGAGGAAGTCGACTCAATTGGGACTCGATCCGATCCTCGCCATCCGGATGGCCACACTCAATGGGGCGGAATATTTCGGATTAGATGATCTTGGAGCCATCGCACCGGGCTACCGGGCCGACATCGTCACCTTTGATAGCTTTGCCCGGTTTCGAGTCAAGAAGGTCTTCAAAGACGGAATCCTGGTTGCAGATCACGGCAAGACGATCTCTTTAGTGACGAAGAAAGCCCTACCCCCTTGGGGAAAGAGAGGCCTTCGGATCAAACCCCTCAGGAAGGAAGATCTGGTTCTTCGCGGAGACCGTCCTTTCGTAAGAGTGATTCAGCTCATTCCGGATCAAATCGTCACAAAGAAGGCGGTGAAAAGAATTCTCCTGAAGGACGGGGTGGCTCACCCCAACCTCAAGGAGGACATTCTTAAGATCGTTGTCGTGGAGCGACATCGGGCCACCGGAAATATCGGAATCGGCTTTGTCCAGGGATTTGGTTTGAAGAAAGGCGCGATCGGTTCGACCGTGGCCCATGATTCGCATAACCTCGTTATTGTCGGAACCAATGACCGGGATATTTTGAAAACGGTGGAAGTGATTCAGGCCATGGGAGGAGGATTGGTCGCCCTTTCAGACGAAAAGATCATCGCCTCTCTCCCTCTTCCCATCGGAGGTCTGATGGCGGATGATCCGGTCCGGAAGGTCAACCAGCGTTTGGAAGCTCTCAAAAACGGAGCGAGATCCCTGGGCTGCAAACTTCCCGATCCTTTTATGACCCTTTCTTTCCTTTCCCTGCCCGTCATCCCTGAATTGAAGATCACGGATAAAGGGTTAGTCGACGTCAACCAGTTCAAGATCGTACCGGTGTTTGGAGAGGCATAAAGACCAAAGCGTATCAGAGCATCAGGAAATCAGTAACCAGGGTACCAGGCATCAGGATATCAGGAAAGGGCAAAACCTAAAGATTGTTAAGCCTGATAATCTGATATCCTGATAACTTCTTGGGGGACTATATGGATTGGAATCGACTTTTGGATGAAGCATTAAAACACTTTCAAGCCTATCTTCGAATCGATACGGTGAATCCTCCGGGAAACGAGCTTGAGGGAGCGAAATTTTTTAAGAAGATTTTTGATACGGAGTCTATCCCCTGTCACATCTTCGAACCTTCTCCCGGTCGAGGGAATCTTCTCGCCACCCTGAAAGGAAGCGGAAAAAGGCGGCCGATCCTTCTCCTCAATCACATGGATGTCGTCCCTGTCGAAAAGAAGGAGTGGGAGGTCGATCCTTTTTCAGGCTTCATCAAAGATGGGTATCTCTATGGCCGGGGAGCCCTCGACGACAAGTCCATGGGAATCGTGGAGATGATGGTCCTCCTTATTCTGAAAAGGGAAAAAGTTTCCCTAAAAAGGGACATTCTCTTTTTTGCAGCAGCGGACGAGGAGACCGGAGGGAAATGGGGAATCGAATGGGCCGTGGAGAACATCCCCTCCCTGAGGAATTCAGAGTATGCCCTCAATGAGGGAGGGTATATCATCCTAAACGAAGAAGGAAAGCCGGATCGTTATGAAATCTCAAACGGCCAGAAGGTCCTCTTTCAACTCAAATTGAAGGCCAAGGGGACCTCCGGCCATGGCTCCATGCCCCATTCTGATAATGCCAATGTTAAATTGGTACAGGCCCTTGATAGAGTGACCAAATGGGAAACTCCTTTTTTCCTTCTCCCGATGGTCAAAGAATATTTTTCAAAAATGGCTCCGAAACGCCCGCCGGATGAAAGGGAATACTTTGAGGACATTGAGAAAGGCCTCCATGATCCATCCTACTCAAGCTGGCTGACCTCCAACCCGATCTACAATGCCATGGTAAGGGATACGGTCTCCCTCACCACCCTCCAAGGGGGAAGCAAGGTCAACGTCATCCCTTCGGAATCGACGGCCACTCTCGACTGCCGTCTCATTCCGGGCTCTTCCAAGGAGAATTTCCTAAGAAGGCTCAAAGGAAGATTGGGAGATGAGATCCAGATAGAAGTCCTATCAGAAAGTCCGTCTCTTCCGCCCTCTCCCTTTGACACCGATCTCTATAAAGCCATCCAAAAATGTGCTCAAGAGAATGACCCGGATTGCCCAGTGGTCCCTCTCCTTCTCCCCGGGGCCACGGATGGCCGCTTTCTCAGAGAGAAAGGGATTATTACCTATGACTTCTGCCCCTTTCGGCTGACCGAGAAGGAAATGCTGAGGGTCCATGGGAATAACGAACGGATCGCCGTCGAAAATCTGCGATTCGGAATGAAGATGATGGTGGACATTTTAAAGGAGGTCGCCACATAAGAACTACCAAAATAGCGCGAGAGGCCGCTTCTTCTCATTCCCGAAATACTGGGTTTCTCGTCATAAAATACGGCAAGGACCCCATTTACGATCCACGCCCTCTTGGATAAAGTCCATTTATACCCTCCTGCATTTTCAAGAAAGAAAGGGGAACGATTATGAATTGGGCGCATGTTCATATCGCACTGAATCATGTTCCAGTGATGGGCGTCATTTTTGGTTTTCTGCTGTTAGCCTACGCAATGCTGAAGAAAAGTATGGAGCTCGTGAAGGTGAGCTTTGCCGTTTTTGTCATCGTCACCGTCATGACGATCCCCGTCTTTCTCACGGGCCATGGTGCGGAGGAGATCGTAGAGAACCTCCCGGGTGTCACCGAATCAATCATCGAGCCCCACGAAGAAGCAGGATTATTGTCCCTGGTGGGGGTGGCAGTACTGGGAGTGATTGGATTAGGAGGTCTCTCTATGTTTCGCGGGTCCAAGACCATCCCGATGTGGCTTGTTACAATCTCGCTGATTTTCTCACTCGCGGTTGGAGGATGGGTGGCGAGGACGGCTAATCTGGGAGGGCAGATACGCCATACCGAGATTCGTTCAGAATCCACAGTCTCGATGACCATGGAAGACCAACGAGAACACAAGGAAGCAGACACAGAGCCGAAAAGAGAAAGACGCGCCAATTAAGAAACCATCCGTAAGTTGTTTTTGAGATCTACTTCCTGAATATCCAGAACAACAACGTCAGGATGATGCTGATGATGATGCAGGTGGTGATGGGGAAGTAGAGGGTGAAATTCTTCTTTCGAATCATCATGTCTCCGGGGAGCCTTCCGATCCATGGGATCTTCTCGCCAATCAACAGAAGAAGTCCCATCACAATAATCAATACACCCAGAAGAATAAGTAGTTTTCCCAACGCCCCCATCTGTAACCCTTAAAGTTCAAATGCCAAGGGGATGTGAAGCAGTTAAGCAAGTATCCCCCGGCAAAGCCGGGGGTTTACCTAAATGCTAATTATTTGGATTTCTTTTGAACTTTGGAATTTGACATTTCCCCTTGGTATCTTTCTTTCTCGGAATAGATGCATCCACAATATTGCTGGCGGTACAATCCCATTCCCTTGGAGACCTCAAGCCCTCTTCTCCATCCCTGTCGGAAATCCTCATAATAAAAAGGGATCCCAACCTCCTTAGCCATACGGTCGCCTGTTTCTTTGATCAGGGGATGGTCTTGATGGGTGCTCTGGAGGAGGGTGGTTGAGAATTGATCGAATCCGTGTCTCTTCGCCTCCTCGGCAGTCGCCTTCAGCCGAGCCGAATAACAATACCCGCATCTCTCGTGAACCCGGTGGGATACATTCTTCAGAAATTCTTCAAGGAGGTATTCATCCCGATAGATAACCTTCAGTCCGGTCTCTCTCGAATATCGTTTTAGCGTCTCTAATCTCTTTTGATATTCCTGGAAGGGATGGATGTTTGGGTTGAAGAAGAATCCTTCAATTTCGACTTCTCTTTCTTTCAATCGCTCAAGGGGATAGATTGCACAGTTCGCACAACAGATATGAAGGAGGATTCTCATTGGCGGTTAAAAGATTAACTGGCAGCCAGCTTCTCCTTCTTCGAGTCCCTCCGGGGTATGCCCAGCTCTTTCTCTGTCTGCAATATCTTGTCGGTCGTTTTGATGACCGTGTCCGGGTTGAGGGAGATGCTGTCGATGCCACATCGGACCAAAAACTCAGCAAATTCCGGATAGTCGCTGGGAGCCTGGCCGCAAATGCCGATCTTTTTGCCATTCTTTTTCACCTTCTCAATGACCAGTTGAACCATCCGTTTCACCGCAGGGTCCCGTTCGTCGAAGACATGGGAGACTTTTTCCGAATCGCGATCCAGACCTAACACTAACTGAGTGAGATCATTCGATCCGATGGAGAACCCATCAAAGATCTCGCTGAATTCGTCTGCCATGATCACATTGCTCGGCACTTCGCACATCACATAGATCTCAAGACCATTTTGTCCCTGGACCAAGCCATAGTTTCTCATCTCCGCGATGACCAACCTTCCCTCTTCCACGGTCCGGCAGAAAGGGACCATCAATTTGACATTGGTCAGGCCCATCTCATCCCGCACCTTCTTCATGGCGAGACATTCGAGCCCGAATCCTTCCTGATATCCTTTGTCATAATAGCGGCAAGCCCCGCGGAAACCGATCATCGGGTTGTCTTCAACCGGTTCGAACCGGAACCCTCCGATGAGATTGGCATACTCGTTTGTCTTAAAATCGCTCATCCTGACGATGACGTCTTTCGGATAAAAAGCCGCCGCAATCTTCGCCACGCCCTGGGCCAGCCGATCGATAAAGAAGAGCTTCTTGTCTTCATATCCGGCCGTCAATTGCTCGATTTCCCTTTTGGCATGCTCGTCATCTAACGTATCAAAATGGACCAAGGCCATCGGATGGATTCGAATAAAATTGTTGATGATAAACTCCAGACGGGCCAGGCCTACTCCATCATTGGGGATGAAGGAGAGATGAAATGCATTATCCGGATTTCCCACATTCATCATGATCTTTGTATGAGGCCTCTCCAGGTGTGCCATATCGAACCGCTTCACCTCGAAATCGAGAAGGCCTTCGTAAACCAATCCGGTCTCCCCTTCCGCACAACAGACCGTGGCGCTCCGGTAATCTTTCAGGATCTCGCTCCCGTTTCCCGTTCCGACGACACAGGGAATGCCCAATTCCCGGCTGATGATCGCCGCATGGCAAGTCCTTCCTCCCCGATCGGTCACGATGCCGGAAGCGACCTTCATGACGGGTTCCCAGTCCGGATCCGTCATCTGGGTCACCAGGATCTCCCCCTTCTTAAACCTCCCGATCTCCCTTGCGCTGGCAATGACATTGACCGGCCCTGCTCCGATCTTCTCCCCGACGCTCTTCCCTTCAACCAAGACCCTCCCCTTTTCTTTCAAGGCATAGGTCTCCAGGACATTGATCTCTCGCTGCGATTTTACCGTCTCCGGCCTCGCCTGAAGGATGAAGAGCTGCTGGGTGATGCCATCCTTTCCCCATTCAATATCCATGGGCATGTAGGAACCCGCCCTCTTCGAATAATGTTCTTCGATTTTCGCTCCCCATTGGGCCAGAAGAATGATCTCCTCATCCTTCAGAATGAAACTGGACCGGTCATGAGCCGCAACGGGAACATTCTTGGTCGAACTCTCTCCTTCCACCGCGTAGATCATCTTGATCTCTTTGGAGCCGAGCGTCTTCTGAACGATGGGCTTATAATTCTTATGGAGGCAAGGCTTGAATACATAAAACTCGTCAGGATTGATCACCCCCTGAACAATATTCTCTCCCAATCCATAAGAGCCCGTGATATAGACGACGTCCGGGAACCCGGATTCCGTGTCCATCGTAAACATGACGCCGGAGCAGGCCTTATCCGAGCGAACCATCTTCTGGACTCCGATGGAGAGAGCTACCTGAAAGTGATCGAATCCCTTATGGACTCTATAAGAGATGGCACGGTTGGTAAAAAGGGAGGCAAAGCATCGCTTGCAGGCCTGGATCAGCGCATATTCCCCGCGTATATTGAGGAAGGTCTCTTGCTGGCCGGCAAAACTCGCAGTCGGAAGATCCTCGGCCGTGGCGCTGCTCCGTACCGCAACATCGGCATCCTCTCCATACTCCTTGCACAATTTTCGATAGGCCTTGACGATCTCCTCCACCACCTCTCTCGGAAATTCAAGGCTATAAATCAGCCTCCGGATCCGACTTCCCCTCTCCGAAAGGTTCTCCATATCTTCGATGTCGAGTCCGGAGAGCATCCTCCGGATACTCTCCTTGATCTTTGGTTTGTCTTTGCTTTCATGCCATTCTTGAATGATCCCCTCTTCCAAAAGGGCGGAATAAGCATTCACCGTCACGGCAAACCCATTGGGGATATTGACACCATATTTCGTCAGTTCTCTTCTCATCTCTCCAAGGGAGGCATTCTTCCCGCCCACCAACGGAAGATCACTCAGTCCAATTTCATCAAACCAAAGGATATACGGCTTATTCCCCATGAACTCCTCCTCGGAGAGATCCGAAAAACTGATTTTCGGTCTCAGGGATTACTCGGCTTATTCAGAAATCTCCCTAAGATCAATTGACAATAACTTAAATTTATCCGAAACCGGACTTCCTTGTCAACCCCGTCGCAGAGGTAGGGAAAAGCAATCTCTGCGGCAGGCAGGCGATTCGTTGAGCGTCGGTCCGAAGGTAGGGAACGCATATATGCGTTCCCTACGACGATGCACCTGTCTACCCCGGGCATGGATCTAAGAAATGAATTACGCAGATTTGGATTGCTTTTTCGATCAATTATAATTAGTATAGATTTTTAGGGGGGCGAATGATGAAAAGTCCGAAATATGTCTACCTTTTTGAAGAGGCAGATGGGACCAATAAGGAACTCTTCGGAGGAAAAGGGGCGGGCCTTGCTGAAATGACCCGCATGGGCCTCCCTGTCCCTCCGGGGTTTATCGTCACCACCGAGGCCTGCCTCCAGTACTTTGAGAACAAGAAGAAACTTCCCAAGGGCCTGATGGAGGAAGTGGAAGGAAACCTTAAGAGGGTTGAGGAAAAAACAGGTAAAATCTTTGGCAATCTCCACAATCCCCTTTTCTTCTCCGTCCGGTCGGGTGCAGCCCTTTCGATGCCTGGCATGATGGATACCATTCTCAATCTCGGCTTGAATGATCAGACCATTGAGGGGCTCATCCAGATCACCCTGGACGGGAGGTTCGCCTATGATGCCTATCGAAGGTTTATTCAACTCTTCGGAAAAATTGCCCTGGGAGTGGAGGAAAAGGAATTTGATCAGATTCTTAACAAGACGAAGCAAAAGGTAGGGACTCTCGATGATACCGATCTCAATGCCGACAGCCTCAAGGACATCTGCCGCCAGTATCTGAAGCTTGTCAAGAAGGTGACCGGCGCTCCCTTCCCGGAAGATCCCATGATCCAATTGAAGCTTGCGATTGAGGCGGTCTTTAGATCCTGGATGGGAAAGAGGGCGGTCGATTACCGCAAAGAATTTAACATCACCCCCGAAGTGGCCAATGGCACGGCCGTCAACATCTGCACGATGGTCTTTGGAAACATGGGCCTGGATTCGGCAACCGGTGTGGCTTTCACAAGAGACCCCGGCAGCGGAGAAAATACCCTTTATGGTGAATATCTGGTCAACGCCCAAGGGGAAGATGTGGTTGCGGGAATCAGAACGCCCAAACCGATCCAGGAGATGAAGAAGGAAATGCCAAAGATCTACAGGGAACTGGAGCGGATCAGAAAGACTCTGGAAGAGCATTTTCGTGAAGTCCAAGATTTTGAATTCACCGTGGAAAAGGGAACCCTCTATATCCTCCAGACCCGAAACGGCAAGATGAACGCCCAGGCGATCGTCCGCACTTCCAAAGAGATGGTGGGGGAGAAGCTGATCGATAAGGAGAAGGCCGTTCTGAGGTTGAAACCCCAGGAATTGGAACAACTCCTCCATAAGCGGATCGATCCCAATTTCAAGGAAAAACCGATCGCTGTTGGACTTGCTGCCTCCCCGGGCGCAGCTTCTGGAAAGGCCATCTTCGATGCGGACGAGGCCGAAAGGGTGGGAAAACTGGGTCAAAAAGTGATCCTGGTGCGGGAGGAAACCAAACCCGAGGATATTCATGGCTTCTTTGCCTCGCAAGGCATCCTGACGAGCCGGGGCGGAAAGACTTCCCATGCCGCAGTCGTGGCCAGGGGCATGGGCAAACCTTGCGTGTCCGGGTGTGAGGAGCTGCACATCGACTCGAAAGAGAGAGAGGCCTCGATCAGGAATATACGCATCAGGGAGGGAGACTTTATTACCATCGATGGATCCCGGGGAGAGGTTTATCTGGGGGAGGTCCCTACGGTGGACCCCGAGATCAGCGATGAGCTTCTTACGCTCTTGAAGTGGGCGGATGAGATCAGGACGATGGGGGTTCGTGCCAACGCGGATACCCCTGAAGATGCGACCAAGGCAAGGCAGCTCGGTGCGGAGGGAATCGGCCTCTGCCGGACGGAGAGGATGTTTAATGCGACGGACCGGCTCCCGATCGTTCGGGAGATGATTCTGGCTGGATCGAAGGAGAAGAGATTAGAGGCCATTGAAAAGCTTCTTCCCGTACAGAAGAACGACTTTAAAGAAATTTTTCGCGCCATGAAGGGGCTGCCCGTAACCGTTCGCCTCCTCGATCCGCCGCTCCATGAATTTCTTCCGTCCGCTGAAGAATTGGCCTCCGAGCTTAGAAAATTAGAGGAGATGGAGCGGGCCTTCTCTTCAATGGAGGATATCACGGAGGCGCTGAAGTTCCTTGACCCCTCCTTCCGGGCATCTCTCAGGCCCATTGATCACATGGCGGCCGATATCACCGAGATTAAAGAGAAGAGACTCGATCGTAAACTCATACGGAAACAGCAAGAAACCCTTCGAAAGGTCAAAGAGATGATGGAGGTCAATCCCATGCTCGGCCACCGGGGGGTGAGGTTGGGGATCACCTATCCGGAGATCTACCGGATGCAGATCCAGGCGGTTCTCGAAGCCGCAGCGGAGTTGATCAAGGAAGGCCTCGATATCCAGCCTGAGATCATGGTCCCCCAAGTCTGTACGGCCCAGGAATTAAAATGGGTCCATCAGCTGGTCAAAAAGATTCAAAAAGAAGTGGAGAAGCAGTATGGGATTCAGATCCAGTTTAAGTTCGGAACGATGATCGAGGTGGTCCGGGCCTGCATGAGGGCCGGAAGGCTGGCGGAAGTGGCAGATTTCTTCTCCTTCGGGACGAACGACCTGACCCAAGCGACCTTCTCCTTTTCGAGAGAGGATGCGGAGAATAAGTTCCTGCCTCTCTACAATCAGAGGAAGATCCTGCAGGACAATCCCTTTGAGGTCTTGGATGTAAAAGGCGTAGGAAGACTGATGATGATCACCATCGAATGGGGGAGACGGACCAAGCCCGACCTCAAGATCGGAATCTGCGGAGAACATGGCGGCCATCCGGAGTCGGTCGAATTCAGCCACAGCATCGGCCTCTCCTATGTGAGCTGTTCTGTCCCCCGGCTGCCGATCGCCCGGCTGGCAGCCGCCCATGCAAGGCTGAAGGAAAAGGAGAGGGAAAAGAAACCTTCGGAAAAATACGACCCCGACTATCCGTATAGCGTCCTCTTTTGAACAAAGGCTCTTTCCCGAGTCTACTCAGTTGCATCCTTCAAGTCTGAAGACCCACCCGTACGGGCGTTGCTGCGTCTTTTCCCACAACTGTGATCCATGGCCGTACGCGCCACCGGGGGACAACACCATGTTTGACGTAAGGGTCATTGGCTGCAAATTTCTCTGCAACGGCTGGAGAATCACCCTGGAACAGCAGGACCGCCCCGTCGATTGGATCATTTAGGGCGCCGGCTAATATCAGCTCCCCCCGCGCATGAGCCTGCCAGGCGAGACTGAGGTGCTCATCCCGATAAGCTGCCCGACGCTCGATGTAGTCAGAAACGACATCATAGAACAGCAGGTAGTGCATTGACTTTCTCCTTCCTTTTTTAGACTTCGACCGGCAGGATTTCCCGATCTCTCAGGCGGACGTAGCCGTGGTGGGTAATTCTCAGCTGAGGAATGGCAGGCGTTCCGAGAGTATCGATGGTAAGGGTGGGCTTTTCCCACTTCACCCCATTCTCCTTTAATGAATCTTCAAGCTTCCTGACCTCCTCCCTGATTGTCTCCATCGATTTCAGCGATATGATACCACAGAGAGGAGCCGGAAATTCAGCAACCACTTCATCACCAATCGCATAAACGCCACCGCCTCCGATCTCTTTTAACCTTCCAATGGCCGTCTTCATCGATAGGCTATCGCACCCCACAATGATCATATCGACCGTGTCCCAACACATCGTTGACCCGTAGGCTCCCCTTTGAAGACCGAATTCCCGAAGAAGCCCCGTGAAAGCCTTTCCGCTTCTCAAACGATCCACGGCAAGGGCCATGACAAGATCGCTCGATTCCTTAGGATCTTGGAGATCAACGATATTCTCCTTCGTGACAAGCCTGGTCACAAGTTCCATCACCCTTACTTTGCCCTTGGCCGGAAGGGAGAATGGGAAGGTTTCGCCCTCCACCTTCACGGTATGGAACATGGGGTCCGGAAAGAGAATCTTCCTGGGCTTGGCCATGGGCTTGCCCTCTTTGAAGATGATTTTTCCGTCGCACATCACCCACTGGGGCGAGAACTCTTCCGGTGACGGAATGATCAGAATATCGGCCTTCTTCCCGGGGGAAAGGGAGCCGATGAGATGATCGAGATGGAAATGCTCTGCCGCATTGAGGGTCACCATCTGATAGGCCAAATCCGGTGGGACCCCAAGCTTCAAGGCTTCTTTCAGGGATGCATCAAGGTAACCTTCTTCAAGAAACCTTTCGGGATCGACGCCATCGGTGACCAGAACCAATCTCCTGAAATCAATCTTTCTGCCGAAGATCTCTTTGACCCCGGCCAATTCCTTCCGGATAGACCCTTCCCGGATCATCACCCAGTATCCGAGCCTCAGCCTTTCCAGGATCTCATCTTCTGTAATGGGCTCATGATCGGAGGAGACGCCAAAACAGGTGTAGGATTGAAGCTTTTTCCCATTTGCACCTGCTCCGTGTCCCTCAACCCGCTTCCCCAGATCCAGGGCAGCAGAGGCAAGCTCTTTCACCCTCTCCCCCTGTCTTCCTCCCAAGAATATGTTGCTCCAGTAAATCTCGCCTACGCCGACACAGTTTGGGTTCTTGAGGAGGGGCAAAACTTCCTCAAGGCCGGGAGCCTTGATCTCTTCGGCCGGCGTGAGGCCACAGAGAGGGGGAACCGTAAAATAGAACCGGATCGGCTGCCCTTCAAAGGCTCTAACGAGATTTTCGATGGCATCTTTTCCTGCGATGAATGCAAGCTCCATGGTCTCTGCCACAATCGTTGTCGTCCCACTTGGAATCACATGCTTCATGAACTCTTCAACACCTGCCCGATTGCTCACCGGGTGAGCATGCCCATCAATCAGACCGGGTAGAAGGACCATTCCTGCCGCATCGATCACGAGGGTCCTCTCTCCTCTTGCGAAATCATGATCCGGCCCGACATAAGCGATCCTGCCATCCTTGATCCAGATCGACATCCCGCTGATAAATTCTCTGGTAAAGACATTAAAGAGCTTCCCGTGAGTGATCAAGATGTCCGGAGGGACACGGCCCAGGGCCACTTCGCTCAGAATCTTCCTCTCTTCCATCTCAGCCATGGTTTGTTTCGTAACAAAAACCGAAGCCTTCTGTCAAATCCCCTCTTCTCTGTTCTTCTTGACAAGTGGAGCATGGTTTCATTATGATCTCAAAAAAGATCGGGAAACCAGAAACGGTCTGATATTGGATAGGAGATTGGAATGCGCCTTTCTGAGTTCGAATATTTAGAGCCAAAGTCACTCAAGGAAGCGGCAAAGCTTATCGCTTCGGATGCGAAGCGATCGGTTCTTCTCGCAGGAGGAACAAACCTTCTGGTCAATATCAAACAAGGAGTGATTCAACCCAAACGGGTGATCAACCTCAAGGCCATTCCAAAATTAGCCTATATTTCAGACGGGAAGGATGGCCTGAGAATCGGGACCCTGACCACTCTCCATGACCTTGCTCTTTCCTCTCTCATTCAAGAAAGATACCCCATTCTCTCTCAGACAGCCCGGGAGGTGGGGGCCTATGCCCATCAGGTGATGGGGACGATAGGGGGAAATCTCTGCCAGGGAAATCGGTGTCGATTCTACAATCAATCGACTTTCTGGAGAAGCGCCAGACCCCTTTGTTATAAAGCAGGAGGAAAGGTCTGTCATGTTGTGCCTGCTCGTTCGGCAGGCGGGCAACCCTCTGCGGAGTGCCATTCCACCTATTGCGGGGATATGGCTCCTTTGCTGATCAGTCTGGAGGCCCAAATTAAGGTTCTTGGCCCTGATGGGGAACGATCCTGTCCTTTGAAAAAACTTTATACCCGGAACGGAAAAAGACCACTCGCTTTACAGAAAGGGGAGGTCCTGAAAGAGGTTTTCATCCCGCCGGTCTCTGGCAAGACGCTCTATCTTAAATGGAGGCTGAGGGACTCTCTCGAATTTCCCATTGTCTCTTTAGCACTCCATGTGAAAAGAGAAGGAGACGGAAGAATTCAAAAGGCAAAGATCCTTTTCAGTGCGGTAGGACCTGGCCCTGTGGAGGCGATAGAGGCCGAGAAGATGCTAAAAGCCACCGATCTCGACGATCGGGTGATCGAAAAGGTTTCGAATCAGGCGATTAAGGAGATCTCCCCAGTGCGCACCTCCATTCATTCTCCTGCCTATAAGCGGAAGATGGCAGGAATTCTCTTGAGGCAAGCATTGGAGAATATTTAGCTGAAAGCTCACAGTTGGAAGCTGAAAGGTGAAGGGAAAAAACCATTGCGCTTTGAGCTCGACGCCTTGAGCTAAGAAATGGGGTCTTTATGAAACGGATCATTAAACTTCATGTCAACGGCGAGGAGCTTGAGATCCTCACGGAAGCCCATAAAACGCTTCTTCAAGTACTGAGGGAGGATCTGGGCTTGACAGGAACGAAACAGGGCTGTGATCTGGGAACTTGTGGAGCGTGTACTGTCCTCATCGAAGGGAAGCCCCATCTCTCGTGCATCACATTAGCGGCTGACGTTCAGGGCAAGAAGATCCTGACCATCGAGGGACTTTCCGAAAGGGGAGAACTCCATCCACTGCAAAAGGCCTTTGTGGAAAAGGGAGCGATTCAATGCGGGTTCTGTACTCCCGGGATGATCCTCACGGCCAAGGCCTTTCTCGAGGAGCAACCTCATCCCTCGGAAGACGAGTTGAAAAAAGCGATTTCGGGGAACCTTTGCCGTTGCACAGGCTATGTGAAGATCATGGACGCCATTCTGTCTTCAATCTCTTCCCCTCCCCCTCGGACGGGGGAGGGTCAGGGTGGGGGTGAATGACGCGATTTTCCCTCCCCCCCTCCCCTTCATCCCCTCCCACCAGAGGAGGGGAAAAGTTTTTGAGAGGCCATCATGGAAGAGTATGAGATCATCGGAAAGCCTTTGCCAAGGATCGACGGAACCGAGAAGGCAACGGGCCAGGCGAAATTCACTGTGGACATGGCCATGCCCGGAATGCTTCATGGAAAATTCTTGCGGAGCCCCTATCCCCATGCCAAGATCCTCGCGATCAATACGGAGAAGGCCAAGAGACTTTCAGGCGTGAAAGGGATCCTCACCCGCGAGGAGGTGGCCGGAATCCGATATGCCTTTGTGGATACACCTCGCTACCCAGCGGATCAGACACCATTGGCCGTGGATAGAGTCCGGTATATCGGAGACGAAGTGGCGGCAGTAGCAGCCGTTGATATCGCTACGGCTGAGGAGGCCATCCGGCTGATTGAGGTCGATTACGAGCCTCTCACCCCTGTTTTTGATCCTGAGGAGGCCATGAAGCCTGGAGCGCCCGATATACACGAACCCTTTGAGCTGGGATCCAAGACCGAATGGGAAGACTGGGGCGTTCAGCGGGACAAGAGGTCCCTCGATTGGAGGGATTCAAAAAATCTGAGCGGCCGAACCACCGTGGCTTTTGGCGATGTGGAAAAGGGGTTTGCTCAATCGGACTACGTGAGAGAAGACCGCTTTGAAACGAAGGCAACCGCCCATTGTGCTTTGGAGCCCCACGCTGCCCTGGCTTCTTTTGATCCCTCGGGAAAGCTCAACATGTACCTTTCCAGCATGGGGATCTTCTATAAACGCTTCATTCTGGCCAAGGCCCTTCGACTTTCGACCAGCCAGGTGAGGATCCTCAAAACCTATGTGGGCGGAGCCTTCGGTGGAAAGATCGACCTCTTTCCTTATGAATTTTGTGCTGCTTTTCTTTCCCGAATGACCGGAAAACCTGTTCGCTTTGAGATGGAAAGAGAAGAGGTCTTCACTTGCACCCGCCAGCGCCATCCCACGGTCATTCAGATCAAGACAGGGGTGAAAAGGGACGGGACCCTCTTGGCCCAGAAGGTCAAATTTATCGCTGATAACGGCGCCTACCGGGGCTCCGGAGCGATCGTCGTCTATCTGGGCCACGCCTTCAGCATCCCTGTCTATTCCATTCCCAATTACCGATATGAAGGGTACGCCGTCTATACCAACAATCCGGTTCGGGGGCCTCAGAGGGCCCATGGTTCTCCCCAGATCCGATTCGCAGTCGATTCGCAGATCGAGATGATCGCCGAGGAATTGGGCCTCGACCCGCTGGAGATCATGCTCAAGAATGCCCGGCAGAAAGGCGATGTCCTTCCCAATGGAGATGTCCTGAAGAGTTGCGGCCTTCCGGAATGCCTGGAGAGAGGCGCTGAAACCTTGGGCTGGAAGAAATGGAGAGGAGATCGAAAGAGTAGAATTGATGAACGGCGATCGCCATCACGATATAAAAGGGGCATGGGCATGTCCGCCTGCTCCATGTTCACCGGCGCTCCGTTCTACCCCTTTGCCTCTGCCGCCATTGTCAAACTTCATGACGACGGAAGCGCCACCCTTTACATCGGTGCTACGGAAATGGGCCAGGGATCGGAGACGACCATGGCACAGGTCGCGGCTCAGGAATTGGGCCTGGAATTAAAGGATATACGCGTCATCTCCGGAGATACCGAGCTTTGCCCCATTGATCTTGGTCAATTCTTGAGTGCTGGAGCCTTTGCAACCGGAAATGCGGTCAGGCTGGCTGCCTCCAATGCCAGGTCGCAGCTATTTAAGCTGGCAGCAGAGATGTTAGGGGCAGATGAATCGGAACTGGTCTCTCGACAAAAGAAGATTTATGCACGGGGAGCTCCTGGAAAAACCATCTCCTATGCCGAAGTGATTCATTTAAGCATTCAGAGAAATAATGGAGATCCCATCATCGGCAAGGGAAGTACGAAGCCCACCCAATCTGCAGAATTCTATCCCAGCCTGGCAAAGGCCAAAGGACGTTACACGGACGCCTACGGATTTGCCGTTCAAGTGGCCGAAGTGGAAGTGGACACGCTGACCGGCCAAATCAAGGTTACAAAGACGGTGACGTGTCATGATTGTGGATTCCCTTTGAATCGCTCGATTGTGGAGGGGCAGGTCCACGGGAACGCCTCCATGGGAATGGGACAAGCCTTATGGGAAGAGATCGTTTTAGAGAAAGGCCAGATCCAGAACCCCTCCTTCCTCGATTACCGAGCCCCCCTTGCCACGGAGATTCCTTCGATGATCTCCGAATCCGTGGATACTCTGGACCCCAGCGGCCCTTACGGAGCCAAGGAAGTCGGCGAGGGGCCGATTGCAGGGATGCTTGGGGCCATTGCCAATGCCGTCTATGATGCCATCGGCATTCGTTTCACGAAACTTCCCATCACTCCGGAAAAGGTTTTGGAGGCTCTCTCTTCTCCTCACTCCCCGAGGGAGAGAGGCCGGGGATGAGGGCTCAGGTGGGATTCAATCGATCGAGGAAGCGTTTTGCCACCTCCTCTTTCATCACCTTTCCCATTCTGTTTCGGGGAAGTTCTTCCAGAAAAAAGACCTCTTTAGGACATTTCCAATCCAGAAGATGATCCCTGCAATAATCCCTGATTTCCTTGGCAGTCGCAGCGGTTCCTGGTTTTGATACAACGGCTGCGACCACCTTCTCTCCCCATTTCTCGTCCGGAACGCCTATGACACAAGACTCCACGATCTTTCCGTGACGATTGAGAACGGATTCAATCTCCTTGGGAGAGATGTTTTCTCCGCCGGAGATGATGATATGCTTTAAACGGTCCGTTATGTAGTAATATCCTTCCTCATCCCTCTTGCCGAGATCGCCTGTGCGGAACCATCCCTTTACAAAAGCAGCCTCTGTTTCCCTGGGTTTTCCCCAGTAACCCGGAGTGACATTGGGCCCTTTCAGCCAGATTTCTCCCACTTCGCCCGGCTTCAGATCTTCGAAGGTCTCCGGGTTCACAATCCTCACCTCCACTTGGGGAAGAGGAAGACCGATGGACCCGGGTTTTTTTGTCCCCCGATAAGGGTTTGAAAAGTTCATTCCAGTTTCGGACATTCCTTCCCTCTCAACGGGCTCCTTTCCAAAGACCTTCCTAATCCTTTGAAAATCTTTTGGAAGCAGCGGAGCAGAACCCGATGTCAACAGCCGGATGTGGTGAAAATCACCTCCCTTCTCTTCCATCTTATCCATCATCTTCACATACATCGTGGGCACGCTCATAAACAGGTTGCAGGAAAGCTCCCCTTCGGGCTGGGAGAGAAGATCGACGGCATGTTCAGGCGAGAACTCATCCATCATCACGATTTTCGCCCCGGCGATCAATGAGGTGTGGAGGGCAAAACAGAGGCCATGAACATGGAAGAGCGGAAGGGCATGGAGGAGGGCATCTCTTTCCGTAATCTCCCAGATCTGAATGATGTTCCTGGCGTCTTGAATCAGGTTCTTCTGTGTGAGAATCGCTCCTTTGGGATGGCCCGTCGTCCCTGAGGTGTAGATGAGCACGGCTGGATCGTCGGGGCTTCCTTCCTCATGGAGAATTTGAGAGGGGAATGTTGGAAATAATTTTCCTTCAGCAAAAGGAGTCTCCGTGTCAACGGAGAGTATGGTTCTGCTCTCATCGATAAATCGCAGGAGGGCTTCCTCTCTCTTTCCGACAATGACCACCTTTGCGCCGGTGTCTTCTAAAAAGTAGGCCACCTCATCTCTCTTGAATCCGGGATTGAGCAGGACAGAGATTGCACCCGCTTTCTGGATGCCGAGGTGAAGAATCACCTGCTCGATACTCTTGGGCATAAAGAGGGTGACGCAATCTCCTCTCTTGAGCCCCAATCCCTTCAGGCCATTTGCCACACGGTCTGAAACTTCCTTGAGGGACGCGTAGGTGAGCCGGCTCTCCAATCCCCCCTTTCTTAAAAAAAGGATGGCTTCCCTTTCGTTCAGCCGGAGAGCGGCCTGATCAAACAGGTTGGCCAGCGTCTCAAACATATTCATACGGCGTTTCATAACAAAACAGGCTTCCTCTGTCAATTGAAACCTCACTTTTTGATTTCAAAAGAAAGATTTGATTGACTCGACCGGAGTATTTTACTAATATCATGACAGCCTGTCTGTGGTTTGAGGAAAGGCATCACGATAAAGTCTGACGAGTTCCATGATGGAAAAGGTTTTCTATGGGTGGTGGATCATACTCGCCTGCACCCCCATCGGCCTCTGTACAAGCGGCCTTGTACATTATAGTTTTACCGCCTTCTTTGAGCCGCTGGTAAAGGAATTTGGCTGGAGTTATGCTCAGGTCTCCTTTGCCGTAAGCCTCCGGGGCCTGGAGATGTCGATCTTCGCCCCTGTCATCGGGTTCCTCGTCGATCGCCTCGGTCCGAAAAAGCTAATCTTCTGTGGAACCATCACCATTGGCTTCGGCCTCATCTGTCTCAGTCTTACGCGATCTCTTGCCATGTTCTATGCATCTTTTTTGCTCCTTGCCTTTGGAGGAGGCGGATGTGCCACGATCGTCCTGGTCAGCACGGCCGCGAACTGGTTCAGCAAGAACGCGGGGAAAGCCATCGCCATCATCACTTGCGCATTTGGCGCGGGTGGATTCATTGTCCCTCTCGTTGTCCGGCTTATCGATTGTTATGGCTGGAGAACAGCGCTGATCGTCCTCGCAGCGGGAATGTGGACTCTTGGAATACCCTTATCGTTAGTCATTCGCGACAAGCCCGAACGATACGGCTATCTTCCGGACGGAGAGCTGCCTCATGATGATCCAATGGTTCAGTCCAAGAATAAAGCGGAAGAAAGTGAAATCGGGTTTAAGGAGGCGGTCAAGCAGAGGGCGTTCCTGTATCTGGTGATGGTGGACTTAATACGGAGCATGATTGCTTCAGCGGTGGTCACCCATGTCATGCCTTATTTTAGCAGCGTGGGGATAGCCAGATCGACGGCCGGGATGGTGGCAGCAGCCATCCCTCTGCTCAGCATTCTGGGCAGGTTTGGCTTTGGCTGGTTAGGGGACGTCTATAACAAAAAATATATGATGGCTGCGGCACAATGCCTTATGGGATTGGGGCTTCTGGCTTTCTGTTACGTGCAGCACAGATGGGTCATTCTGGTGTTCCTTCTCCTCTTCTGTCCCGGGTGTTGGGGCGGTATGGTCTTAACGAGAACAATTCAGAGGGAATATTTTGGAAGACATTCCTTTGGTAAAATACTGGGGATCATCATGGGAGCCTCATCGCTCGGGGGTATCATAGGTCCTGTCTTAGCTGGATGGGTGTTTGATACCTTGAGAAGCTACCATTTCATTTGGCTCGTTTTTTCTGGGTTCAGCGTTCTATGCATATGGTTCATATCGAGGATGAAACCTTCATCAAAGACGTCAGCTGAGTTTTGAGAAGTCGGCAACTCTCAAAAAGAGTTGCCCGACCTCATGGAGCAGGGCAAGCCGATTATCCCGGATGGCCTGATCCTCCACCATCACCATGACCCGGTCGAAAAACTCGTCAATCGGTCTCTTCATCCGGGTCATCTCAAGAAGCGCAGCTTCATAGGCCCTTTTGCTCAAATGAAGCTCAATCCTGTCCTTTTCCTGAAGAAAGGATTGGTAAAGTTCTCGTTCTGAAGGCTCGGAAAGGAGGGAATGATTGATCCCTTTTCCTGAGACATATCCTTTTAAGATATTCATCGCCCTTTTGAAACCGATGACGATGGACTCGAAATCCTTCCATTCTCTTGCCCGTTTCAGGGCGTCGATACGTCCCTGGACATCAGGGATCTCATCAAAGGAGACACCGATCACAGCCTCGATCACATCAAAGGGGTATCCCCGATCCAGGAGAAAGTTTTGATAACGGGCCCGGAAGAATTCCAGGACCTCTTTTTTCACCTCCGACGGAGGCCGCTCCATCTTTTCTTTTAACAGGTTCTCGCTCTCCTCAATCAGTTGGCCCAATGAAAGCGGGTATTTCTTCTCCAAGATGATTCGGATCACTCCGAGGGCCTGGCGCCTCAATCCGAAGGGGTCGGCCGTTCCGGTAGGCACGAGTCCGATGCCAAAGGACCCCACAATGGTATCCATCTTGTCCGCGATGCTGACCATATCGCCAACAGGGTTGGAAGGAAGCCGGTCCCCTGCAAAACCGGGTAGGTAGTGCTCGTAAATGGCATCGGCGACTTCCTGCTTCTCTCCTGATAAACGGGCATATTCCCGGCCAACGACCCCTTGAAGCTTTGGGAATTCACCCACCATTCCCGTAACTAAATCCGCTTTACACAAAAGAGAGGCCCTTTCGACAGAGGCCCGGAATCTCGGATCGATTCGTTCACAAATCAATAAGGCCAATTGTTTGAAACGGAGCATCTTTTCATAGGAAGTCCCCAGTTTCGCCTGAAAGACCACCTTCTTCAACTGCTCCACCCTCTTCTCAAGGGGGATCTTCAGATCCTCTTGAAAGAAGTAGTTCGCATCAGAGAGCCTTGCCCTGAGGACCCTCTCGTTTCCTTTGACCACCACCCTCTGATCCTTCGGCAGGATATTGCTGATGCAGACGAAGTGGGGAAGCAATTCTCCGTGCTCATCGATCACGGGGAAATATCTTTGATGTTCCTTCATCGAGTGAATCAGGATCTCCCTGGGAAGGGAGAGGAATTTTCTATCGAAGATCCCGGCCAGGGCAACAGGGTACTCCACCAGAAAATCGACTTCGTTCAGGAGACCTTCGTCTTTGAGAATCGATCCGGAAACCGAAGCAGCCTCCCGGGCCATCCCTTCTTCGATACGGCTTCGGCGCTCCACCGGATCAACCATCACAAAGCCTTCTCTCGTTTGAGCCAGATAAGAGGAGAAATTGTCCACCGGCAGCGGATCAGCATGCATGAACCGATGGCCGAAGGTTAAGCTTCCGCTCCGCACGTTCCCGATTTCAAAAGGAATCACCGTGCTTCCAAAGAGCGCCAAGACCCAATGAATCGGTCTCACGAATCGAATGGAAACCTCTCCCCACCTCATCGACTTCTGAAAGGGAATGGAGAGGATCACCTTGGGGAGAATGGCGGAAAGCATTTCAAAGGTGGGTTTCCCGGGTTCTCTCCTCACCGCACAAAGATACTCCCCCTTCTCCGTTTGAATCACTTTCAGGGATTCAACAGAAACCGACTGGCTCTTTGCGAAACCGATGGCCGCCTTGGTGGGATTTCCTCCCGAATCAAAGGCGGCCTGCTTGGACGGACCGATCTTCTTCGTCTCCTCATCCCTCTGTTTTTCCGAAACAGCTTGAATGAGAAGAACGAGCCGCCTGGGAGTTCCGAAGGTCTTCACCCCGTCGAAATCAATCCGGTTGGCCTCCAGTTCTTTTCGTGCAAGACCCTCAAAATCGATCAACGCTTGAGGGATGAAACCAGCCGGGATCTCCTCGGCCCCGATCTCCAGAAGTAGTTCTTTCATCTTAGCTCCGAACCCCGTAGGGGCAATTCATGAATTGCCCCTACCCTTTTCTTAATAAAGGGAACCCCATTTCCTCTCTCTGTTTGAGGTATCCCTCCGCACACAGCCTTGCCAAGGTCCTCACCCTCAGGATGTACCCTACCCTTTCCGTGACGCTAATCGCACCCCGGGCATCGAGAAGATTGAAGACGTGGGAGGTCTTCAAGGTGTAATCGTAAGCGGGAAGGATCAAACCTTTTTCGACCAGAGTCCTGGACTCTTCTTCATACATCTCAAAAAGCCTAAAGAGCATCTCCACGTTGGCTTCTTCGAAATTATACCTTGAAAATTCCACCTCCCCTTTGTGATGGATGTCCCCGTATTTCATTCCTTTGGTCCATTCCAGGTCGAAGACATTATCGACCCCCTGTAAATACATGGCAATCCTTTCAATGCCATAGGTCAATTCCACCGGGATCGGATTGAGTTCGATCCCTCCAGCCTGCTGGAAATAGGTAAATTGCGTGATCTCCATGCCATCGAGCCAGACCTCCCAGCCTAACCCCCATGCACCGAGGGTGGGAGACTCCCAATCGTCCTCGACGAACCGGATGTCATGATCCAGGGGGTCGATGCCAAAAGATTTCAGGCTGCGGAGATAGACCTCTTGAATGTCGAGAGGCGAAGGCTTGAGGATCACCTGGTACTGATAATAGTGCTGGAGGCGATTGGGATTCTCGCCGTATCGACCATCGGTCGGACGCCGGGAAGGTTCGACATAAGCCACTCTCCACGGCTCGGGACCCAAAACCCTGAGGAAGGTTGCAGGGTTGAAGGTCCCGGCGCCCACTTCGATGTCGTAAGGCTGTTGAATCACGCACCCCTGATCCGCCCAATACCGTTCAAGGGAAAAAATCAGCTCTTGAAAATTCATCCATCCGCTCCTCGAATCATATTCCAACGAAGTAGCACTTTTGAAGCTTGAATGTCAAATGGCATTCCCCTCTTTCCTAAGAGACTGTGCCGTAATTCTTATTTTTGTCATTGCGAGCGATCCCGCACTCGTTGCGGGGGAGCGCGGCAATCTCATTATCCTCGGAGCTTTGTGAGATTGGTTCGGTCGTTTCATTCCCTCGCAATGACATGGCTACAGGGCCTCCTCTAAAGAGGGGGCGCGGGGAAATTACATTGAGGGCCTTGAGTGACTTCAACTCTTTTCCCAATTGATAGGTAATAAACCTCGGAAGAAGTCCTCGGCTTTCTGACAAGGCTTGAACCGTAAACTTGAACCGATGGATCTTCTCCAATTCCGACTGGGAAACCCGCTCAATGAACCGAGCCGTTCCAAGGGAGAGGGGGATGAGGTGCTTCGATGCCTTTGAGCACGACTCGCAGACCAAAGCCCCCATTTCAAGGGAGAAAAAGAGAGAGGCGATCTCCTTTAAATCACTCCAGTCTCTCTTGCATAGACCACACCTTCTCATGTTGGGCCGATAGCCGAACAGAGAGAGCATTCGAATTTCGAACATTCTCAAACGTTCTTCTTGTGGTTCCATGGTTTCAAGATTCATTAAGAAATAGAGGAGAAGATAAAAGGCCTCGGCATTGGCCTCCCGCTCCCCGGCCATCTCATTGATTAACTCCAAATAGTAGTTGCCGTAAAAGATCTTCTTGAGATCTTCCCTGATTCTCGGAAACGGGTGCAGAATATCGCAATTTTCAGCCCTTACCAGCCCCATCCCCTCGCGGTCGAAGAAGATAAGATGGAGATGGGAAAAAAGATCAAGGGCGTTCTGGAATCGCTTTTTGCTTCTCCTCGCCCCCTTTGCAATCCCCTTAATCTTTCCGAAATCCTCGGTGAAAAAGGTGACGATCTTATCCGATTCCCCATAATGCTGGGAACGAATCACAATGGCATTGGTGGTGTAGAGAGGCATAGGTCACCGTTATGACCGTTAGATCGTTTGGAACGTTAAGACCGTTCTCCGTGCTAACGAGCTAAACGTCCTCAACGATCAAAACGATCTAACCATTATTTCGTTTCTCCTCCTTTCCCTGGAGATGTGGAGGGGCCTTGCATCTTGATCACCTCTGTCCCGGGGGGGATGGTGAAGGAAAAGAAGGAGGTGGGAAGGCCTACGTTCATCCTAATATCGATGAAGCGGGTTCGTGTCACGTTTCCCAATCCGTCCAAGACATCTGCCTGAACGACGTGATAGGTCTTCTTATCGACAGTCAAGATTAATTTCGATAAGACTTCATTCGGCTCTCTCGGCAGCAATTCCAAGACAAAGTTCTCCGCTTTCTGGGAGGCGGACTCCTCGAACTTGAGGAGTCTGAAGTCCCGGTTCAAGTCTCCCTCTCCGGCCAAGAAGGCCAGTGGGGTCTTCTCATTGATCATTTTTGAAATATCCGAAACAAAGACCTGTTTTTCCTCAGCCTGATAGAACCAGAGGGTCTTTCCGTCGGAAATGAACTTCTGTTCGGGAACCCGATAGTCCCACCGCATCATCCCTTGCTTCTTGAAATAGACCTTTCCTTCCCGCTTCAGATGTTGCTTCATCACTTTTCCAACGTATTCCTGCAAAAAAGCGGCCTCTAAATCGTTCGTGCCTTCATATCGCTTCTGAACCTCTGCCAGAACCGATTGGCCGGTGTCTCCCAAGACGGATGGCACTGAGAGCAGACCGAATAGAATTAGAAATGTACCGCTAATCATCGAAATCGTTTTCACCGTGACCTCCCACGTTCCCTATTCCTTAAATTTCGGGAATTCAGGAACTCTTAATCCCTTCATTCCTCAATCCGTGAATCTCATAACAGGCTGCTGAAAAAGTCAATTTCCACAGGTTGCTCAAAAATGCCCAGATGCAAGGCTCCCGAAATCCTGAGGAGTGAGGCGTACTTGGAGGTACGCC
>JBHGBJ010000068.1:0-24294 GCA_041947025.1 Thermodesulfobacteriota bacterium
CCGTTCGATAGGCTTTTTAGGATGCGGGCTGACTTGTGGATGGAAAGAACGGTCTTGGATCCTGTCATGTTGTTCCACTTTGCAGAACTACTTTTTTACAATATGATATTTTACACGGAGAGCCCCCTTTGTCAAGAGGAAAAAAGAGGGCCTGGATTGGACGGTATCCATTATGGTCGGCAGGAAGTTCCGAAAAGAACCGGATCATTCGGATCCCTTGTTCAGGGGATCCATGAAGATTAATTGTCCTCTTTCATTTCGATGGCCTTTCTTGCGACTTGACCCCGGGAAAAGAATGGGGAGATCAAGAAGATCATTGCAATGATCAAGAAGATCGCTGAAATCGGCCTTGTGAAGAAGATCGTGGAGCTTCCGTCCGATAGAATCAGGGCCCTGCGCAAGGAATTCTCGAACATCGGGCCGAGGACCAGGGCCAAAATCAAGGGGGCCCCCTCGAATTCGTAACGCTTCATCAGATATCCCGTCACTCCAAAGATATTCATGAGAAGAACGTCGGTCACGCTGTTGTTGACGCTATAAGCCCCGATCTGACAGAAGAGGACGATGAGGACATAAAGGATGGAATAGGGAGCCTTGAGAATCTGAACCCATAGACCGATCAAGGGAAGGTTCAGGATCACGAGCATCACGTTGCCGGCGTACATACTGGCTACGACTCCCCAGAAAAGATCCGGCTTGGAGCTGATTAAAAGGGGACCCGGTTGAAGTCCAAGGATCATCAGGGCGCCAAGGATGATGGACGTCGAAATATTCGTGGGAATTCCGAGACTGAGCATCGGCACAAAGGTTCCGCTGTATGCGGCATTGTTGGCCGATTCCGGGCCTGCCACCCCTTCGATCACCCCCGTCCCAAACTCTTCAGGTCGCTTGGAGAACTTCTTTTCGATGGCGTAAGAGACGAATGTGGTGACGGCGACTCCCACTCCCGGAAGGATGCCAAGGAGGAATCCGAGGAGCGTTCCCCGCGCGATGGGCTTTGCCGAATCTTTCCAGTCCTGACGGTTCGGAAGAAGGTTCTTGACCTGGGCGTCGAGGGTTTCACGTTTTAAAGCCTGGCCCAGATTGGTCAAGACTTCGCTCATTCCAAAGAGGCCCATCGCGACAAAAGCCAGTTCAAACCCATTCATTAAGGATGTCAGTCCGAAGGTGAAGCGGGTTTGAGCGGTGAATGCATCTCTTCCAGCCGTACTCATGACCAGTCCGACGCAAGCCATCATCAGGCCTTGAAGAATGGACCCTTTCCCGATATAGACGACGAGGGTCATGCTCATCACCGCAAGGGAAAAATATTCCGGAGGTCCGAACCGGAGGGCAAAGCTTGCCAGGGTAGGTGCGAAGAGCATGAGCCCGATCACCCCGAAGGTCCCTGCGATAAAAGACCCGAATGCGGCGATGCCAAGGGCCGGACCGGCTCTCCCTTGCCTCGCCATCTGGTAGCCATCGAAGCATGTGACGACAGAGCTGACCTCACCCGGGATATTGACGAGAATGGAGGTGGTGGAGCCTCCGTATGCCGTGCCATAGCAGATTCCAAAAAGCATGATGATGGCGGAGATGGGAGGAACATGATAGATCGTGGGCAGAAGGAGGGAAAGGGCAGCAGCCGGTCCCAGACCAGGGAGCACTCCTACGAGGGTGCCCATGAGCACTCCAAGGAAACAGTATAGCAGGTTGATGGGCTGCAGAAAAATGCTGAACCCGTAGGCAAGACTTTGAAGTGTTTCCAATCCTTCTCCTAAATTCCTAAAGGACCCCGCGGGAAAAAGACATGAAGCAAAAGACCGAAGACCACGTAGGCCAGAAAAGTGACCAGGGCGCTCATTCCGAGCAGGGCCCACCATCGTCTCGATTCTCCCAACTGGAAGAGCACTCCGACAAAGAGAAATGTGGCGATGATAAAACCCAGACTATTCAAAACCAGAGTATAGGCGAACAGGGAAATCAGGGCCAGAAGGACGCGGCGAGGGACAGCCTTTTTGGGTTCCCGGATTCCCCAGGTCTTATAGATGAACATTAAGGAAAGAATTGACAATGTTAGCCCGGCGCAGAAAGAAAGGAATCCTGAGCCTGGTTCACTTGGAGTTCCGATGCCTAACCGCAGGGACTCCCATAAAATAAGCAACGAAAGGCCGAAACAGAAAAGGCCCGCTCTCAGTTTTCGCATAGCAGTAAAGCCTACCAGGTTGCTGAACAACGACCCTCTCTACCCCTGCTCACCCGCAAGCAGGGGCATTCTTGAGCAACCTCTGAAAATTGAATTTCTCAGCAGCCTACTTCTTGATCAAATTCGCCTCTTTTGCAATCTTTCTCGTAACTTCCATTTTCGATTCGACGAACTTGCGCAATTCGTCAGGGTTCATATATTCAACGGTAAATCCGGCCTGCTTCGCCCGATTCACCACTTCGGGACTCTTGAAGATTTTCTCCACAGTAGGGACGAGGACATCGAGAACGGATTGGGGCACTCCAGCCGGAGCGAAAAGGCCATTCCATACATTAAAGTCTGCGTAGGGATAGCCCAATTCCGTAGTGGTCGGGATATCCGGGAAGTCGGGGTGTCTCACTTTGGAAGTTACGGCCAGAGCTCGCAGTTTCCCTGCCTTGACCTGAGGTCCTAAGGTCGTCAGGGAGATGGTTGCCAGGTCCACATGTCCTCCGAGAAGGGCAGGGAGTGCCTCTCCGCCGCCTTTATAGGGGACTGTTTTGATCACAATTTTGTTATAAGAGAGGAGGATCTCCATATTGAATTGACTTTCACTCAAGACCCCTGCGGCCCCGTTCTTCAATTTGCCGGGGTTCTTTCGGGCATAGTCCAATAATTCTGCCAATGTCTTAAAGGGCGAATCGACCCTTACACAAAACATGGAAGGAACAGAAACGAAATAGCCGATAGGGGCGAAATCTTTCACGGGATCATAGGTCGCCTCTTTACTGATCACAGGCATGGTGATGATGGAGTTTGACGAACCCTGGAGGAGCGTATATCCGTCTTTTTTTGCAGCGGCCACATAGGCGGCTCCAATAATGCCGGTGCCACCCGCACGATTGACAACGGTGACCGGGACCTTTAGCGCTCGGGCCAGATCGTCGCTATAAATTCTGGTCGCCGTATCCACACTTCCCCCTGGAGCCACCGGGACAACCAGCTCGATCGCGCGATTGGGATACTTTTCTTGAGCTTGCACCCCTACGGAAGAGGTTAATAGAACAAGTCCACAGGCCAGCCAAAAAATTCCGCATCTTTTCATCTTCATCTCCTTTTTATAATCATTTTGAAAAACAGTATTCATTTTTTATTCCTTCCGACTTCTTTTGTCAAGCTTTTTAAGAGAGTGCCATAAGAAACTTCAATAGGCGCTCGTGCAATCAGTGATTTTTGGATTTTTTCAAAGCTCTCTTATTTTCTTCTTGACAAATAATATTGATCATGTATATCAGTTGGAGAGCGGAAAAGAATCGGACTTGAAGGTATGAGAAGGAGAGGTCATGCCAAAGACCAGGTCGAAAAGTGGTAAGGGACAATCGATCCGATTGCGGGTTTCGTTGTGGAATGATGAAAGGGAGATCCGCTTGAACCTTCCGGAAGAATGGGATGTCGTCGAGTGCAGGATGGCCGGGCACAACTTCCCCCCTCTTTCTGATTCACAGATTCGGGAGGCTTTTGAAAATCCTATTGGCACGCCGAGGATCCGGGATCTCGCCAAAGGGAAAGAGAAGGTAGTTATCCTTTTTGACGACTTAGCCAGGCCGACCCCTGTCTATAAGGTTATTCCGTATGTCTTAAAGGAGCTTGAAAAAGGTGGGGTCAGGGACGATCAGATCAGACTGGTCTGTGCCATCGGGTGCCACCGCGCCTTGATCCGTGAGGAATTGGTTAAGAAATTGGGCCGCGGGATCGTTGAAAATTACCCCATTTATAATCACAATCTTTACGAACACCACGTCCGCATGGGGACCACGAGCAGGGGGACGCCGGTGTGGGTCAACCGGGAGGTGGCCGGTTGTGATTTGAAGATTGGCTTAGGAGGGATCATCCCCCATTTTACCGCGGGATTCGGAGGGGGCGCAAAGATTCTGCTTCCCGGCGTGTCGTCGATCGATACGGTCGCCCATAATCACCTGGAGTTTCAGAAGAAACATCCAGACAAGATCGGTCTCTGTAAGGTGAAGGATAACCCTGTAAGGCTGGACATGGAAGAGGCCGCAAGAATTGCAGGCCTTGATTTCGTGGCCGATGTGGTCATCAATCATCAGAAGGAGATCTTGGGCATTTTCATGGGAGACGTTGTGGAATCCCATCGGCAGGGGATCGCCTTTGCCAAAAAGGTATGTAGCACGGAGAATCAAGGAAGATTCGACTTAATTCTGGTGAACACATTCCCTATAGAGGAGGCTCCGAAAAAGGCACTCTGGCCGATCAAAGAAGCCTTGAATGAAGGTGGGGATGTGGTCTTGATATGGCAGAGCGCTGTGGGATGGCACCCCCACTTTCTCGTGAACTCTTTTGGAAGTGATTATGGTGGAAGAAAGTGGGACGATCCAAGTCGTTTTAAACTCCCCGTTGCAAAAAGGCTTTTCATTTATGCGGAGAGCCTCTCCAAGATCGAACAGAATTGGTTTGGATCGGAAGGAAAAGTATTCTGGTACCGGGATTGGGGAAAGCTGATGGACACGTTGAAGTCCGATCATGGGAAAGGCACCCGATTGGCCGTCTACCCTTATGCGACGATGCAGTGCCCGATGACACCGGACGAGTATTGATATGCTGTGTTTGGCTCCTTCATAAATGAAGATCCTCCTCATTCAGCCTCCTCTTCAGGATTTCTACCAGACCTCTATTCGGACACAGCCGATTGGCTTGGCTTACCTCGCCTCTTCGCTCAGGGTTCACGGCCATGAAGTCGAAATTCTCGATTGCCAGACGGCAAAAAAGAGATCGGTTCCCGTTCCTCCCGAGCTTTCTTACCTGAAGGAATTTTATCCTTTAAACGATCGGAGTCCTTTCAAGCTCTACAGCGGTTATTACCATTTTGGAATGGACTGGGGCGAGATCAAAGGGAAAATCGAAGGCTCGAAAGCCGATATCTTTGGCATTTCCTCCAATTTCACTCCCTATCACGGAGAGTCGCTGGCGATTGCAAGGATGATCAAGGAATGGGACGGGCAAAAGATCGTCGTCATGGGAGGGGCCCATGTCAGTTGTGATCCGGCCGGGGTATTGAAAAGCCCCTGGGTCGATTATGCCGTTTTAGGCGAGGGCGAGATCCGTTTTCCACTTCTTCTGGAGCAGATCGAAAAGGGAGGGGCAACGGAGATTGGGAAGGTCGATGGGATGGGTTATCGGGTGAATGGAGAGAGGCGGATTGACCCGCTCCACAGCTTCATCCAAGATCTTGACGCCCTTCCTCATCCGGCAAGAGAGCTACTCGATCTGGACCGATATCAGGTGAGGAAGAAGCGGTCCACGATGATCATTACCAGCAGGGGTTGCCCACAGGGATGTGCTTACTGCTCAAGCCATCTCAGCATGGGAAGCTCTTTTCGGCCAAGGTCGCCCGAGGCCATCATTCGAGAGATGATGGAGTGCCGGCATCGATATGGGATTCAGATCTTTGACATCGAAGATGACAATTTTACCTTCGACCAGAAGAGGGCAAAGAAATTGATGGGCCTGATCATTCAAACTTTTGGAGAGAAAGTTCCTGAGTTGACTGCCATGAACGGCGTCTCTTTCGCATCTCTGGACGAAGAGCTTTTGGGATTGATGAAAAGGGCCGGGTTTCATACGATTAATCTTTCTTTTGTCACGACCGACCTTGAAATGAAGGAAAAGATGAGAAGGCCGGGATTGGCAGTCAATTTCAAAGAAATCCTGAACCAGGCGGAGAGAGTTAGGCTCAAGGTGATTGCCTATGCGATTTTCGGAATGCCGGGCCAGACCATTGAGGAAATGGTGGATACGTTGATTTACCTCATGGGGGAAAGGGTTCTGATCGGGCCCAGCATCTATTATCCTACCCCGGGGACCGCTCTCTTCGATCGATGCAGAAGAGAGGAAATTTTGCCGCCTCATTTATCCCAATGGCGTTCGAGCGCCCTCCCCATCGAAACGAAAGAGTTTAACCGCCTCGATCTCATCACTCTTTTTCGCCTGGCAAGGACTGTAAATTTTATCAAAGGAAAGATGGACAAGAAAGAGTTGAGCGAAGGGGTAACATGGAAAGACCTTTCTCAAATCATGAAAGATAAGGCGAAGCCCAAGGCTGAGAATGAGATGAAGTTGAGTTCTCCCTTGAATAAGAATGGCACCGTTACCTGGATGGATCTTCTCTTGTTGCTCTTGGAAGAAAGAGCATTCTTCGGTCTAAGAAAGTCTCCTGGAGAAGAGGCCTCTCTTCTTAAAGAAGAAACTTCGCAAAGAGTCGTGGACTATTTTTTTGAAAAAGCCTGGCGTCACCCGATCCTGAAGAGTGGGCATGGATAAGGGGCGGTATCTTATTTCTCTTGGTTTTTCCATCATAAAATGATATGAGTAAACCGGAAGGGATTCAAAATGCCATCTGTATATCTTATTCGGCACGGACAAACTGCATGGAATAAAGAGGAGATCTTTCGAGGAAGAGCAGACGTCTCCCTCAATTCAGTCGGTCTCCGCGAGGCTGAATTGGTCGGAGAATATTTAAAGGGGACGGAGATTCATGCGATTTACTCCAGTCCGCTTTCAAGGGCCAGAGAGACTGCGCGAAGAATTGCACAATTTTTCAATTTGAAAGTTCAATTCCTGGAAGGGATCAATGACATGAGTTTTGGGAGGTGGGAAGGGCATCCGCTCAGGGAAATTCAAATCACGGATCGAGAACTGTATCAACAGTGGAGAGAGGAGCCGCATCTCGTGAGGATCCCTGGCGGCGAAACTTTGGATGAGGTTCGGGTCAGGGCAATGGCAGCGCTGGATCAAGTGGCCCAATACCATCACGGGAAGACCGTTGTCCTCGTTTCCCATCGGGTTGTAAATAAAGTGATCATTTGTGGAATTTTAGGAATCGATAACTCCCATTTTTGGCAGATCGGTCAGGATACGGCTGCCATCAACAGGATTCAGTTTCAAGAGGGAAGATACGTCCTTTCTCTTTTGAATGAAGGTTGCCACCTTAAACCCCTTAAAGAGGAAAGAACAAAGGTCGATTTTTAAATTCTTTGTTTCCCCTTGACCACAGGGGTCACTTCATCTCCTCATGGAGACTTGCCTTGAAGGGTAAGCGGCTTCGACCGTGCTCTTCATCCCTCCCCGGATGTTGAACTCACCCGTCACAGCAGCCCGGGCCGGTCTAACGGCTTTGACAAAATCCCTGAGGATTCGATTCACTGCATTCTCGTAAAAGATTCCCAAATTTCGGTAAGCAAGGATGTAAATCTTAAGAGATTTCAACTCCGCGCACCAGCGGTTAGGGATATATCGGATGGTGACCGTTCCGAAGTCGGGAAGCCCTGTCTTCGGACAGACAGAGGTGAACTCCGGAATGGCGATCGTAATCTCATAGTTCCGAAACTGATTCTCGAAGCGCTCGATTTTGGGAAGAGGGGTATCGATCCCCGATCGGGCATGGGCTTGCATGTATTGTCTCATAGGCTGTACCTCATTTAGATCCATCATAATGCAAAAGAGTGAGATAATCAACGCAAGCCTTGACACCCCCTGGAAAATACCGCTGGATGTCCTTTCAAATACAGGATTTCCCCCATTGACCGAAAGGGGTTGTCCGTTTTTAGAATGATTTAAGTCCCTTCAATTTAAGTCCCTTCAGTGAAGCTCCCCGCCCCCAGGGCGGGGCTACCCGGGCAGGCAGTGGCGAAAAGGGGAAGAATGCCCGGTTCAGCGAATTTGAAGAAACGGCAGAACGGTATGGGACCTGGGATAAGGCCCTGGTCTTCTAATAGAAACGGACCTTTATGGAAGGAGGCTATCCATGATTTCTCTTGAGGTGAACGGGAAAAAATATGAGGTGGAGGTCGCCCCGGACGTGCCTTTATTGTGGGTGATACGGGAGCATTTGGGGCTGACGGGCACAAAGTATGGCTGCGGTATCTCCATGTGCGGTGCCTGCACGGTCCACGTGAACGGGCAAGCCATCCGTTCTTGCATTACCCCCGTTTCGTCGGTGATCGGCAAGAAGATCGTCACCATCGAAGGGATCGGAGCGACCCGCGTGGGGAAGGCGATTCAAGAGGCATGGATCGCCGATGACGTGCCCCAGTGCGGTTATTGCCAATCTGGACAGATCATGAGCGCCGCGGCACTGATGGGAAAGAATCCCAACCCCAGTGATGCCGATATTGACCTTGCGATGTCGGGGATCCTCTGCCGGTGCGGCACGTATCAGCGCATCCGCCGGGCCATCCATCGCACGGCAAAAACGCTGGCGAAAGGAGGGGGGAAATGAATCAGATTCGCAATTGCAGTCGGCGGGACTTTCTGAAGACGGGGGTTGCGGTTGGGGGAGGATTGGTCCTTGGTTTTTCCCTCGCCCGTCACAATCCCTTGAGCGAAGCGGCAATGTCTCCGGCAGGGTCTTTTGTGCCCAATGCCTTCATCCGGATCGGCAAAGACGATGTCGTGACGATCATTGTCAATAAGTCAGAAATGGGTCAGGGGGTCTATACCTCTTTGCCGATGCTGCTCTCTGAGGAATTGGAAGCGGACTGGTCGAAGATCCGCGTTGAGGCTGCCCCGGTGGATCCGGCGTACAACCATACCCAGTGGGGGGTTCAGGGCACCGGCGGGAGCACGAGCGTATTGAGTGAATGGGAGAGGCTGAGAAAAGCAGGAGCTGCCGCCAAAGCGATGTTGGTAAAGGCTGCAGCCGAGACATGGAAAGTGGATCCGGCGAGTTGCCGGGCTGAGAAAGGTTTGGTCATCCACAATCGAACCAAAAAGCGGCTTTCCTACGGCAAGTTGGTCGAAAGAGCATCGCTGATGGAGGTGCCGAAAGAGGTTCCCCTGAAGAATCCCGAAGATTTCAAAATCATCGGAAAACCCCTGAAACGTCTTGATACGCCGGAGAAGACGAATGGTAAGGCGGTGTTTGGAATGGATGCCAAGATCCCGGCAGCCCTCACTGCGGTCGTGGTACGGCCTCCTGTTTTTGGAGGAAAGGTCAAGAGTTTTAACCCTGATAAAGCAAAGGCTGTTCCCGGCGTTAGAGAGGTGGTTCAGATCGAATCCGGAATCGCCGTTATTGCAGATGGTTTCTGGCCGGCCAAACAGGGTCGCGAGGCCTTGGAGGTCGTCTGGGACGAAGGCCCTCTGGCCAATCTTTCTACGGAAAGGATGCGAGAGGAGTACCGGACTTTGTCTAAGAACCCGGGAGTCGTCGCACGAAAAGAAGGAAATCCCGAACAGATCCTTCCCAAGGCCGCTAAACGACTCGATGCCGAATATGAGGTTCCTTATCTTGCCCATGCCTGTATGGAGCCTCTGAATTGTCTGGTCGATCTGCAATCGGACAGGTGCGAGATCTGGACGGGGACGCAATTTCAGACCATGGATCGAAATTCGGCTGCCCGTGTGTCAGGTCTCAAACCCGAGCAAGTCAAGATCCATACCGAATTTTTAGGCGGTGGATTCGGCCGGCGTGCCAATCCTCAATCCGATTTCGTCGTCATGGCCGTTCAGGTGGCAGAGTCTTTGAAAAAACCTGTCAAGGTGATCTGGACCCGGGAGGACGATATGAAAGGGGGCTACTACAGACCCGTGTGGCACGACCGGGTCAGCGCGGGGCTCGATGAAAAAGGAGTTCTCATCGCATGGCAGCACACGATCGTCGGTCAGTCGATCCTCAGCGGAACCCCGTTTGATCCGAAAGGAGAGGTGGACCCGGCTTCGGTGGAGGGAGCCAAAGAAATTCCCTACCGGATCCCGAATATTCTTGTGGACCTGCACAGCCCGAAGATTGGCATTCCTGTACAGTGGTGGCGCTCGGTGGGACATTCTCACACCGCCTTTGTCGTTGAGAGCTTCATGGATGAGGTTGCCCATGGAGCCGGAAAAGATCCCTATGAGTTCCGCAGTAAACTTCTCGTCAAGCACCCCCGTCATCTGGGCGTATTAAAGCTTGCCGCGGAGAAAGCAGAATGGGGCAAACCGCTGCCAAAAGGTCGCAGCCGTGGCATTGCCGTACACGAATCCTTCGGGAGCTTCGTTGCCCAAGTTGCAGAGGTCTCTGTAAACCCATCCGGTCAGGTGCGTGTCCATAAGGTAGTGTGTGCGGTTGACTGCGGAAGATTCGTCAATCCGAATATCATCAGCGCCCAGATGGAGTCGGGAATTGTTTTTGGCCTCACCGCAGCTCTCCATGGGGAGATCACCTTTAAGAATGGCCGTGTGGAGCAGAGCAATTTTAATGACTACCCCCTCTTACGTATGAATGAGATGCCCCTTGTCGAAGTCCACGTCGTTTCGAGCAAGGAAAAATCCGGAGGGATAGGAGAGCCCGGAGTCCCACCGATTGCGCCGGCTGTTTGCAATGCGATCTTCAGGGCTACGGGAAAGAGAATCCGGCGTTTACCCCTACGAGCTGAAGAATTGAAAAGGTCGTGACACAGCCGAAGAGAGGGAAGAAAGGACAGGAGGTATCGAGTGAGAGAACCCGAGCGTGTGACCGCCAAGGAGATTTACGATCAATTACGAGAAGGCAGGGTTCTCCTTGTCTGCGCCTATGAAGACGATTCAAAGTTTAAGATGATGCACCTCCAGGGAGGGATATCATTCGACGAGTTCAAGTCCAAGCTCCCGTCGGTTCCGAAGGATCAGGAGATCATATTTTACTGAGGCTGACCGAGAGAGGGAACGGCTGCCGGTCAGGCAGCGAAGTTAATCGCATCAGGGTTCGAGAACGTAAAATGCCTGGCCGGCGGCGTTGAAGCCTGGAAGAAGGCGGGTTATCCTCTGGTCAGTCCCGAGTAGGATAGGGTTAGCTCCTGAAGAGATGTTTTGTGGCAAAATCCGGGTCGCTCGTCAAATTGACTCCCAGCTTTCGCAAACCGGCTTCATCCCCGGGTGTGGGGATGTGGGTCATGTGAACCTCGCAGTTGGAAAGCTCTTTCAGCTTTTCCACCGCCATTTGTGCCGCGGGATTCATCGTGGCGCTGATACTGAGGGCGATCAGCGTTTCCTCCAGATCAAGGCTGACCCTCTTTCCTTTAAGCACGTCCTTCTTGAAATGGCTGACGGACTCCATAATAAGAGGGGGCAGAAGGTGTAGGTTATCGGGAATATTCGCCAGATGTTTGACCGCATTGAGAACCAGTGCAGATGCTGCATGCATGAGGGGCGAGTTCTTTCCCGTGACGATGGTCCCATCCGTTAGTTCGATGGCTGCTCCGCAGCAGATGCCCTCATTTCCTTTTCCATTCCTCTCGGCCTCCAGTGCAGCCCGTCTGGCAGGATTGACCACCAAACGGTCCTCTGGCTTTGCGTTTAAGTCCTTCAGGATCAGCTCCACTCTCTGCACGGTCTCTTTATCCGCAATCCCAGCGGCGTATTCGCAGCAATACCGGAAGTACCGGCGGATGACCTCCTGGGTGGCAGCAGCCCTGACCACTCCATCATCGATAATTCCGAATCCGGCTCGGTTGACGCCCATATCCGTGGGAGACTTATAAAAAGAATGGGTTTTGGTTATCTTTTCAATAATCCGTTTTAACACGGGAAATACCTCGACGTCGCGGTTATAGTTGATGGTCTTTTCATTATAGGCTTCCAGATGGAAAGCATCAATGAGGTTGAAGTCTCTGATGTCTGCCGTTGCAGCTTCGTAGGCCATATTGACGGGGTGCTTCAGGGGGAGATTCCAGATGGGAAAGGTCTCGAACTTGGCATACCCTCCGTGGACCCCGTTGCGATGCTCATGATAGATCTGGGAGAGGCAGGTTGCCAGTTTGCCGCTATTCGGTCCCGGTCCGGTTACGACCACAATCGGCTTTTCGGTACGAATGTATTCATTGGCGCCATACCCCTCGTCGCTCACAATGGTGTCGACATCCGTCGGATAGCCTTTCGTAAATCGGTGGGTGTAGACCCGAACATTCCGGCGCTCCAGCTTGTTCTTGAATACGGCAGCCGAAGGCTGATTTTCAAATCGTGTGATGACCACGGCAGCGACATCGATCCCCCATTCCCTCAGATCGTCGATCAATTTCATGGCGTCGGAATCATAGGTAATGCCAAAATCGGCACGAACCTTTTTTCGCTCGATGTCCCCGGAATAGATGCAGAGCACGACCTCGGAATTGTCTCGAAGTTTTTGCAGCAGGCGCATTTTCACATTGGGATCGAAACCCGGCAGGACCCGGGCAGCATGGTAGTCGAACAGAAGTTTCCCGCCAAATTCCAAATACAATTTATTGTTGAAGCGGTGGACTCTTTCAAGGATGGCAGAGGTCTGCTCGGAAAGATACTTCTCGTTGTCAAAGCCGATATGTAAGGACATGCCTCCTCCTTTTCTCGGATGAATATATGAGAAACGGAGTTCAATGTCAATGATTCCAAAGGTCTTTGGCGACTTGAAGTTCGACAGCGCCAAATCCTGACAGTTAGTTGAAACGGGAGCCTTTTGGGGTCATAATGAATGGCAAAAAGATCAGCAATTCGGGGGCGCAGATGCTTTCAAAAAGAATGGGGCGAAGGAAATTTATCAAGACCCTTTCATCAACTCTGTTGGGAATTGTCTCGCCCGGTGTCCTGAGAGTGGGACCATCCTCAGGGACTGAAAAAGCTCCTGCTCTTGAATATCGTACCCTGGGCAGAACAGGACTAAAGGTAACCGTGGTGAGCATGGGAGTGATGAACTGCAGCAACGCGGCCGTGCTCCAGCGGGCCTTCGATCTCGGAATCAATTTTTATGACACGGCGGATTGTTACATGCACGGCCGCAATGAAGAGATGGTGGGTAAGGTTTTCAAGGGGAGACGTGAGAAAGTATATATCCAGACGAAGGTCCACGATCATGACGAGAAGAAGATGAGGGCATCGGTGGAAAGAAGCCTTCGCCGGCTCCAAACCGATTATGTCGACGTTTTGGTGTGGCACGGCCTTCATTCCAAGGAAGAAATATCGGATGCCGGCCTCTATGAGTTCATGACCAAGATGAAACAGGAAGGAAAGGCTCGATTCACCGGTTTTTCCGCCCATAGCAATATGGCCTCGGTTCTGGAAGAGGCTGCCACATCGAACTACCATGATGTTGCCCTGGTCTCTTACAATTTCACTCATTCAAAAAAGTTAAAAGAGGCAGTGGCCCTGGCGGCGAAATCCGGGATCGGCGTCGTGGCGATGAAGACTCAGGCAGGGGGATACAAGAAAGAGAAGATGGAAGGCCTGAGCCCTCATCAGGCTGCCCTCCGTTATATCTTGAGGGACCCGAACGTATCGGCAGCGGTGCCAGGGGTGACGACGATCCAGCAGATTGAAGAGTGTGCGGCGGTCATGGGAGCCTCTTTTTCGAAAAAAGATCTGAATGAGCTCAGACAGTATCAAGCCTTCCTCCAAGGGAGGATCTGTACCCTGTGCGGCGGGTGCACCGGAGAATGCCCTTACGGAGTGCCCTATGGGGATCTTTTAAGAGCTGCGATGTATCACGATGGATACGGGAACGATCTTCTTGCGAGAGAAGCTTTACAGGATGTTGCAAGAAAGGAGATCCAGCGCTGTTGCGGGTGCTCATCCTGTTCGATTACTTGCAGAAGAGGCCTCAACATCCGGGAGCAGCTCGAATTAGCTCAAGAGTTAATCGTTCGCCTGCCTGCGGCAGGCAGGGAGTTCGCGGATTCCGGCGAGTTCAGCCGAGCCGTTTAGAGTTCGGAGATTTAGAGAAAGACATGGTACACAAAAAATCGATGGCTTTGTTCCTCTTGGGCTGGATCGTTATGTGGAGTGGAGCGTCTTCGGAGGCTCAGACACTCGAATCTCTTCTCCCTAAAGAGATGCCGGAGGGATGGGCAAGGATTGAGGGACCTCGGGCCTATACGAAGAAAACCCTCTTTGAGCATATTGACGGTCAGGCAGAGCTTTTTTTCAAGTACGGTTTCGAGAAATCGGTTTTTGCAATCTACCAGAACCGAAAAAACACTGACCAGCAGGTGGAACTGGATATCTACGATATGGGAAATGTCCTTCGGGCTTTTGGGGTATTCTCAAGGTTCAGAGGCGAAGATCGAACAGCAGGCATTGGATTGGACTCCTGCCTCGATGATCAATCCGCCCTTTTTTACAAAGGGAGATACTTTGTGATGGGCTACTCTACAGAATCGAACCTTTCCCTTCTCAGACGATTCTCACTGGAAGTCTCTTCAAGGATCAAAGACCGCACACCTCCACCCAAGGAGATCGGCTATTTCCCTGCGGGAGGACTCAAGCCGGGGACGGTCCAATATTTTCCCGAGGGGCTCTTAGGATACCAATTCTTGAATCGAGGCTTTCAGGGAACCTACGTTGAGAAGGCCGGTACGAAGGTTAATGGCAAAGAATTTTATCTTTTTCTGGCCGTCTTTAAGGATTCCGAAAGGGCCATCAATGCTTTGAAAACTTACAGGGATGAGCTCTCCAAGAAAGGGAAGCCCTCTTCCGAAAGTGTCATTCACCCTGGGACGAGGACTCTGAAGGGGCAAGACCCCTATCAGGGGAAGGTCATCCTCCTTCAGAAGGGATTGCACCTTATGGGTGCGGTCGGTTTTGAAGAAGAGGAATATGCCGAGAATCTTTTGACAGAATTGATGAGAAATATAAGATGAGCCTCGAAAGAAGTTCTTTTTAAGCTCTTTTCGCCTCCCCCTCTTCCGGTTTCCCGACTACCTCATTCCGTTTTTCGACGGGAAGTTTAATCCTGAAGGTCGATCCCTTGCCTATCTCGCTTTCCACTTCGATATCCCCGTTATGGCTTTGAATGATGCCGTAGCTGATGGCCAACCCCAGCCCCGTCCCTTTGCCGGTCTCTTTCGTCGTAAAGAACGGAGCAAAAAGCTTGGAAAGATGCTCTTTGGACATGCCGCACCCTGTGTCGGTGAATGAAACTTCGGCCATCTTATCCTTTAAGTCGGTCTTGATCGTCAGGGTCCCGCCATTTCCTGCCATCGCATCGGCGGCATTCAGAAGGATATTCATGAAGACCTGCTGGATCTGGTCTGCATCGACGAAGAGCAGGGGGACCCCTACCTTAAATTCTCTTACCATTTTAATGTTCTGGAAACGGGCCTGTTTTTCAACGAGGGTGACCGTATTGTCAAGGAGCGTGTGGATGTTCCACTCTTTCTTGTCCGGTTTCCTCTGACGGGCAAAGTCTAAAAGCCCTCTCACGATGTTCCGACACCGAGTGGTCTGTTGAACAATATTCTCCAAATCCTTTTTCCAGGGATTGTTTTCATCCACCTTCTTAAGCATTAAGGAGCTGAAGGTGAGGACTCCGGTCAGGGGGTTGTTGATCTCATGGGCCACGCCTGCGGCAAGCTCCCCCAGGGCAGCCATCTTGCCGGCTCGGACCAGCTGGTCCTGAACTTGCTGAAGTTCCTGGGTTCTCTCTTGAACGCGGTGCTCCAGCGTTTGAGTCCATCCTTCAATCGCATCACGGGATCGCTTCAGCTCCAGGATCATGTTGTTAAAGGAATTGGAAAGCTCTCCAAGCTCATCATGAGAACGAATCCCTACCGTCTGATCCAGGTTTCCATGGGCTGCGGCCTTCGTTGCAGCCAAGAGTTTACCGATGGGTCGATTCACAAACCGCGTCATCAACAGACTCACTATGAAGCTGAGGATCACCACGCTGATAATGCCCGAGATGATCATCCGGTTGTAAATTTGAGCCCTTTCGCTCTCAAAGCCCTCCAGGCTGATCGTTGTATCGAGGACTCCCAGAACGTTCAGCGTTCTCGGGTGGCAGGGGTAACAGGAAGGCTCATTATAGATGGGATTGATCAATCCCAGGAGCCTCTGCTTTTCTATGTGATAGATACGGGTCTTGCTGTCGGAAGGAAGAAGGACTCTGGCCTGGTCCTCCCTGTGACAGCCATAGCAGGCTTCAGCCTGCTTATCGACCACGGTTCCAACCTTGGTGCTATCCGAGGAGACCGTAATCATCCCCTGTTTATTGAAAATTCTGACCTCGAATATTCCTTTTCTCTGGGCCACATCATCGATGATTCGCTGATATTCGTCTCTTCGATCTTTAATCATGGCATTGCGAATGCTCAGCCGGATGGTTTCGCTGAGGTTGAAGGCCTCTTCTTCAGTCTTGGCAAGGATCTGGCGGGAGAGAGACCGGATATTGAGGTAAAGAAAGACCCCTTCGATCACGACGACGGCGACGATGACGATGAGGAGGATCTTTGTCTTGAGGCTCTGAAACATCATCGGATTACCGCCATCCCCTCAATTGGTAATACTCTTTCAACATGACTTCGAGATCCCCGGGCTGGATCGTCTTCCCGGTTTCCTTCAAGACTTCACGGAAGAAGCGGCTCGGAAGTTTGTCCTCTTTTTTGGTCACGCCCTCTTGTCGATTAAAGGTCCTGGCCAGATTGATGACTTCAGATGCCATCTGTTTGAGCTTTCTTTTATTTAACGAAAGACCGCAGGCGGACCGGATAATCTCCTCGAGATCCCTCCAGGTGATCAGGTCTCGGTAGAAACGGCAGAGAATGAGTCCGTCGAAGAGCGTCATCTTGTCTTCGTAGTCGATGAAGAGCTTGGCTTTTCCTCTTACCTGATCGGGATCGATCTGCCCGGAGAGCTCAGACTTATAGAAAGTTGCCCTCAGGTGACAGGCCCCCCGGTCGGAAGTGGCATAGGCGAGACCCATCCCCTTCAATACCCTCGGGTCGAAACCCGCAGGCTCCAATCCTTTCACATGAATCGCCTCTTCCTCCATCCCCCAGACTGCTGCGGCATGGCGGACCCCTTCCGATAGAATTCTTCCCACTCCTCTTCGATAGGCAATCTTGACCAGCATATCCGCGATCCCATTCGCGTCTCCGTAATCGAGTTTGTCCCCGATCTTCTTTCTTTTGGATGCTTCGATGGCAAAGGCAGCCAGGTTTCCCGCGGTAATCGTATCCATACCGAGGCGATCACAGAGGTCGTTGAGGTAGATGATCTCCTCGATCGACTTGACCATGCAGAGCCCTCCAAAGGCATAGATGGTTTCGTATTCGGGTCCCATGAGCCGCAGGCCTTTGTGTTTTCCCTCTTTCACCTCGGAGATTTTTCCGCAGGCCATAAAGCAGTGGGGACAGGCCAGGGAGATCACGTCACAGTGATCCATCAGGCTTTCGGCGCTGATCTCTTCCCACCCCTCCAACGTCCCCTTTGACCAGTACTGAGTTGGAAAAGCGCCAATGGTGTTCATGATGGAAACCAGCATCGGGGTTCCGTATTTTTTATAAATCGAGACGACCGGACGGTCTTTGACTCGATCCTTGAACTCCTGAGCCAATTTTCTCAGAGAGACCGAATCCGCAAGGGGTCTCCGCTTCTTCCCATGAAAGACGATTCCCTTCAACTTCTTTGATCCCATCACGGCCCCGATTCCTGCCCTTCCGAGAGACCGGCCGTGCTCACTCTCAAGCACGGCAAACTTGACCAGATTTTCCGCAGCCGGGCCGATCACCAGCGCCCCGGCTCCCTGGGCTCCCACTGCCTTGAGGATGGCTTCTTCTGATTCATAAGTCTCTCTTCCCCAAAGATCAGAGGCGTCGTGAAAGACGACAGTTTCGTCATTGACCTCAAGGAAGACGGGATGGCCCGATCTTCCTTCAATAATCATGGCATCGTAACCCGTCCGGCTGAAGGAGAGGGTGATCTTTCCTCCGGAATAGGATTCAGAATAGATTCCTGTCTGGGGAGATTTGGTGAAGACGGCATAGCGGCTGGATCCATAAAAAGGGGTATCCGCCAGAGGGCCCAATGTGAAGATGAGATGGTTTTGAGGAGAAAAAGGATCGATCCGGGGCGGGTTTTCTTTAAGAAGGAGGAAGGAACCTAAGCCCTTTCCGCCGAGATAAGATCGGAGGACCGATTCGGGAATGGGCTCGATCGCTGTCTTTTTCTTCGAAAGATCGACTCTTAGCAGCCGATTAAAAAAACCTTTCATAAACCTTATTTTAAGAGAAATCGGAAGATCAAATCAAGGTTCTACCGCAAAATAGAAGAGATCCCATCCTGAAATACCAAAGCTCTCAAGCTTCCTTGTTCCTTCACTCCCGTCACCCTCCCCTGAGAGACTGTGTCGTGAAGAGGGGAATCGTGAGAATGTCAGGCCTCTATGTTGACCGGCAAGTGCCCCGCCCGCAGCGCCAGCGCTTGCGTGGCGTGCAAGCCCCGCCTTGCCTGCCTGTCGGTAGGCAGGGGCGGGGAGCTTCATTTGTCTGAGTCATCCTAAGTAAATTTGAGGTATAATGGATAGGGGCGCGGAGAAGAACCGATTGGGGATAGGACGCGTATTTTCTTAAACCCGGCATAATCGGATTCAGGAAGCCGGCGCCCCGAAGGAGGATCCCATGGGAAAGAGAAAAAGTCGGACGAGACCTATCCTGGAATTGGTTCTGTCTTTCTTAATCGCAAGCTTTACAGGCACGTCTTTAGCGGACAACGGAGAAGACTTGCTAAAACAGGCCAAAAACATCTTTAGCCCTTTGCCGCAGGTGATGTCCTCTGACAAAAATCCCATCACTCCTGAAAAGGTCAAATTGGGGAAGATGCTTCTCTATGAAACCCGGATTTCCGTAGACGGGACGGTAAGCTGTATCCGATGCCATCCGATGGGGTTGTATGCGGCGGATGGTTTAAGGAAGTCTATCGGGAACAATGGCAAAGTCAACCCGAGAAACGCGCCCACACTCTTCAACGCAGCAGGACAGATTTCCGCCCATTGGATCGGAAACCGGTCAGATGTTGAGGATCAGGCGAGACAATCCGTGATCGGACCGGCCTCCTTTGGAATGCCGTCTTATGAGGCAGTGGAAAAAAAGCTTAAGGAAATAGAGGGATATACGGATCTCTTTAAGAAAGCATTCCCAAAAGATAACGAACCTGTGACGGTGGATCATTTTGCAAGAGCAGTCGGAGCCTTTGAAAGAATGCTCACCACCCCATCTCCTTTCGATGCCTTTTTAAAAGGCGGTAAGGCCGGGGTAAAAGACCGGGAAAGAAGAGGCTTAAAGACATTTATGGAATCGGGATGTATCACCTGTCATTATGGCCCCTATGTCGGCGGACAGATGTACCAAAAGTTCGGAGTGATCGAGCCCTACTGGAGCTATACGAAGAGCGAAGCGATAGACGAGGGGAGACTGGCAGTCACAAAGAATGAATCGGACCGGTATGTATTTAAAGTTCCTGTGCTGAGAAACGTCACAAGAACCTCTCCGTATTTTCATGATGGTTCTGTTGATCGATTGAAGGATGCTGTTTGGATCATGGGAAAGATCCAATTAGGAAAGGATTTCACTCAAACCCAGACGGATGATATCGTCGCTTTTCTTAAATTCTTAACAGGGAAGGTTTCTGAAGACGCCTTGAGGGTTCCTTTGCTTCCGTCCGTGGAATAGACCCGCGTTTTTTGACCCTGTCGAATTGTCGGGTGTCTGCCCGAGAACTACAGGAGAACTTCGTCAACCGGGGAGGAGTGGTACTTTCCACGACAGATGCTTCTGTCATTTCCCTTGAAAATATATTCTTTCTATCATATCGTATCCTCAAAGTGGGTCATTTTGTAATCGATCGTATGGGGGGGTTGTGCGACTTTGGGGCAATGAGTATAACAAGATGGAATTTGCCGGTGCCTTTGGGGACCTGGGGACGCTGATCCCTTTCGTTGTGGGATACATCACCCTCAATAAGATGGACCCCCTGGGCATTCTGGTTGCATTCGGTTTATTCAAAATATTTGTAGGACTCTATTTCAAGACACCGGTCCCCATTCAGCCGATGAAGGCGATCGGTGGGATGGCCATCGCACATCCCGAGGCGGTCACGCATGGGATGATCTGGGGATCGGGGATTTTTACGGGTCTTTTCTGGCTGTTGATGGGATGGACCGGGGCCATCACCTGGATCCAGAAGATCACGACGAAGCCTGTTGTCCGCGGCATTATGCTTGGGCTGGGTCTTAGTTTTGTTATCGAAGGATTAGCCATGATGAGAGAAGCGCCTGTGGTCGCAATCGGAGGAGTGATTCTCACGCTTCTCCTGCTCAATAGCAAACGCTTTCCTGCCATGTTATGCCTTTTGGCGTACGGGATCGTGATGGCTCTTATTCAAAAACCCGAACTGTTCAAGGAACTCTCCAATCTTTCCGTTCGTTTTCGCTTTCCGGAATTGACTTTTGGAAGAATGTCATGGCAGGACCTTCTTGCTGGTTTCGTCATTTTAGGGCTTCCACAGGCCCCGCTTACACTGGGCAACGCCATCATCGGGACCGTTGCCGAAAATAATGAATACTTCCCTGATCGGAAAGTAACGGCCAAGGCGATCTCCATCGATCACGGCGTCATGAACTTGATCAGCACGTTTATGGGCGGGATTCCAATGTGCCATGGAGCGGGGGGCATGGCTGGTCACATTCGGTTTGGTGCCAGGACGGGCGGGGCACTGGTGATTCTTGGCCTAATCGTACTCTTCACGGGGCTTTTTTTAAGCGATTCGGTATCACTGATTTTTCAGATCTTTCCACGTTCCATCCTCGGCGTGATCCTCTTTTTCGCAGGAGTTGAGCTGGCACTGGTCATTAAAGATGTGAAGCTGAAGAAACAGAACCTCTTTGTGCTGATCGTAACCGCTGGCACGGCAATCTGGAACATGGGGGCGGCTTATCTGGCAGGGCTATTGCTCTACTATGGCCTGGAGCGCCGCTGGATCAAAGTGTGAAGGAAAGATCCTTTGAAGGAGCGGGGAAAGCAGATGCAGGAACTCCGCCCGATTTTCTTTATCAAAAAAAAGAAATCCCTTCGAGTCTGGATACGAAGAATCCACAACGAGCGGAATCTTCTTTCCTCCCTTAAAATCCTACCCCTAAGGTCAGTGGGATGATTTCCTGCTTTATTTTTTGTCTTTCCTCATTGCCCACACAACCCAGACAACAAGACCCAATGTGCAAGCCGACATAACCGTTATCCCGAACCACATGTCATTTCACCTCCCCTCTGAGCCAAAAGCTTTCTAAGAGATTTTCCTGCGACTGAAGCGGTCTGGAATCTGTTTTCCGTATTGTTCTCTTAAACGTTCGCTATCAATGTCGCATGGGATTCTATTTCCGGATTTGGAATATTAAAATCAGAACAACCATTCTTCTTGTCCCAGACAAAGTCCTCACAGCCCAATTCGACAAGCCTGTCATGGATCATCTTGTCGTAATGCGTCCTGATGGATCTCACGTGTCTCTGAATATCCTTATTCCTCACTTGCTGTGCAGAGTTACTGAAATATTGGATGTAGCATAGCTTCGGAAGGTGGACCATGCGGGTATTCAGAAAAGTCCTCACCATCATCTCGTAGTCATCGGCAACATGGAGATCCTGATTGTGACCCCCGATGGACTCGTAAAAGGACTTCCTCCAAGCCCGTATATGGTTAGGGGACGAGATGATATGCCGAATCGTTTTGGCATTGATATTGCCGATGCTTCCCGATTTATAGTGATTGCCCTTATGCTGAACATCGGTATAAGAACCATACCCAAAGGCCCAGCCGTCCCTGTAGGTATGATTCGCACCGTTCTCATAAACCTCCGCACAATCCGTATACAGGAACCCAGCCTCCGGAAACTGTTTAAAGCCCTTCACAACGTAATCGAGGGCATAGTCGGTCAATGCATCATCGTGGTCGAGCTCAACGAGTATCTGACCCTTTCCGAGGCTACAGGCCCAGTTCTTTAACTTCCCTATGATTCCTGAGTGCTCCCATGGCTTAAAGACCTCTATTCGATGGTCTTTTTTTGCAAGATGGCTCAACAGTTTGAATGTTTCTCCGCCATCATCTGAGTCATCCACGATGATCCATTCCCAATTGGCATAGGTCTGCTCTTTGAGGGATTGAAATGGCCGATAGATCTTCTCACCGGTCTTGTAAGCGGGAGTAAAAACGGTGACGAGAGGATTGCTGTCCGTCCCTTGACCGTTAAACAAGTTTTTCAAATAGTAGTCGTAGACAGTTGTTCCCAGTTCAGGCAAGTCTGGTAGGGCGTCAAAGTGGAGCCATCTCCTCTGGATCTCGGGAGGAGCTTTAATAATGTTGGGAAAAGAGGATAAATTCCCAATAGTTAGAATAACATGTGGCCTGTCCTGTACGAGGACTTGTTCAAAGTTAGAGTCAGAGTCATAACATCGGCAGTCGAGCCTTTCTTCTTCATAATTTTCCTCTATGGGAGTGATCAATTTTAGGCTGTCATGGCCAAAAACAGAGATTGTGGGTAACTTATCGTTTGCTTTGCATAATTTGCCTGCAAAGGCTATCAGCTCGATCAGCTTCTTCTTGATCGGTCCTCGATTTCGGGCTTTATTGCCGTGGTTCCTTGGGTTGCCATCAAAGGAAGCGATTGCCATATGAATCTCCTCGCCTCAATCTCTCCCTGAAAACCCGTTCTCTCCTTTCAAAGCAACCGAGATAAACGTCGGGCAATCATTGCCCTCGGTCTTCCTTCGAAGATCAAGGGGCGATAAGAGAGTTTCGAATTATTTAGAGAGAGAAATGGTTTAAATTGGATGAGAAAACCGGATGGGGGCGGATTAACAACGGAGAATCAGCGATTTCGAACCGAGTGCGGGAAGTTGATATAAAAAATTCGGGAGCCTGCGGAGAGAAAAATCGGCCAAAAAAGGAGGGGGCATAAGAAAGGTTGATATAAAGATCTTCACCTTTTTATCCAAGGTGGAAATCAAATTTCCCTGATCCATATCCTCAAAGCAGGCATAGAAAGGAGTCATGTCTGAATTGTCTAAGATGGCAAAGTTAAAATAGGCCGGGAAGATCAAAAGCCAGAAGGAATAAAACAGGATGAGAGACCAATGAGACTTTTGACGGATGCTTCTCATTATCGTTTTCCGAAAACTGCGATTTTAAATCCATCCTACACCGAACTTTCTAAGAAATCAATAGTTAATTTTCTTACAACGCTCGGTTGACAAGAGTTTGTCGTTGATTTTACACTGCGTAAATGCAGGGGAGTCTGGCTTCTAAAACTAACCAAAGAGGAGGGGAAAATGGAAGGAAAGATCGTCTACTTTGAAAAGACCGGTGCTGAGAATACGGAAACGACACTTCGGATTGTCAAAAAGCGAGCGGAAGAATTGGGCATCAAGATGATCGTGGTCGCCTCAACCACAGGCAGTGTCGCCCTTAAAGCCGTCGAGATACTCAAGGGATTGAAGGTAATCTTTGTCAGCCACAGCGCCGGTTTTAGGGAGCCGAATGTCCAGCGCTTTTCCGAGGAGAGCCGAAAAATCGTTGAAAGCAAGGGGGGCACCATCCTGACTGCGACTCATGTTTTTGCCGGGCTCAGCACGGCACTGCGGAACAAGACCAATACCGTCACGATCGGGGACATGGTCGCTCACACCCTTCGGATATTCGGCGCGGGAACAAAGGTGGCCTGCGAGATCAGCATGATGGCCGCTGACGCCGGGCTTGTGCGTACCGATGAAAATATTGTTTCTGTCGGAGGCACGGGCCAGGGTTGCGATACCGCTCTGGTGCTGACGCCGGTCACTTCCCAGAACTTTTTTGACCTGAGGATCAAGGAGATCCTCTGCAAGCCACATTTTTAGTCTTGGGATGGTTCTAAGAACCGGAACCGGCTGGCTGGGGCACCGATTGCTCTAACCATTTTCGGCGTTGCGGGCATCCTGTCCAGTGTTGCCATAGAAAAGGTTAAGAAGGGCTTATCACAAAAACGGAAAATCAGACGAGTCTGCGAAAGCAGGGATCCATAACAGAATTAAATTACAGGACTCCCGTTTTCGACAAGTTTTGAATCTCGCTCAATCCCCTTGGGTTTAATCCGGTAAGGAGTTCATTGGTTGGGATCTCTGGGAGTCTTCGCTTTCCTACGAATATCCTAATTAACGCTTCTCTTCCGTTCCGGCAGAAGGCCATCTGAGGTTAAGAGCGTACATCTTTCCAGCCCTACCTTCGAAATACTCACAATGAAGAGCCATCTCCTTTAAGTTCTCAAGGTCGGTTTCATTCAGTACTAATCCTGACAACTCTGAAGTCAAATTCCTCACTTTTAATAG
>JBHGBJ010000069.1:0-24129 GCA_041947025.1 Thermodesulfobacteriota bacterium
CAACTGTCTGAGAGAGACCAATGCTCCCACTTTCAACCCTTCTTTATCCGAATAATCGACCTGTTTGAGACGGGGAATCTCGTGCAGATCCACAAGCATTTCAGGCACTTTTAGCCTGTTCTTAAGGGATAACATGAGGTCCGTCCCCCCCGCAATCGCCTGAGCCTTGCCTCCCTTTTCCTTCAGGATGCGGCAGGCTTTCTTGATTGACTTAGACTCAATGTATTCAAATTCAGGAAGCTTCATTAATCATTCCTTTATCATCCGAATCCAACTTGGCAATTTAGCGACTATCGAAGTCAATCCCATAATCCCTCAATTTGAAATTCCTCAATCAACTTTCTCCTTCAGTGCTGCCAAAACCTTTTCGGGGGTAATGGGAAGATCCTTGATCCGTACACCCACGGCATCATAGATGGCATTGGCGATCGCAGGCGGTGTCGGCACGTTGGTCGTTTCACCCATTCCTTTTGCACCATAAGGTCCGTCGGGATGTGTGCATTCCACGAGGATAGGGACGGTCTCCGGCGCATCCAGACTGGAGGGAATCTTATAGTTGAGGAAAGAGGGATTTAGGACTAGGCCGTTTTTAAAGAGTATCTGTTCAAGTAATGCAAACCCAAAGCCGATGGAAGCCCCTCCCTCGATTTGTCCGGCACAGCTCGTTGGGTGGATGGCCTTGCCGGTGTCATGGGCCCCGTAGATCTTCAGGATCCTGACTTCTCCTGTCTTTCGATTCACCTCCACCTCAACCCCATGGGCTCCCAGCAGATAGAAAGCCATCATATTCGAATAGTATTCAACCGGTCCCTCGGATACCTGCGGCAAAAAGTATCCCCTTCCGAGAACGGTCCCACTGATCCCATAGTGTTCCTTGAGGACTCTTTCGATTGGGAGAGGGTTTTCGGGAACGCCTTTGCGAAAAACATTCCCTTCCTTGATCATCAGGTCTTCGGGATTTGCCTCCAACATATCCGCGGCCATCTTGATGATCTGCTCCTTAGCATCCCGGGCTGCCAGCTTCACGGCATTTCCCATATGAAAGGTGGAACGGCTGGAGGTGGTCGAGGCATCAAAGGGCGTGAAAGCAGTATCCGGAGATGCTTTCCTCACCCGTTCGAAAGGGACACCAAGCTCTTCGGCGACGATCTGGCAAAGGATCGTCGAGGAGCCCTGACCTACTTCGGTGGTACTGCTCAGGACATTGACACTCCCGTCTTCGTTGACCTTCACAAAGGCTGCAGAGCCGAAAGGTGTCTTGACCGCCCTTTCCATGCAGGCTATGCCTCTTCCCCGGTCTTTGCCAAGGGGCCTTCGGCCCCAATCCATCTTCTCGGCTACCTGGGTAAGACATTCCTTGATTCCCTCCGATTGAAGAATCTGTCCGGTCGCGTGGGTGTCACCCTCTTCATAGACATGCATCAGTCTGAGCTTCAAGGGATCCATCCCCAATTTGCCAGCAATGATATCCATCTGGGACTCATAGGCCCAACAGGTTTGCGGTCCGCTATAGCCCCTCATGGCTCCCGCCACCTGCCGATTGGTATAAACGCAGTAAACATCTATACTTATGTTGGGTATTTTGTATGGACCTACTGCGGATACCCCTGCAGTCCGGGTGACCGTAGGCCCCTTTTCAGCATAGGCCCCGGTAGCCCAGTACGTCTTTACTTCCCTGGCTAAAATGGCCCCGTCCTTCTTGACCCCTGTTCTGATATGGGTGACTGTGGGATGCCTTACCAGGGAAGAACAAAATTCCTCCTCCCTCGTATACATCACCTTGATCGGCCGGTTTCTGATTTTCCAGGCTAAGGCGATCGCGCACGCCTCGGCTTTCAGGCCGCCCTTACCTCCAAAATTGCCTCCAATGTAGGAGGCGCTGATGATTCTTACATGATTGAAAGGAATTTTGAAGGCAGTGGCTATTTCCCTGCGGCACCGGTAAGGGGAGTCATTATTGGCCCAAAGGGTGATCCGGTTATCGTTGTCAATCAAGCAGATCGCCCCGTGGGGTTCGATGGTGCAGTGCTGTTGCATCTGCGTCGTAAAGGTATCCTCGAAAATGTAATCGGCCTGATTAAAACCTTTCTCCACGTCCCCCTTCTGTAGTTGAAAATAATTGCAGATATTCGTTCCTTTAATGGGATTGACAGTGGGAGGACAGACATAGGTTTCGAGATTCTCATGGATCAGGGGGGCTCCGGGTTTGGCCGCCTCCACAGGATCAAAAAGACGGGGTAGCTCCTCGTACTCGACCGTAATCAAGCTCAACGCCTTCTCTGCGGTTTCCTCATCGACTGCGGCCACTGCGGCCAATCCTTCCCCCATGTATCGAACTTTGTCGACCGCCAAGAAGGGTTCGTCACACAAAGATTCTCCGTGTAAGAATGGGACATCTGAACCCGTTACCACCCCTTTGACCCCGGGGATTTTTTCCGCCCTGGAGGTATCGATCTTCAAAATACGGGCGTGGGAATACCTGCTTCGAAGAACCTTTCCATAAAGCATTCCGGAAAGTTTCACGTCATCGATATAAGTCGCAATTCCCATCACCTTCTCTTTTGCATCGACTCGAAGAGGAGATTTTCCAATAGATCCCATCAAATCATATTCTCCAATCTTTTTCGAATCGTCAAATAGCATTTTTCGTTCGCCCCCGCTCTTCACTTTCCCGGCTACTTATTTCTCATATAACACGAATTCGCCACCGATGTCAGGAAAAAACTTCTTCTTGTCAGGCGTCTCAAAAAAGACCGCATCGGTCATGCTTCCTCTTCTTAGGGCATCGAGCAGCATTCTCTTGGGATCCGGCTCCTCATCGGGAGAGCTCAGCATGAAGGTGTCGTAATGAATCGGCAAAACTTTTCTACCCTTGATCTCGCCGAATAATTTCACCGCATCGCCGGGTCCGATGTGGTTGATCTTATAATGGGAGTCGCCGATAGGGATGATGCAGAGATCGATATCGGTTCCTTCAGGATTGACCTGTTTTTGCCAGTTGACTGCTTCGGGATCGGAGAGACGCCCCCCGTCTTCCGTGCGGTAGCGCATATATGCGGTATCACCCATATAGGCGATCCTGATTCCACGTGAAGAAATCATATAGCCGTTTGCGGTTTTTACGCCCTTTCTGTCACCGTAGTTGATATGGGCGTAATGTTCGACTCTGAGTGCCTTGATCTCCACATTCTTTATGGAGGTTAAATTCTTCTTCCCAGGGCCCTCCCAATTAAGCTCAACGATATTCTTGAAGCCGATCTCTTTGACGACCTTTGTGCCATTTGCAGGCACGATTAGATAAGTATCTTTATTCCCAAGGGAATATAATTTCTTAAGGGAAGGTCTGCACAGGTGGTCGAAGTGAACATGTGAGATCAGGATGATATCGATTTTAGGAAGATCTTCGAGCTTCAATGGCATTTTGGTAATTCTTCTTATACCAAACAAATTATTCCAAATCTCGGGAGGACCGATACGTTTCAAAATGGCGGGATCGGTTAGGATAGTCGTGCCATAGAGATTGAGAAGTACTGTTGAATGGCCCAACCATGAAAAAGTGACCTGGTTCGTTTTCCAGGACAGGGGTTTTGGTCTATATGCGGGTGTCCGAAAAGGGGTGGGTTTGAGTTTGTTTTCATATACCATGAATCTGACATACGGCGAGCAGGTTGGCAGCAGAATGAGAATGGAAAGAAGATAAATTGCGTAAATACGTCTGGACCTGGACATTGAGGTCGAGGTTTTCATACGGGAATTATACATGATTTAAAATATTATTACCCTTCTGTTATGCCGGTTTTTCCAATCGACTCCCTATTTGGCAGTTTCTCAAGCATGGCTTCACCAACTCCAAGGAATTGCCCTAAGATTCAATTTTTGGTATAAGGAGGTCAATGTCCTTCCCTCTCACCTGGCGGATGCCTGCTGCCAACCGGACGGGCAGGGCAGGGGAACGGATGAACGAGGGAGAGTACCTTTATTCCCCACTTTGGAAAAGGAGGGCGAGAGGGGATTTGGGAAGCTTTATGGAGGCTTCACTCATGGGCTGCTTTCCGCCTCATTCCAGCTTATCAAAGACGTAACCTTGCGCAGATAGGAGGCCAATATGACACGTTTTCGGTTTTTGCTCTTGGGAGCAGGTTTCTTTTCGAAAAAGTGGATGGAGACCGTGAAGACTAGGCCGGACTGTGAAGTGGTGGGTATTGCCTCGCGGTCCCTGAGTCAGGGAAGGGAGTTACAGCGCGACTTTGGTGTGAGAGAGGAGGTCGTTTACCCAGGGTGGGAAGAAGCAGTGGATCATGGGAAGGCAGATGGTGCGATCATCACGCTTCCGCAGATCTTGCACCCGCAGGCCACCACTCGGGCATTGCGGGCGGGCCTCCATGTGCTTTGCGAAAAGCCCCTGGCCGTGGACATGGCAGGAGCTCGGGCCGTGTACGAGGAGACGCGAAAACACCCGGACCGGGTGGTCATGGTGAACCAGAACTTTCGCTGGAGACCGCATGTCCAGTCCTTTCGACGCGCCATTCGAGAAGGGCTCGTCGGCCAGATCGGCCATATCATGTTTGAGTGCCGGCAGCAGATACGGCGGAAGACTGTGGGTGAGTGGCGTGAGAAGATGGCAGAGCCGTACCTCCTCGATTTCGCCATCCACCACTTCGACCTCATCCGGTATCTTACCGGTGAAGAGGCAACTCGGATAATCGGTTTCAGTTTTCGGCCTTCATGGAGCTGGTTCGAGAGTAACTCGGCTGCTTCTGCGATCCTTGCCATGCACAGCGGCGCAATCGTGGACTACGGGGGCACCATGGTCTCTCTGGGGCTCGAGACGCCCCAGGAAGGTTTGATCACGGTGATCGGAGAAAAAGGGACATTGCATCTGGATGAGAGATCTCAGGTTACTTTACACGGCGAGGGGGACAGCCGTACCCTTTCCCCGCAACCGGTCCTTGGTGGCGAGCTTGGATACTGCCTGACAGAGTTCTTGACAGCCATCCGGGAGAAGCGACAACCGGAGACGCACGTGGCCGAGCACATCCGGAGCCTTGCACTCCCGCTTGGAGTGCTGAAGTCCTCACAGCAAGGCAAGCCAGTGGACGTCGCCGGACTCTTGGATTTCTTGAGTTGAGAATCAGACCGGAACGTGCCCCGCAAGCCTCGCCTTGTAGGCGGGGTAAAGGGGCACCATATGAACGATGATACCTTTCCGGGAAGCCCCGGCCTGTGGCCGGGGAGCTTCACTTTTAGTTGTCTTTCCGGACTTGCTTCTAAGGAACATTCCTCCTCTTTACTTGCCGAAACGCAATGGGCAGGGCTTTCTCAGGTATCTCTCTGATACAGGTAAGGGGCTCAAGGTTCCATTAGACATTTAATTTGTAGCATTCTGGCAATACCGGCCGCTGTCCCCTCATTGCGGAACCATTGACCTTTACATAGGCTATTAAGATGAATATCTTTAGATAAGAAAGGAGGGAAAGAGCCATGAAAATGAAGGAACTGCAAAGACAGATTGCATCAATTTTAAAGGAATACAGGGAGTTAAGAGAGAAGTACGCAGATCTCATGCGGGGAAATGATGAATGACCAGAATTAAAGACTGAAACCCACCGCTCCGCTAAGCGGCCCCTTAGGGGAAGCTCAAAGCCAAGAGAAAGAAAGGCTATTAGGCCAGTGGGTTATTAGGTTATTAGATCATAGAGAAGAAGAATGAAGGGAACTTTCCATGATCTGAGGGCCCCTTTGATCGCCATCGGCGGTTTGATCCATCTCGCAAAAAAAACACCTTGAGCATGATAACGCCTTCCATCAAAAGCTGGACATTGTGATCGAGGAAACACGCAGACTGGACCAGACGGTGAGGGACATTCTTGATTCTTCGCGCCCCCTGGCCATACCAGCAACTGATCATCCTTGAGAGATAACCATCCCCCCCCATTTTCTTATTGACAAAAAATATGTTATCAGGTCAAACGGAACGAATTTTTGGAAGGTTGATCCGTAGAGGCGGGATGATAGCGCCTGGTGATGGCGATTTCGCCTGCATTGCTGAAGAGGCTTCACAATGGCTGAAGAAAAAGAGAAATCTACAAAGTCCGGATTCATACTTGTGGTTATTTCTCATGCCCTGAACCACACCTACGATACCTTATTGCCGATTCTATATCCGCCGATCATTTCAGAATTTAAACTGTCCTATGGCTCTGTCGGAATGCTGGTCATGGGATATCGGCTTTCGAGCGGTGCTCTTCAAATCATCATGGGGTTCCTGGGCCGATTCGTGAAAAAGAAATTTCTTCTCGGGTTCGGCATGATCGGGCAAGCCGTTGCGAACTGTTTGACGACGCTTTCACCAGGATTCAAGAGTATTTTCATCGGCCGAACCTTAGCGGGGGTCGGTGCAAGTCCACAGCATCCTACAGGTGCAGCGTTTATCGCTGAAAATTTCCCCAGGAATCGACTTGGAAGGGCGATGGGATTGAACTTAACTGCCGCACAGACCGGCCGATTCATCACACCGTTTATGGCAAGCCTGGTTCTGATGAGTATCGGATGGAGAGCGACGCTGCTCGTCTTCTCAATACCGGGACTGGTGATCGGGATCATGTTTCTCTTCGTCGCGGAGTCGAGACGTACGGCCGATCGGTCCGGCCAATTCAATCTAACAGTCTTGCGCAGCGGGATGCGTGAGGTGCTGCGTAACAGGACCGTGCTCATGGTTATGGTTGTTGAGATGGTGATGGCATTCAGGGCAGGGGCCTCTGATTTTATACCATCCTATCTTGTGAGAGACTTGAGCATGACACCTACCGGGGCCGGGGTCTTGTTTACGATCTTTTTGGGCTCAGGGCTGGTCGCTCCCTATTTATGGGGATACCTATCGGATAGGCTTGGGAGAAGAAGAGTATTGATGGGGGTAATGGCCGCGGCAAGCGTCCTATGGTTTCTCATCCCGTATGGCAGGAACAATTATCAACTCATCTTAATTCTGACGCCGCTCGGCCTTGTCTGCCAAGGTGTCGGAGGAATCATTCAGGCTTTTGTGGGTGAGGTGACCACCAAAGAAAACCGCGACCTGGTTTACGGGATCTATTTCACCCTGGCTTACTCGGTGGGTTCTTTGTCACCCGTGATCCTGGGCTACCTCGCGGATTCCTTCGGGTTCCGGATAGGTTTCTCATACGTCGCTCTGGTCTCCCTTTCCGCAGTGATCGCCGCACACTTTCTTAAGTAGTTCAAGTCTTAACCGCCCATCCTCCAAGGCAGCTAATAAAAGACGAGCGATATCCCAGGTTCCTCGATATCCTGTAAATTTCTCGTTGACGAAAATGATGTAACATTGTATAAAATACCAACGGTTGCCCCTGTAGCTCAGGTGGACAGAGCAACGGATTCCTAAAGCGAAAAGTGCATTTTTTCTAACCCCTTGATTCTTTGCCTGGTTTCTCTTAATTCTTTGAAAATATTAACCTAAATTCAATTCCATCTCTTTCATTCTATTCCATCTGTTTCGGTCTTTTTTATCCCATTCTTTCACAATTCTTTCACAGGCACCTCGTATGTGTCATTCCGGACTTGATCCGGAATCCAGAGTTCCCGGTGAAAACCGGGATCCAGTTTTTGAGATGCTTCCAGACTTTCGTCGGGACAAAGTTTGGATGCCCCGGATCAAGTCCGCTGCAGGCCCCTCAAGCCCGTCCGTGACCGGCGGTTTCACCCACTGAAACTTTTCAGCACATGAGGAGCTTCCGTGGGGAAGGAGTTTTTGGCTTTTTACCGGACAGACTAATTCGGTCTATCATTACAGCCTCTGAAGGCTGTAATTGTATATTACAGCTTCTCAAAGCTGTTTTTCAAAAAATCCGATCGCCTTTTCTACCGCGGACCCGCAGGGCGGATTTCTTCAGAAGATTGCTATAAAACTGAATTTTTGATATAAATAGACCAGCGTTGAGCGGCGTCTTCCTTTTGTTTAGAAAAAAGGGGGTTGTGCCGCCCAATGGGCCAACTTCCAGGGATGATTGGAACGGACGCAGGGGTAAGCGGTAAAGAGATTGAGATTTTGGTCGCTATTTTTGCTATAATTTTTTTGGGAAAGAGACGCTGGCAACTTTTAGATCGTTAGCAATGGAGGCTCGTTATGGATGAAAGCAAACTCCTCGAAAGAATCACTGTGAACCCTAAGATCTTTGGTGGCAAACCAATTATCCGGGGACGACGGCTTGCCGTCGAGCATGTGCTCGGGATGCTTGCGGCTGGAGATACTCCTGAGACGATTCTCGAAGGCTACCCCTGGCTTGAGAAGGAAGATATCAAGGCTTGCCTCATCTATGCCCGCCGGTTAGTCAGTCACGAGAGAGTGGAACCGTTCCTGTTGGAGACAGGAACATGAGACTTCTGCTGGATACTTGTGTTTGGGGCGGAGCCTGGAGGGAATTGCAGGCTCAAGGCCATGATGTTATTTGGGCAGGAGAGTGGCCTGAAGATCCAGGGGATGATGAAATCCTGGAACGTGCCTACCGTGAGGATCGGGTATTGGTCACTCTCGACAAGGATTTTGGAGAATTGGCTATTGTCCGCGGTATGCCTCACGTGGGGATTGTCCGTCTTGTCAATCTTGGGACGAGCCAGCAGGTCGTTACCTGCCTGCGTGTGATCAAACTACATGGAGACGATCTGAAGGCTGGAGCAATTATTACGGCTGAATCCAACCGACTCAGGGTTCGCCTGAGCACCGATCAAGAGGAATGATATCAGTTGAGGAATACCGTGAGGTACTTCGCCAGGCAGAACTTGTACTTCACTGAGCAGTGAAGTGATAGGAGAGTCAAAATAGGCAACCCTGTTCAGCTCCCTTGAAGGGCGGATTGAACTTTTGGTATAAATAGGTCAATGGCTGGGGGCGTAAAGAAGGCACTTTCCGGAATACTTTATTACGATTGTCTGAGCCTCAGGCGCTACCTCCCAGAGATTAATCAGTATGAAAATGCCTGACCTACCTGTAACCGTTACTGAATGTCACGCGGAACCACCTCCGAAGCGGAAGTTGGAACTCACGTGCAATGTCACAAACCCTGCTGCATTCGATATTTGCATCCTTGATGCATGGGTAAGGGTGGGGGCTTTGGACGGTCTGATCATTGCTGAAGGAAGGCTTTTCCAATCCATGCACAACAGAGTCGATCCTGCAATCATTGCATCAGGAAAACAGGGGCAGGGCGCTTTCCACATTGAGTTGCCTGCCGCGGTCATGCATCATATTGAGCAGCGGAGAGCAGGGGGCGATGTCAAACTGCGGTTTTATTCAAGAGTCCTTGTATGTGAAGTCCTCACGCTAAATGCGGTAGCCACATTGAAGCCGCCTTATGAGACGCAATTCGGGGACAAGGTGGGCTATTTCGAATATTTAATCCCGCGATCTGAGTGGCTGAAATTGTTGAAGAGCCTATCTTGGTCTGAGCTTGAAATCCTTGAGATCCCTTCAAGTAGGCTTCGTGTAGTCCCATCCCTTGGTCGAGCTCTTAAACGGTTTGAGGATGCCCAACAAAACTACAGGAATGGAGATTGGGAAGAAACAATGATGAATTGCAGGAAAGCCTTTGAAGCAATAATTCAAGATGCCAGTGGTGAACTCGATATGAGCAAAGCACACCAAGTATTCGTATCCATCCTCGGTCCTGGAGAGAAGGCTGACCGCTTCGACAAACTGGCAAAGTCCCTTGGTGATTTTTTGCATTTGGGAAGACACGAGACTCATCCCCAGATGTCAATCAGACGGGCGGACGCCGAAATAGCCCTTTTACTAACTGGAGGCCTGCTTACCTATTTGGGCCAACAATGAGAAGGGCAAAGATCCGTTGAATGAGGCAACTTTCAAGGGCGATTGGAACCAGGTTTTTGGAATACTTTATTACGATTGTCTGACCCTGATGACTTTCATTACTTTGCTCGGAAGAGGGCTATTGAGACAAGGGATATGTCAACTCCGACCATAATGGTTAGCTCCACTTTCTACGACTTACGACAAATCAGAGCGGATCTGTCAGTGTTCATCGGAGAACATCTTGGGTATAGCACTTTATTGTCCGAGTTTCCGTCTTTCCCAGTTGACCCAGATGCGAACACGGTGGAGAACTGTTGCAGGCGTGTCGAGGAAAACGCGGATATTTTAGTTTTGATCGTTGGCGGCAGATACGGATCAGTTGATCAGCGGTCCGACAAATCAATTACAAACCTGGAATACTTACAGGCACGGAAAAAAGGAATCCCGATCTATGTATTTATCGATAAGCAAATATTAGCAGTCCTCCCAGTGTGGAAGAAGAGCCCTGACGGTGACTATTCTGCCGTAGTTGACACTTCCCGGCTGTTTGTTTTTGTGGAGGAAATTCGAACGACTGATAGCGTTTGGACTTTTCCATTCGAAACGGCACAGGATATTATCACTACACTTCGTCTTCAGCTGGCTCATTTATTCGCCGATTCATTAGCAGTCCGCAACCGACTGTTTGGCATGACTGTTCCAGGTTACTTCGATACCGTGAGTGGCTCAGCGCTTCGCTTGCTCCTTGAAAAACCGGATGCGTGGGAGTATCGCTTATTTGCTCAAACGTGGTTGGACGAAGTCAATAATCGAAGAGATCTTATAAGGGACTACGAGGCTCAGTTGTGTATCGGACCATCGGAGTCAGTCGAAGCACACCAGGCGACCAGTTGGATTCTATCAAGACTTAAGGAATTGGAGAACCTAATCGGGGCAGGTAACCATCTATTGACTTTTTCGGCGCAAGATGCCTTTGGCCCATCTGGTCAACCGGGTGACCCTGCTAAGATTGTGTGGACCAGCCAAAGGCTCGGAGCAGTTCTTGAAAATCTGTTGTCATGGGTTCGACGTATCCTGTGTGCCAGAGTGGAAGAACCTTTCAACAAAGTTGTACAAGAATTGGCAAAGTTCCCTTCAATAACCATTCATCGAATGCAAGTTTTTCCTAAAGACGCTTTAGCTGAAATCGATAAGGCTTTGCAGATACCAGTATCTGGACCACGTGAAGTCAAAATGACCTTTACATTCGAATTAGGAAACCTTGAACCATATGAACAAGCATTTGAGGAAGCAAAACAGAAATACCAACAAGCATTGTAATCCAATGGTTCCCACGGTGAAATAGGTGGAAAGTGTATATAATCATCAGGTTTCTCGCTACCATCGAGGGAGTGCAAGAAATGCGGCCTGAAGACCCAGGAGATGACGAAATTCTTGAACGTGCGTATCGTGAAGATCGGGTATTGGTCACTCTCGACAAAGATTTTGGAGAATTGGCCATTGTCCGCGGTATGCCTCACGTGGGGATTATCCGTCTTGTCAATCTTGGAACGAGCCAGCAGGCCGTTAGTTGCCTGCGCGTGATCAAACTGCATGAAGGCGACCTGAAAGCGGGAGCAATCATTACGGCTGAATCCAGCCGACTTAGGGTTCGCCTGAGCACCGATTAAGAGAAATGATATGACCCTAAACCCTCAGCACAAAGTTAAGCCCCTATTTGGCCAACCAACAAGGGAGGCACGGAGGAAAAGACGATGATGCCTGGTTGGGCAGAGGATTTGGTGGCAAGCACTTGAGGGGGGTGTGCCTACAACATTCGTTTAAGGCTTATTATGTCAAGCAAAGACTATGAAAACATCATAACCATTCTCACCAGAGAAATTATCAAGAATCGCCTTGCAATTTTTATAGGTGCTGGGTGTTCAATGGCCGTTGGTTTGCCATCATGGAAGCAGCTTCTAGAGAATCTGATTGCCAAATATGGTATCCAGACAAAAGAAGATAACCTTCTCAAGTTGGCCTCTCGCGTTGAGCGATCCATTGGCCACAGCAACCTTGTTGATGAAATCAGCGACATCTGCCGGGCACCACAAAAGCGGGGATCTTCCATACATGAATTACTTACAGAATTGGATGTAAATCTTTATATTACAACCAACTATGACCACTTGCTGGAAGAAGCATTTCGTAAGAGAGGGATTGAGCCTCATGTTGTGCACGCCGATTTAGACTTGGCGGTTCTCAACCCAACTGTCAAGACGATTGTAAAGCTTCACGGAGACATTGATTCGCCCAGTTCCTTGGTTTTCACAGAAAGAGACTACCGCCAATACAATACTAAACATCGCGGATTTGTTGAATGGTTAAAGGCAAAGAGCACCGAATTAACGATGCTTTTTCTGGGTACTAGTTTTGATGATCCAAGATTAGTGGAGACTGATGACCATGTTATTGAGTTTTTTGGGGAAAACAGACGAAACCATTTGATGGTACTAAAAAAGCCAGAAAGAGAGAGTGGCCAGGACATGGGCGATTTTCAAGCTGCGTTGGAAGATTTTGAAGATAGGTGCCGCAGCTTCGAGGTTGATAGAGGTTTTATTGTCCTGGTCATTCAAGAATATGCAGAAATCGAAAACCTGCTCAAAGAAATCAAAGACAGGGTGTTTCAAGCGAGAATCGATGAAAAGAAAAGCCTGGATCGGAGCTCAGATTTATTCCGCATACAAGCTGATCAATATGAGATGCTTGACAAGAAGTTTTCCGAACACGTTGATACAACCGTGCGAGAACTTTGCGCGGAAATCGCTGGTCCTGGTTGTTTCCCTTCGTTTTTCAAGGCTAAGGCCAAAATAGACTTGCTGATTGAGCGTCTTCAAAATCCTCCACATAAGCTCTCTCCAGAAACAATCGTTTACGGATATTTGACCCTAGTGGATGCCTTTGCCGCTACAAACCGACCTGAAGATATTCGCAGGGCTTTTGAATTCCACGAGAAAGCCAATTCAGCCATCTCTGCCATAGGGAGGGAGCATGAGTTGGCCTTGCGCTCAGTTCGTGCTAAGGCGAAGCTCTTATTTATGAAGGGCGAACTTCAATCCGCCTTGGAAACACTTGAAAATGACTATACACCCAAAGGCATATTTTGGCGCTTATCCTATCTTCTTGCGTCTGATAAACTGGATGAGGCTTTTTCTCTGATCCAAGACCGTGACCCAATTCAACCGGAATGGGCAGGGGAGGCAGTCAGGGTATTAGTTCACAGAGGAGATCTGGAAGCTGCAGAAGCTATTTATAAGCAGTTTGCTTCCAAACCGGATTCATTCAAGGATCCTCAGGGAATCATGAGATTACATCACCAAGTGGCCATGGCATATTTTCGACGGGCTGTCATGCTCGAGGGAAACCCGCAACATTTTCAGATGATTCCGGGCCAGCTTTCAGCTGCCGCTCATGTTGCCTGTAAGAAGGCACTCCACTACATAGAGGAGATGCACAAAACCCATCGGTACACAGACCCCAATGAAAGCGTGCTCTTTGCCGAGTCCCTAATAACAGAAATGCATGTCCTCGATCTGCTCGGGGAAACCGGTCGGGCATTGGAGATTGCCAAAAAGGCGCTTAACTTCAGGCCTGTCCCTCAATCGGCCGCTGCTTATGTCACCTTAAGGGAGAATCCAAATAACAAAGACAGCATATTGTCCTTGGCCGAATTGCTTTGCTCGGATCATCCTAATGAAGATTGGGCTCGGGTGATGAGAACAAGACTTCTTGCGACGGCTGGTCAATTCGAAGAGGCATGGGATTTACTTTTCCAAGCTAAGGCTGAAATCCATGGAGAGGCAGAAAAGAAAGAGCTTGCGTGGATGGCATCAGAACTTGGGCTATCCCTTCACAAAAGAGAGGCGGCCATGGCGCTTGTGGAAGAGCTCGTTGACCAAGAAGATCCTTTCTTCCAGTTCCTGATCGCCAAGAATCTATTTTTCCAAGATAAACTCGACCAAGCATATGAAATTCTCCAGGCCATTGCAAAATCCTCTTTACCTCCTTTTGTTCAATCTGAAGTTCTCTTACTGATGGCGAGAGTTCACATGAAGCGCTGCCAATGGTCGGTAGCCAAGGACTTACTGAACCAATCCGTTTCCAAGTTTATTCATCCTTTAAGTCTTAATGCTTTGGTTTATGTCGGATCTAAAGAAAAGGATGATCTGACTATATTAGATTCTGCAACCAAATTGGAGCAGCTTGGTTTTGCAGATGAGGAAAGTCAGCAGGCCAAGGCTCAGGCTGCCTTCAACCTCGGCCGTTACGATCTGGCAATAGAAACCTGGAGAGCTATTTATCGTGGAAATAAAGATCCTAAGATTGCAATAGAATTAGCTAATGCACACAGAGCGAAGGGCGAATACGACGAAGCATTGGAGATTTTGAAATATCATATCCCGAAAGAGGGCAGTCCAGACCTCGATTGCCTTCGCCTATTTTGCACTATCCTCGAATTGACTGGAAATTATCCGGATGCGTTTCGTCAGCTCGACGCCCGTTTCGAGGACATAAGAGATCGGCCTGAACTGTTGACCCTGCATATGGACCTGGCGTACCGCGTAAATCAGGAGGACCGGGCCCATCGATCCATGCAGCGTCTGGTGGAGTTGCAAAAGATAGGGAAGGTGAACGCAAGCCTATTGAGGCGTGTAAGTTTAGAAGAATTCAAGGAAATGGCTGACGGCTTCAGGAGGAGAAGGGAACTTGCCATTGAGCAATATCGACTGGCCAGGTTTCCCCGAGCCCTTCTTTGCGAGATTGATAACAAGCCCTATTACCTGGACTGGGCAGTGCGGACACAGGAAATGCATCTTCCGGACGACCTGCGGATGCGGCTTGAATATACCGTTTATTCCACCAACAGTTTGAGGATTGGACTCCGGGGCGACAAGAAAGACCTTATCCCAATTATTGTTCCCGCTGAAGCCAAAGAGGTTGTTATTGATCTGAGCACCTTGATCACTCTTCACCGGCTTGACCTTCTTCCTGTGATGCAAAAGCGTTTCAAAACCATTTATTATCCTCAGGCCTTCTTTTGGCTTTGGGAAATGGACAGGCCTCGTTATGCGTATCATCAAAGGTCTAAAGCTTTATTATACAGAGAAATTGACACCCTTCTCACCACGGGCAGAATAGGCAAGCTTGAGCTGACCATTGAACAGGAGGCTGAAAATCTCCTCAACAGCATGATTAGAGTGGCCAAAATGGAAGACATGCCTATCATTACTGCCTGGTCTAAAGAAGAAGAGTGGGCTGGCGCCAATGATGGGGTTGTCATTTGGGTATCACAGATCGTTACCTGGCTCTATGAATGCGGCAGAATTGGAGAAGACAAGTACCGTGAAAGTCTGTCTCTTTTGAGAGGTGCGTCGGAATCGAAGGACCAAGGCCCCTCTAAGAAGCTTCGGTCGGCGGGACGCCTCATGTTTGATAGGGGAGCCATTGAGTTCTTGGTGGAAAACGACCTCCTCGACCCTCTGCTTTCTATGGGCCTCAGGCCGGTGCTGGAAAACCGGACAGCCTTCTATTTTCAGCAAGCTGTAAGGGAACTCGATTTCCTGGAGGATGTCGGAAAATGGCAACAAGACCTTGAGGCTGCCATCAAATCTTCGAAGGTATTTCAGTCATTCATGCATCCCCTTCCCAAGGACCACCAAGGTTATTATTTGGGCATCATAGATGCGACTCTCAAGTTCTGCAAAGAGCGCAGTCTCCCCCTTATGGCAGATGACCGTACCATGCAGATGATTAGCGAACCTAGTTGGATGGGCAACCAGTACGGGACGGATGCCCTTCTTTTGGACCTATTAGAGCAAGACATGCTCACCCTTGACCAGTACACACGCTGTTTCTTGAAGCTGGTCAGGTGGCGTTATCGTTTTCTTATCCCCGATGACCGCGTGCTGCTGTATCTTGCTAAACAATACAAGAATCGGCCACTGGGTAGTGAGTTGATAGGGATTGCCGATTACGGCCGGCACTGCATGGAAGACCTTGGGCTGCTCTTGGGGCCTGAGGCCACCGATCCACCCAAGCCTTTGGGCGCGGTGCTCTACCTAAAATGGATTGATCGATGGACAAAAATGCTTTGCAGTGTCTGGACGGACAACGATTTTGATAAAGACAGCCGCCTTGAAATCACCCGAAAAGTATTTGCGCAAGCCCTCCCTCCTCCGCCTAAGGGGCTAAATCCCGAAATACGGAAACGGTTGGGCGCTTCTGAAGAAATAAAGGTTCTTTCTGGGATCATTCAATTCATCATGGACTCAGAAAAATGCCTCAGCCTAAGCGGATTGCTTCGCGAGGCCTTCTCCTATTACGGGATTGCGAATGTAGACAGGCAGACAGACATTCTCCGTGAACACTTCCGGGAATTCGTGCGTATCTGGCTATCCGATGATTTTCGCCAAAGCCTGATTTCAAATTCGGAGTTTACCAAAGAGCTACATGAAAACAATCTAACCTATGAAGAATACATCAAAGAGAAAATCTTGAGGAAAAATCTGGCTCGAATGCTCGTTGCCTATTACGGAAGTCAGAATATTTCCAGGCCATCCCCATTTTCCGACCTAATGGAAGAATATGGACTATTTGCTGGCCCTATTGAGAAATCGGATACGGAGTCTGGAGCGTTCAGCGACGCATTTTCAATAGACTATCAAGTGGACATACAAAGAATGGACATATCAGTTTCTGCTTTTGATGGCTCTATCTTTAAAATTGCGTGGCCAGAAAAGGCAAAGGAAGAATTCGCTTTCTTACATGATATGCTCAACCATCCAAGTACCCGAATCCGTATAGAAGCATTCCAAAAGCTGATGGAACCGTTTGAACTGACAGAGCCAACGCAAACCACGTTAAACGGTTTGAAAGAGGCGCTGGCTTCAGAAATCAAGGCTCAATGGGAACTGGCATCTCATAGAGCACGGCAAGCCGTCATGAAGGATTTTCGTTATAGCAGAGTACATTTGAAGACGGCATTATTACATGGAATCTCAGGCGAACTCCTGAACAAGGCCGTTAAGAATTTGCTTTTTCCCGACACAGGTACTGCCTGGGCTGAAGCTCCGGCAATTGTTAAATCGGTTGAGCAGAATCCCGAAGTGTTCAGGCAGAATGCAATAGCGGAGTTAAGGCAAACCCAGAAGAAAGGAGAAAATGAGATAGAACATGCTCTGAATCAATACATGCAGCAATTCGGTTTTGTGGCCTTAGCCCCTCCCCTGGATGCCTGGAGTCTGTTCCGAGTGATGGGAATCACTTCTATTGGGTCGGATCAGGATGCGGGAGGATTTTGTGAAACGGTGAGTCGTTGGGCTTACTCTCAAGACGATCCGCTTGCTCTGGTAGTTGGCTGGGAGGTCCTCCTGGGAGCAGCGAGCGCCGCTGACGCAAGAGCCTATTTTAAGGGCCACAACTTCAGAAAAGTCTTAGAACACCTCTTCCTCAACGTTGCTATTCCAGGATATCGTACCGGCGATCAGAAGGAGAATGCCAGGAGAAACTTCTTCGAGAAAGTTTGGGAAGCTCGTATCCATCTTGCACAACATTATTTGCGCTACCTCGAGTTGGAGGGTGGGGATAAGAGTGATAAACAGCGGGTCGTGACCGCTTGGTGGATGTCACAAAAGGCCACCGAAGCTATTGTAGCGGCAATGGGGGGAATGGTAGACGAAGAAAGAAGCACCTTAATGGAAAAGCGTATAATCCCTGAGTGGCTTATTGAGGAAACCCTGTTTACAAGGATTCAACACACCTTGTTCTATTTATATAAACCTGTGCAGTCTGCCGACCGTTACTGTACTTTTACCGCCAGGCAGCAGCTTCCTGCGACCATGATGGCATTCATTGCTCCTACAACAGAGGGTTCAGCGGGACCTGGCTATGATGGCATAACCATGACGGACGAAATCCGCGACGGAATGATTGGACTGCTGGAATCACCAGACGATCTTGCCTTGGCCCATCTTCCCATGGAACGACACTCGGCTGTTATTTTGCTATGGAATAGGGCGCTAACCCAATCCATTCCTTCGTTTCTCCGCGCCTATTATAAGGATAATATCGAGTTCGTGGGCAAAAGAAAAATGAGTTTACTGCGCAGCGCAGAAGCTATCTCCCGACCAGATTATCCGGACCAGGTTTTCAAAGGGTTTGTTAAGGATGTCAATGAGCCCCCAGTGATTGATGCCTTGTTGGCCTTTGAAATATTCAGCCTAAAGTTGGCAACAGAGGGCGAGCTAATCCCGGCTCTGACGTCAATGTTGGAAAAGTCGCAGATAATAGGCCAGTTGGTAGCCCGTGATGAATTCTTAGGGTCACTGGTTGCTGTCTCTTTGGCACGGATGCTTCCCTTATTGTATGCCAGAAAGGAAGAGGGATTGGCCCATCTGGTCGAAAACCAACTTTTAAGAATGGATTGGGGTCTTCTCCGGAAATATTCGGAAACTATAATCGAAAGTCTCATCGTTGCTAATATTATGGGCGCCGGGAATGACCTCCTTAAGAAACTCCTCGATTTTGGAAATAGAAACAAGGAATTCGCTGACGGTCTCAAAAAGATGAAAATGATTCTTGAAAACTACCTCAGCGAGGTTCCAGTATCCTATCGCGAAAAGGTTCGATATCTGCTCAGGGAACTTGAGGCTATTCCTGAAGCAAAGGAGCCGCAGGAGTAATGATGAATAATATTGTTTTTGATGAAGATGGGTACCCTAGAATCTACACCATACACTCTCAGAAGGGTGGCGTTGGGAAAACATCGATTGCCCTAGCCCTGGCAGGCATGGCTGGAGCCAAAGGGAAAAAGACGCTCATTATCGACGGGGATATGACCGGTGCAAGTATTGCCGATGTTCCCGGCATGGAGTGTGAGCGAGGCAGCAACTTTAACAAATTGATTCTGGCAAACCCAAATGAATTTTTGCAGTTGACGGAATTAGGACCTCTCCCAAAAGGAGATAAGCGCACAAATCTGGAGATGCAATTCTGCCGCAAAAAGATTGATCATGAGTCCGTTTATTTCATCCCATCAAGCGCAAGCCCAGCGGATGTAGAGAGGGTAGTGCCTCTCATTGCCCAAGAGGATCACCTCCATTTTTTCCGGCACCGGATCGAGGACACTCTTGCCGCTGCAATTCGATCAGGGTTTCAAATGATCATCCTGGACCATTCACCAGGTCTGTTCGGTTTTTCCAAGACTGCTCTGCAAATGAGCCTTGAGTGGGGTTTGCCTCAGGACAAGAACAACCATCGGCTTCGATACTTATTGAATGGAAAAATGGCAAAACCTTCCCTGCGAGCTCTATTGGTTAGCAGTTTCGAACCCCATGATTATAGGGCTGTTCTTGTTTCCCTTGGACATGTAATGGAAATGCTAATCTCTACTCATCAAATAGAGAAAGACAAATATCTAGGGGTCTTTGCGGATAGTTTCAGATTTGTTTTCAACAAAGCAAGCAGCGTTTCTGATTCAATAGAGGAAGTTGGTAAATTGCTTCGTAAAATGGATGGGTTGGCTCCATGGTTGGCGCAAATGATACACGATCATGAAAAGGAGTTTGGTCCCCAGTTGTCCCCTTTGATTGACGGGTTCGATATGGGAGATATCTGTTCGAAAGCAAAGGCTTTCTTCCCAAAAGATAAACCTGCCACCCAAGACCGGCGGTCGGGAGATTGGGAAAGATGGCTGCGGACTATAGCCTATCGAGCTCGTTTGATTAAGGAATAGAGAGACATTTTGCCGAGAGCGTACAGTGAATTCCATCAAGCTAGATGAAGGTTCTTTTTGGGACTGGATGAGTATTTCAGCCTCAGCCTCGTGGCCTCAGGGAGAAATATTCCGGCCACAATCGAACAGCAATTATGTCCATCTCTTGTCCACGATGATGGAAGATCACTGGCACAGCATCGCTCAGGTCAGGCATGCGGGTGGAAGTCCGAAAAGTGCGAGAACACTGGACCTCCTGAGCCGGCACATCCCCAGGAAGTATTTTTTGGAGCTCCAATTCTGTTTGGCTGCCTACAGCTCTGTTTTTGCTACCCTTTTTCCGTCTATGCTTTCACACCTGGATAACCTATGCTACATTGAGTGGTTGTTGCACATGGAGCCTGATGACGAAAAATATCGGGATCATCTAGTTCATATGTTTAGGGTCGCTTTTGTCTGTGATCGCCTCATGCAACTGCAAGTTATCCATCAGAATGCGATAGCATTTCAGTTTTCCTCAACGCACTTTTTGAAATGGTGCGAGGAAAAACTCGGTATTGATCCGAGTGGCTGGGACAGCCCAAGGAAGGAAAGGCTTCTTTGTGCTGCTATTTACCTTTCCGCCATTTTTCATGATGTCGGATATGGTTATTATTTCCTGAACCAGTATCGCCAGCGCTTGGTCGGTGTCTTGCCGGTCTTGACACACGCTGAGGCGACGGCAGATTTACACCATAGAGATATGGCAAATATAAGAAACAGCCTTGCCGCCAAATTCGTAGCGAAATACCATCATGCCTTTCAAGAAAATGAATCTCCTGCCAACGAAGAAGTTATATTGTCGGGTTTTTTCCGCGATAATCTTGGGATTAACCATAGTGTAGCTTCAGGCGTATTTTTGGCGGACCTTGCTGGTAACCTATACGATCGCCACGCAATAGGCGATGAACTGTATGTTGCTTTTCATCTGGCCGCTGAAGCGGCCATGCTCCATGATATGACAAAGGACGACAAATGGCTCCATTTTTCAACTCTCACCTGCGGAAGGTTTCTTGATTGTAAAAAACAAAAGGAAGTCCCAATCGCAACCCTTCTATGGTTAGCAGACAATATAGAACTTGGAAGAAGGCCAGGTTTTTTTAAAATCGTTAAAGACAAACGATGCACCTTTGTTATGGAAGATGAAAAGAAAAATAGGCCAAGGCCAAGAATAGAATATGATGAATCAAAAAAATGCCTTATAATCGAACCTTCGGATCTGATAGTGAAGAAAGACTTTATCTTTGATTCTGAAAAGAAGTGCTATGTTCTCTTTGATATCCCTATGAACAAATTGGATCCCACCTCTTAAGTGGGAGTGGGATTGTTGGCTTTTGTGAGACGCGTTGGATTGCTTCGAGCAGGAAGATCGTTATGAAAAACGCCAAATTCCTAATTCGGGTATTTGCGTGGATGGCATGATCGGAGTGCTTCGGCCTTACATATCAACCTCCACTCCTGAATCAATCCATTCGACTCCCCGGTCTTGCCCTCGATTCTGTTCGGGATGGTGAGCTTGGGGAACCACAACCAAGATATGCACAGGCTTTATACTGAGCGTCGCCTTTGACCCCAATTTGAGAATCGCAGTTTGGCACGATCAACGTATCAAGTCCCGGACAAGGTTGATGCCTTATAAGAATGGGACACTCGAACCGTTATCCACTTAGTGTTCTAAAGGGATGCCCCAATAATTATAGATCCGTGATAAACATGCTTATAAGAAAGGGGCCACAGTGATTGCTCTCAGCCTCAGTGCCGAGAAGGGAAACGGGCAACGGAAATTCGGCTCTTTCCCTTTGTCAAATCCCCCCTCACCTTAATCCTCTCCCCCCAAGGGGAGAGGAAAGCTATTTTCTATGCCCCTCGTTTTTGCAGGGAACGTAAATATATATTGGAGTTATGTCCGGAAAAAATGCGGAATGGCTCAAAAGAGAACAAAAATCCATCCCACTTTCAGAAGGCTTATGCAGGAGAGCCATTTGCCGTTTTCAGTTTTATCTTATCAGCCGCTATCATTAAGGGAGCTGATCACTTCGGTTTCACCCTACGAAAGACACTATTTTCAGCCATCGGACCTACTAAAAATACTCCTCTGCCCCCAACCAGAGGGGAGAGTCAGTTGAATCTCCATAAAAGTATTACTTCTGAAATGGTCTTTTTTGCGAGAAAAAATGACTAAACCCCCAAAATAGGCAATGAAGTGTTGAAGGAAGGCAGGACACTTTGTAGCAGAGGCCATGAGATGAGTGAAGAAGGCCATCTCTGCCCCGGGAAAGAGGAAAGAAACCAGGATGTCCTTCAATAAGTAGTCAAATATAGTCAAAATTTCCTTGAAATCCCTTTAAAAAGACTATGTTTGACTTTCCTAAGTCAGAACGGGCAGACAATTATACTTCGACCCTTCTGGAGTGGACATCCTCAGCACGGGGTTGTGGTTGTCTATGGACATCGTCAAGGGTGGGGTATGTATGTCTGCTACATCCTCAAGTAGGGGTTGAGGATGTAACGTTACATCGTCAAAGGGGGGTGAAGTTGTTGCGCAACATCGTTAAAGTGGGGTGAGGATGTTGCAACATTGACACAACCCCAATCCTCCGGGGTTGTGTCGTCACTACCCCAACGTTCGGGGGTTGTGTCTTCACTCCCCCTACCTTCAGGGGTTGTGAATTTCACTACCCCTGCCTTTTGGGGTTGCGAATTCGCTACCCCAACCCTTTGGGGTAGTGAAAAGACTACCCCTCCCTTTTGGGGTTGTCTCGCAACAACCCCGCCTCTTTGGAGTTGTCTCAAAATGAATAACCATAATCGACAATTTTTGGCAGATCCTTCTACCATTCTATTCCTTTTCCCGTTAATTCCTAAAAAGAAGCGGGATCGGACGTCGAGTTTTCCCCTCAAAAAGTAATACCATTATGTGAAGCGGATTCATAAATCAGGGGTAGGTTCTGATGTGCAATAGATGGAATCCTGATACGGTCATACCAGAAGTCGATAAATCTGACAGGTTTCTAACCGTTCCGGACGTTGCCTCACTGCTCAGCATCAGGCCATCAACGGTCTACCAGTGGGTGAGCTCAGAAGAAATACCCCATTACAGGCTTGGAAGGATTCTGAGGTTCAAAAGGAAGGATCTGGAGGTATGGGTCGAAGGGTTCAGGAAGGAAAGAGTAGATGATAAGAAAAGGGCCAGGGAAATCTTAAGGCCACCGCGCAGGAAAGCACAAGACATTGACCGCATCATCGAAAAAAGTATTGCAGAGGCAAAAGGAAATCGGTATACTCCTGCCCAAGAGAAACCAGGTGAAGACAAGGGCCTCAGAAAGGAGGCGGAACATGGGTTTGTATCGTAGAGGCAAGACCTGGTGGATGAGCTTTGTTTACAAGGGGAAAAGTTATCGAAGATCAACCGAGACCACAGAAAGGAAGCTGGCTCAAAGAATCCTGGATAAGGTAAAAGGAGAGATTGCAGAGGGTAAGTGGTTTGAGCGATTGGCGGGGGAGGATAAGACTTTTCACGAGTTGATGACCAAATATATGGAAGAGCATTCTAAGCCTAAGAAGAGAGCATGGACAAGAGATACGGTTTCTCTTTCGCATCTTAAGCCTTTCTTTGGAGAATACAAGCTAATGGAAATTACTCCTTCTTTAATTTCCAATTACAAGAGTATTCGCCGAAAGGAAGGAGCTGCACCGGCGTCTATCAACAGAGAGTTATCGCTTTGCAAGCACGCCTTTAACCTCGCTTACAAAGAATGGGATTGGGTTAGAGAAAATCCCTTTTGCAAGGTTAAGATGGAGCGTGAAAATAACGAAAGAGACCGAATCTTAGCCTATGAAGAAGAGAAGAGATTGCTTGAGGTTAGCCCCCCATGGTTAAAGGAAATTATCACTTTTGCCCTTAACACCGGGTGCAGGGAAGGGGAGATATTGGGTCTCACATGGCAGGATGTTGATCTATTCAAAAGAATTGTGGTGATCCATCAAACCAAGACAGGCCATACCAAGACCATTCCCCTTACTCCCACCCTTTTTGAGCTTCTCAAAATCAAAAACAAGGTGAGGCATTTATACCATAACCTTGTCTTTCCCTCTGCAAATGGAACACGATTTACCGCCAGCAATTTGGGGAGGTCTTTCCGTTCAGCACTAAAAAAGGCGAAAATTGACAACCTCCGATTCCATGATCTAAGGCATACATTTGCCAGCCGCCTGGCGCAATCGGGAGTTGATCTCTACCTTATTCAGAAACTTTTGGGACACAGAGACCCGAGGATGGTTCAACGATATTCCCATCATTCTGTCGAGAGCTTGCGGAGCGGCATTGAGGTTTTAGAGAAGATAAAACTTGAAAATGAAAAAAATTCTTTCACAATTTCTTCACAATGACGGCATTTCGCCAATGATGGGGAAATTAAGCGTTGACGAAAATCGAGAGAGATTGTATATTTACACACGTTGCCCCTGTAGCTCAGGTGGATAGAGCAACGGATTCCTAATCCGTGTGCCGCCCGTTCGA
>JBHGBJ010000007.1:0-83921 GCA_041947025.1 Thermodesulfobacteriota bacterium
ACCTCAAAGGAGTGCACTTTTAAAACTTAAACGGTGCACTTTTAAACTTTAGCTAACAGGATTTTTTTATCCTTCCATTCCCTTCATGAAACGGGTTGAAATGCGGCGGGAAACAAAGAAAGGAAGACCTATTGCCATAAGCGGAATAAAGGGTTATGGTTAATTTCCTTGGTCAATTCTTTAAGAAAATCTCTTTAACTAAAAAATCTCCCGGGGGGGGGGTTGGATGCACCAGGTTGGAATTATTGGGACGGGATCCTATGTTCCGGAAAGGATACTCACGAACCATGATCTGGAAAAGATGGTGGACACAAGTGACCAATGGATTTTGGAAAGGACAGGCATCCGTGAAAGAAGAATTGCAGGGGAAGACGAAACGAACGTGACCATGGGCCGAGACGCCCTTGAAAAGGCCATCGGAGGGGCCCGTATCGATCCGATTGATATCGATATGCTCGTGGTCGGCACCAATACCACTGACCCGGTTTGGCCCTCTGCTGCGGGCCACATCGCGCAGCTTTTGAATCTTCGTAAGAACATACCCTTCTTCGATCTCCAGGCGGGCTGCACGGGATTCAATTATTCCCTGGCCATGGCAGAACAGTTTGTAAAATCCGGGCAATATAGAACAGTGGCGGTGGTTGGATCGGATAAACTTTCAACGATCACCGATTATGAGGATAGGAACACGTGCGTTCTCTTTGGAGATGGAGCAGGAGCAGTGGTGTTACAGCGGAGGGCAGAGGAAGGCATCGTCCGATCCCATCTCGGAGGTGCCTACCAAGCACGCCTCACCCTTGAGCTCCGGAATAAAGGTGACAACGGCCATCGCTTCATGTGGATGGACGGGAAAAAGGTTTATGCCTTTGCAAAAAAGGCTGTGGCAGAAAGCTGTCTGCGGGTAATTGATCCTGATCAGACGGCGAGCCATGAAGATCTCTGCGCATTGGTCAATCAGGTTGACGGAATCATACCCCATCAGGCCAACGCAAGAATTATCCGGGGCGCCGCAGAGGAGCTCGAGTCCAGACTCGGACTTCCTGATGGGGCCATCATGAAGAAGATGATTATGACGATAGAAAAATATGGAAATAACTCCACGGCCTCCATTCCTCTCGCTCTCGACGAGTCTTTTCGAGAAGGCAGGCTTCGGAAAGGAGATCTGATCATTCTTGTCGGTTTCGGAGCGGGCCTGACCTATGGCGCCAATCTGGTGAGATTGTAGAATGATAGAAGTAAGGATGAACCAAGAAGAGTGATGAGCGAAGTCCATATTACGAAGATTGCGCAGGAGCTCGGTCTCAGCCCGAAGCAGGTCCAGGCGACGGCAGACCTTTTGAATCAAGAGGCGACCGTTCCTTTTATTGCACGATACCGAAAGGAGGCCACGGGCTCCCTCGATGAAGTTGCGATCACAGCCATTCGTGACCGGCTCGCTCAGCTCATGGAACTGGATAAGCGTCGCGAGGCCATTCTCAAATCTTTGGAAGAACGAGGACAGCTCACCGACGAATTGAAGGAGAAGATCCTTTCGGCCGAAACCATGGTCGTTCTGGAAGATATCTATTTGCCCTATCGACCCAAACGCCGTACCCGGGCAACGGTCGCCAAAGAAAAGGGATTGGAACCATTGGCCCAGCTTCTTTTTGCACAGGAGGACAAGGACCTTCTGGTTGAGGCGGCTGCCTTCGTCGATTCCGAAAAAGGGGTTGATTCTGCGGAAGATGCTCTGGCAGGGGCCCGCGACATCATCGCGGAATGGGTGAATGAAGATCAAAGGGCCCGGGCCAGGATGCGTGATTTCTTTTCATCCAAGGCCCTCTTTAAGTCGAAGATCGTTCCGGAAAAGGAAGCCGAGGGAATCAAGTATAAAGATTACTTTGACTGGGAAGAGCCTGCGAACACGGCACCCTCTCACCGGATCCTTGCCATGAGGCGGGGGGAAAAGGAGGGTTTTCTCAGTTTGCGGATCTTGCCCCCTGAAGATGAGGCGCTCAAGATCCTTGATGATCTTTTTGTCAAAGGAGAGGGCCCATCCCCCGAGCAGGTCAGACTTGCCGTGCACGATAGCTACAGGAGACTCCTCTCTTCCTCCATGGAGACCGAGATCCGCCTCGCTACAAAAAAGCGCGCCGACGGGGAAGCGATCAAGGTCTTTGTCGAAAACCTCCGTCAGCTTCTCCTTGCTCCACCCCTCGGCCAGAAGAACGTCCTTGCCATCGATCCGGGTTTCAGGACGGGTTGCAAGGTCGTCTGCCTTGACCGTCAGGGAAAGCTCTTGCATACCGAAACCATCTTTCCGTTGCAGTCCGAAAAGGGTGCATCCGATGGAGCCTCTAAATTACTTGAGATGTGTGAGAAGTTTGGGGTCGAGGCCATTGCCGTGGGAAACGGCACCGGAGGAAGGGAGACAGAAGCTTTCATCCGAAGCCTCGATCTTCCGAAGAAGATTCAGGTGGTCATGGTCAACGAAAGCGGTGCATCCGTCTATTCCGCATCCGAGGTGGCGAGGGAGGAGTTTCCTGACCAGGATGTGACCGTACGAGGGGCCGCATCCATTGGCCGGAGACTGATGGACCCTCTGGCAGAGCTGGTCAAGATCGATCCGAAGTCGATCGGCGTCGGCCAATACCAGCATGACGTGGAACAAGGAGCCTTGAAGGGCAGTCTCGATGACGTGGTGGAGAGCTGCGTCAACCGCGTGGGCGTGGAAGTCAACACGGCAAGCCGGGAGCTTCTGACCTATGTCTCGGGTTTGGGTCCCCAGCTTGCGAAGGGGATCGTAGAATATCGGAACGAACGCGGTCCCTTTCAATCGAGAGAAGGGCTTAAGAAAGTTCCCCGCCTGGGGCCCAAAGCCTTTGAGCAGGCCGCAGGGTTTTTACGGATCAGGAACGGTGAAAATCCTCTTGACCAAAGCGCGGTCCATCCGGAGAGCTATCCTGTTGTCGATACGATGGCGAGGGATTTGGGCTGCTCAGTCGTAGATCTGATGCGGGATGAAGGGCTCCGGAAGAGAATCGATTTAGGACGATATGTATCGGATCAGGTGGGACTTCCCACATTGAACGACATCCTGTCCGAACTCTCCAAGCTTGGCCGTGATCCCCGTGAGGAGTTCGAGGTCTTCCGATTCGCAGACGGGGTTGAAAAGATAGAGGATGTCAAGCCCGGTATGAAGCTTCCGGGTATCGTGACCAATATCACCGCTTTCGGCGTCTTTGTCGATATTGGCGTCCATCAGGACGGGCTCGTCCACATCAGCGAAGTTTCAAATCGTTTTGTGAAAAACCCTTCCGAGGTAGTGAGGGTTCACCAAAGGGTAATGGTTACAGTTCTCGATGTGGACATCGAAAGAAGACGAATTTCCCTCTCCATGAAGGACAGCCAGCCCACGCCTCTCAAACCCGATGAATCCGCAAAGGGAGAGGAGAAAAGAAGGGCCGAGAGAAGAGGGGAAAAGAAGCAGAAACAGAGGAATATATTTACGAATAATCCTTTTGAGGCAGCCTTGAGAAACATCAAACAATAGATTATCGTTTGTTTTCGCCTTGTTATCATGAAATCGTTAGCCCCCCCCTTCTTGTTCAGACTTTGCACCTGACCAGTTTCACCCTCAACCCGCCGCTCGTCAAGGATATTCCCCCGTCGAACTTCAATCCAGTGCTGCGAATCAACTGGGTGCGATCACAAAGGAGCGTCACATCCCAGCCGGGGAATCTGGCACGGAGAACTTTGCCAAGTTGAGCATACAAATTCCGTAAGTCCTTCGTTTTCTTCAACCGAACCCCATAGGGCGGGTTGGTAACCACCCAGCCCGGACCGCTGGGAGGGTCTATGGCAGAGACAGCCCTCCGTGAAAACCGAATACAGTCTGACACTCCTGCCCGTTCTGCATTGGCCTGGGCAGCCCGGATTGCCCCTGCATCCCTATCTGAAGCCATAATGTTCGGGCTGGCCGGTACGATCGCCTTGCCCGCATCGATCCATAACTTGTTCCAGAACTTGGAATCGAAGTCAGGCCAGTCCATGAACGCAAAGCGCCGGCTGTACCCCGGTGGAATCCTTCTGGCCCACAGGGCTGCTTCGATGGGAATCGTCCCTGAACCGCAAAAGGGATCGAGAAGGGGGGAGAGGGTATCCCATCCGGAGGCCATCAACATTGCAGATGCAAGGGTTTCCCTGAGAGGCGCCTTTGCAATGGCAAGCCGATAGCCTCGTCTGTGAAGAAGAGCTCCGGAGGAGTCCATGCTGATCGTACAGAGATTATCCACCAATCGGACGACAATGAGTTGAGGAAGGTCTCCACCCGGGTCTTCGCGATATTTCTGAACCGACGGAGACTTTCCCAATCTGTCAGCAATCGCTCCTGAGAGCCGTTCGGCTACAGCGCCCTCGTGATACAAACGCGACTTTTGGCAGGTCACCCGCAACGCGATCGGCCGTTCCGGAGAAAGATATTTTTCCCAAGAGAGATGTCCCGCCTTCCGGCGGAGTTCCGAGAAGGTGGAGGCGTAAAACTCGGCAAACCGGACTAAGAAACGGCTTGCAGTCCGGAGATAGAGATTCGCCCGATAGAGATCATGCAGGGAGCCTTGAAATTCTATGCCTCCAGATTCATATTCGTGTTCATGCCCTTGCTCTGTCAGAATATTTTCCGGCCGGGAATGGCCATCGATCAAGCCCAGTTGATGAAGCTCCTGCGCGACGAATGGCTCAAGACCAGGAGAGCAGACAGCAAAGAATTTTTCCATTATTCTTCATCCATACCGGTAATGCCTCAATTGTTCCCACCCTGAGCTTGTTTAAGCGCTCATCCGGGGACCTTGCTCTCTTCTCATCACTGTTTTACGGAGAAAGAATGGAGTCAAGCTTTGACTCGCTATATAAATTAAGGCATAAATAATTTTAACTCAAGCGTATCAGAAGGGTTTTTTTCAGGAGTATTCGTATGAGGAGGGGGAAGATCAAAGCGAGATGGCAAATGAATCACAGAAGATCATTTACTCCATGATCGGTGTCAGTAAGTATTACGATAAGAAAGCGATTCTGAAGGACATCTCTCTCTCCTATTTTTACGGAGCTAAGATCGGCGTCATCGGCCTGAATGGCTCCGGGAAGAGTTCCCTGCTACGCATCATCGCTGGTGTGGATAAGGACTTCAACGGACAGACGATCCTTACCCCTGGTTTCACCATCGGATTTCTTGAACAGGAACCGAAGCTCGACGAGACCAAGACAGTGCTGGAGAGCGTAGAGGAAGGGGTGCAGGAGACGGTTGAGCTTCTGAAGGAATTCAACCGGATCAATGAAAGGTTTTCAGAGCCCCTGCCGGAAGAAGAAATGAATCGTCTTATCGAACGGCAGGGTCAAGTACAGGAGAAACTCGATGCACTTGAGGCCTGGGATCTCGATTCACGACTTGAAATGGCCATGGATGCCCTCCGTTGTCCTCCTGGAGATACACCTGTGAAAGTTCTTTCGGGTGGAGAGAGGAGGCGTGTGGCCCTGTGCCGGCTTCTGCTTCGAAAGCCCGATATCCTGCTCCTGGACGAGCCGACCAACCATCTCGATGCCGAGACCGTGGCCTGGCTTGAAGAGCATCTGAAGCGGTACGCAGGGACAGTGATCGCCGTCACCCACGATCGCTACTTCCTTGACAATGTGGCCGGATGGATTCTGGAACTTGACCGGGGAGAAGGGATTCCTTGGAAAGGAAACTATTCTTCGTGGCTCGAACAGAAAGAGAATCGTCTCAGGCAGGAGGAAAAGACGGAAAGCGAGCGGCGGAAGACGCTCCAGCGGGAACTGGAGTGGATCCGGATGTCGCCCAAGGGAAGGCATGCGAAATCGAAAGCCCGAATCGCTTCTTATGAAACCCTCCTCTCAAATGAGAGCGAGAAGATCTCCAAGGAGCTCGAGATCTATATTCCTCCGGGACCTCGGCTCGGGGGGGTTGTGATTGAAAGTCGTGGTGTCACCAAGTCTTATGGAGACCGAATTCTGATGGAGAATCTCTCCTTTTTGCTTCCACCCGGCGGGATCCTCGGGATCATTGGTCCGAACGGCGCGGGCAAGACCACGCTCTTGCGATTGATCACAGGGCAGGAAACGCCGGATTCGGGAACCATACGAATAGGCGAGACGGTCAAAATGGCTTATGTTGACCAGAGCCGCGACACCCTCGATCCGGAGAAGACCCTCTGGGAAGTCATTTCAGATAAACAGGATACGATTCCACTTGGCAGCAGACAGGTCAATTCACGAGCCTATGTGGCCCGCTTCAATTTCTCGGGTGCCGATCAGCAGAAGAAGGTTGGGATCCTGTCAGGGGGAGAGAGAAACCGGGTCCACCTTGCACGAATGCTCAAAGAAGGGGCCAATGTCATTCTCCTGGACGAGCCCACGAATGACCTGGATGTGAATACCCTGCGAGCGCTGGAGCAGGCTCTCGAAAACTTTGCGGGCTCGGTGGTTGTGGTTAGCCATGACCGGTGGTTCCTTGACCGGATCGCCACCCATATTCTGGCATTTGAAGGCGAGAGCCATATCGTCTGGTTCGAAGGGAACTATTCCGAGTATGAAGCGGATCGAAAGAGCCGTCTTGGAGTCGCAGCGGATCAGCCCCACCGGATCAAATATCGCCAGCTCACAAGAAGCTAAGAGATGTGACTCTCAGAGCCCCCTCGAGGGCCTGGTTCTTGGATCTTGATTGTTGTCATTTACTGTATAAGCGGAAGGTGAGTTCTCATGAATTGGGATGGAATGATTTGGCTGCTCATAGGCCTCCTGTTGGGTTTGACGGTATTCAAGTCCCTACTGCCCTTCGTCTACCGGTTTGGCCTCAAAATGGGCTTTTGGATTCGCCATGGGAGAAAAGGGAAATTTATTCTATTTGTTTACTCGGATAGCTCGAACTGGAAGGAATATATAGAAACAAAGATACTGCCCCGGATTGAAACTCGTTCCATCGTTCTGAACTGGTCTAAACGCCGCGAATGGGGGACCCGAATGTCCTTCGAGACTAAGCTGTTCAACCAATGGGCCGGATCAGGTGAATTCGCTCCAACCGGGATCATCTTCCCACTCATCGGAAAGGTGAAAGTCATCCGATTATGGCAGCCCAATCAATATGGGAAATCTAAGAAAGACGGAATATCCAAGGAAGCCGAGAAAGTACTCTTTACGGCGATCGATCAACTTGGCCGCCAACCCAGAAGCCTCAAGCAGAAGTGATAGGGCCTTGGTGGCCACCTTTCCGGACCAACGAGTAAAAAAATAGATCAAATGAAAGGCATCATTAAAGAACCTGCCTCCTAATGTTTCCATTGATCGCCCTCCAGGTCTCAGGCAAGTATTATTGAGACAGGTTCACCTATCCCAAGAATCGGCCTTCGATTAATACCTTGTTAAGATTGTCAGACCCAGCATCTTGCCCCTGTTTAAAGATTGCTTGATGTTAGCTTATTCTTGTAGTACCATATTGACCAAACTTAAAAGGTGAATAACCCTATGTGCATCTGGGTATGGAAAATCACCGCAAGCATAGGACTCGCCGCAACTCTAGTTGGGCTGCTCCTCATGATTAGTTCCACGAGTTGGAAAACGGAGGACGGGAAACCAGCCCAAAATAGACATTATCCTGATTTAAAAAAATATTATTCGGGATTATGTTTAACAATTACTGGCGTTGTTTTACAAATAGTCGCCGTTATAATGTCTTGATATGACAATTATCATCTTAGCCATCATTGGTGTATTGGCCGTTACCATTGGTTTATTCTTGTTTTTTACACACAATGTTGCTGGAACAGGGGACGAACAAGGGGACGTAGGTTCTAAAACAACTTGCTTAAGTCACGATAAATGATGGAGAAACGCCTCTATTTATAGAAAAAAGTTTTAATGAATTTATCCCAATCCGATCAGCCTTTTTGGATTTTTGGAAAGCATCCATTCCTTCTTCTTGTTCCCGATCGGCAGAAAGAAGTTTTCCAATTCTCGCTCCACGATTAAATTGTAAAGCTGCCAGGAATCGGTAAGAATTTTGGATAAAGATCCTTGACAGAACCGAATAGAGCATAACTTTACGGTGAGCGATGGGTGACCCCGGAAGCGGACGGTTATGCCGCTTATTCTTCCTCAAGTATCTTCAAACCCCCTCAGATTTCTCTTGGTTCGATTAAAAGTGTAATGCCCTCTATGATTTCTCTAATTCGAGCAGGGGATAAAGAGCCGATTTTTTCGATGAGGTCTGATTTATTCACTGTGATCATCTGTGTAATATTGACGACACTCTCTTTCTTAAGATTACCCTCCCCTTTCCTGAGGAGGACATTGCCCGGTGATTTGGCCCTGGTGAGGTTGGAGGTAAGGGCACAAACGACTACTGTACTGATCTTGCTCTGATTGAAAAGATTATTCTGAATGACGACGTGAGGATGCCGGTATCCCGGCTCAGACCCTCTCGGAGACCCAAGGTTAACCCAGAAGATATCTCCCTGTTTAATATTCAATCTTCTTCTTTCAGTATTTTCTTAGAATAGTACCGCTTGCTTTTTTCTCTTAAAGTTGTCTCTTCTGAAGACTCAGGTTCCGAATATACCTCGTTCAAACTCTTCAGAAGCTCTTGGGATTTCAATTTCTCTAAAAATTCCTTCACCGCCATAACGAACACTTCGCTTCTCGAATACCGGTGTTCCTTAGAAAACCTTTCTATTTCCTCAAATATTTCATCCGGAATGGATATCGCTGTTTTCATAACATCATTATGACAATAAGTTATACCGAAGTCAATACCAAAACGAACACTTCAAATGATACCATGAAAATTCGGAATGTCAATCCGAATTCTCATGCTTCGAAGGTCCCAACAAAAGGGGGCGAATTTAAGATATCCAGACGATATCTACCAGATGTTCTACTTTCTTAAATTCTGGGTCACCGGTGACCAAGGCAGCTTTATGTTCCACGGTGGAGGCAAGAGCAAAAGAGTCAGCATAAGTCCAAAATTGGTGTCAGGCATTGGTAATTGCGTGCCCAGCGAAGGGCAGTGCTTTCTAACGGGTGGAAGTCCCGTCATGGTAGAAGCCAGAGCCATGTAGCTTGGATGGCAGGAGGAAGGGGAAACGCTTCCTTCTGAAGCCCATCGACAAAGTCCACAAGAAGGTGGATGAGCAACTATCCGGGTCGTAACTTACGTGAACGTAGATGTAGCCTCGTAATTGCCAAGTTCCACTGGCCGAGCCGATAATTACCAGGCGAAGGCAGAATCCTATTCCTAAGACTGGCTGAGAAGGAAAAGGGCGGTGGCGGGGTAGCAGCGGCGACATGGATAGAGAGGGGCGCTGTCAACTGGGGAAGCCCTCCTCGTCCCTGACGGAGACGGCAGGAGTGGGTAGGTCCTATAAGTCGAAAGGCGAAATGGACTGACAGGCGAGAGGGTGGCGGATGAGTCCGTAGTAGCGAGGAGGGTAAGGACAACAGAACCTTACCGGAGCGAAGGGGCTCTGCTGTATCTCAACTCTTTCGACGGAAGTGAGGCAGGGAAGAATGACAAAGGCTTCCATAGGTCTGCAAGAACTGAGGCGAAAGATATACAGCAAAGCGAAGACCGAGAAGGATTGGAAGTTCTGGGGGCTGTACGGTCATCTCTGGAAGAAAGAAGTCCTGGAAGAAGCTTATCGGATAGCGAAAGCAAACGAAGGGGCGCCCGGCATCGATGGAAAGAGATTTGAAGACATCGAGGCTGAGGGGCGGGATGGATTTCTGGAAGGGATAAGGCAGGAACTGCTGAGCCGGACTTACCGACCGATGTCCAACAGACGAGTGGAGATTCCAAAGGAAGACGGGAAGATCCGAGTCCTGGGAATACCGACGGTGAGAGACCGGGTGGTGCAGGGAGCATTGAAACTGATCCTGGAACCGATCTTTGAAGCGGACTTCAGGGGCTGTTCCTACGGGTACAGGCCGAGACGCCATGCCCATCAGGCAATAGATCGGGTAACGCGAGGGATATTGCACGGGCTGACGCGAGTGGTAGACGTGGACCTAAGCGGCTACTTCGATAACATCCGGCATCACCTCTTATTGGAACAGGTGGGTCGACGGGTGCGAGATGCAGAAGTGATGCACTTGCTGAAGATGATCCTCAGAGCCAATGGGAGCAAAGGAGTGCCGCAGGGTGGGGTCATCTCGCCGCTGTTATCGAACCTGTATCTCAACGGGGTGGATGCGATGATGGAGAAGGCACGGGAAGTGACCCGACGCAAAGGGTACTACAACCTGGACTTCATCCGAAGCGCAGATGACATGGTGATCCTGGTACACGGACATCCGAAAGAAGACGGATTGTTAAAGCTGGTGCAGAGACGGTTCAAGGAGGAATTGGACAAGCTGCAAGTCCAGATAAACCAGGAGAAGACAAAAGTGGTCAACCTCAAAGAAAGAGACTGCTTTACTTTTCTTGGGTTTGACATTCGGCTCAATCGGAACCGGGAGGGAAAGACCTACGTCAGCAAGACTCCTCGAAAGAAGAAATGCAAAGAGATCGGGAGAAGAGTGAAGGCGGTGCTCAAGCTCCATCATGACAAACCTCTGGAGGAAGTGATCCAAGCCGTCAATGCAGTGGTGCGGGGCTGGGTGAACTACTTCAGGATAGGGAATAGTCGAAGTACCTTTGACAAAGTGAGGCACTTCATTGAGAAGAAGGTGAGACGGTTTGTCATGAAGAGAAAGGGACGGAAGGGCTTCGGCTGGAAGCGGTGGAGTAGGGAAGAGATTTATGGGAAATGGGGATTATATGACGATTACCAAATCCGATATCTCCAACCGAAAGCGGCCCCAAGCCGATAGGTGCATAAGCTTTGTGGCGAAGAGAACAGGAAAGCCGTATGAGGGAAAACCTCACGTACGGTTTGAGGTGGCAGGGGATGGAGAAGTGCCATGGAGAACCTAAACGGGCACGAAGCTGGAAACGGCGGATACAGCCAAGGGGACACCTAAAGTAACTCGCCATTCCTTGACCCTACCGGTATTTCATAAGAACCATTCAGGACAATGTAGGAGGTTATGAACGCGGGGTGATTATTTTGAGCTTTGGGAAACAGGTTCGATAGCGAGCGATATCCCTGGTTAACAAAGGGATACCAAGAACAGCAGCATGGGCTCCGATGAAAAAATCAGGGAGGGGAGAACCTTTCTTTCCTCTTTCCCGGCGATATGCCAAAAAGCATTTGGCCGCAAGGAACGCCGCTTCCCATGGAATGGGGTCCCGTCGGAAAAAGGCCGAAGGCAATACTTGTTCTACATCCTCAATTCGATCAAACCCTACCGAAACCTCTGCATAAATAATCGGATTGATAACCAGGATATGGGTCTCAGCATACTTTGCAAGTGCTTGGGAGGACCAAGGAAACCATTTCTTGTCTTCTGTCACGATATCCAGAATGACATTGCTATCCACAAGAATGTCCATGGATTATCTCCGGGTCAGCGCCAAAATCTCATCCGTCGTCATCTTTACGGTTGCTTTCCGCCGCATTTGGTTGATCAAATGACGACTCCGTTTCGATGAAGATTCCACTCTCTCCAAGAAAACGGTATTTCCTGCTATCTTGAACTTCACTTCTGTATCCGGGAGGAATCCCATCTTTTCTCGAATCTCAATGGGGATCGTGACCTGACCTTTTGATGTGATACGCATCGGCGTCCTCCTTTCTGATTCTTACTTGTATTATTCTTACATAAGGTATTCAGAAAATCAGCCCCTTCGGGATTTCTCTAGCTTCAACAACCAGAGCCGCGGTCCGTCGTGATGAACATATTCATCTTCGGGTTGCCAAAATAGAAGTTTAAGAGACATCAAGAACGAGACCCCGTGCATTTTACCTCGGCGTTATTTCTCCCATTGAAATACTCTCAAATCCTTCATAAAATCATCTTATTGTAGTGATGCGAGCAGGTTGATCCGTTGAGAGGGGTAATATGCTAAATCACGAAACGGTTTCCGAATCACGGACCCGTTTCTCTGGCCAATTCATCGTCAGGGCAGAGAATTTACTGAAAAAATTTGGTGACTTCGTTGCAGTCAACCGGATCTCTTTTCAGGTAGCAACCGGTGAATGCTTTGGGATTCTGGGCCCGAATGGTGCCGGGAAGACAACCACGGTCCGGATGGTTTATGGTTTCTCTCCCATGAGCGGGGGGAGCTTGAAGGTTTTTGGACTTGATATTTCCCAGGACTGGCGCCAGATCAAATCCCGTATTGGTGTCTGCCAGCAGGAGAACAGCCTCGATCCCGATCTGACAGTCCTTCAAAACCTGGAGGTTTTTGCCCGGTATTTCGATATGCCCAAAAAGGAGGCCCGAAAAAGGGCGATGGAGCTCCTCGACTTCATCGCCCTGAATCATCGCTTGAATGCGCCCGTGACCGAACTATCCGGCGGAATGATGCGCCGCCTCGTCTTGGCCCGTTCACTCATCAACAATCCAGACCTACTGGTCCTGGACGAACCGACCACCGGTCTGGATCCCCAGTCGCGACACCAAATGTGGGGCAAGCTTGAAGAGCTTCGGGAAAAAGGTATTTCCATTTTGCTGACCACGCATTACATGGAAGAAGCCTCCAGGTTGTGTGACCGGCTCATCATCATCGATCATGGTCTGATCCTGGTGGAAGGAAAACCAGAGGAACTGATAAGGCAGCATGTGGGCGGGAATGTGATCGAAATCGCCGGCCCGACGAATGAACTCAGGTCCTTTATCCAGTCCCGCCAACTTCCATACGAGGATCTGGGGCACCGTCTGATCGTCTATTGTGAAGACAGGGGTGAACTGTACCAGAGGGTCACCCGGGATTTTTGTAAAGAGGGCTGTGTGATGAGGTTAGCCACTCTCGAAGATGTCTTTTTAAAGTTTACGGGCAGGGAGCTGAGAGAATGACTCAAACGCTTCCGTCCAGGATATCCAGGCGGTTTCTTCGGGTCTGGCAACGGAACCTGAAGGTTTACAGGAAGAGCTGGAAGATCAGTTTCATCCCGCCCTTTCTTGAGCCCCTCTTTTATCTTATCGCTTTTGGTGTCGGTTTGAGCGGCCTTGTGGGGGACATCCGTTATCAGGGGTCTGAAATCTCCTATATGAGTTTCATCGCCCCTGCCCTGGTAGGAGTGAGTATCATGTATAATTCTTTTTTTGAGACCACCTATGCCTCTTTTGTAAGGATGTATTATCAGAAAACCTTTGATGCCATGCTGGCCACTCCCCTCTCCCTTGAAGAGGTCATCACCGGGGAGATTGTCTGGGGGGCGACAAAATCGTTGATCGCGGCCGCGATTATGATGGGGGTGATCAGCTTTTTCGGGCTCATCCGATTTCCTGGAGGTCTCCTCATCCTGCCTCTATCGGTCCTAGGCGGGTTTGCCTTCGGATCGATCGGCATGTTCTTCACAGGGATTGTGGCCAATATTGAAATGTTCAATTTACCGGTATTCTTATTTGTCACGCCCATGTTTCTTTTCAGCGGAACCTTTTTCCCCCTGGAGAATCTTCCCCATTGGGCTCAGCAAGTTGCTTTCCTCTTTCCTCTCACCCATCTCGCCAATCTTGCACGGGCTTTCAGCTTTGGACCAATCCATATCTCCCTTCTCTGGGAAATCGGTTATCTTCTGCTTTTCAGTCTCATCTTCTTTCCCCTGGCCATTCTTAAGATGCACCGACGCTTGATCAAATAACTTAAAAGGAATTGAATATCTGACGTGACCCTTCCCCTCAACCTCTGTAAGACATAAACCAGAGGACTGCTTCGAAAGCAATGTTTTCCCTAAATCAACGAAAGGCTGTCGGCCACTGCAAAACCGGTCGCGGTAGAGCAGAGGCGGCCGTCCTGGATGGAGATGAGTCCTTCTTCCTGGAGTTTGTCCAGCATCTTCCCTTTTTCCGTGAAGAGATCGCAGTGGTACTGATTCTTAAAATCCTGAAGGGAAATTCCTTTTCTTGTCCGGAGGCCGAGGTATAGTGCTTCCAGCCGGAGTTGCTCCATCGTCAGGGTCTCTGTCTCTTCAAAAGGAAGACTTCCCGCGTTGATCGCGGCGATGTATCGATCAAGGGAACGATGGTTCCACCAGCGTCGATTGTCCTGGAAGGAGTGGGCCGAAGGACCAAGACCAAGAAAAGGGGAGTGGTCCCAGTATTTTTGATTATGCCGAGAAGCATACGCTTGCCCTTTTGCAAAGTTCGATATCTCATAATGGCTATACCCGGCATCACCTAAGAAATCGGACGTCTTCATAAAGAATTCATACTGCAGATTTTCTCCAGGAAGAGAGAATTCTCCGGCTCGATGCCTAAGTCCTAAGGGGGTTTTCTCTTCGAGAGTCAATTGGTAACAGGAGATATGTTCCGGTGAGAAGGCAAGGGCTTCCTTCAAGGTATCGAGCCATGAGTCTAAACCCTGGGTCGGAACTCCGTAGATCAGATCCAGGCCGATGTTATGGAACCCTGCCTTTTTTGCCGCCTCAAGAGCTGAAAGGGCTTGCTCCACGGAATGCCTTCTCCCCAGAAACTTTAGCACGCTTTCGTCCAAAGATTGGATCCCGATATTGATTCGATTGATCCCGATCTCGCGTATCGACTCGAGGGAAGATGGACTGAGGTCAGCCGGGTTTGTCTCGATCGTAATTTCCGCGGCCCCTATCAGATCAAATTTTTCCCTGGCCCTGATCAGAATCTTTTCCAACTGCCCGGGGGTGAGAAGAGAAGGGGTTCCGCCTCCAATGTAGACTGTATCAAAAGAGTGGAATCGGTTGCGGTACGCCTCCATCTCTTTGAAGAGTCCATCCAGAAAATCAGGGATAGCAGAGATCGATGTGGACGAGTAAAAGTCACAATAGGGGCATTTGCTCAGGCAGAAAGGAATGTGAATGTAGAGACCAGGGATTTTTTCTGAGTTTTTCACGCGATGCGCCATGCTCCATGCGTCCCTCATCCTCCCCTCTCCCCACCTTGGGAGAGGGTGGGGTGAAGGGGTTAGCTGTCCGTATCCGATTTCAAAACAGCGAGAAAAGCACTCTGGGGGATCGAAACCGAGCCGATGGTCTTCATCCTCTTTTTGCCTTTCTTCTGTTTCTCGAGAAGCTTTCGCTTACGGGTAATATCGCCCCCGTAGCACTTGGCGGTCACATCCTTGCGAAAGGGAGAGATCGTCGTCCGGGAGATGATTTCAGCACCGATCGCTCCCTGGATCGCTATCTTGAACATCTGCCGGGGGATCTCTTCCTTCAATCTTTCGCAGGCCCGCAGGGCGCGAGACCGGGCCTGGTCGCGATTAACAACTTGTGAAAGGGCATCCACCTTCTCGCCATTGACCAGGATGTCCACGAGGACCAAATTGCTCTCTCTGTAGTCGAGGACTTCGTAGTCAAAAGACCCATATCCTTGGGTGATCGATTTGAAACGGTCATAAAAATCATAAATCACTTCGGCCAGAGGCATCTCATAAGTCAACTCCACCCGGCCCGGCCCCAGGTAGTTGAGCTTGGAGTTCTCGCCTCGCTTCTCCAAACAGAGCTTGATCACGGTGCCCAAATACCTTTCCGGCATGAGCAGAGTCGCACGGATATAAGGCTCTTCTCCTTTTTCAATGGAAACAGGATCCGGGTAGTGAGCCGGATTGTCAACGAGGATGGTGCTTCCATCCTTCAGCGTAAACCGATAGCGGACGCTTGGAACAGAGAGGATGATCGAAAGATCATATTCCCGTTCGATCCTTTCCTGGACGATTTCGAGGTGGAGGAGACCCAGGAATCCACACCGGAAGCCCTGACCCAGGGCAATGGATGAGTCTTTCTGGTAGACGAAAGCTGCATCGTTTAGCTTATATTTTTCAAGGGCAACGGCCAGGTCTTCATAGTCTTCCGGAGCAATGGGATAGATCGAAGAGAAGACCACCGGCTTAAACTCCTTAAAGCCGGGGAGGGGCTTATCGCAGGGCCGGTTGTCGAGCGTAAGGGTATCGCCGATATGGACGTCAGATACGGTCTTCACCCCTGCAAAGATGTAACCCACCTCTCCTGCGGAGATCTGATCACGTTTTTCTCTGGAGAGGAGAAATCGTCCTACCTCCTCAACCTTATAAGCGGCTTGATTGGACATCAAGCGGATGATATCTCCACTTCTCACGGTTCCGTCAAAGACCCGGCAGTGAATGACCGTTCCCCGAAACGAGTCGTATTGAGCATCGAAGATCAAGGCGGCGAGCGGTCCTTCCGGATCCCCTTTCGGAGGGGGGATTCTCTTCACAATCGCTTCCAGGATCTCTTCGATCCCGATTCCTTCTTTGGCCGAGCATTTAAGATGGTTGAAAGGGTCCAAGCCCAGTTCCGAGTCGATCTGTTCGATCACCCGTTCCACATCGGCTGTGGGAAGATCGATCTTATTGATGACCGGGATGATTTCGAGATTATTCTCCATGGCCAGATAAAGGTTGGCAATCGTCTGAGCCTGAACGCCCTGGGCAGCATCGATCAGGAGGAGGACCCCTTCGCAAGAGGCCAGGGAGCGGGAGACCTCGTAAGAAAAGTCGACGTGGCCCGGCGTGTCGATCAAATTGAGCACATATTCCACTCCGTCTTTCGCACGATAGGGAAGGGCAATCGCCTGGCTCTTGATGGTGATTCCCCGCTCCCGTTCGATGTCCATATTATCGAGGATCTGATCTTTGAAATTTCGCTCATCAACCATGCCCGTATATTGGATCAGGCGGTCAGCCAGGGTCGATTTTCCATGGTCAATGTGTGCAATGATGCTGAAGTTGCGTATGTTTCTCATCAATGATTATTCTGGAAATGGATTTTTCTCAAATCGGTTTTTAAGGAATAAAGGAACCTCTCGGAGAAGCTATATCATTATAACTTAAATGGAGCGATTCTACGATTAAATCGTTGAAAAAGTTTGAAGACTTTCGGATCTAATCTTCAGAATTGGCCTTCTCATCCATCTCGGGCAACCAGTCTTGGATAATTTCTACGATCCGTCTTGCCTGCTTCGCCGATGAAATATTGAATTTTGACTGGGACATAAACTTTCCGCCCCGTTTTTGATACCTGGCCACACGGATCTTCTTGGGGCCGAACTCGCCGGTCTTCTTGTCAAGATCCTGGTACATGAACATGATCGTGGACCAGGATCCGCTGGTGAGGACTTCCTTTTTGATCTGCCGGACCAGCTGTTGTCCATTCTCGTCTTTCCAGTCTATGCTAATCTCATCAATTGTCTCTGCCATTCTTCCTCCTTTATTGACTTATTCCCGCAACACACCCTGGGGCCGGGCATTTCTCCACTTCCCTTTGTCGGGTCGTCATCGATCAGAATAGGTTCTTTTATAAGATAACCATGACTGAAAGGAAAGAGGGTAGCTTATATCGCCCTGTCTCCCGGTTTGGTCCTGAAAACTCCGAAGGGATTGAAAATGATCCTTTTCCGTGTTATTTTTTATTTCAATCTATTTGAATGCCTTCCAAACGTTTCTCCGAAGGTAGTGATCTCTTAAATTTCCCAAGGATCATTCCTGAGATTCGTGCGAGGTTTTTTGGGGGCAAACTTGCCCCTCGAAAATCAACCGGGAGGTCTTTTTCAAATCGAAAGAAAGGAATACGATGAAACTTGGTCTTGTAGGCTTTCCTCAGGTGGGCAAGCGAACACTCTTTCGGCTATTGACCGGCAAGGAACCCAATTCGGAAGGAAAGAAGGGAAACGGGTTGGGATTGGCGAAAGTGCGAGATGGGCGCTTCGATCGCCTTGTGGAGATTTACAGTCCCCGTCAGGAGACCCCTGCCCAGATTGAATTTCTTCTTCTGCCTGACCTGGACCTGGAGGCCTCCCGCAATGAACAGAGCCTGAGGGATCTGGAACAAGTCGATGTCATCTGCCATCTTGTTCGAGCTTTTCAGGATGATACCATCTTCCATATTCGTGGCACGGTTGACCCTCGTCGTGATATCTTGTTCTTTAATGAAGCGTTGCAACTGAATGATCTTCTATTCATTGAAAAGCGCCTTGAGCGGCTCGAAAAAGAACAAAACAAGAAAAGGGACATTCAAAAGGTGGCGATGGAAACGGATCTTCTGACTCGGATGAAGGTCCACCTCGAAACCGGCCGATTCTTGAGAAGCCTCGTCCTGACAGAGATCGAAGAGAAACTTGTCGCCAGCTATCCTTTGCTGACCCGCAAAGCAATGATCGTTATCCTCAACGTTGGAGAGCTGGAAGTGAGCGATCAAGATCCGGTCGATCAGTTAAAAGAGACTTTTCGTGAACAGGATTTTCAATGGATAGCGGTGTCTGCCAGGATTGAACAAGAACTCTGTGGGCTCGATACGGAAGAGCGCCAGACCTTTCTCGAAGAGCTTCAACTTGATCAGCCAGCCCTGGACAGATTAACCATGCTCTGCTATAAAACCCTCGGCCTGATCTCATTTTTCACCGTCGGACCGGATGAAGTCCGGGCCTGGACGAACCGGCAGGGAGCCCTTGCCCCTCAAGCGGCAGGGGTCATCCATTCCGACTTCGAGCGCGGGTTTATCCGGGCAGAAGTGATGAAATATCAGGACTTGATTAAATTGGGAAGCGAGCAAAAGGTCAGGGAAGTGGGCAAGTATATGCTAAAGGGCAAGGACTATGTGGTTGAAGACGGCGATATCATCAATTTCTTGTTCAATATCTGACCCTAACCCTCTTCTTTGCTTTGCTCATCCTCAGCACAGGCTTGATCGTGTCACCGCGTTTGGCATCGGCAATCGCCCGGTTGATATCACTGAAGTCATAAAACCTGATCAGGCGGTCAAAGGGAAACTGCCCTGCCTTGTAAAGCTCGATCAATCTGGGGATAAAGAGCTGCGGCACAGAATCGCCTTCGATGATGCCGATTGTTTTCCGTCCTTCTGATAAATTCCTGCCGCTTTCTCCCGTAAGAAGGGCCACAATTCCACGGGGGTTCAACACGTCAATGGCGATCCGGTGCATCTTTGGAATTCCAGTCGTTTCCACCACGTAATCGACACCACGACCGGTGATTTGAGCGATTCGCGAGGCGATGTCTTGCCGGCGATTGTCGATCACGTGGGTAGCCCCCAAATTTAGGGCAAGCTTGAGCCTGCCGGGTTTAATGTCGATGCCTATGATGGGGTTGGCACCGACGATGCGAGCCGCCATGACAGCGGCCAGGCCGACTGCTCCTGTACCGAAGGCGGCGATGCTTGCCCCTTCGGAAACCTTAAGGGAGTTCATCACGGTGCCTGCTCCGGTCTGGAGGCCACAGCCGAGGGGAGCAAGCATCTCCAGAGGTAGGCCTTTCGGAACCCTGACAAGGTTACGCTCTGTCGCCAGGGAGAGGGTGGCAAAGGAAGACTGGCCGAAGAAGTGCCCGCGCACACCGCTCCGTGAGAGGGCATTGCTGCCATCCAGACGCTGGAAACCAAAGTTTGCCTCGTAGATATACCTGCAATGAGCAGGCTGACCTTTCCGGCATGGACGGCAGCGGCCGCAAGACTGGTAAGAAAGGACGACGTGATCGCCCCGTTTAACGGTTCTTACGTTCTTCCCCATCTCTTCAACCACGCCCGCACCTTCGTGACCCAGTACCACAGGCTTATCCGCCTCGTCCCAGTCGTCGCAGAGGTCTATATCGGTGCGACAGATGCCCGAGGCCACGAGGCGTACCAGGACCTCATCATCCCGAGGGCCTTCCATCTCAAGGGATTCGATCTTCAAAGGGCCGCCCCTCTTACGTAGAACAGCCGCGTGAATCTTGTGCACTTCTATCTTGGATTGAGGATTCATCGTTTAGCTCCTTCTTCCTCGGCGATGTGTGTGAGGAGGAATTCTTTTATCCATCTGCCTCCGCCGGGTACCACGGGTTCTGCCCGTGGGGTTCCATCTTTGTACAAAAAGACATATGGGATCGGTAAAATTCGATCCACCCTGCTCTCATAAAAGAATGCCGAAATTTTAGAACCCTCTGAAATTATAAATAATTATAACAAAAGAAAAAATAGGTATTAAACTTGCACCAGTTTTCCCATTTCTCAACTGGGGCTGTAGCAAAACTGGGTATGCGCATGAATAGTTTTCTTGCGTAGATGCTATCCATGAGACAGGGGTTCGATTCCTCTCAGCTCCACCAGCTCATCAAGGGTGACCGATTGACGGGCATCCTTTTATGATTTGGGAAGAAGTTCAAAAAAAATCATATCATGCTTGCGGACTCGGAGGTTCTGTGAATTTTTCAGGATTCCTGGACAATATCGCTTCCTTTAATCACTACCATACGGTTATTGCAATCATTCTCGGGCTGGGCCTCCTCTTCTTCACGCACCGGAAGCCCAAATTATTTCTTGGCCTTTTCTTCCTCACTCTCTTTCTGGCTGGATTGTGCTATATGATTATGAACCTGGCTGGTCCGGCTTCGGAGCAGAAAAAGAGACTAACTCACGAAGAGAAAAAGCAGATCGCCGAGAGTCCCTGATCGATCCCCAGGTCTCTCCGCGAAGTATGATTGAGACAATCAAAGAGCTTCTCGGGAAGAAACCTGTGATTTCAGATCTTCAGAGCCTTACGGACATTTTTGCCGTTGACTTTTTTTGAACGATCTTGTACGTTACGGCCATCACGTATAAAATGGCCTTTGTCCAAAATCCAATTTATCAAAGGAGGAGAAGATGAGAAAGTTGGCTTATGTTGTGAGTGTTGTGCTGGTGGTTGTTGTTCTTTCCGGTGTCGGCTGGGCCGTCGACCAGAAGAATACGGGTTGCGGACTTGGGACCATGCTCTTCGAAGGGCAGAACGGGCTTGTCTCCCAGACGTTTGCGGTCACGACCAACGGAACTTTCGGCAACCAGACTTTCGGTATCACCTCAGGAACCTCGAACTGCGAACGGTATAAGACCCTGACCTTCAACGAGAAATTAAATACCTTCGTGGCCGACAATATGGGCAACCTGGCCAGCGACATCGCCCGGGGTCAGGGAGAATATCTGACCACCCTGGCGGTCTTGATGGAAATCCCAAGCGCCGAAAAGGGGAGTTTCTATTCTCATATGCAGGCTCATTTTTCCGATATTTATACCTCGGATAAAGTGACCCATTCCGAAGTCGTCAACAATATCCTTACAGTCACGGCAACCATGTAGCATTGGTCCTATCCATTGAAGCGTATGCGCAGGGGACGCGAGCCGCTGAACCGGTTCGCGTCCCTGTTTCGATTCATCCTTTTTCTGTGGTTCCTTTTTCCAGGCTTTTCTCTTCATGCCGAAGAGCCGTCTTACCTCTCTTTGCTCCTTCTTACAGCGCAAGAGATGGAACTGTGGAACGATCCCTATTGGCATACGCTCCTCCACTACAAGAGAGGCCTCTTCGGCCTTCGAAGCCAGGTCGATGATCCCCGTTTCTTTCTGGCGGCCTCCGGGAAATCCGATCCGAAGGCGGAGCTCGAAGCGACTCTCCGTGGTCTCTTTTCTGTGGAAGAGGATGAAGCGCAGCATCCTGCCTGCAGGTTCGTCGCCCGATACGACTGGCTTGCCGAAAAATTGAAGATCGATCGATCCAGGCTCCCTGTCCCGGAATGCAGCCGTTTTACGGAAATCATGGACCAGATCAAACCGGCCTCAAGCACGCTGATCTTTCCGGCTGCCCATATCAACAGCCCGGCCTCCATGTTCGGGCACACGCTGCTGACCGTGGACACCGCCTCCAAGAGCAGGCTTCTGGCCTACGCCATCAACTACTCGGCGGTCACACGGGAGACCTTTGGCCCTGTCTTCGCCATCAAAGGCCTCTTCGGTTCTTATCCAGGATATTTCTCGATCCTCCCCTACTATGCCAAACTGCAGGAGTACAGCGATTTCGACCAGCGGGATATCTGGGAGTACTCCCTCAACCTCGAAGAGGATGAAATCAAAAGGCTCCTGATGCATACGTACGAGATGGATAAGATCTATTCGGATTACTATTTCTTCGATGAAAACTGCTCGTATGATCTCCTCTATCTCTTGGATGTGGCCCGGCCGTCAATCGGATTGACGGATCAGCTTGCCTCGTGGGTCATCCCCGTTGACACGATCCGCACGGTCAAGGAGAATGGATTGATCACGGAGGCGATTTACCGACCTTCCCGGGCGACGAAGATCAAGTATCTGGCTTCGCTGCTTTCGGGAAGGGACGGGAAGGTTGCTCTGGCCATGGCGCGGGGAGAGAAGGAACCAAACCGCCTTCTTGACGATCAAACCGATCGAAAGACTAAGATCGTAATCAGCGACCTTGCCAGCGAATATCTTCAGTACCAATATGCCAAAAAAAAGGTTAAGCCCGGGGAGTTTGAAGAGCGCTTTTGGAAGATTCTCCGAGTTCGGAGCTCCTTGGGAGAGCCGGAAGAAGACTACCGGATCCCTCCTCCGGACCGGCCGGACGAAGGGCACCTTTCCAACCGTTTCCGGCTGGGGATCGGCGCGAGGAAAGGCCGTTTTTTCCAGGAAGCCTCCATTCGGCCGGCCTATCATGATCTCCTCGACGACGAGGCTGGCTACGTGGAGGGGGCTCAGATCATCTTCGCCGACACGGTGCTGAGGTTCTATTCATCCGATCACAAAGTCGTCCTGCAGAAATTGGACATGATCGACATCATCTCTCTTTTCCCACGGGATGCTTTTTTTAAGTCCTTTTCCTGGAAGATCAGGACGGGTCTGCTTCGGCGAACGGGAGAAGATGGGAAGGATCACCTGATCTACGAGCTCAATCCGGGAGGAGGATGGTCCTACAGATTGGATAAGAGGAGCGTAATCTATCTTCTCGGAGAGATGGACCTCAATCTCGGCGGCGGATTAGAGGGCAATTATGCGGCGGGAGTCGGGGCTTCGGCGGGCCTCCTCACCAAGTTGACCGAGGAATGGAAGATTCATCTCTTTGGCCGGGAGATCTATTACGGTCTGGGGGATGAGCACCACGCCTGGGAAGCGGCCCTTCATCAGAATTTCAGCCTGAACGCGAATATGAGTCTCCGTCTTGAATTAGGATGGACCCGGATTTACGGCTATGACCGAACCGAGGCCGGTCTTTACTGGAACAAATATTTCTAACACGAATCCTGCCGGGTTCAGACAGAAAGGTCTCCTCTTGCAGCTTTCGATTCACCTTGGGAAAGTGTGGAAGGTTCTGCTCCTGTCGTCGGTCTGGTTCCTTTCAGGCTGCCTTTCCCATGTCCTCTATCATCCCAGCCGGGAGTTGCGGGCGACACCAGCGGATTTGAAGCTTCCCTACGAATCGGTTTCTTTGGAAACGGCAGACGGAAAAAGACTATCGGCCTGGTGGGTCCCCTCCGAATCATCACGGGGAGTGCTCCTATTCTGTCACGGCAATGCAGGAAACATCTCCGACCGCCTCGGTTTTATTCGGTTCTTCAACCGCCTCGGGTTAAGCATCTTTATCTTCGACTACCGGGGGTATGGGGAAAGCAGCGGCAGCCCTTCAGAACAGGGAATCTACCGGGATACGGAGGCAGCCTGGAATTACCTGGAGAAGGTCAGGCGTATCGATCCGGAGAAAATAGTCGTCTTTGGCCGATCCCTGGGTGGATCGATTGCAGCCTGGATAAGCCAGAGACACCGGCCGGGAGCATTGATCCTCGAGTCCGGCTTCGCTTCCCTTCGGGAAGCGGCTCAGGACCGCCTGCCCCGTTTTTTGGCCAACCTTTTCGTCCCCGATCAATACCCCACGACTCGGTATCTCGCCATGGTCCAGTGCCCCGTTCTCATCATTCACAGCCGCGATGACGAGATCATTCCTTTTCACCATGGGGAGGCATTGTTTACGGCAGCAAGAGAGCCCAAGGAACTCGTGACCATCAGCGGGTCGCACAACAGCGCGTTTCTGGAGTCGCTCCCGTATTACGAAGCTGCAATCGTTGCTTTCCTGTCAAAGATTCCGGAGAAGAAGAAGGAGGAATGAGATGAAAAAGAAAGTTCTTTTACTGACGTCAATCCTGATCATCTATTCTTTTTCCTCCGGCTGGGCTCAAACGCCTCTCGATTTTCCGGAAAAGGCCCTCCGGCTGATTGCAGAAAGCGCAAAAGATTCCTGCACCATTTGTGCCCGGCAAACCCTCGAGAAGGCTTTCCGCTTGTTCGATGAGCAGTTTCCTCCGGAAAGAATCTTCACGACGACTGGCTCCTGCCGGTTTGTTCGGACTGCCTTGAGCGAAGAGAATGAACTGGCACTCTCCTGCGACTTCCCGGGGAAGGAGTCTCTTCCTCTCCTGACCCTTCGCTTTCATACTCCGTCTAACCATCTCGTGGGAATCTCTGCTGCTGATTTCACGGAAGAGAGCATCGCGAGCGACTACCTGTCAGCCCCCCCTGGAACTGTCTTTGAGGGAATGATCAAAACAATCGTCTTTCTCTATGGGGACGGCGCGACCTATAGTTATTCCGCGAGCAGAGGGGTGATTCAAGTTCATTGCCGGCTTCTCACCGTAAAGAAGAAATCGCCGTAAGACCTTTGCCAGAAGAAAGTGAGCTTTCATGAATTGGGATGGAATGATTTGGCTGCTCATAGGGCTCCTATTGGGTCTGACGGTATGTAAGTCCCTATTCCGCTTTGTCTACCCGTTCTTCCTCAAGGTGGGTTTTTGGGTCCGTCACGGGAGAAAAGGGAAATTCATTCTATTTGTTCACTCGGATAGCTCAAACTGGAAGGATTATATAGAAACAAAGATACTGCCCCATATTGAAAGCTATTCAATCGTCCTGAATTGGTCTAAACGCCGCGAATGGGGAACCCGAATCTCCTTTGAGACGAAGCTGTTCGACCATTGGGCCGGATCAGGTGAATTCTCTCCGACGGCGCTTATTTTTCCGCTGACCGGAAAGGTGAGAGTTTTCTTGAAATCTCCCTCGCCCCACCCATAGCTCCGGTTAATTTTTTCTGCCCTTCCTTTTAGGAAGCGAACTCACTTTCTCATTAACCCCCAGAAAAGGCCTGGTTTTTTCTTTGACATCCGTCTCTATTTTTCGTATAGTCATCTCACTTTAAAGCGGGTTCCTCTGCAGTGATTCTTCATCTTTCGGAAGGAGGGACCGAAGATTCCGCGGATGATCCATCGCAACTGCTTCAAGGCTTATCTGAGGCAAAGAGAAATTATTTCGCGATGGGAAAGGGACAAAATATGGACGACTTCAAAGAGATACTTACAGAATCGATTTCCACCCATGAATTGGAAAGGCGTTGGAAAGCAGTAAGGGACAAGATGAAGGAGGAAAGAATCGATGTTCTGATTATGCAAAATGACAATGAATGGACAGGAGGGTATGTCAAGTGGTTTACTGACATTCCCGCCCGAAATGGCTCTTCCCTGACGGTGATCTTTCCTCTCGATGACGAAATGACTACAATCACCTCTGGCGGCAAGCCGCCAGGCGATTTAGGGCCTCCGGCATGGACAATGCGGGGTGTCAAGAGAAGGCTCACCACCCCGTTTTTTCGAAGCTTAGTCTACAGCGCGGCTTATGATGCTGAACTGGCGGTCGAAACACTTCGGGCCAAGAAGAAGGGAAAAATTGGAATTGTTGGGAAGGGGTCGATGTCCGCTGCATTTTACGAATACATGAGAAAGGGACTCCCTGATATAACTTTTGCGGAGACAACGGATCTCGTGGACCAGATCAAGGCAGTGAAGAGTGAGGAAGAGATCGCGTTGATTAAAAGGACCGTGGCTCTTCAGGATGTGGCTATGGAGTATGCGAAAAAGGTGATTCGTCCTGGGAGAAAAGACTTTGAGATCGTGGCCGATATTATCCACAAAGTGACCGAATTGGGAAGTGAGGAACAGCTGGTCATGGGTGGCTCCGGACCTCTTGGAAGGCCTGTCCCAATGAAGAGGCGTCATTTCCAGAACAGGATGGTAAGAGAAGGGGATCAGTTTACCCTGATGATTGAAGTCAATGGCCCGGGAGGGATGTATGCGGAAATAGCAAGAGTCTTCTTTACGGGTAAAGTCCCCTCTGAGCTACGGGAAGCTTATCTGTTGTGCAAAGAAACGCAAAAGGTGACCTTGAGTCTCCTGAAACCGGGTGCAGATCCCGGGGAGATCTGGCGTGCGAACAACCAATTCCTGGTGAAAAAGGGGCAGCTTCCCGAAACGCGGCTATATGCTCACGGTCAAGGGTACGACTTGGTTGAACGACCGGCCATTCGCGATGATGAGCCGATGAAGTTAAAAGCTGGAATGAATATCACTGTCCATCCGACCATCGGGTCCGACAGAGTCTGGGTCTTTGTCTGCGACAATTACCTGATTACCGATTCTGGCGTGAGCGAGTGTCTGCACAAGACCCCTCAGGAAATCTTCTCGGTTTGAACGATGATATTCTGGTGATTCATTAAGTGCCCATGACGGATACGAACGGTTCACACTATCAGAAAAGGAGGTAAAGGATCATGAAAGGAAGACATCTGTGCTTTTTTGTTGTTCTATGCATGCTGGGGCTGAGCATCCTCGCACCTTCTATGGCTTTTACACAGCGCTACCCGGATCGTCCCATCCAACTCGTCATTGCCACCAATCCGGGTGCCAATATGGATATCATGGCCAGGATCTTGGTAGACGAGTTACAGAAGATTATCGGTACGAAGATCATCCCAAACAACAAACCTGGAGCGTCGACGGTCTTAGGTACCGATCACGTTGTGAGAGCCAAGAAGGATGGTTATACTCTTCTTTACTCGGGTTCCTCAGCCGTGATCTATGCTCCGATTATCAATCCGGAGGAAGTTCACTACAATCCATCCAAGGATCTGGAACTCTTAGGATTCCATTATTTCAATCCCCATACGATTACGGTCAGATCCGATTCACCTTGGAAAACCTTTTCTGAATTGATGGATTATGCCAAGAAGAATCCTGAAAGGCTCCGTGTCAGCACAACAGGTATCGGTTCTCCTGCCCACTTCATGTTAGAGACGATTCAGGTTTTGACGGGCACCCAACTCATTCATGTTCCTTTTAAATCTGGAGAGGCCGTTACGACCGCCCTTTTAGGGGGGCATGTGGAAGTCACCTGCGATGGCTTCGCCAAGCTGCGGCCCCATGCAGAGGCAGGGAAGCTGAGGATGCTCTTGATCACCAATAAATTATCTGCTTCCCCTGGAATTCCAACGATCACAGAATTGGGTTACAAACAGGATATCCCTGCTGCCTGGTACGGCGTTTATGCCCCAGCGGGAGTTCCGGAAGAGGCGAAGAAGATCTTGATCCCTGCAGTCGAGAAGGCAATAAAAAATTCAAAGCCTAAGATTGATGAAACGGGGAACCTTTGTGAATATAAGTCCCCTTCGGAATTCAGGAAGTTGTGGGAAGAGAATTACAAACAGGTCTATGAGATCGCGGTCAAATTAGGTTTGCATAAACGTTAAGGATGGAGGAGAGATCACCATGGCTAAGGCCGATCGGATCAGTGGCTTTTTCTGGTTCATCTTTTCCTTGTTTGTATCCTATCACTCCTACAAATTGGGCCTGGGAATGTTGCATCGACCAGGCCCGGGTTTCCTTTATTTTTGGACGGGCATCGTGCTGGGGATCCTGTCACTCAGCATCATCTTGAAATCCTTCCGAAAGGGGCATTTAGATGAGGCAACAGAGCCCGTCTTTCGAAAGAAGAATGTGACCAAGATCGTTCCTGTTCTGCTCTCTCTCTTTCTCTATGGCTTGCTTATGGAACGAGTAGGTTTTCTTATCCTGACCCTGCTTCTTTTCCTTTTCCTCTTGGGAGTCATCGAGAAAAAGAGATGGTCGTTTACGTTATCAGTGAGTCTCATTGTCACGGTCATCTCCTATCTTGTCTTTGAGGTTGGGCTGCAATCCCAGCTTCCTAAAGGGCCTTTAGAGTTCTTGAGATTCTAAGAGAAGATCAAACGATGATCGGCATCATTCAAAACGTCATCTATGGTTTTCAGGTCGCGATGCAACCTGTCCACCTGTTCTACTGTTTCTTCGGGGTGCTGATTGGAACTCTGGTCGGCGTGTTACCCGGTCTCGGGCCCTCTGCAGCCATTGCCTTGCTTCTACCCCTAACATTCAAGACCACTCCCGTTCAGGCTACCATCATGCTGGCCGGCATTTACTACGGAGCCATGTACGGAGGATCAACCACGTCGATCCTGGTGAACATTCCAGGAGAACCCTCCTCGGTCGTGACCTGTCTCGATGGGCACCAGATGGCCTTGAAAGGAAAGGCCGGAGCTGCTTTAGGGATTGCGGCCTTTGGGTCCTTTATCGCAGGGACCTTTGCCGTCATCGCTCTCACCTTCGTGGGTCCTTTTTTGTCTAATCTGGCGCTCGCATTTGGGCCGCCAGAATATTTCTCCATGATGATTGTTGGGATCACCGTCCTCACCTATTTGAGCAGCGGGTCGATGGTCAAGTCGTTGATGATGGCGGGTGTTGGAATCATACTCAGCGGGGTGGGCATGGATACCATCAGTGGGAAATATAGGTTCACCTTCCACATTCAGAGTCTGTTGGATGGCATCGGGATTGTCCCGGTGGCCATGGGTCTTTTTGGAATCTCCGAGGTCCTCTTGAACTTAGAGACGGAAATGAGAAGGGATATCCTGAATACCCGGGTGAAAAACCTTTTCCCGACACGAAGGGACTGGGCTGAATCCATAGGGCCGATTGTACGAGGCTCGATCCTCGGTTTCTTTCTTGGAATCATTCCGGGTGGAGGAGCTGTGATTGCCTCCTTCGTTTCTTATGCGATCGAGAAGAAGGTTTCGGAGCATCCGGAGGAGTTCGGTAAGGGGGCAATACAGGGGGTCTCAGGCCCGGAGGCAGCAAACAACTCAGCCGCCGGCGGAGCCTTTATCCCTCTCCTGACCCTTGGAATACCTGCGAATCCTGTTATGGCCATTCTTTTAGGGGCTTTGATGATTCATGGTTTGCAGCCAGGGCCTCTCCTCATGACAAGAGCTCCAGATCTGTTTTGGGGAACGATCGTGAGCATGTATATCGGAAACGGAATGCTTCTCATCCTCAACCTTCCACTCATTCCCATGTGGGTGAAGGTTCTCAAGGTCCCTTATTATCTCCTCTATCCTCTGATCCTGCTTTTTTGCCTAATCGGGGCCTATAGCTTGGATAACAGAGTCGCCCATGTCATCACCATGCTTATCTTTGGAATTTCAGGATTTTTAATGAAGAAGTTTCGATATCACGGAGCCCCCATGATCCTTGCCCTGGTCCTTGGACAGAACCTCGAGACCTCCCTTCGGCAATCACTCATTATGTCCCGGGGGGACTTCTCCACTTTCATCTCACGCCCCATATCGCTGGGATTCTTAATTGCGGCAGTCCTGCTCCTGATCATTCCCATCATCACCCAGAGAAAGAAACTTTCCACTTTAGAGGGTCAATGACAATGAGAGGGGTAAAATTTGGGGATCGCTCGACGGAAGGCATCTGCTCGATGTCAAATCGAACCAGTCAACTCCGTCACTCCCTTCAGATTCTTAGAAAAGAATTCTTTAGACTATTTCTTCATCACCACCCAGAGACCACCCTCCGTAGTAATTTCACATTTTTCCTCCAGGTGGCTTGACCTGACCCGATCCTGTACGCTTTCCAGCGTGATCCTCACCCTGCCCAAGGAAGCGTTGAGTTGCTCCGAACGTTTCCCGATCTGGCTTATGACCTCGGCCGGCGTGTACTTTCCAAAGCCTCCGCCCACAAAGGCGATGCCTCCTGCTTTGAGCGTCCTGTAAACGGCCCCTAGGTCAGCGTGGAAGAGAGAGGGAAAAAAGAGGGCACCCCGAAAGATCGCCAGATCAACACTATCGTCCGAAATATGGATTAAAGAGCTATTGCTTTCAATGATCGTGACCCGGTTTCCGAGCCCGAGCTTTTGCGCCTCCTGTCGATAGAGGGGAATCGTTGCCTGCGGAAAAGCAGCGATGGAGAAGCTCCGGCCGATATGCTTCTCGGCGAAAGCAAATATCAACCCCGAAAAAGGGCCGATTTCGAGGATATGGCCGTCTCGGCGATCATAGAGCTCTTCGATCTGGCTCGCGAGATAAGGCCGGATCGGCTCCCAGAGTAAATTGAGTTCTTCGATAAGAGTATCCATCTCCCAGCCTCCGGTTTCTTCTTATTCCCCATTGTACCTCAGGTTGGAAAGAAATCAACCGTTGTCATCCTTCTTTGGCTTGATATAATAGAAATAGGAACGTCAGATCGAGAGAGGAGAAAAATGGCTCAGTGGGTTATCGACGAGGATCACTCTGCAGCAAGGTTTTCGATTCGGCACTTTATGATTGCGAATGTAGTCGGTCTTTTCAGCAAGCTGAGGGGGCTCATTCTCTTTGACCCACCCGATCCCACCCGTCTGTCCGTTGAGGGAGAAGTGGAGGTCCGGAGTCTAACCACCGGTCACGCGGAGCGTGACGAGCACCTCTTAAGCCCGGACTACTTCAATGCGCCAGAGTATCCTAAAATCCTTTTCAAAAGTACGAAAGTCGAATCCGTCAGGGAGAATCACTTCCAGCTATCCGGGGAGCTGACCATGGTCGGAATTACCAAACCGATCACCCTGGAAGGCGATTATTTCGGCCCGGTGAAGAGTCCTTTCAGCGGCAAGACCTGTGTCGGGTTTTCTGCCACGGGAAAGATCAACCGCGAGGATTACGGGATGAAATGGAATGAGGTCATGGAAGGAGGAGGGGTTGTCATGGGCAGAGAAGTCAAAATTGAGATCGATATTGAAGCGGATCTTGTCCAGTAGCAAAATCCGGGTCACCGTCCACAAAGCGGAACAACCCCTCATTTCCCTTTCCCAAAACCAAACCGACGCAAACTTATGAATGAAGGTTTCAATGTCTACGTCCCCGATCGTCCCAATCGCGATGGTGATGATAGCCCCGATGATGACCATCCCAGTCACGATGATATACAAAACATCCGCTCAGGGTTGATACGGAAATCAGTGCGACCAGTAACCACCTCAGCAATCTTGTCTTCATGAACATCACCTCTCTGAATAAAGATAACCACGTAATCTCAGGGTGTCAAAATAGTATCAACGGTGGCCCCTGTAGTGTCCTCCGTGGTAGCCTTTAGGATGGCCTCCAAAGTGGCCTCTATGGCCGCCATATCCGTGCCGATGATGATGACCAAAATCTTGAAAGAAGTAGAAGGAGCTATGCGGGTAGCCATAATAGCCATAATCGTAAGAATACGGGTAATCGCTGTACCCGTAAGTGGCGTACCCTGTGGCACAGCCCGATAGTCCCAGGGTAAGCATTAATAGAAGCGCGGCCAGCGCGGTCTTGATATTCATAACATCACTTCCTTTCCTCAACCTTTCCTTTGCTGATTTAAATTTAAAACATCTGTTTGAAAAATTCAAACAGTCGTTTTAGAATATATCTGGAACGGGAGTTTCTCACCGATGAGAAGAAGAATCCATTCAAAGGCCACCACTCGAGACCTCATTCTGGAGGCGGCAGGCGAAATCTTTGCGGAATGCGGGTTCCGGGGCGCTACGGTCAGGAAAATCTGTGAACGTGCGAGGGTGAACGTAGCCTCCATCAAATATCATTTCGGGGGAAAGGAAAAACTGTACTCCGCAGTCTTGAAATACTGGCATGAGTTCGCAATGAAAAAATACCCTCCTCTTCTCGATGTCAGCGAAACCGCACCCTTGGAAGAACAGCTGCAGGCTTTCATCCGATCCCTTCTGTACCGGCTTCTCGACCGAGGCAAACCCGCATGGTTCGGGAGGCTCATGGCCCGGGAGATGACAGAGCCAACGCGGATCTTTAAACGCCTGGCCAAAGAGATCGTCCGGCCGCTGAATATGCTTCTTGCCTCCATCGCCGGAAAGATTATTGGAGATCCCGTCAGCGAAGAGGAGATCCGGCTGAATTGCGCAAGTATCGTGGGCCAATGCCTCTATTACTATAATGCCAGGTCCATCATCTCCTTCCTCTATCAAAGGGATGTTTCCGACCCTGATGAGATTGAACGGATCGCTGATCACATCGCCCGCTTCACTTTAAGGAGCCTGAAACATTATTCGGAAGACCGTTTGCCCCGTTCGCTTCCATAGAAAAAAGATGCGCCCGATCGTGCCGCTTCGTTGAGGACGAAAAGAGGGGCGTGGTTCGAGGTAAAAACAGGAGGATCTCTTCTCAGGATCGGCCTCACTGCAGGATGCCTCTTGAATTCCTTGTCCAGGAATTGTCTGACCGATTGCCTGCTCCACCCTTTGGGATGATCGAAACCCGTATAGAGGGAGAGGTCTCCCTCGTAAAAGGCTTTTGTCTCCACTCGGCGGGCTTCGGGTCCGCCAAAAGGCACATTATCAATCGGCATATTGAAGATGGCGAGGTTCAAGAAACCAATGGCATCTGCATGTCTCGCAACAAACTCCAGGGTCCTTCGGGCTTCGATGAGGCTTTCGGAGGGAGTTCCGAAAAGAAGATAGAGATAGGTGGCGATTCCCGCCTTTTTCAGGTTCTCTAATGCCGATGAGGCTTCCCCAAGGTTGATCCCCTTTTGCAAAGAATCAAGAACGGTTTGATCTCCCGATTCGAGACCCAATTTCAACATCACGCATCCGGATTCTCTTAAGGAGAAGCAGAAATCCGGATCCGTAAGATGGGGGGTGATTCTTGCGAAGCCATACCAAGGCACACCGGGAGGATCCTCAGAGATGGCCTTCATCAGGGAGGGGCTCACGGCGTTATCGACGAGATGGATGAGAGCCGGCTTCTCGCTCTCTACGAGGCGATGAAGATCAAGAGTCACTTTCTCAGCGGGAATGGTTACGTAAGGATTTCCCTCGGCCTTTTCAGGGCAGAACGAGCACCTGTTCCAGTAGCATCCGCTCGAAGAGCTGTAGGGAAGAATCGGTCCAGGTGAAAGGTAATCTCTCATGGGTAGAAGATCATAATTGGGTCTATAATACTCGTTCCCAATCCGTTTCTGATCGGTGAGAGAAATCAAAGGAACCTCTCCGGGTCCGGCAACCAGATCCTCCACCAGGCCCCTGAAGGGATTTTGCCAGAGAGGCCTTCTCATCCAGGAGGTGAGCAGTCCTCCTCCCAGGACCAGTTTCACGCCGGGAAATTCCCGCCTGAGAAAACCGATCATCGCGAAGCAAGACAGGGCCTGGCTTAAATAGTTAAGCGAGATCCCGATAAGGGAAGATTGCTCTCTTTCCAGAAGTTCCCTGAGCCGTATCCTAAAATAGGGATAGAATGGATTTTCTTCCGGGTTTTCCGCGGCTCTGAGAAGATCTTTCGATCTTGCAGGAGAGAGTTCTTCATGTTCGTAATTTGCCAGGCCCAAACGCAGACGGTTGGGAAGGGCCGCCATCTCAAGGAGCCGTTTTAGATCTCTTACTGCTCGGCGATAACGGCCATCATCGTGGTAGGCCCGCCAACTTCTCAGCAAGGCGAGATGCCTGGAAAGATGGCGGAATGCGCGACGGGTCCAGGTATCCGACGACGGAGGGGGAGCCTCAAGGAGGCTGAGAATACCTTCCAGATTGGCGTCCAAGACCCTGTGTTTTACTCCGTGGTGACGCAGAGCACCGGAGAGCTTTGCGATACCGGCTGGCGGTTCGGACGGTTTGACCAAGGGAGGATGGATCAGAATCATTGTGGTTCCATATTCAGGATAAAGGAATTCTTCTTCTATTTCAATTCCGAATCCAGTTGAGAAATAATCCCTCAATGCCCGGCCCCCCTCTGTCTTGCCTGTGGAATGAGGAATGATTATTCTTAGATTGAAGCTTTGAGTCGCTGTGGGAAAGGAGGGAACACCATGGAAAAGCTTTTAAGATGTCGAAATCTGGGACCTGATTGCGATTTTGAGGCATGCGGGGAAACGAACGAGGAAGCTTTAGAGACAGCTGTTGATCACGCCCGAGCCATACATGGTTTGAAGGACATTTCAGAGAAAGATCTCATGCGGGCCCGGGAGAATATCCAGGATGCGTTTTGTGTCCCAAAGGGAGGGTATAATCCAGGCGGGGGAAGCCTGGGGTGAAACAGGCGCCTATGTCAACCCAATCAGCCGTTTGAGGTTACAGGAGAGGATTAACTCTTTGTTATCCTCCTCTATCGGCAATGAGAGGATTTTTTCCAGTTCCGGCTTCATCGTTCCGAAAGGAATATCTGAGCCAAAAAGGACTCTTTCGGGGCCTATTTTTTCTATAAATTTCATCACAGTCTCTGAGCCAGCCAAAGCCGTATCGAAATAAACATTCTCTCTTCTTTCGAATGCCTGGAGGAAATTGACGGGATTTCCTCCGAGCATTCCAAGGTGGGGAATGATAATCTTTAGGCTCTTCGTCTTTCTCACAAAAGCTTCCGTGAAAGCAAGTTCCTCCTCAAAGACGATAGGAAGGTCAATCCCCTCCGATGCTTCAATAAATTCTTCCAATTTGGGGTCTTCTAAGGCCTGGTAATTGGACGAACAATCCTGAACCCCGCGCATCCAGTGCCACTTCCCTCCGTAAAATCCCTTTCCCTCGGGAATGGGCTTCATCGATTCGGGAATATAGTAATAAGGAATAAATTTCTTGATCCTCTTGGCTTCATCCAGAACTCTCTGGTTGATTCCTTCGTCTGCCAGAGCCATGGAAGGAAAGGGAAAAATCACGATCTGATTGACGCCGCTTTGTTCGGACTGTTGCAGGAGGTCCTCGGTCGTCACTTCCATTCCCATGGTGACCGAAGGTCCCCAATGGGTGTGAGAATCAATTATTTCCATCGAGCGAATATCCTTTATGCTCATCCTTTGTTTCCATGAATATAACACCCATTTTAATTTTTTTATATCTTTTGAATTTTTTTTATATCATTCATCCGGTATAAGATTTTGATTTTCCTAAGAAAGAAAAAATTCGAATTATCAGAAGAAGGTTAGTACGTATTTTAATCCAATGAGTTTCCGTTTAATCAAATTCCACGTATTTTTCCTTAAATCCGCTCCCGGTTTTTGAGCTTCAATTCTGATTTTCCATTAGAGATGGGAAGAAATACATCTTTTTTTCTTCTCCTCTTCCTAAGAAGCCGGCATTCAGTTTTTGTCCGAAAATTCTCCCAATTCCCCCCGTTTGTTCTTTCTAAGGGATGATCCAATCTCCTGCGACATAATGTCAATCAGCAGAATCCACACTCCCTTTTTTAAAAAATCTTAATTTCAATTAACTTCTTAGAAATCGGGATGTTCAAGCAATCAGATTTCTTGGCACCGAAATTGCCCTTACCAAGATATCGCTTCTTCCATCGCCGATTAGAAAAATCCTCAATAGTTTTCCGGGAGGTGAGTAATTCTATGAAGAAGACGAATCTTATAATTAGTCTTTTTGTTCTTCTAACATTCCCTATGCATGCATTTGCCCACGATACGGATCTCTACACTTCAAGTGGAGCAGGGGTGGAGCCCAATATCCTTATTATCTTTGATAACTCAGGCAGTATGAACGACCAAGTCCAGGCCTACTTTTATGACAATACGGTCACCTATAGCCCACAGACTTATACTCCTGGTGCAGTCTATTATAGGACTTTCGGAGGGTGGAGCCTCTTTAAGAATTCAATCGCTGAGGTTCCCTGTGAGGCTGCAAGAACGGCACTGACCAATCAGGGCATGTATCAGGGTAATACCAGCTCTGGTTGTAATAGCCAAAATCGGACACTCCGGACTGGAAATTATAGAAACTACCTCGCATCGGTTGGGGGAAGTCAATACAGGTCGAAAATAGAGATTACCAAAGGGGTGATCAAAAACTTCCTGGATACAGTCAATGGGGTAAGAGTAGGGGTGATGGTTTTCAACACGAGTGAAGGCGGACGTATCCAGAGCCCGATAACGAATCTAAGCGATGTAACCCGAGCCCAGCTCAAATCTGATATCGATGCGATTGTTGCCGAAACGTGGACCCCGCTTGGAGAGACGCTCTATGAAGCAGGACTTTATTTTAAGGGCGAGAGAAGTTTTTTCAATTCCGGTATAAATTATACAAGCCCTATCCAATATTATTGCCAAAGAAATTATGTGATCATTATTACAGACGGAATCTCAACTCAAGATCGCAATTCGGTCCTTAAAGATGGAGCGACCGTAGCCGGCACGGTTTATCCGAAAATTGGAGACCGGGATGGTGACCAAAGAGAGCCCGGAATGGCCAATGACGTTTCCTACGATAATTATGGGTCTGACTATCTGGATGATATTGCCAAATACTTTTACGATAGCGATCTTCGGTCAGACTTTACGACTCAGCAGAATATCATCACCCATACCATTGGTTTTGAATTGGATACTTCGGACCCTGCTATGGCTCCCAAAGCTAAGGATCTTCTTCAAAGAACAGCCACTCTTGGCCATGGAAGATTTTACACTACGACCGGCGGCACACAAGGTTTAGCCGAGGCTTTTGAAAACATCATAAGCGATATCTTAGCAAAATCAACATCCTTCGTCGCTCCCATCGTTCCTGTCAGCCGATTGGAAAGAACGACTGCAGGGGATAAGATTTACTTAGCCTTCTTCAAGCCTGTCGCAAACGGAATATGGAACGGAAATATCAAGAAGTTTGGTGTGCAGCAGACAGAGGACCCTGCCTCCGGTCTTCATAGCGGGGACATCATCGATGCCAATGGAAACAAGGCATTGGATTCATCCGGCCAATTCTATAGCATGACGAAATCCTTCTGGACTCTTGCTTCCGCAGATGGGGGCGAAGTCGAACAGGGAGGGGTAGGAGAGGTGTTGATAAGTCGACTCAGTCTCCGAACGATTCATACCTATTTCTATGCCAGTGTAAACCTGACGGATGCTTCCAACAGTTTCCAAACAACAAACGCAAGCATTACACCAACGGTATTAGGTCTCTTACCGGCAGACACTACGGGAAGAGATAAGGTGATTCATTATGTTCATGGGTATGATCCCTACGATGATAACGGTAATGGAGATTTCGCTGAGAAAAGGGAATGGATTTTAGGATCTTTCCTCCATTCCAGGCCGGCCATTGTTCATTATACAGGAGGCCGATCGGTCATCTATGCAGGTGCAAACGATGGAATGCTTCATGCCTTTGATGATTCGGATGGAAGAGAGCTCTGGGGTTTTGTTCCCCCCAACCTCCTCAACAATCTCCCAGCTCTACATGCTGATACAAACGCTTCTTTTGTCGATGGCTCCCCAAGGGCTTATATCTCTTATGAGTATAATCCCGATGGCTCAATAAGAACGGTCTTAAAAGCGATTCTAATATTTGGAGAGAGAAGAGGAGGGGATCGTTACTATGCCCTCGATGTGACGGATCCTGATAGCCCTCAATTCCTTTGGGAAATCGGCCCAACCGAAAGAGTATACCAGACGACCAGAGTGCCCACCACAGATTACCAGGAATTAGGCCAGACATGGTCTTCGCCGATCATGGGTAAGATCGATGATGGAACAACCGAGGGTAAGTTGGTGGTCTTCATCGGAGGTGGGTTTGACACAAACCAGGATAATGATCCTGTCATCGCATCTGACTCGCGAGGAAGAGCCGTCTATGTTGTCGATTTACTCACCGGTACTCTCGTGAAACGTTTTTCCATTACAGAGTATCCGGATATGGCCTATTCGATCCCCAGCGATATTGCGAGAGTTGATACGGATGGAAATGGAAAGGTGGATCGCCTCTATGTGGGTGATATGGGGGGTCGAATGTGGAGATTCGATATTGGAAATCCGGATCCCTCTCAATGGACAGCAACGATTATTCTTAAATCGAACTCAGTAGCCGGCGATCGGAGAAAGATCTTCTATGCTCCGGATGTGACCCTTGAAAGGGACGCGACCGGAGATTACGAAGCAATCTTCTTTGGAACGGGGGATCGAGAGACCCCCAAGGAGAAAACGGTCATCAACCGATTCTACTCTGTGAAGGATAGATTTACAGTCACTGGGGGAGTTTACACTCCTGCCACCCCATTGGGTGAGACTGACCTGCTCAATGTGACTGCAGGGAATCCCGACCTCAATGAACTCAGCGCGAAGAGCGGATGGTATGTCAGTTTCGAAAATGCTGGCGAGAAGTCCCTGGCGAACCCGGTGGTCTTTTACAAAATCGTCTATTTCACAACCTTTACTCCTTCAGGGGAGATCATCGTAGGAGATCCCTGCTGTGTGGGTGAGGGAACAGCAAGGCTTTATGCGGTCAAATACAATACGGGAAATGCCTTTTTTAATTTCGATCTTACGAATGATGTGAGCGGAACAACAGTCCTCGCCAAGAGCGACCGCTCTATTATGATGGGGACGGCCATTCCATCCGGGGTCATTATTACCTTCATCGGTGGTAAAGCGGTTGCGTATGCGGGTGTGGGTGGAGGTGTCTTTACCCCGGCACTTTCGAGCACAAACCCTCTTGTCCCAATGACATGGCGAGTGGTCTTCTAAAGGAGGTCGATCATGAAGAAAGGAATTATCCTGAGTCTCTTTCTCTTATGCATGTTTTCCGCTTTGGCCCTTGCCGAAGACACGGATATGCTTCAGATGCAGGGAGTGGTGATGTTCCTGGATGCAAAGAAAAACACGTTGGTTATTAATGAGAGGACTTTTGTCTGGAATCACGAGACGACCTTTCATAATTCAGCAGGGGCTTCTATTACAGCGGATAAATTAAAAACGAAAGGCTGGGTCTATATCGAAGGGGAGAATGACATAGCTCATAAGAGAAGGATTGCAAAAAAGATCTACTTGCTTCCGAAGCTTATTGAAAGGAAGGAGCTCCATCTCTATCCATTCATTAAACAATAATAATGCTAAATCCTGCAACATGGAAACTCTTGCAAGATTCTCCTGTTTTTCCATCCCATGTTGAAGGAATCGAATCAGACCAAGATAAAATGATAGGAATGCGAGATCATCGACGTAAGTACTCACCAGCCCATTCGATGCCAAGCTCGGCCAATGTCGCTCTTGTGGGGATTCCCTGCTCGTCCCAGCCAAGCATCTGGTAATAAAGTTTCCGTGCTTCGGCAAAGGCTGACGGCTCAACAGACTCTTTTGAAAGAGGGCCATTGGGAGGGGGTGAAGAAAATCGCTCCGGGAGCCGATCATCCTCTTCACTCAGCCCTTCTCTTAGGTTGAAAATGCGCATGAGGGTTATTCCCCGGTCAACAGTTTGCTTCAGATTCTCCAAACTTGTTTGCCACCCGGTGACAGCGGAAACCGCATCTCGAATCTGATCATACTGATAGGGGACAAAGACGCAGAGTACCAATGAATTCGCAAGCTGTCGGCCAAAACCTCCATAATAGGTCAAGCGAACCTTTCGGGGGCTGAGTTCTTCGGACGGAATCGGTTCTGCCGAGCCATCCATCATTCTCCAATTGGCTACATGGGCGCCTTCTTTGGTGAAAGAGGTGTCCTGCATCCCGGAACAATGGTCTGCTCCTGCGGCATGGGTCCCATAATGAATGGCCATGCCTTTCTTCAATCGGGGCTCGTGCATCGGGATCTCAAGCCCTTTGACCTGTATGGCATAGGCTTCGGCACCTTTACCGATCTGTCGTGCCGCTTCCCGTGATCCCAGAGATAGAATTTCTCCGATTCCCTTCCGATGGGCAATCAACTCCAGAGTCTTCAACATGGCTGAAGCATTCCCAAAAGATAGATCCAGACCATCGGTATCTGCAGGGGTCAAAATCCCTTTTTCAAAGCATTCCATGGCAAAGGCAATCGTACAGCCTGCTGAAATCGTGTCCATTCCATAACGGTTGCAGAGTTCGTGAGCTTTACAAATTGCTTTTGGGTCATGGATCAGGCAATTGGACCCGAAGGCAGCCAACGTTTCGTACTCCGGTCCTCCATAAACGGGGTCAACTTCCCAAGGTTCTTCAATGCGAATGATCTTCTTGCAGCGAACCACACAGGCATGACAGCTCTCCATTTTGATCCCGAATTTCTCGCAGATCGCCCCCCCACTGATCTCTTCCGCATGCTCAAAAAAGTCGTTGTAGTAATTGCGCGTGGGAAGGTTTCCCAGAAGATTGTTCTTGCCCAGGTCAGAACCTGTTCCACAAACCCAAAGAGTGGTCTTCGTTTTATAATTCTTGATGATCCATTGATTGAGATTCCGGATGACCTCCTTGTAGGCTATTTCAGGCAGTTTCGTACCGAGTACGGCAATCGCTTTTAAATTCTTCGAGCCCATGACCGCACCCATGCCTGTCCGACCGGCCGTATGTCTCACATCATTCATGATGGACGCATAGCGAACGCCTCTTTCACCGGCAGGACCGATCACGGCTGTCTTGATTCTTTCATTTCCCAGCTCGGCACGAATAGCCCTCTGAGTCTGATCAACCTCCAATCCCCACAAATGTCGAGCATCCCGAAGTTCAATCTCACCATCTCGGATCGAGAGATAGACAGGATCCTTCGCAGCACCTTCAAAAATAATGGCGTCAAAACCGGCCCTTTTTAGCTCAGCCCCCCAGAAGCCACCCGCTTCGGATTCACCGTAGACTCCTGTCAAAGGGGACTTTGCCCCTACACTGTTTCTTCCACATCCTGAAAGAGGCATTCCTGTCAAAGGGCCTAATGCAAAGATAAGCTTGTTCTCCGGGCCCAATGGGTCAATGCCTGGAGGTACTTCTCGCAACAGGGTATGGACGATGAAACCCCGTCCACCGAGATAGAGTCGATAGAACTCGTCCGAAGGTTCTTCCACCTCTGTGGTGCGACTCGTGAGATTTACCCTGAGGAATTTTCCATTATAGCCATAAAGCTTTGTTTTCTTCCACACTGATTGATCCTCCTTTTGAAGAAGAGTAACTACTTCTGCAATGCCCGGCGGAAGGCTTCCCTGTATTGGACATCATAAAGACGGCGAAAGTCCTCCGGATATTTTTCCCCCGGCACCATCTTCAGATCCACCAGGATAGGCCCCTCTTCGTTTATTACGCGGGCCACTTCTCGCTCCCACTCCCGGAGATCATCGAACTCGTAGGTCTTTCGGTAACCCGAAGCCTGCGCCATACGGGTAAAGCTGATACGGCCGGCCCCGGGAATCGGCACAGCGCCATTGGTCTCATAGGTGCCGTTCTCGCAAACACAATGAATCAGGTTCTTCGGCGCAGCATGACCGATGGTGATCAGGCTTCCCAGGTTCATTAGCAAGCTGCCATCCCCATCCAGGACAATGATCCTTTTGTCAGGACGCCCCAGAGCAAGACCCAGAGCATGAGAGGAGCCCTGGCCCATAGCCCCGGTGAAGGTGTAGTTCAGCTCGCTCGGAGAGATATGAATCCACTCCTGCGCGGCCATATAGACCGCCACCACGATCTCGTTTCTTCGATGGCGGGCCAAAACCTTAAAACACTCGTCTCGCTTCATCATGGCTATTTCGGTTCCTTACCTATCAGCAATACAACCGGTCCTGAGCGACGGTACGCTCTTTCCACGGCCGGTACGATCTTTTCGATGTCCTCGGCCCCTTCGATCAGGTGATGTTCAATCCCCATGGCATCTAAAATCGGTTCCACGATCCGTAGCCCGTAGCGCTTCGATTGTGTGGGGAGAACGCCTGGTTCCTTGGCCAGCAATCCTACCATGAGGCACACCGGATTCTGGCCTTCCACAGCCACGGCGCGCAGGGAGTTAATCGAGTCCAGCAGGCCGGTATGCTGGATCAGGAGCAAGGCCCTGTGGCCGGTGGCGTAAAGCCCGCTGCAGATAGAAATTCCCTCATCCTCTTTGCACACCTGCACCACACGGATCTCCGGATCCTGCATGAGGTTCTTCAGCAAGTGGTGGCTGGTGGTACGGTCCGGCAGGGCAACGACGAAACGAATCCCGGCCCGTTTTATCTCCTCAATGATCTGGTTCGCTCCAAGCGGATGCCCTGTCTCAGCCATGGTCACTCCCTTTAAGCATCCAATATAAAATAACATTTAGTTTCGGGCAACGGACATCAAGAATTTTTTGCTCTTGGGAAAATTTATGATTTATGAGCAAAGTAAGCTATAATACCTAACCAAGAAAGGGGATGGGACATAACATCTCTCAAGAGGGGATAAAGGAGAAGGAAAGATGAGATTTCAACGGATGTCATCTCTAATCTCGTACGCAACCGTTGCCCTTTGTCTGGCAACGGCCAGCTACGCTCAGAATCGTCTGCCGGATGTGGAGTTTGTGCCCACCCCGCAGGAAGTCGTGTTAGAGATGCTTAAAACGGCAAAGGTGACCCCGAACGATCTGGTCTATGACCTTGGTTGTGGCGACGGGCGCATCGTCATCACTGCCGCAAAGGTTTTCGGGGCTCGCGGTGTCGGCGTGGACATTGACCCTGTCCGTATCAAGCAAAGTAATGAGAACGCTCGTAAGGCGGGTGTTGCTGACCGTGTGAAGTTCATTGAAGGAGACCTCTTTGCCGTCAATCTGTCCGAGGCGACGGTGGTTACCCTATACCTCACCCCGGAACTGAACCTTCAGGTTCAACCCAAGTTATTTCGCGAACTCAAACCGGGCACCCGTATCCTCTCTCATGACTTTGATATGGGCAACTGGAAGCCTGACCACACGGGCCTGATCCGTAACGTGGGGTATCACTATCCTGATTTGAGTTATGTGCGGGATGCCCCGTATTATTATTGGGTGATTCCAGCCAATGTCGCGGGGACATGGCGATGGAGTCTTCCCGTGGAAGGGGCCGACCGCCAATATACCTTGCGCCTCGATCAAAAATTCCAGGAGGTGAGCGGCCTTGTCGATGTAAAGGGCGAGGAGGCGAACATCGATGGTGCCCGTCTAATCGGTGACCAGTTGAGTTTTACGCTTAGGCGCCAAATAGATAGACAAGAGGTGGGCATCCATTTCAGCGGGCGTGTCAGCGGGAACACGATTAAAGGAAGCGCGGTCGTTCAGGGAGGTCCCTTTGCCGGCCAATATGACTGGAGAGCAAAACGTGGCCATTAAATCTCGCCGTAGTTTTTTCCCAGTTTTTCCTATGATTTGATTCGATCAAATCCGGCGGGGAGATTGCGACTACAGGTCCGCGTCGCCTTTTTCACACGACACGGATAGAAAATTGTGGGCACGCGTCCGCGCAGTATCCACAAAGGATACATTGGTCGTTGTCAACCCTCGCCTGGCCTTGCTTCCCTTCGGATGGGTCAGCCTTAGACCAATCCATAGATAGGGCGCCCTGGGCGCAGGTTTCGATGCAGGCTCCACAACCCAAGCAGGTATCGTTGATTCTGAGGCGCCGGGGAATCGTTTCAATTTGCGACAGTATTTCGTTCGATGGGGTACGATCTTCCATGAGGCCGACATTCATTTCCACTTCGGCAGGAGATTTCATACCGACACAGATCGAATCCACCAAGCAAATATTTCGGAGAAAATCAAAGGCCTTCTGAGGTGATTTTCTCAAATGTCCGCCTCCCAGCGGTTTCATCACCAGGATACCCATGCCTCGATCATCGGCCTGGCGGCAAATTTCAAGCATGTCCTCCAGCGAGGCATCCCTGATTCCGAGACCTCCTGAATTGAGGACAGTGAATAAGATATCGATATTCTGCTCCGCAACTGCGGTTCGAGCACCTTTCACCGTGTGAAGCGTGGCACCAATTGCTCTGATCAAACCGCGCTCCTTACATTCCAGTAAATATTCAAGAACCTGCCGACGAGCAATCAAGTCCGCGTCGTCCTGAATGAGATGGAGATGATAAATATCAATATATTCTCTGTTTAGCTCTCGGAGAGATGCCTCAAGATCCCTGATCGCGGACTCTCGTGTTTTCGCATGGGTCTTCGTTGAAATGACTACCTTATCCCCCGCCCCTTTAAGACCCTCACGGAGATGGTCCTGGGTTCCGTAGGAGGAGGCCGTATCGAAGAGGTTGATTCCTAATTCCAGCCCCTTTTTCACTGTTCGAGCCCCTGCTTCGATTGTTACATTGGCATGATGTTTCGAAAAGGTAAGGGTCCCAAAAGATAATTCACTCACCTCAATGCCCGTACGACCGAGTCTATTCTGCTTCACGATTGACCCCTGAAGATGATAAAATTTCCCTTATTCGGCGAGGCTCCGGATCACCTTCATATTTCTCAGATCTTCTACCGTGTCTTTTCTTGGAGTCTCCATGATCCCGGGAAGGTGTCTTAAGAGAGGATGATTGATCAGATCTCGGAATGCCTCCGCCCCAATATATCCTTCACCGATATGCCAATGGCGGTCCTTTCTCGATCCCAGAGGGGTCTTTGAATCATTGAGATGGAGGAGATGGAGTCGTTTAAGACCGATCGCTTGATCGAAGGATTCGAGGGTTCTCTCAAGGCCTTCCTTTCTTGAAAGATCATAGCCTGCCTCGAAGCAATGGGCGGTATCGAGGCAGATGCCCATCCTCTCCTTTTCGTCAACTCCATCCATGATCTTCTTGATCTGTTCAAAGGTGCTCCCAATCTCGGTTCCTTGGCCAGCTGTATTCTCCAACAGGAGAATGACGGAATTCCCTATCCTTTCAAAGGCCTGATTGATCCCTTGGGAGACGGCCTCGGCGGCTTCGTCTTCCGAGGACTCCAACCGATGCCCAATATGAATGATCAGGTATTGGGCTCCCAATTCGACCGCTCTTTCCAAATCTGTGACGATGGAGTCGATCGACCGTTTGTAAAACTTCGACTTGAAAGAGGCAATGTTGGGAAGATAAGGGAGATGGAGAAAGATCGGAGAAAAGTTAGAGGATTGAATCGACGACCGGAATTCTTCTACGTCTTTCTTATTTAATGGAGAATATTTCCATCCCCTCGGGTTCCGGGAGAAGAATTGTATGGTCTCGCAGCCCCTGATTCTGGCCCTTTCAACGACTTTTGAGAACCCCCCTGCAATGGAGATATGGAATCCAAATCGCATCGGTATCCCTTGGATAAGCCCCCCTTGAATATTCGGGGGATTAGAAGTTACAATTTATTTAATTTTGGTGTTTTCTGTCAATAAGAAAGTGGTCGATTAGGGCTGATTTTTCCCTTGACAAAAAGAAACATTTGGATTAGGAATGAGGCGTTTAAATTAAAAAATTCGCAAGCTTACTTGGACTCTTTCTCTTTTTGGACGAGTCAAGGCACTTAACCATATGTTCCTCAAAATTTCCCTCTATATTTCCCTGGTTATTTTTCTCTTAGCCTTGATTTACAAGTTATCGACCTGGTTCCGTTACAAGATCGGGATAGGGGCTGCGGAGATTTCGACCTCTGCAAGGCTTTTTCATGCCGTCAAAGGAATTCTCTCCACTCTTTTCAGCGTCAAGATTCTCACCCTGCTCCGGGTCTTTATTCTGGATGTCTTGCTTCAATTCAGAATCTTGAGAGAGGATTTCCTCAGGTGGATCATGCACATCTTTATTTATGGCGGTTTCATGCTCCTTCTCCTGATGCATGCCCTGGACAAATATATCACCGCCTCCATATGGACGAACTACTATTCGACGATCAATCCCTTCATGTTTTTAAGAGACCTCTTCGGCGCCATGGTGATCGTCGGGATTCTTATTGCGATTTATCGTCGCTTCATCCTGAAAGTGCCCCGCCTCTTCAGTAGCCCCATGGATATTTATGCCATCGTCATTGTGGCGGTGATTATGCTCTCCGGCATCCTTTTGGAAGGGATCAAGATCGCTTCTTATACCGATTTTAAGAGGATGATCCAGGAATACCCGATCTCAAGCGATGAGAAGGAACTCAAAGCCCTTGAGGCCTACTGGATTAAGGACTTTGGACTGCTCTCCCCTCATTTAAAGGCGCCCTTTGACGAAAAGTTGATTGAGCAGGGCAAACAGTTGCACCAATCAGGCTGTGCGGACTGTCATTCCAGACCTCAATGGGCCTTTGCCGGGTACGGGGTAGCAAAGACCATCGGGCCGGTCGTTTCGGGAATCACGCAGACCAATCTTCCCGGAGCGCTCTGGTATATCCATTTCTTAGCCTGTTTGGTGGGGCTGGCCTACCTGCCTTTTAGTAAGATGTTCCATATCTTCAGCAGTACTTTGAGCTTGCTTGCCAATTCGGTCATGGAGAAGGGAAAATCATATCCGGCCAATATCGCCACAAGACAGGCGATGGAACTGGATGCCTGCACCCACTGCGGAACCTGCAGTCTGCGATGCTCGGTGGTCATGGCCTTTGAGGGGATTGCGAACAAGAACATCCTTCCTTCCGAGAAGATCGCCGCCATCAAGGCCCTTGTTTCGGGAAAAGAATTGAGTCCGAACGCCCTCAGGCCGATTCAAGAAGGGGCCTATCTTTGTACCAACTGCTATCGTTGCACCGTGGTCTGCCCGGTTGGGATCAACCTGCAGGACTTGTGGTTCAGCGTGAGGGAAACCCTTCTTCGAAAAGGGTATCCGGAACTTCTCGTTCTCTCCCCTCTCTCCTTTTACCGCGGATTGATGAAGGAGACGATTCGCAAGGATTACGAGAGACCATTGATCCAGGCGAGGGAGGCGATCGCAGCCCAGTGTGATCTCATGAAGAGGAAGGACGAAGTTTTACCCCTGACCCCTCCGGATAAGAATCTACGGAGCGGGCTCAACCTCTCTGCCCAGGCGAAGACCTTTTCGGGTTGCTTTGGCTGTCAGACCTGCACGACCGTCTGCCCTGTGGTGGGTAATTACGAGAATCCCCAGGAGATCCTGGGGCTTCTGCCCCATCAGATCATGCATGCCGCTGGCCTGGGATTGAGGGACCTGGCCTTTGGCTCCAATATGCTCTGGGATTGTTTGACCTGTTACCAGTGTCAGGAGCAGTGTCCACAGGGGGTCCATGTCACGGACGTGCTTTACGAATTGAAGAATTTAGCCGTCAAGCAGGTGAAGGAAAAGACCCTTCATCCCGTGGAAGGAAAATAATGGAATTTGCGCTGTTTCTCGGTTGCACCATTCCAGCCCGTCTCAATCAGTACGAATCTTCGTCCAGGGCTGTTCTCGAAAGGCTCGGCGTGGGATTGGTCGATATTCGGGAATTTAACTGCTGCGGTTACCCGTTAAGAAATATTGACTTTAAGGTTTTCCTTTTGTCCTCGGCGAGGAATCTGGCTCTGGCTGAAAGGAAGAATCTGAATCTTATCACCTTGTGCAAATGCTGCTACGGCAGCCTTAAGAAGGCAGACTACCTCCTGAAGGAGAATGCCTCTTTGAGGGAGGAAATCAATTCAAGCCTTGAAAAAGAAGGCTTAAAGGTTGAGGGGAAAATCGAGGTGAAACATCTTCTCTCAGTCCTCCATAAGGATGTGGGCATCGATGCGATCCGAGGAAAGATGGCCACCGCCTTTAAGGGAGTGAAGATCGCCACCCATTATGGATGCCATGCGTTGAGGCCGAGCAAGGTTGTGGGATTCGATGATCCCGTAGCGCCTTCGCTTTTCGATCAACTGGTTGAGGCGACTGGCGCGGAAAGCATTGAGTGGCCGATGAAACTGGAGTGCTGCGGGGCTCCTCTATGGGGAATCAACGATTCCCTCTCCATGGATCTGACGTTGAAGAAGCTGAACGATGGAAAAAAGTCGGGAGCGGATTATGTTTGTGCGGCTTGTCCTTATTGCCACATTCAGTTCGATCAGGTGCAGAAGATGGTCCTTTCTCAGAGGAATATGAACCATCCCCTTCCATCGATTCTCTATACGCAGCTTCTGGGATTGAGCCTGGGTGTCGGTCAAAAAGCACTCGGTTTGGAGCTAAACGAGATCCCGATCAGGGGGATCGAAGCGTCGTTAATAACCGAGGCCGAATTGAAAGCGGAGAAGGAATCAACCGAGCAAAAAGAGACCCAAAAGGAAAAAGGATCAGACAAGGCATAAGGGTTTCTGTTTTTAAAAGGGTGGAGTCAAGATGACACAGAATCGAATCGGTTCCGTCATGGTGGTCGGTGGAGGGATTGCCGGAATGCAGACCGCATTGGATCTGGCCAATTCCGGATATTATGTCTACCTTGTGGAGAAGTCCTCCTCCATCGGCGGGGTGATGTCCCAATTGGACAAGACCTTCCCCACCAATGACTGTTCCATGTGAATTCTCTCGCCGAAACTGGTCGAGGTCGGCCGGCATCTCAACATTGAGCTCCTCACCCTTTCGGAGGTGAAAAGCATCTCCGGAGAGGAGGGGAACTTCGAAGTCAAGGTGGTTCAATCCCCGCGCTACGTGGATCCGGCAAAATGTATTGCCTGTGGCGTCTGTGCCGGAAAGTGCCCGACCCGGGTGGATAACGAGTATGATGCGGGACTTGCCAAGCGGAAATCGATCCATGTGAAGTATGCCCAGGCCGTTCCCCTCAAGTATGTGATTGATCCAATCCACTGCACCTTTCTGACCAAAGGGAAATGTAAGGTCTGTGAGAAGCTCTGTCCTGCGAAGGCGGTCAATTTTGAGGATAAGGAAAAAGAATTGACCCTTCAGACCGGAGCGATCATTATCGCGCCCGGATGCGAGGTTTTCGATCCGAAGGCTTATGATGTATACGGCTACCAACGTTCACCCAATATCGTCAGCAGCCTTGAATTCGAAAGGATGCTCTCTGCCTCCGGCCCCCTGAGCGGCCATCTGGTCAGGGCCTCGGATAAGAAGGAACCGAAAAAGATCGCCTGGATTCAATGTGTGGGGTCGAGAGATGTGCATGAGGGGGCCAAGGCATTTTGCTCCGCGGTCTGCTGCACGTATGCGATCAAAGAGGCGATCGTTGCCAAAGAACATTCCAAGGAGCCTCTCGATACGGCCATCTTCTACATCGACATGCGGACCTACGGCAAGGATTTCGAGAGATACTACAACCGGGCGAGGGAGGAAGCGGGGGTCCGTTTCATCAAATCGAGAATTACCCAGATACTTCCGGTCAGCGGATCGGGCGATCTTCTGATCCGCTATACGGACGAGGCCCAGAAAAGGATCGAGGAGACCTTCGATCTGGTGGTCCTGTCCGTGGGATTTGCCGTTCCGAAGGAGGCGATCGACCTGGCCAGGAGATTGGATATCCGTCTCGATCCCTACTCCTTTACGACCACCAGCAGCTTCGATCCGGTTCGAACCTCAAGACCGGGCATCTTTGTTTGCGGCGCCTTTCAAGGCCCGAAAGATATTCCGACCTCGGTCATCGAGTCAAGCGCCTCTGCTGCCATGGCAGAAAGTGCCTTGGCCGATTCCCGCTGGTCCCTGACCAAGACCAAGACGATTCCTGAAGAGATCGATGTTCGAGGAGAGCTTCCACGAATCGGCGTATTCGTCTGTAAATGCGGGACCAATATCGCCGGGGTCCTGGACGTTCCGGCGATTGCCGAGTATGCCCGAACTCTCCCGAACGTCGTTTACGTCGAGGAGAATCTTTTTAGCTGCTCTCAGGATACTCAGAATAAGATGACCCAGGTCATCAAGGAGCAGAAGCTGAACCGGGTGGTGGTCGCTGCCTGCAGCCCGCTGACCCATGAAGCCCTCTTTCAGGAGACCGTGGTCAATGCGGGCATCAATAAATATCTCTTTGAGATGGCCAATATCCGGAATCAATGTTCCTGGGTCCACAGCGGCGATGCGAAGGCAGGGACGGAGAAGGCGAAGGATCTGGTTCGAATGGCTGTAGGCAAAGTCTCCCTTTTCGAACCCATGTCTGAGCCCCGGATCATGATCAACCAGACCGCCCTGGTCATTGGCGGCGGCATCTCGGGGATGAACGCTGCAAAGAATCTCGCAGCTCAGGGCTACCACACCTGTTTGGTCGAGAAGAATGGGGTCTTGGGAGGGCAGGCCCGGGACATCTATCAGACCTGGAGGGGCGAGGACGTTCAGCAGAACCTAGCCAAGCTGATCCAGGAGGTTCAATCGAACCCGAAGATCGACGTCTTTCTCCATACGGAATTGAAGAAGGTGGAAGGATTCGTGGGTAATTTCGTATCCACCCTTCAGACGAACGGAAATGAGAAGGTTCTGGAACATGGCATCGCCATCCTCGCGACGGGTGCTTCGGAACTGAAACCGGATCAATATCTCTACGGGAAAGATCCCCGTGTTCTGACTGGCCTTGACTTGGACCGGAAATTTATCAGTCGCGACTCCGCCTTGAAGCAGGCCCGCTCGGCCGTTTTCATCCAGTGCGTCGGATCGCGGATCAAAGAGAGGCCTTACTGCTCCAAGGTCTGTTGTACCCATTCGGTCCTGAGCGGTCTCAAACTGAAAGAGGCCAATCCGGAGATGGATGTCTTTATCGTTTACAGGGATATGCGGACCTATGGACTTCGGGAAGACCTCTACCGCGAAGCCCGGGAAAAGGGAATCCTCTTCGTCCGTTATGACGACACTAAGGGGCTGAGCGTGGAGAAAGAGAAGGAGGATCTCAGGGTACGGTTCACCTCCTACGTCCTGAATCGGGGGGTGGAGATCCGGCCCGACCTCCTGATTCTGGCGACGGCCATTGTTCCTCCAAAGGAAAATCCCGTTGCCAAACTGTTCAAGGTTCCGGTGAATCAGGATGGTTTCTTTGTGGAGGCCCATGTTAAACTTCGGCCGATTGATTTTGCAACGGATGGGGTCTTCGTTTGCGGCCTGGCCCATTCTCCAAAACCGATCGATGAATCGATCGCTCATGGTCTGGGTGCGGCAGCCCGTTCCGTGACGCTGTTGTCTCAGAAGGAGATGTCCGGCAATGCCATTGTCGCCTCCATCAATCCTGAGAGTTGTGCGGGCTGCCAGGGATGCCTAAAGGTCTGCCCCTATGAGGCCATTCGATACGTGGAGGAGAAGGAGATCTGCGAAGTCAACGAGGTGATCTGCAAGGGGTGCGGAGCCTGTGCGGCCACCTGCCAATCGGCCAGCGCACAGCTCAAGCGTTTCACAAGCAAACAGATCTATGCTCAGATTGAAAAGGCCATGGCCGCCTAAATGGAAATTCGAAGTATGGAGATGCTCAAAGCTGAAAGCTCAAAGGAACTGTTTTCCCTTTGAACCTTGAACTTTGAGCTTTGAGCGGCAATCACCGCGCTAGCGAGGGAAGTTTGTATGGCAGAGGGGTTTCAACCCAAGATCATCTCTTTTTTGTGTACCTGGTGAGCTTATGCTGCTGCTGACCTGGCTGGGGTCAGTCGAATGCAGTATTCGAGCGCGATCCGGGTCATCCGGGTGATGTGCGCCGGGACGATCTCGCCTCACTATATCCTCAAGGCTTTACAGGCAGGGGCGGACGGCGTCTTTGTGGCCGGCTGACGCCTCGGCGAATGTCATTACCAGTCTGGTAATGCGATGGCCAATAAAAGGATGACCTTCCTGAAGAAGCTCTTGGAGTTTTCCGGCATCCACCCGGAGCGTCTCCGGACAAGATGGGTCTCTTCTGCCGAAGCGGTGGAGTTCGTCCATGAGGTTTCGGAGTTTGCCGAGGAGATTAAGAAGCTGGGGCCGAATCCTTTGAAGGTGAAAGCAAAGGAGGCCGCCTAATCCAGTATGAGCCAGAAGATTAAAGAACACGTCCAAAGACTATTGAGCGAAGGAAAGGTCAAAGGATTCCTTGGCCTGAGAGAGGAAAACGGCAACATCATGCCGCATCTCTTCTGCGATCCCAAAGAACTGGATCGCCTCTCTCTGGGTGACTGGAAGAAAGCGGGCGATGGCCGTTATCCTCTGAATCAGTTGATGATCCGATTGGCCATGGAATATCCCGGAGAGAGCTTTGCGGTCCTGGTTCGCGGATGTGATGAGCGGGGGCTCAAGGAACTCTTCAAGTGGAAACAGCTGAGCGAAGAGAAGATCGTCCTGGTCGGAATCGGTTGTCCTGATGAGCTGGCCAAGTCCTGTGAATGTGAAAAACCCTTTCCGGACAGTATGATCGATGGCCCGAAAGGAGAGAGTGCCAAGAGCCAGAAGGTGGCCCGTGTCGAGGCGATGGATCTGGATGCCCGGCTCCGGTATTGGAAAACGGAGTTTAACCGTTGCATTAAGTGCTTCGGGTGTCGGAATGTCTGCCCGATGTGTTTCTGCAATGAATGCTCCTTGGAGGAAGATCAATTGGTGGGCACGGGCGAGGTTCCCCCTGCCAATCCCACGTTTCATCTGGCCCGGGCGATCCACATGGTGGGCCGCTGTATCGATTGCGGTTTGTGCGAGGAGGCTTGCCCGGCAGATATTCCTTTAAGGACCCTTTATAAGAAGGTCGCAGAGATTATCCAGAAGGAATTCGGATATAAGACAGGTTACAGCGTCGATGAAAAATCGCCCTTCAATATCATTGAGGTAAAGTAGCTTCATGGAATTCAGGACCGTATTAACGACTTGTCCTTACTGCGGGTGTGGATGCGGATTGCTCCTGGAGGTTCTCGATGGAAAGATCGTGGGGACCCTCCCCTCCAAGACCAGTCCCGTGAACCAGGGGAGATTATGCGTCAAGGGCTGGACCGTCCATGAGTTCGTCACAAGCCCCAACCGGCTGATGAAACCCATGGTGCGGAAGGGTGGTGCGCTGCAAGACTCCTCCTGGGACGAGGCGCTCAATCTTGCGGCGGCACGCCTGAGGGAGATGAAAGAGAAATACGGTCCAGACAGCATCGGCCTCCTCACTTCCGCCAAGTGCACGAACGAGGAAAACTATCTCTTGCAGAAATTTGCCCGGGCCGCCGTCGGGACGAACAACATCGACCACTGCGCCCGGCTCTGACACTCCTCCACCGTGGCCGGGCTGGCCGCAGTATTCGGAAGCGGGGCAATGACCAACTCCATCGAAGAGATCGAAGGGGCCGATTGTATTTTGATTGTCGGCTCCAATACCTCGATCGCTCATCCCCTGATTGCAACCCGCGTCTTTCGTGCGAAGGCAAGAGGCGCCAAGGTTATCGTCGCAGACCCCCGCAGGATTCCGATCATCCTTCAAAGCGATTTACACCTTCGGCAGAATCTTGGAACGGATGTGGCCCTGATCAACGGCCTGATGCACATCATCCTGAAGAAGGGGTGGCAGGATCAGGCCTTTATCGACGAGAGGACGGAAAATGTCGAGCCCGTGAAAAAATTGGTGGAGGATTATCCTCCTGAAAAGGTGTCGGAGATCACGGGAATACCGGTGGCCGATCTGGAAAAGGCAGCGGAATATTACGCCAAGGCAGAGAGGGCGAGCATCCTCTATACCATGGGGGTCACGCAGCACACCACGGGTGTGGACAACGTCAAATCCCTTGCCAACCTGGCCATGCTCACCGGAAACCTCGGCAAGGAGTCGACGGGCATCAACCCTCTTCGGGGGCAGAACAATGTCCAGGGCGCCTGCGACATGGGTGGTTTGCCGAACGTTTACACCGGCTACCAGCCCGTGGCAGATCCGGCGGCGCGGCAGAAGTTTGGAGAGGCGTGGGGAGCGAAGCTTCCCGAGAAGATTGGATTGACGGCAACGGAAATGTTTCCGGCTATCCTCGAAGGAAAGATGAAGGCCTTGGTCATTCTGGGAGAGAATCCGGTGGTAAGCGATGCCGACTGCCTCCATGTCGAAAAGGCACTCAAGGCCCTTGATTTTCTTCTGGTCATCGATATCTTCAATACCCCCACATCGGATCTGGCTCATGTAGTCTTGCCCGGAGCGGCCTTTGCCGAGAAAGAGGGGACCTTTAGCAATACGGAGAGGAGGGTCCAGCTGCTTCGCAAAGTGGCAGAGCCTCCCGGAGAGGCCAGGCCGGACTGGAAGATCATCCAGGAGCTATCAACCCGTTTTGGCTATCCCATGGATTATGCATCCCCTGGCGCCATCATGGAGGAGATTGCGAAACTTACCCCGTCTTATGCCGGGATCCTTTATAACCGACTTCAGGGAGATGGGTTGCAGTGGCCCTGCCCCAACGCAGAGCATCCCGGGACCCGATTCTTGCATCAAGGCCGATTTACGAGAGGCAAGGGCCTCTTCAGCGCCGTCGAATACAAACCCCCTGCAGAGACCGTGGACGCGGAGTATCCTTTCCAGCTCACCACCGGAAGGGTTCATGTCCATTACCACACCGGCACGATGACGAGGAATTCACCCTCGCTGGAGCGGGAGATCAGCGAGTGTTTCCTTGAGATGCACCCCGAAGATGCTGCTGAGATGAAGGTGACGGAGGGAGATCGCGTGCTCCTTGCGTCCCGTCGGGGATCGGTCTCCACGCGGGTGAGATTAACGGATGCCCAAAGAAGAAAGATGGTTTTTATGCCCTTTCACTTTCTTGAAAGCAGGGCGAATATTTTGACCAACCCCGCTCTTGATCCCATTGCAAAAATCCCGGAATTTAAAGTCTGTGCGGTTAAGATTCGAAAAATGGACCCATCCGAGAGCACGACCCTTTCCTCTCCCTCAGCCCATTGACGGGATTCAGGGGGTTTTGGTCGGCCTGAGATAAGCTCCCCAATAACTCATTCCCACAAAGACTGCCCCTCCGATGATGTTTCCGATGGTGACGGGCAAAAGGTTTCTCCAGAGGAAATTGATCCAGTTCACGACGCCAAGATCGATGCCGGGGAGAGGGGTCATCCCCGTCCCGTTGATCAACAATATCCCTGTCGGGATGAAATACATATTGGCGACACTGTGCTCAAAACCAATGGCAACGAAAGCCATGATGGGAAAGAAGATGGAGAATATCTTCCCGATGATTTGCCGGGAGGCCAACGCCATCCAGACGGCCAAACAGACCAGCCAATTACAGCCGATCCCGCGCCAGAGGGCCTCACCAAAGCTGAGGGACACCTTGTTGTAGGCCACCTTAACCGCTGCGATCGCCAGCGCTCCATCCCCCGTCTTCCAAAGGCCGGAGTAATAGAAGAGGATCGCCAAGAAGATCGATCCGATGAAGTTGGCCAGGTAAACCACTCCCCATCTCTTGGTCATCGTCCCGAAAGTGATCTCTCGGATGATCACGCTCGAAACCATCAAATTATTACCGGTGAATAATTCGGCTCCCGCAATGACGACGAGCATCAGGCCCACACTGAACGTTGCGCCGGCCAGGATCTTCGAGAAGCCGATTCCCAATTTTGATGCGGCGTCGAAGGTCACGGTCGTGGAGAGTAGCCCTCCAAAACCGATGTAAGCCCCCGCCAGGATTCCGAGGACAAAGACGGAGAGCCAGGGAGAGGTGGCTTTGGCAACCCCCACTTTTTGCGCCACGGTCTCTGCAATCGTCTTGGGCGCTTGGTCCTCCAGATTGGGTACCGGAAATTGCCAGGACTTCATGATCGTTTCAAATCGTCCCATGGCTTTTTTCTCTTCGGTCACCTTACGCCTTACCGCCTTCTTGACGACCAGAGCGATCTCTTCAGGCTTAAAGGGTTTGGCCACATAATCCATGGCCCCTCGCTTCATGGCTTCCGTGGCCCGACCGACAGAGGGGTACCCACTGATCATCACCACGGCCGAATTCGGCGAACGCTTGTCAAGTTCCTCCACCACATCCATGCCGTCCAATCCCGGCATCATCCAGTCCACCAGAATCACATCAAACGATTTTGTCGAAACCAAGTTGAGGCCCTCTTGAGGATTCGTCGTGGTCACCACTTCGAAGCCTTCCGCCTCAAATATTTTTCTGCAGGATTTTAAAACAATCTCTTCATCGTCAATGATCAACATCTTCTCAGCCATCCTATGTCTCCTTAAATCGGGATCCCTGAAGGGCCCCGGGCGCTCTTTTCAACCCTCCGCGCCCGGGGAAGAGGAACCCTTTCGGGTCCCCTTTTGAAGAACCTGACAAACCACTTTCGTCAACTCATCCGGTCGAAAGGGCTTTGGAATGAACTGCGTCGCCCCCAGCTTCAGCGCATCGGCGATGGTCTCCGGGGTCGGATAACCGCTCATGACAATGATCGGTATATGGGGCCAGTCTTTCTTGATCTCCCGCATCAGGAAGATCCCGTCATGCTTGGGCATCTTCACATCCATCAGCAAGAGATCAAAGGCAACATGTTTGACTTTCTCCAGTGCCTCATCCGCACCGGGAACGGTCGTGACCTCAAATCCTTCCGCTTCAAGGATGCGCCGACAACTTTTTATGACGATCGCATCGTCATCCACGACTAATATTTTCATTTTCTTCACCCTGCTCCTCTGTAGGCAGCCAGACCTTGAAGGTGCTTCCTTTGCCCACTTTGCTCTGAACCCAAATGGTCCCTCCATGGTGCTCCACGATACCGTAGGATACCGATAGGCCCAAGCCGGTGCCATGACCGACTTCTTTCGTCGTAAAGAAGGGGTCAAAAAGCCTGTTGAGGTTCTCAGGAGGAATGCCACATCCCGTGTCGACACATAAAATCTCAATCCCGTTTTGGCCGGGTTTGCTCGTTGAGATGCCAATGTTCGTGATCAGGGTGATGCTCCCGCCCGGATCGGTTGCATCCAGGGCATTGATGATGACATTGAGGATGACACTCTGGATCTGATTTCGATCCAAGGTGACCATCGGAAGCCCATCCCCGGGCTCGAAAGTCAGATTAACACCCTTGATGAGAGCCTGATTCTCAATCAATGAAATCGCCTGACGGACAAGCCGATTGACATCTGTGGGTTCGCGGTCCAATTCCGTCTGGCGGGAGAAATCGAGGAGTCCCTTCACGATCTTCCTCACCCGCTCTGTCTCCTGGGCGATCGTCTCAAGGTCTGAGCGAACTTCTTCCGGGATATCGTTTCGCCGCAGGAGCATGTGGGTAAAGGTGAAGATCCCCGTCAGTGGATTGTTGATCTCGTGAGCCACCCCGCCTGCGAGTTTCCCGACGCTCGCCTGTTTCTCGGATTGAAGAAGTTTAATCTCGCTCTCTTTCTTCTGCCGCTCGTCGCGCTCCTGAATGGAGGTGAGCATTTCTTTGAACGTCTTCTGGAGGACACCAATTTCACTCTTTGAGATCGGTCCGATCTCCGGAGCGAGATTGCCCTGAGAAACCTGATGGCTTGCTTCGATCAGCTGTTGCATGGGCCGACTCATCTTATTGGCAATGATATACCCCAATCCCAGAGCCAGAATCATCCCTGCCACAGTGATGAAGATGAAAATGGAAAGGGCTCTCCAACGGACATCCGCATATTTTGCTTCGAGCACTCCGACAGAGAGCATTCCGACCCTTTGGCCAAAGATGTCCTCGATGGGCTCATAGGCCGTGATGTACCAATCGTTGACCACGAAGGCACGGTCCGTCCATTTCTTGCCCTCTGCGAGCACATGTTTCGTCACCTCTTCCGAGGCCACGGTTCCGAGGGCCCGGTTTCCATCGGGGTTCAATACATTCGTGGAGATTCGGACGTCTTTTAGAAAGATGGTTGCCGGGCCAATACTGCGGCCCCTGTAAATCTCGTTTTGAAAGACCGTATCCCGCACTCTGTCCACAATCTCTGGATTCCGGTTGAGAAGAACTCCGCCGTAGAGAACCCCCTGGAAACCTCCTGCATCGAAAATCGGAACAGCGGCAGCCAGAGCCATCCCTGAAGGCTCCTCGCTTTCGGATCTCGGAGTGGCCCTCTTGGTGGGCAGCAATTTGATTCTTGCCCGTTCAGCGATTTCTGGGTTTTCGGAAAAAAGAAACGGATTGCTCAAAGTCACTGTTCCCGATACCGCCACCTGTTTTTGAATGACCAGATTGGCGATAGGATTTTCAGGATCCGTTTTCCTGGGGGAAGAGTTCGGTCCGATCCGGCAAAGAGCTTTCCCATCCTTTGAGACGATCCCCATAAAATCCAATTCCATTTGTTGGGCCACCACATTCAACCGATTCACTAAGGTCTGGGCATCCTGTTTTCCCATCGACGCTCTAAAGACAGGGTCGGCAGCGGTGATGTTGAGGGAGGCTTTGATCCCCTTGATCCGGTTGAGATAGATTTCGCGGGCAGCGTTTAGATCCAGACGGATTCGATTGTTGGCCTCATTAAGTATAGCTTTATAAAGGAGCTGACCTCCTACCAGGAGAGCGACGCCGCACACGAGGAAGGCAATTCCGAGAAAACTGAGGATCAGCTTGGATCGAGTGGAGTATAACACAATCTATATTCCCAAAGGACCGAGGAAGGATGGGCCGATTTTTTCATGCAAAGGGGGGGGATGACACAATCAACCCCGTCACGGACCCACGGTTTTTCAGAGCCCGTTCCTTCTTTCTCCGAGAGAAATCAATAATCAATCTTTGAAGCTTGATCAATTCGCTGCGGGATTTTTCGGCAGAGGGGTATCTCCTCTCTTTAATGTAACCCGCGGTCAAAGCTCCCCGATAGGCCATTTTCCCTCTCTCCGATCTGAAGAGCACGGTGGTATATCCCTCTGGAGAACCTAACCCTCCAAAAGAGATGTCTGAATATTCTGCGGAGAAATCAGGACAGACCAGGCAGGCTGGCCGCGCAATGGAGTCGATCTCTTCGAAGGGGATGTGAATGATCCTTCCATCCTCAAGATAGATATAAAAATCTTCTTTGACGTTGACCTTCGTCACATGGGCTAAATCAAATCCATACCTCTTCTCCAGGTGCTTCAGCTGGACGTCACTGAAAGAGAAGTTCTCCATACAAAAGAGACCGAAGTAATAGCGGATCACGTCGGAAGGGACAATTCCGAGCACCTGCATCTTCCGGACGGTGTGAATCTGGCAAGGAGTCCCGACCATGGCGACCCGGTCGATCAGGCCCTTGCGTAAGGCCTTCAATTCTTGCATGGAGGGTGAATACGTAGAGTAATCGGCCCCCAGCTTGACGATTGAAAAGGATTCATCATAATGGGAACCCGAAGCAGAGAGGATTTCCTCTCCCGAGGTGGCAAGCATTGGGCCTCTGCGAAAGGGGCCTTTGCTCTTCGAAACCAGAGCCCCATCGATCATATGATTGTCCAGAAGATAGAGGAGAAGAGAAGTTACCACGCCGCCGTCCGTACCTCTTTCGGCCACTGTGGGATTTGTGGCCTGGGCGGATACCAAATCTTTGATGGGGCCGATGGGAGGCTCCCATTTTGTCTTCTTCCTCAGCTCCTCATCGAGATCATGGATGTTGGGGCAGATCATGTAGCAGATCCCACATTTGAGACATTTCTCTTCGTCCGCAAATCTGGGCATCCCCTCGGACCCAATTTCCAGTGCCCCGAGATTGTCTGCCGAACAAAAGGCAACACAGCCCCCACATTTTCCGCAAAAATTGTTTTGCTGGACCTCTTTTATTAAATCATGAAAAGTCTTGACCTCAGAGCCCATGGGCCCCCCCACTTGAAAAGCGTCTGTTTCGGTTTGTCATTCTCTTCAGTTTCCTGCCCCTTCAGCCTGTCAAAATTTGGATCTTCTCTTTTTGTGTTAATTTTTTCACTAATCAGTCTCAATTATAATACAAAATAGCGATATCTTGTCAAGCTCTAGGCAACGTTCCCCGAAACTTCCAGCATTCCTCAAGCATTGCCAAAATATTGGTAAAGACTTCCTTGCTGGGAGAGGCTCTTGGGCTTATCGAGAGCATTGTAGAAGGGGACCTTCACCCTTTGACAGAATATTTCTTTCAACTCACAGATTTATTATTACATTAATAATTTCAATATATTATAAAAAACTATCGCCACGTGGTCACAGGCTACACAAAATTTACTTGACAAAAATGAAAGGTTATATTAAGAATTCGGATAGAAAATTAAATTTTTCACAAAGTTTATTTTGTGGCTGAAGAAATGAGTACGACTGAGTGCACCGTAGGGGAGTGGGCCAAGCCCAGACCTGTCGTTCGGTCAGCACTCCAGAGGACCTTGAACGATTAGATCCTTGAGGAAAATGAAATGAAAAAAAGGAACTTGTCTGGTTCAAAAAAAATGAGGCAAACCAGCTTGAAGTTGAACAGAAGGACATTTCTTAAGCTAAGCGGGTGCGCTGGCGCGGTCATCGGGGCAAACCAAGTGGTAAGACAACTGGATACCGCAGCGGCTTCACCTGTTGAGAAAAAGAATCAAAATCCTCCGGAAGAAAAATGGGTGGCCACCTCCTGTTTGAATTGCTCGGCTCGCTGTGCCACCCGAGTAAGAGTGGTGAATGGCAAGGCGGTCAAGGTCACCGGAAATCCCTATTCCCAGGTTTCCGAAGGGGAGATTTGTCCTCGGGCACATATCGGACTTCAAGTCCTGTACGATCCCGGCCGGATCAGCACTCCTTTGAAAAGAACCAATAGCGAAAAAGGAAAGGAGATTGATCCCAAATGGGTTCCCCTGTCTTGGGATCAAGCTTTGGACGAAGTCGTAGTCCGGTTAAAGAAAGTCAGAGAGGCCGGTGAGCCCAATAAGGTTCTCCTTTTTTCCGGATTAAATACAGTCAGTGCGGAGGATATGATCCTCCGATTCTCAGAAGCCCTTGGGACGCCCAACCTGATCGCAGGAGACGGGCTGGATATCGAAACCGAGAAATCGGGCAACTGGATGGCTGATGGCCACTATAGCCCTACGGCTTATGATCTCGATCGCTCCAATTATATTCTGGCCTTCGGAGCCGATATGGTCGAGTCTTCCAAGCCTTTATCCCGATTTTTGAGAAAGTGGGGGAGATTCCGGAGGGAAAAGCCGAATCGCACAAAAGTGGTGGTGATTAACCCAAGATACTCCGTTACGGCAGCGAAGGCAGATCAGTGGATTCCCATCAACCCGGGGACAGATGGCGCTCTGGCTATGGCGATTGCCCATGTCATCATCAGTGAGGAACTTTATGATAAGGCTTTTGTCAAAGACTGGACCGTAGGGTTCGAGGCTTATAAAGAACGGGTGGTCAGTCAATATGGCCCCAAGGAAGTCTCAAAGATAACCGGCATTGAGCCCGAAGCCATCCAAAAGTTGGCAAGAGAATTTGCCGAGACTCGGCCAGCCATCGCCCTGAGAGGTAAGGAATCGATTGATTGGCCTGATGGATCCTTCACGAGCTACGCGATCTTTTGTCTTAACGCCCTGGTGGGAAGCATTGACGTGCCCGGTGGAGTCCTCTATCAGGAGAACCCGGCGTATAAGGAAATGCCCCGGTTGGTCGAGGATGAGATTGCCAGAAAAGGCAAGGGGAAGCCTGCACTCGATTTTCGGGAGACGGATAAATTCCCTGCTGCAAGAGTGGTCACGAACCAGATCCCGGAATCGATATCAGAAGGGACCCCCTATCCCGTTGAGATGGCCATTGGTTTTAACAGCAACTTCAATATGTCCGCTCCGGGCGCGGGCCGATGGGACGGAGCGTTGAAAAAGATACCTTATTATGTCCACATTTCTCCCTTCATCAGTGAAATGGCCCTTTATGCAGATCTGGTCTTGCCTTCGACCACCTTTTTGGAAGAATGGGGTTATGATCATTCCCCGCCAGGATCAGGCTTTGCCGAAGTCAAGATCAAGCAACCGGCTGTGCCTGCCCTGGGTGATTCACGGTCGGTCGTCGATATCCTTTTTCAAGTGGCGAAAAGACTGGGAGGGACAGTGGCTCATTCTTTTGCCAACATGGGTGATCAGGCCGAAGGGTTTGTTAGATGGAGAACTGAAACGCTTATCCCCTGGAACGATTTTCGGGAAAAGGGGGTCTGGAAGGGAAAAGACTATGAGTACAGGAAGTATCATCGCCTATTCTTCACCCCTTCCGGGAAATTTGAATTTTCCTCAGGAAATCTCAAAGCCCTGCTGAACAAGACGAAGAAGGGGAAAGATGAAGGTCCGGACTACCTGCCCCGCTATAACGAGGCAAAATTTTTGGGAGAAAAGGAAAAATATCCCCTGGTCCTGCTTCCTTATCAGCCTTTGATGGTCATTGAGAATGGAAGCCAGAACTATCCTTGGGCCCAGGAGATATTCTTGCCAATGGATGGGATCGGCTGGGAAACGCTCCTCGAGATCAACAGCGGGACCGCGAAAGCTTTGAAACTGAGGGATGGCCAGTTGGCGTGGGTGGAATCTCCTTTCCAAAAGATAAGAGTGAAGGTCAAGTTTTCTGAGGGGGTTCATCCAGAGGTTGTGGCGATTCCTTTCGGGCAGGGTCATTATTCTTATGGAAAATGGCAGAAAGGAATGGGTGCCAATCCCAATGAGATCATTGGTGTGGATTATGACGCTGTCAGCGGGCAAGCAGCTTTTTTTAACACGAGAGTGAGGGTTTACAAAGGATAAAAAGCTCGAAGCAGGGGCAATTCATGAATTGCCCCTACCTGCGCACGGCTAAGGGAAATGGAACGAGGTGAAGTATGCCAAGATGGGGAATGGTGATTGACCAGGATAAGTGTGTTGGCTGTCAAGCCTGCTCAACCGCTTGTAAGTCGGAGAACAATGTTCCACACGGTTCACCCGATGATCAGAGATCGAGAAGAGACGTCTACTGGAACAAGGTCATTGCTGTGACCAATGGTCAGTATCCTCGGGCGAAAACGGAATTGATCTCGATGCCGTGCATGCAGTGCGAGCATGCTCCTTGCGTGACCGTATGTCCGGCCAAAGCGACTTACCGTCGCGAAGACGGCATTGTGGTGCAGGATTTCAGAAGATGTATCGGTTGTAAATATTGCATCGTTGCCTGTCCCTATGGAGCGAGAAGTTTCAATAGCAGGGAACAAGAAGAGAAAGAGTATCACCGACAGGACCTGCCTCCTGACCGAAGTGTTTGGGGACAGTGGCCATTCCCGACCCGGACTCACGGCGTGGTTGAGAAGTGCACTTTCTGTTTCCATCGAATCGATCGAGGGTTAAAGGAAGGCAAAAGAATCGGAAAAGATGTGGTACCAGCCTGTGTGGAGGATTGCCCCACAAAGGCGAGGATCTTTGGCGATTTGGATGACCCCAGTAGCGAAGTCTCCTTCTTGTTATCCTCAAGGGATTGGATCAGGCTCCGGGAGGGGTTGGATACGAAACCCAAAGTCTATTATCTCCTAAAATGAGGGAGTTTCAATGGGATTAAATTTTTCGACAGTGGCGGGTGATTCAAGTAATTTTAAAAGAGTCCTGATCCTCCTTTCGGCCTTTACGCTGATGGGCTTCATCTGCTTCATGGCGACCTATATCTCAGGCCACCATCTGTTGGGGTCAAGCAGCATCATCCCTTGGGGAATGCCGATTACGATTACCATCTACCTCATCGGATTGAGTGCCGGTTCCCTCATCCTTTCCTCTTTGACTTATGTGCTGGGAAAAGAGGAGTATCGACCCATCTCAAGACTGGCCGTTTTTTTGGCGATCATTCTGATTTTTGGTGCGATGATAGGGATCGCCCTTGATCTGGGAAGACCTGAGAAATCGTGGCGGCTTTTTATGTTTTTTGTCTTGAATAATATGCGTTCCATGTTTGCGGTCAATGGGATCCTCTATGGAGGGTACTTTCTGATCGGGATGATTTACCTTGGGGCGATCTTTGCGGAAAAATATAAGTTCGTGAAGATGATGGGGATGATCGCGGTCTGCTGGGCGGCTATGGTCCATATGGGTACGGGCGCCATATTCGGGTTCATCGCTACCCGGCCCATCTTCTTTTCACCGGTTAAGCCCTTTGAATTTTTGGCTGCGGCCATGGCTTCAGGACTGGGATTGCTCATCATCGTCACCGTAGCCGTTTTTAAATTTGCGAAAAGAAAGTTGAACCAAAAGATCATTTTTTCCTTGAGCAGATTGCTTCTGGTGCTGATCGCCGTCTTGGCTGTGATGGTTTTGGTGGATAAATTGACCCATCTTTATTCGCCCGATCGAGAACCGATCGTCTGGCTTCTGACCGGACCTTATTCCTGGGTCTTCTGGGGATTACAGGTGGGGTTGGCCTACGTTCTTCCCATTATTATCCTATGTCATCCCCGATATGGGAAAACCCTGAAGGGGGTGATGGTGGCCGCATTTTCGGTTGTGATCGGCATCTTCGGAGAAAGGTTTTCCTTGGTCATTCCTGGAACCGCATATCCATTGCCCTTCTATCCGGGAAAGATCGAGGGGATCTGGGGGGCGGCAGGGTCCTTTCCCATTACGCCGGTGGAATCCTTTATGTCGATCGGAATCTTCACCCTGATGGGACTTTTGTTTCTCTTGGGATTGAAAAATTTAGAACTATTGCCCGTTGATGACCCCGGGCCGCAAGCACCTGAGCCGGCAAAGAAAGTATGAAACGAAATCCATTGAGATCCAGAGACCCATTGAGCCGAAGGGAATTTTTAGGGATACCGAGACCGAAGCACCATGCTCGGCTCCTCCTGGATAGAGAAAAGTGCTCGGGCTGTGGCCTCTGCGCGATCGATTGCCCGACGAAGGCCTTAACCTTTTCTCAAGACGACGAGCCCGATACTTATCAAATTCTTTTCCGTCAGGAGGTTTGTGAGGGATGTGGTGCTTGTGAAAAATCCTGCCCGGAGACTTGTCTGCAATTAACGGATCTGGACCCCGGAGAGAGAGAGGCCGGGAAAGGTGCCCAAGTGATCTTTGAGGATAAGATTTCGAAGTGCATGGGGTGTGGCATTCCTTTATATCCTCGGGCAATGATGAAAAAATTGGGATCCAAAGTTTTCAGGGTCGAAGAATATGCCTGGCCATTGGACCTCTGCCCTTCGTGCAGAATGAAATCTCAATTTAGCGATGAGATCCTTGGAAGAATGACAGCTTAAAAAGTTTCGATTTCGAGGGACGGATTATGGAAAGCTTTTTTCGAATCCTAGCAATTTTCGTAGAGGTGGTTATTTTAATGGCAGTGATCTACGCTCTCTTTGTCGGAGTGAAGTTCTCGGCACTCGATTTTGGGTTGGAAGAAAAATACAAGAGGTTTATTTGTTGGGTCTTTATGATCATAGGCTGTTTGGCTTTCGTTTTCTTCATTGCCCATTTGATCACATTCTATCCTCGCTTATCGATCTAATAGCCAAAGGGGTTACCCTTGAAGAACGAAACTGCGATAGCTTACGAACACGGGACACGGTCACGCTATTTTAGATTGGGAAGGTAAAATGGATTCTCTAACTCGTTTCTGGACAGGCCAAGAAGTTTATATCATGAAAGTTTTTTTGCCCGTCATCATTGGCTTTCTCGTGCTCTTTATAGGGCTCCTTGCGATCTTTGCCCTGAGTCTCTGGTGGCGACACTACCGGCTGTGGCATCTCGGAAAAGAGGAGAATCGATCCGATCAACTCGCCAAAAGAGTGAAGGCCCTCTTAACCGTCACATTTGCGCATGTGCGGTTTTGGAAGGAGCCTTTTCCCGGCTCCATGCACTTTTTGATCTTTTGGGGAGCCCTTTTGCTCTTTCTGGGTAAGTTTGTCAGGCTTTTTTCATACCCCGTGGGATTGACCATTCCTCCTCAGACCATCTTCAGGTATGCTTCCTTCGTCTCTGAAATCGGAGGTCTCCTTGTCATTGTGGGTGGCTGTATGGCCGTTTATCGTAGATATATTGTCAAACCCTCTCGGTTGGAGACCACGCCCGAAAGGACCTTGATCTTTGTTTGGGGAGTGGTCCTTCTCATCACCGGATATCTGATCAAGGGGTATCGGATAGCCGTTGCGGGAGGGATGCCTTCCGATTGGTTTTCATGGGCACCCTTGAGTTACGCGACTTCTCACTTTTTTCTAATCTTTCCGAAGGCACCGCTCAACGAGCTCTTGATCTGGCATCGGGTCTTCATCCATGCCATCCCTGCCTTCTTGTTCTTCGCCTATGTCTTTGTTGTCCGAACCCCTTTGCAGCACTTTTTCTTGTCGCCCATCAATGTATTCCTTCGCTCCCTCAAACTGAAGGGGATTCTTGCTCCGATCCCGAATTTTGATGAGGCGGAAACCTTCGGGGTGAGAGAGATCCAGGAATATACGTGGAAGCAGCTATTGGATCTTGAGGCCTGCACCAATTGCGGCCGATGTCAGGATGTCTGTCCGGCCCACCTCACAGGAAAGCCTCTTTCACCTAGGCGGATGACCCAAAACCTGAAGAGCCACCTGTGGCGGGAAGGGCCCAAGCTTTTGAGCGCTCCTCCGGACAAGCGTCAATCCGAGGCCATCATGGAAAAAACCGTGGGGGAGGATGAGCTCTGGGCCTGCACGAACTGTATGGCTTGTGAAGAGACGTGCCCGGTTTTGATTGAGCAGATCAGCCGCAACATCGAGCTCCGGCGAAATCTGGTCCTTGTAGAGACAAAGTACACTTCCGATATTCGGTTGACTCTGAAGAATCTCGAAAAGAGCAATAACCCATGGGGAATGGCCCGCGGCCTTCGGACCGATTGGGCAAAAGACCTTGGCGTGAAGATTTATTCGCAGTTGCCCGATCCCAAGATTCTCTTTTGGGTCGGATGCTGCGGAAGTTTTGATGCCCGAAATCAAAAAGTGGCCACTTCGATGGTGAAGATCCTCCAGGCAAGTGGTCTCCAGTTCGGAATCCTTGGCAATGAGGAAGGCTGTTGTGGAGATCCTGCACGGAGGATCGGTAACGAATACCTCTACCAGACAACCGCGCAGGCGAATATCGAAATCTTGAAAGGATATGATGTCAAGACGATTGTCACGCTGTGTCCCCATTGTTTCCATATCCTGAAGAATGAATATCCCCAATTGGGTGGAGAGTTTCAAGTCATTCACCATACCGAATTTTTGATGGAACTGATTGCCAGTGGAAAGTTGAAGCTGACCAAACCCATCGACAAGGTGATCACCTATCACGACTCCTGTTACCTTGGAAGAGCCAACCAGATCTTCGAATCCCCCCGAAAGATTTTGAGATCCATCCCCGGCCTGAAGTTGATCGAGATGAAGCAGCATCATCAACAGAGTTTCTGCTGCGGAGCCGGAGGAGGAAGGATGTGGATGGAGGAGCATATCGGAACGAGAATTAATCAGATGCGAACAGACCAGGCCATTGAAATCAAAGCGGAGCTCATCGGAACAGCCTGCCCCTATTGTCTGACCATGCTGGGAGATGGAATAAAAGAGAAGGGCCAGGAGGAGAAGATGGCCGCCTTAGACCTGAGTGAACTGATAGAACGATCCCTTTGACGCGACATCGCTGGAGGTGGACAAGGTTCTATTCTTCTCACGAATTTTCAGGGTATTTCCGATCTTCTTTTCCTCACCTGAAAAATATCTAAAAATTTCAACAAGATATATTCAGTGGAACGGAATCCACACCCGATAAAATTTTCCTTGACAAAAAAGCAACAATTTTGTAGTTTATGAAGGAAATTTTTCACAAATTAATCCTCACATACGAAGGTCTGAGCTATTTTGTGAGGATTCCGTGTGCCACATCTCGCTTTGATCATAAGCAACTCTGTTGGAATTGGGGGCTAACGTATGCTGATTGAATACCTACCCATCCTTGTCTATATTGCGATTGCTATTTTCTTTGCCATTTTCGCCATTGCGGCATCCGCTCTCTTAGGCCAAAGAAAGCCCACGCCGTTGAAACAGGCGCCTTATGAATGTGGAATGACCACCGTTGGTTCGAGCTTCCGGAGGATACCCGTGAAGTATTACATCATCGCCATGCTTTTCCTCCTCTTCGATATTGAGGTGGTCTTCCTCTATCCTTGGGCGGTGGTCTTCAAAGAGATGAAGATCTTTGCCTTTGTCTCCATGGCGGTGTTTGTCGGAATTTTACTGATCGCCTACATCTATATCTGGAAAAAAGGAGCATTGGAATGGGAATAGAAACGTACCTTGAGAAAACCCCTTTTCTTCCTCTGCTGGACAAGGTCGTCAACTGGGGCCGGATGTACTCGATCTGGCCGGTGACCTTCGGCCTGGCCTGATGCGCTCTGGAGATGATCGTCACCAGTTCGGCGACGTGGGATATTTCTCGATTTGGCTCGGAGGTTTTCAGGCCGTCTCCGCGGCAGTCAGACCTGATGATCGTGGCAGGGACCCTGACCAAAAAAATGGCGCCCATGGTCAAGCGGATCTACGAACAGATGCCCGAACCCAAATGGGTCATCGCTTATGGAGCCTGTGCCTGCTCGGGCGGAGTCTTCAAGACTTACAGCGTGGTGCAGGGAGTGGATCAAATTCTCCCCGTCGATTTCTACGTCCCGGGCTGCCCACCCAGGCCCGAATCTCTCCTGGCGGCCCTTGTTGAGCTTCAGAAAAAGATCCAGAAAGAAACGCTTGCCAATCGAAAGAATGTTCGGATGAACGTTGAAATGAAAGGATAGGGAGAAAGGGGAATGGCCGAACTCAATCTTGCCGTGAAGAAATTGCAGGGGAAGTTCCCGGCCTCCATTCTGGAGGTCTATACGTTTCGGGATGAAGTCAACGCGACCGTTCAGAGGAAGGATATTTTTGAGATCTGTAAGTTTCTCTATTCCGATCCGGATCTTCAATACCAGATGCTCACTGACCTCTGTGGGGTGGATTTCTTTCCCGAGGCGCCTCGTTTTGAAGTGGTATATCTCCTCCATTCGATGAAAAACCGCCAAAGGCTTCGATTGAAAATAAAGGTCGGAGACTCTGAATCGGTTTCGAGTGTGGAGTCCATTTGGAAGGCGGCGAACTGGCTGGAGAGGGAGGTCTATGACCTCTTCGGGATCCCGTTTGATAACCATCCTGATTTGAGAAGGATTCTTCTCTGGGATGGTTATGAAGGTCATCCCTTGAGAAAGGATTTTCCGGTCCAGGGACCGGATTTCGATAAACCCTTTGTTCCCGAGGTTTGAAATGGCAGAGAAACGGTTAATGACGATCAACATGGGACCTCAACACCCGGCGACTCACGGGGTTTTGAGACTCGTGTTGGAATTGGACGGAGAGGTGATCGTGAAGGCGACCCCTCATATTGGCCACCTTCATCGGGGGGTTGAAAAGCTCGCTGAAAGCAAGACGTATCACCAAGTCATCCCTCTCACCGATCGGCTGGATTACACCAATGCAATGGGCAATAACCTGGGCTATGTTTTGGCCGTGGAAAAACTCCTGGGCATTGAGGTTCCCAAACGGGCTCAATATCTGAGGGTGATGATGGCTGAGCTTCAGAGGATCGCCGCCCATCTGATCTGGTTGGGAACGCACGCCCTGGATATCGGTGCCATGACGCTCCTCTTTTACAACTTTCGGGAAAGGGAAGAGATCCTGCAAGTCTTTGAGGAGGTTGCAGGAGGGAGACTTACACCCACCTACATGAGAATCGGAGGGGTTTCAAAAGACCTTCCAGAAGGGATTACGGAAAAGATCAAGGAATTTGTCCGGGCCTTTCCGGACCATATCAAGGAATACGAGACCCTTTTGACAAAGAACGTGATCTGGCTGAATCGGACCAAAGGCGTGGGGATCATTTCGAAAGAGGATGCGATCAATTGGGGCATGACCGGGCCAAGCCTCCGCGGGTCAGGGGTCAAGTACGACGTGAGAAAGGCTTTTCCCTATTCGAGTTACGAGGAGTTTGATTTTGATATTCCCACGGGCTCGATGGGCGACGTCTATGATCGGTACATCGTGCGTTTGCGGGAAATGGAGTGGTCCAATGGGATTGTGGAGCAGGCTTTGGAGCGGCTGCCGAAAGGTCCCGTCCTCTCCAACAATCCCTGGGTGGCCCTCCCACCGAAAGAGAAAGTCCTCACGGATATCGCATCACTCATCCGGCACTTCAAGATTGTTTCCGAAGGGTTCCAGCCGCCCAAGGGAGAAGTTTACGTCAGTGTGGAGGCCTCGAAGGGGGAATTGGGATATTATCTCGTCAGCGATGGGTCGAGTCGGCCGTTGCGGATGAGGATCCGGCCGCCCTCCTTCCTCAACCTGAGTGCCCTTCCCAAGATGATTGAAGGGAGTCTGATCGCCGATGTCATTTCAGCGATCGGAAGCATCGATATCGTACTGGGAGAAATCGACCGATAATGAAACGCTTGGCGCTAAGCACTCTGCGGACAGCGATTTAGTGAGGTTCTTATGACCGATATTCTTTTTAGCAGTTGGGGTGGAGTGGTGACCGATAACCGTGGGAAACCCGAGGCAGAAAGGCAACCGGTTTCCGCTGTCAATCTGCCGCTGGAATTTGATAAAGAGAGAAAGATCAAAGCCTTCATTGGTTGGGATGGAATCGTCATCCGGGATCCGGATGTCAACATGGTCGATTTGATTCGAGCCTACCTGGAAGCGGTTCAAAAAGAATCCTGCGGGAAGTGTACGCCCTGCCGGGTCGGGACCCGGGTCATGGCGACCATTCTCCATCGGATTGCCGATGGTCAGGGCAAGAATGAGGACTTGAAACAACTGAAATATCTGGGAGAGATGATTCTGAAGAGTTCCAAATGCAACCTCGGACAGACCGGTCCGAAGCCGGTGCTCGATGCCATCGATCATTACGAGGATCAATTCTCCGGAGCGATCCAGTTACAGAAGAAGATTCCTCGTCAGGAATATAAGGTGAAGGTGACCGCGCCCTGCGAAAGCGCTTGCCCCTCCCATCTTCCCATCACACGCTATGTTGAGTTGATCAAGGAGGGAAGATTCGAGGAATCCCTCTCGGCCATCCGAGGGGCAACCTGCCTGCCTGGAATTCTCGGCAGGGTCTGTGTCCGGCCCTGTGAAGATAACTGCCGCCGGGGAAATGTGGACGAATGCATCTCGATCAAATGGCTGAAAAGGTTTGTGGCCGACTACGAGCTTGAAAAGAGAAAAACGCCCCTTCTGAGCCGGGAGGCAACCCGCTCGGAAAAAGTAGCGGTCATCGGGGCAGGCCCAGCCGGCCTCTCCTGTGCCTACTACCTTGCCTTGAAGGGCTACCCCGTAACGATCTTCGAGAGACTGGGGGAGCCGGGTGGAATGGCGGCCATGGGGATCCCCGACTATCGCCTGCCAAGAAATATTGTCGGCTATGAGGCGGAGATTCTGAAAAAGCTCGGGGTCGAGATCCGGTACAACACTCAAGTGGGAAAGGATATCACCCTCTCTCAGATGTTTGAGCAAGGTTTTAAGGCGGTCTTTGTCGGCGTGGGCGCCCAGACCAATACGCCCATGGGAGTCGAGGGAGAGGATAAGGGATACAGGGGATTTATCCCGGGAGTTTATTATCTTCTGGAGATCAATCTGGGAAGAGACCCCTACCCTGATGGAAAGAAGGTGGTCGTGGTTGGCGGCGGGAACGTTGCCATTGACTGCGTCCGATCTTCTTTCCGGATCGGCAAACCGGATGTGAACCTGGTTTATCGCAGGACGAAAAAAGAGATGCCTGCCGATCGTGTGGAGATTCACGATGCAGAGGAAGAAGGTGTGAAATTTCATTACCTCTGCAATCCTGTCCGGATCGTTGCGAAAGAGGGAAAGGTGGTTGGAATGGAATGCATCCGGATGGAATTGGGAGAGCCGGATGAAAGCGGAAGGCGAAGGCCCGTTCCCGTCAAAGGGTCGGAATTTTTTATCGAGGCCGATATTGCCATCCCGGCCATCGGCCAGGCGATCGATCTCTCCTTCCTCGAAGAGAAGGACGGCGTCAAGACGACGAAGCGCTCGACCATTGCCGTCCAGGAGGGGACTTTCATGACAAGCCGGCCCGGGATCTTCTCTGCAGGAGACTGCGTGACCGGACCGGACGTCCTCGTCCGCGCCGCCGGTCATGGAAAGAGGGCGGCTGACAAGATCGACCTCTTTCTTCGCGGGATGGAGGTAAAGGAATCCGAGGAAGAGCGCCTCGAAGGCCTGGTTGAGAAGATCAAGGTTTATAACAAGAATGAGAAGATCGGGATCTCCGGCGGACAGAAGAAGGCCACTCTGGAGCTGTTATCTCCCGATTCGAGGAAGTGGGTCTTCGACGAGGTGGAAAAGGGGTTCTCGATCCCGGTCGCCCAGAAGGAAGCGGAGCGCTGCCTGAGATGTGTACGTATCGGACTGTTCGCTGTGTAATAATCCCCCCTCTCCCCCCTTTCGTAAAGGGGGGTTGCCTGCCTGCCGCTAGGCAGGGAGGGGATTTGGAGGATAAGATACCGCATGATCAATCTGACAATTGACGGAAAGCAATTGACTGCGAGGCCGGATCAAACGATCCTTGAGGTCGCGAAAGAGAACGGGATTGCGATCCCCACCCTGTGCTACCACAGCCGATTGAGCCTGCTAAAATCCTGCCGTATCTGCTTGGTCGACGTCGAGGGTGCGGAGATGCCCATGGCCTCTTGTGCAACCCCTGTGGTCGATGGGATGGTCGTTCATACACGCACCGAGCGCGTCGAGAGGATGAGACTCGAAGCCTTGAAGCTCCTATTGGTCAATCATCCCTTGGACTGCCCGGTCTGTGATGCAGGGGGGGAATGCCAACTCCAGAACCGGACCTATGAATTCGGAATCGATCACAATGAATTTCCTCCTGAGAAGAGGGAGATCCCTGCCGTTCCGTACGGGACCCCTCTGATTCGACAATGGTTTGATCGATGCGTCATGTGCCTTCGCTGCATCCAGGCATGCGTCGATATTCCGGGAGCGAATGTGCTGGAGGTCGCGGAGCATGGTTTTCCCTCCCACGTGAAAGCGGTTCGAAAAGAGAACTGTATCTCCTGCGGAGAGTGCCTCCAGAAGTGTCCTGTGGGCGCATTGACGGAGAATCTCAGCCCGATCAAGGGGAGGACTTGGCAGCTCAGCAGGGTCCAGACAACTTGCACTTTCTGTGGCTGCGGTTGTCAATTGGAGCTCAATAGCCTTGGCGATCGAAAGGTAGTCAAGGTGACCACCAAAGGCGAGGTCGGGTCGAACCAGGGAAGCCTCTGCGTGAAGGGAAGGTTCGGCTACGATTTTGTTAACCATTCGGACAGGCTCGAGAAGCCCCTGGTCAAAAAGTCAGGAGCCTTTGTGGCGGTTTCCTGGGAAGAAGCCCTTGAGCTTGTGGCCACAAAGCTTCGAGAGATAAGAGAGAAGCATGGCGGCCAGAGCATCGGCGGCATTTCTTCCTCCAGGGCAACCAATGAGGAGGGCTATCTCTTCCAGAAATGGATGAGGGCCGGCGTCGGAACCAACCATATCGATAACGGAGCGCGTCTGGCAGGAGGGGCCTCCCTTGAGGGAATGATGGCCTCCCTCGGGTGGGCGGCGATGACCCACTCGATGGAGGACGTGGCCAAGGCGGATCTGATCCTGCTCGTAGGTGCGGATGTCTATGACGATAACCTCATCTTCAGCAATAAGATGAGGGAGGCGATTCGCAAGAACGACGCCAAGGTCATCGTCGTCGATCCCCGAAAGACCCAGTGGGAGAAATGGGCGGACCTTTGGCTCCGACCTCTGCCAGGAACGGATATCGCCTGGATCAATGGCCTGATCCGTCTTCTGATCGGAAAGGGTGCAGTGGCCAGAGATCTGATCAAGGAGAAGGCCGAGGGCTTTGAGACCATGCAATTCTCCCTCAATCCTTTTACAGCCGAATGGGTCGAAAAAGCAAGCGGCATCCCGTCGGCCGAATTGGAGGCGGCTGCAGGCCTTTATGCAAAGGCCAAGAAGAGGGCGATCGTATTTGGTTCGGGTGTAACCCAGCATACCGGTGGGCTTGAGATTGTGAAGGCACTCTGTAATCTGGCCCTTTTAACCGGAGAAACGGAGAAAAGCGGAGGGGGAATCTATCCCATGCTCACTCAGAACAATGGGCAGGGTGCCTTCGATATGGGAGATCTTCCCGGCTTCCTCCCCGGCTATCAGAGAGTGGATGACGAAAAGGGCCGGAAGAGGTTCGAAGAAATCTGGGAGAAAAAGATCCCGGAAAAATCAGGCTATGGATACGCAGAGATGTTCGATAAGATTACAGAGGGAGAGATCAAGGCCCTCTACGTCTTTGGTGAGGATCCTCTGATCACCCTGCCGAAGTTAGAGCAGGTCAAAAAAGGCCTCGACCGTCTGGAACTTTTGGTGGTTCAGGATCTCTTCATGACTCATATTGGAAGCTATGCACACGTGATTTTGCCGGGGATGAGCTTTGCTGAGAAAGATGGAACCTTCACCAGCATGGAGAGAAGGGTTCAAAGGGTGAGAAAAGCGATTTCCCCTGTGGGTGAGGCCAGGCCTGACTGGAAAATCTTCTGTGATCTTTCAACCCGGATGGGTTATCCGATGGCCTATCAGAAACCTTCTGAGATCATGGAGGAGATCGCTTCGCTCGTCCCCTTCTATTCTGGAATCACATATCCCGATTTGGAGAAAGGGGGAATCCAGTGGCCTTTGAGTAATGGAAGAAAGAAGAGGTTCTTCCCGGTTGAATACCGAGAGCCGATGGAAAAGCCGAACGAAGACTATCCGTTATGGATTATTCCCAGAGGCTTTCATTATCATTACGGCATCGGAACAACCTCCAAGAGGGCAAGTGGATTGGCCAAGGTCTTTTCGGATTCCTGTGTCGAGATCCACCCTGATGACGCAGCCCGCGCAAGACTGGGAGAGGGTGACCGGGTGAGGATGATCTCTCCCCGGGGAGAGGTGGAGACAGTCTGCCGGATCTCCGACGGACTCCCGAAAGGATTGGCATACTTTGCGACCACGTTTTTCCCTGCCTTTGTGAACAATCTCCTGATGGCAGGGGGGAAGGATTCCGTCAGTCAACAGCCGGAATACAAGGTCTTTATCGGAAGAGTCGAGAAAAGATAGGAGATTGCGGGATGCAACTGCTGTACCTTCTCATTGAAATCTTCGTGAAATGCGTCGTCGTTTTTGCCGGCCTGATGATGGTCGTGGCCTATTTGACCTGGTTGGAGCGGAAGGTCTTGGGCCATATCCAGATCCGTTTCGGTCCCAATCGCTGCGGGCCCTTTGGATTGCTTCAGCCTTTTTCCGATGCGGTGAAGGCTTTTTTCAAAGAGGATTTGGTTCCCGCAAGATCGGACAAGGTCGTTTTTGTCATCGCGCCGATGATTTCCATCATCGCAGCGATCATCATTTTCGCCGTCATTCCCTTCGGAAACCAATTCACCATCCCGGGGACAAGTTGGGTGGTCAAACTCCGGGTGGCCGACGTGGATATCGGCCTCCTCTACATTTTTGGCTTTGCCTCCCTTGGAGAGTTCGGGATCATCCTGGGAGGTTGGTCCTCTGGCAACAAATACGGTCTGACCGGTTCTCTGCGAGCTGCAGCCCAGATGATCAGCTACGAAGTGGCTCTTGGAATCTCGATTGTGGGAGTGCTCATCCTCTCCCAAAGCCTGAGGCTGACCCAGATCGTCACTCTTCAAGGAGGAGGGTTTTGGAACTGGAATATCTGGTATCAACCGGTGGCCTTTGTCCTTTATCTGATTTGCGGTCTTGCCGAGATCAACCGTACTCCCTTTGATATGCCCGAGGCAGAGGCAGAATTAGCCTGCGGGTTCAACATCGAATATAGCAGCATGAAATTTGCGCTTTTCTTCATGGCCGAATATGCCCATATGGTCACCATGGGCGCTTTGGCCGTGACGCTCTTTTTCGGAGGATGGCAGCCGATTATTCCTCAACTCGGTTTCATTCCGGGCATCGTCTGGTTCTGCGGAAAGCTTTTTATCTTTCTCTTCTTCTTTGTCTGGCAGCGTGGAACCTATCCGCGACTCCGCTACGATCAGATCATGAGGTTTGGCTGGAAGGTTTTGATTCCCTTGGCGTTGATCAATCTTTTGGTCACTGCATTGGTGGTTTCGCTGAAAGGATAAGTTTTCTCAAGAGGCAAGGAGAGAGGCAAAGGATGATCATTCCATTACTGAAGGGTTTAAGGGTAACGCTAAAGTATTTCTTTTCCAGGCCCATCACCCATCAATATCCGGAGGAAAAGGTTCCTCCGGCGAAGCGGTGGAGAGGCGTTCAATATTTTGAGAAAGACGAACGCGGAAAAACCAAGTGCGTCGCCTGTGGTCTCTGTATGGCGGTCTGCCCTTCTCAATGCATCTACATTGAGACCGCGGAAGATGAGGAGGGGAGACGGTATCCCCTCACCTACGAACTCGATGCCACACGATGTATCTTCTGCGGTTTCTGTGAAGAGGCCTGCCCGGTGAGTGCCATCTTCATGGGAAAGAACTATGAGTGGGTGGAACCGGCGAGAAAACCCTACCTCATGACGACGGAAAAGCTCTTAGAGGAGAAGAAGAATAATCCGTAAGTAAGGCAAAAAATAACCCTATTATCTCCCTCTCCCCTGGGGCCTGCCTACCGCAGGCAGGCATCAAGGGGGAGGAGGTTTTAATTTGGAGCAGGATACAATGGAGAATGTCGGAACGATATTTCAATGGTTGATCTTTTTGGGGATGGCTTTTGTCTCCGTTCTCGCCTCCTTTTTGGTCATCACTCGAAAGAATCCGATTCACAGCGCCCTTTTTCTGGTGTTGAACTTTCTCTGCGTGGCAGTGCTCTATCTTCTGCTCTACAGTCCATTCATCGCCATCATCCAAGTCGTCGTTTATGCGGGCGCCATCGTGATGCTCATCGTTTTTGTGATCATGCTTCTCGATCTGGAGAATGAGCTGAGGTCCCGGCTCAAGATCGTTTACTCAAAGGTGATCGGAGGCTTTCTGGCCATTCTCTTTCTTTTCGGAATCCTCTATTCCGTCGTGGCCAAATCCCCCACCGGGAAGATGGATTCTTATACGCCCGATAAGATGAGCGCCAATGTGAAGGCCGTCGGCGAACTGCTTTTTACGAAATATCTTTTTCCTTTCGAGATCGTATCCGTCCTTCTGGTTGCGGCCATCATCGGAGCGGTCATCTTAAGCAAGAAAAGGAGATAAGGAGTCGTGCTATGTGGGTCGTTCCAACCATTCCCCCTGCCTTGTATTTGATGTTAAGTGGGCTGCTTTTCACGATCGGGGTGATCGGAGTCCTGACCCGGCGCAATGCGATCGTGGTCTTCATGTGCATCGAGATGATGCTCAACGCCGTCAACCTCACCTTCATCACCCTTTCCCGGTTTCTTCAATCGATGGACGGGGTGCTCTTTGCATTCTTCGTTATGGCTGTGGCCGCAGCAGAGGCCGCCGTGGGGTTGGCGATCTTTGTGATGATCTACCGTTCGAGAGAGACGATCAATGTGGATGAGATCAACTTATTAAAGTGGTAAGAAAGAGAGAAATTATGAGTTAAGAGTTGAGAATTGAGAGTTAAGAGACAGAGAGGACAAAAGCTCGCCCGTAATTCTTAATTCATAATTCATAATTCTCAACGGATCATTCTTAACTCTCCGGAGGAGTTATATTATGTTCGATATGGTCTGGTTGATTCCGGTATTCCCGGCAGTCGGGTTCTTGATCAACGGATTCTTCGGAAGACGCTATTCAAGAAAAGCGGTCGGGGCAGTGGCCTGTTCGGCCCTCGGGCTTTCCTTTCTCACTTCCATCCTGATCTTCTTTGAGCTGGTCGGAAGGCCGCCGGCGGAGCGCCATTTTGAAAAGGTGATCTTTGATTGGGTCGTCTCGGGTTCTTTGCAGACCGTGATCGGCTATCAGATCGACCCCCTCTCCATCCTGATGGCCCTGGTGGTGAGCGGGGTCAGCTTCTTCATCCACATCTATTCCGTTGGATATATGCATGATGATCCGGGTTTTCCCCGGTATTTCACCTATCTCAATCTCTTCGTCTTCATGATGCTCAACCTCGTCCTGGCCAACAACTTCCTGTTGATGTTTGTGGGATGGGAGGGAGTGGGTCTCTGCTCCTATCTCCTGATCGGTTTCTGGTTTGAGAAAGATTCTGCTGCCAACGCGGGAAAGAAGGCCTTTGTCGTCAACCGGGTCGGTGACTTTGGCTTTATTTTGGGAATGTTCCTGATCTTCACGAGCCTGGGAAAACACGGGATCTGGACCTTGGACTTCACCGAGGTCTTCGCCAATGCGAGCAAGCTCGATCCTGCCACAGTGACGGCCATCACCATTCTCCTCTTCGTCGGGGCCTGTGGAAAATCGGCACAGATCCCCCTCTATGTATGGCTCCCGGATGCCATGGAAGGCCCCACGCCGGTCAGCTCGCTCATCCATGCGGCGACCATGGTGACCGCAGGGGTTTACATGGTGGCCCGGTGTAATGTGCTTTACAGCATGGCTCCTGTCTCCATGGCGATTGTCGCCATCGTGGGTGTGGCCACTGCCATCTTCACGGCATCGATCGGGTTCTGTCAGAATGATATCAAGAAGGTCCTGGCTTACTCGACGATCAGCCAGTTAGGTTATATGTTCCTGGGAGTGGGCGTGGGAGCTTACAGCGCAGGGATCTTTCACCTGATGACCCATGCCTTCTTCAAAGGCCTTCTCTTTTTGGGTGCCGGAAGCATCATGCACGCCCTCAGCGGCGAACTGGATATGAGAAAGATGGGGGCCTTGAGAAAGAAGATCCCCATCACCTTCTGGACTTTCTTCATCGCTACGCTGGCCATTGCGGGGATCCCCGGCCTTGCCGGTTTTTTCAGCAAGGATGAGATCCTCTGGCAGGCCTTCTCCAGCTCTCACGGCCATTTCCTGCTGTGGCTGGTCGCGGCGATCGCTGCCGGAATGACGGCTTTCTACATGTTCAGGGCCCTCTTCATGACCTTTTTTGGGGAATCCAGGGTCGATCACGAGGTGGCCCATCACGTCCATGAGTCTCCCAAGATCATGACGGTTCCTCTCATGATCCTGGCTGCTCTCTCCGTCATCGGAGGTTATGTGGGAGTTCCCCATGTTTTGGGAGGAGCCAATCACATTCATGAATTTCTTGCCCCCGTTTTAGGAGGAGGGGCCGAGCCTGTGAAGGCCCATGCCGGAATTTCAATTCTCTCCCAGGCCTGGGCATCCAGTGGAGAGTCGGGTGGCCATTCTGCTGCGGCTCTCGAATTCTTCATGATGGCCGTTTCTGTGGTCATTGCCCTCGTCGGCATCGGGATCGCCTATCTCTTCTATGTGAAGAATCCGGCCCTTCCCAAGCTTTTGGCCGAGAAACGGAAAGGATTGTACCAACTGGTACTCCATAAGTATTACGTCGATGAGCTCTACGAGGTCCTCTTCATCAACTCCCTCAAGAGACTGGGAACGGGACTCTGGAGGGGATTCGATGAGTTTGTGATCGATGGGACGGTCAACGGCATTGCCTACTTCTTTGGCTGGCTCTCGAGTGTGTTCCGGAAGGCCCAGACGGGAGTGGTTCAGAACTATGCCTTTTCAATGATCGTAGGCGGGGTGGTGATCGCAGGATATTATATCGTGCGCGCGATTTTGAATTGATCAAACGAATTACGAATGATAGCGAATAGCCGAATAAGGCCCTGATTCGCTCAATTCGTTATCATTCGCATCATTCGTTATAAAAAAGGAGTCAGGTTCATGACGATCTTAGGAATTCCTATCCTTTCGTTGCTGATCTTCTTTCCAATTTTGGGTGCGGTTGTTCTCCTCTTCATCAATAAAGAGAACGGGAGGGCTCTCCGCTGGGTCAGCCTCATTTTCGCCTTTGTCGAGTTTATTTTCTCGCTACCCCTCTTCTTCTCCTTCGATCCCAAGACGGCGGCCATGCAATTCGTGGAAGACTTTTGGTGGGTCCAGGCCTACGGCATCAGTTACAAATTGGGGATCGATGGGATCAGTCTTCTGCTGGTCCTTCTAACCACCTTTTTGACCATCCTTTGCATCCTTTGCTCCTGGACGGCGATCACCTTCAGGGTGAAGGAGTTCATGGTCTCCTTCCTCTTCCTTGAGACGGGAATGATCGGCGCGCTGGTGGCTCTGGATCTGATCCTCTTTTATGTCTTCTGGGAAGTGATGCTGATCCCCATGTACCTTCTGATCGGCGTCTGGGGAGATCCCAAGAGACGCATCTATGCGGCGGTCAAGTTCTTCCTCTTCACCATGGCCGGAAGCGTCCTGATGCTGGCGGCGATCCTGATCCTTTATTTCCTGAACCAGAGGATCACCGGCAAAGCCACCTTTGATGTGCTCGAGCTCTACAAGCTGGGATTGCCCGCGGGAACGCAGTACTGGCTTTTTGCGGCCTTTGCCCTGGCCTTTGCGATCAAGGTGCCGATGTTTCCATTCCATACATGGTTGCCGGATGCCCACACCGAAGCTCCAACAGCAGGGAGCGTGATTCTGGCCGGGGTCTTGCTGAAAATGGGGACCTATGGGTTCATCCGGTTTGCCATCCCTCTCTTTCCGAATGCGGCCCATGACCTTTTGCCCCTGGTCTCTGTCCTGGCGCTTATCGGAATCATTTATGGGGCCTTGGTCTCGATGATGCAACCCGACCTGAAGAGACTGGTCGCCTTCTCGAGCGTGAGCCATCTGGGGTATGTCATGCTCGGGATGTTTGCTTTCAATATGCAAGGGATTCAGGGCTCGATCTACCAGATGCTCAATCATGGTATCAGCACAGGATCCCTCTTCTTGATCGTCGGCATGGTCTACGAGCGGCGACACACACGGCTGATTGCCGATTTCGGAGGCCTCTCCAAAGTGATGCCAATCTATGCCATCTTCTTTATGATCGTCACGCTTTCCTCGATCGGGCTGCCCGGGACGAATGGGTTTGTGGGAGAGTTCTTGATTCTCCTCGGAGCCTTTCAATCGAATGTGGTCTACGGGGTGTTCGCCGCCACCGGTGTGATTCTGGGAGCGGCCTATATGCTTTGGATGTTTCAGCGGGTGATGTTCGGGAAGATCACCCGGCCCGAAAACGAGAAGCTGAAAGACCTCAATGGCCGGGAGATTGCCATCCTCGTTCCCATGGTGATCATGATCTTCCTCATGGGAATCTATCCCAAACTCTTCTTCAGCAAGATGGATGTGACGGTTGAGCAATTCTTGAAAGATTTCAAGGGAAGGGTCGAGATGAAGGCGGATCTTCCTGGTCCCAAAATGGCTGAAGTCGTGAAGAAATAGACGGCGAGAGGGGGAGAGAGGGAGACGCGGAGAAAGAGAAGTAATCGACTTTTCACCGTGTCACCCAGTCACCCATTCCCCGTGTCCCCGTGTCAAGGAAAATCGGAGGATTCTTTAGATGAAAATACCAGAGATTAACCTCTATCTCATTGCACCGGAGATCGTGATCACTGCCTTTGGGTTCTTAGTGCTTCTGGTGGATGTCTTTTCACCCAAGAGGGAGAGAAAGAGCTATCTTGGAATTCTCGGATTGATCGGGATCGTCATCGCCTTTTTTTATACCCTTTCCCAGGTGGGAGCCAACCAGTCGGGCTTCGAAGGCATGTTTGTCTCGGACGGCTATTCCGTTTTCTTCAAGATCACTTTTCTGATCATCGCCTTCTTGACCATCCTGATCTCCATGGGCTACTCGCAGAGAGAAGGGATTGAGTCCGGCGAGTATTATGCTTTGGTCCTCTTCGCCACCCTTGGAATGATGCTGATGGCTGCAGGAACCCATCTGATCATCATCTTTCTCGGGCTGGAGACGATGTCGATTTCGATCTATATTTTAGCGGGAATGATGCGCGAGGATCGGAGATCGGCAGAGGCCGCATTGAAATACTTTCTCTTGGGAGCCTTTGCCACCGGATTCCTCCTCTACGGGATTGCCCTGATCTATGGCGCAACAGGTTCCCTCTACCTGAAGGAGATCGCCTCTTACATCGGCTCAAAAAGCCTCCTGAGAAGCCCGATGCTTCTGATGAGCCTCGTCTTCCTCACCATTGGCTTTGGGTTCAAGATTGCTTCCGTCCCTTTCCATATGTGGACCCCTGATGTTTACGAAGGGGCGCCGACCTCGATTACTGCCTTCATGGCCACCGGCGTGAAGGCGGCTGGCTTTTCAGCGTTGGTCAGGGTCTTTTTCTCTGCGCTGCCGGGTTTCCGTCCGGATTGGACCTCGATCATGTGGCTCATCGCGGTGGCGACCATGACGGTGGGAAACATTGTGGCGATCTCCCAGAGCAACATCAAAAGGATGTTGGCCTATTCGAGCATTGCCCATGCGGGATACATTTTGGTGGCCTTCGTTGCCGGAAATGATTTGGGAGCCTCCGGGATCCTCTTCTACCTGATGGCCTATGCCTTCATGAATCTGGGTGCCTTTACGTGCGTGATCCTCCTTGGAAAGAAAGGGGAGGAAAATACTCTGATCAGTAATTACGCAGGAATTGGATTCAAATACCCCCTTCTTGCAGCCTCGATGACGATCTTTCTCCTCTCCATGGCAGGGATTCCGCCGCTCTCTGGATTCATGGCCAAGTTCTATGTCTTCAGTGCGGCGGTAAAGTCAAAATTCTACTGGCTGGTGATCCTCGGTGTTCTTAACAGCGCGGTCTCCGTCTATTACTATCTTCGGGTCACCGTGGTCATGTATTTCAGGGAATCCGAACGGGAGATCACCGGTCTTCGTTTTTCTCCTGCTTCCGTCATTGCCTTGATTTTGGCCGTCATCGGGACCCTTTATATGGGAATCTTTCCGGCCAATGTGCTCTCCTTCGCCCAACGATCCATCGCAGGGTTGATGTGAGAAACGTAAAAAGTCTTATTTTAATCCCCATTTGACTTCTTCAGACACATTAAATAAAATCTAAGCGAAATCGTCTTCCTTCAAGCTTAAGCTTTGTACCTTATCCTGTCCACCGTCTGGGGGGACTTTGACTACCCGCAAGAGATGGGGTGGCATGTTCCATTGAAATTCAAACCTTTATCAGCCGGGCCAAGATTTACGGCAAAGGAGGATCGTATGGTGACACAGGAGCGCCGGGGTGGTAAGGATCGAAGGGGAAGTGCCAATCGCAGGAAATTTAGCGACCCCAAATACAAAGGTCCCGACCGCCGATGCGGACAAGACAGGAGAGCCATAAAGGAGAGAAGGAAGTCTATTTGAGAGAACGATAAGTTCAATTCGTGGCTTCTTTTGTTTCCGCAAAATGCAGAGCTTATCATCCAAGAAATATTGGACAGACCGGGGCTTCGCCCTGACACGAGCTTGACCACGGCCACTGATTTCCAAAGAGAACATATCCCTTGAGATTTTATGTGTAATTATGCGATCATAATGCATAATTACACAAAACTATAGTACTTGAGGAATCATGGTTTCCAACTACATTGAGCGGAGCATCGAAAGGGTTTTGAAAAAGGCCGTCAAGGAATTTCCTGCCGTGGTCCTTACAGGACCTCGGCAGTCTGGGAAAACGACTACATTGAAGCACCTGTTGGGTAAAGATTGCCAATTTTATGAAAAAGGTTATCAAAATACTAAGGCATTAATGGAGAAGAAGTAAGCGGATTAGACCTTCTTTTTGCTGCTGGAATTTAGAGGCATCGCACCCCGCAAATGCCCGATGCCCTTTGATTCTGATTTAGTTGTCATCAATTACGATTTAGGAGGTGGACCATGGAGCAACTTGTCGGGAAGAAAGCTGACATTAGTGTTGATTATCTAAACACCGATGGATTGTTGTTTCGCGAATCCGTTGAAATTCTGGACCAGAAGGAAATCGAGCATGAACTCATTGGAAAACGCTTGGCCATTAAGGTGAGGTCATCCCGCCGTGTGGAAAAATGGATACTCAGGTTTGAAGTTGCTGGTGTGAGGAATGAGTGAAAATAAATGAAGGGAACAAATGCGTATGAAGAAGGAAAATTATGTGTTGATCGCAGGACTGATTATCATTGCTTTGATCGTAATTTTTCCCCCAGAGGCTTATTATGCCGTAAGAGAAGGAAATAGAATTAAGGTTGGCAGTTACTTTCCTGGAGCTATGCGGGATGTGGATTATGCTCGAACTTTCCTCTACTGCGGGCTGTCAGCACTTGCAACCGGTGTATTTTACTTCATCGTGAGAAAGAAATGAGATTAAACGGTGGCCCATAACGTCCGTGAAAATTTTCAAGCACCGCAGCCTCTTCTTGCAAGGGAAGCATATCCGCTATGACCTTGCGTTTTTTAAATCCAATAACTCTACGATTTGAAGATCATATGGAGCCTTCTCCTTCTTCCTTTCAAGAGGACTGTTTTGGCAAGCTATCGGGCATCAGGGCGCGAGGTACTTTCGAACTTGACTCCGCAGGTTACTTCCTGCTATACGTAGCAAAAGCGATTGACCTCTATAGCCGCTAAGGTCATAATTTTC
>JBHGBJ010000070.1:0-23941 GCA_041947025.1 Thermodesulfobacteriota bacterium
TTTGGGATTGTTAATCATACCGCTTTGCGGTATCCTAAGGGAGGCCTTAATGAGTATCCTGGAGTTGAACCCGACCGGAGCGCTGCTGTGGCGGCGGGTTAACTCCGGCGCGTTGGGTAATATGGTGAACATGGTGGTCAGTGCTGGCCGGAGCAGGTGCGATGAGAGTTGACCCGTTGCGGGTGCGAAGAGCGCTATCTCTCTTTGTATCCTCTGTGCCTGATTGCATCCTCTGTACCTCTCTTGAGGGTCTCGGTGCGGAGCTGGGCAACATGTCGGCCTCAATTGGGAGGGTTCCAGACCTACCTGAGGCACTCCTAAAGCAGATCGGGCAGGCAAAAGCGCTGTCAGGTTCAATCTCATACGCGGCGCGTCGTTTCACAGATTTACTCATGAGACTTCAGGAGATTGAGTGGAAAAAGGATACGCTAGCCTATGATCCTACCCAGGACGCTTTCGATCTTGTTTCAGATCCCACGGCGAACCGTTGGCGCATGTTTATGGCGCTGGCAGTTAAGGACTTCCATGTGGATGTCGGTAGCTTAATGGATGCGCTGGGTGCGGTGGTGATACAGGGAGGTGCAGGCGGCCTTAAAAACAAGAATCGTACTAGCCTACCAGGTTGGGCTGACATTCAGTCTGGCACGAAACGGAGTTACAGGACCAGGCTACCTTCGAATCTGCTTATCATTGTAGACGATGCAGACGAGTGGTGGCCTGCGGTCAAGAAAGTTCGCGATCTTCTTACTCACCGAGATCATGAAAAGATCATCTTTGGCCATCCATCAGAGGGTCTCCTATTCCAGGTTTATGACCGCAGCATGTTCCCGAAGATCGCTCTTCCGGCTATCACTTTTCGTACTCAAGGTCGTGTGGTTGACTTCGGCCTCTACTCGGCACTTGTCCTATCCGAGCTAATTACTCTTCTCGACGATATTGGCCGTGTCCTATGTCCGATGGTTGGTGTCAACCCAGACCGCGCCTCAACGATGTGTCTTCGGGGAATACCTGAGGCAGTGTATCGCTCTATAGAACGCCTTTTGACTCTGGTGAGTTAAGAAAATAGGAGTATGGTAATATGGCAGCCAACAACCGGTTGAAGATAGATCGGCAAATCCGCTTCGCTCCTTTGCCAGCCCAGTTAACCGCAGCGTTCCTTTCTTCCCGTAAGTGCGCCACGAAGTTGCATAAGAGATGAGGGAAAGCCCCTCGGAGCCGGCTTGCAGGAGCAGGCTTCAAACCACCTTAAGCTGCTTCCCGCTAAGGCAGGAGGTAGTGAGCATTGAGGAAAAGGCACTTTGAGAGGTGTCAGGTGAGGTTCAGGGAGGCGAGCGCAAGCGAACTACTGATGAGGTGTCGAAATGAAATTAGACGACGTCAAAACTGGTAGCTTACGGGATACCAGGATAAGTCCAGGAGAAACCTGCATACTGCCTGGGTGGCGTCCGGCATAAAGGGGGCTTTGGGGTCAGACTTGTTTATTGACATTTGCGAGACAAACTGATAGTCTTTGGGTATGGCAAGGAGACCGAGGATCGAATTTGAAGGTGCCCTTTATCATGTGATTACGCGTGGGAACCAAAGACAGCGAGTATTCGGAGATGTAGAAGATCATGAACGTTATCTTAAGATACTTGCTGATTACAAGGTTAGGTATGAGTATGCGCTGTATGCCTATGTCCTGATGAGCAATCACATTCATGTGCTGATCGAAACAAGAGAAACTCCTCTTTCTAAGATTCTTCAAGGGGTCAACCAGAGCTATACGATGTATTTTAATAGGAAATATGGGATGGTGGGGCACCTGTTTCAGGGGAGGTATAAGGCGATTCTGTGTGATAAGGATGGGTATTTGTTGTCATTGGTCAAATACATTCATCTGAATCCTATGAGGGCGGGGATTGTGCAAGAAGTTGATAAGTATTCATGGAGCAGTCATAGGGTTTATATAGGCAGGGCAGAATGGCAGGGAGGAGGGATAGTGGACACCGAAGAGGTATTGAGGATGTTTTCAGAGAATAAGGGGAGAGCGAGGAGGGCTTATAGGTTCTATATGGGAGAGAGTAAGGGGATCAGGAGAGAGGAAGTTTATGCCACGGTAGATCAGAGGGTACTTGGTGACGAGCGATTTGTTAAAAAGGTGGTGGAGAAAGCAGGGAGAGAAGAGTTACGGGGGAGAAGAAGGCATGAATATACGTTAGTCGAGATAGGAGGAGCGGTGGAGACGGTTTGTGGGTTGAATTTGAGAGAGTTGAGAGAGAAGGGGAGGGGCGAGGAGATACAGAGGGGGAGGAGAGTGCTGAGCCTTGTGGGAAAGGAATATGGGTACAGAGGGCGAGAGATGGCGGAGTATTTGAGGAGAGATCCATCTGTTATCACGAGATATTTAAGAGACAGGAAGAGATATAAGACTGAGGTTGGAGAGGTGCACAAGAATCTAAAGAACCAAAAGCAATAAACAAGTCTGACCCCATGCCTTTTCTCTCACATCCTGCCGAGCCTCGATGATTAATGACTGCAAATCCCTGAATAAGCTGTCTGATGGTTTATTTGCCTTGCTTGGCACAAGCCTCATGGCACACCCAAGGAGCGATCACTACCCTGAAAAGCTGGCCCCAACTATCCGATTTCGATCAATTTCAGCATTTCCATGGGAGGGACAATTTCCACCCCTTCAATCTTCCCCGCCCTTTTTAAGTGTGGATCACCGGATACGATGTAATTCGAATGAAGCGAAATAGCACAGGCGATGAACTTATTATCTTCAGGGTCATTCTTTATCCAATTCTGTTCCTTTGGGGCATCTACGAAAAGGGTATTCAGACCTCTCTCAAAAGAAGTGATGAGTCTTCTAAAGAGGTCCTCCCGATCAAATTGAAAGCGGCTTAGCACATCAAAATATTCTCTAAGGATCGGCCTGGAAACGCACAGGATGAGTTTTCCGGAAAACCAATAGTCAACGATCCGCCGCGGATTGCCTCCGAAAAAAGATGAAACGAAGACGTTCGTATCAATAACGACCTTCATCGGTCTCTGCGGACCTCTTTAATCATCTTGCCCACATCCGATGGCTTGTAGCCCTTCTTTTTCAGAGACTGCCCGATCTCATCCCATAGGCTTTTCATGGCGGCCTCCATGTCGTGTTCCTTTACATACTCTTCCATGAGTTCCCGGACCTTTTCATTGACGGACTTTTGCTCTGTCCGACTTAATCGCTGGAATTTATCCTTTAGTCCTTTATCCACCCTGATCAAGACCTGTGAGACCATTTCCCAACCTCCAAATGATATATTTTATATCAATGATAGCATACCTCCCCTGCTTTGGCAAGCGAAGATCCTACACCGGGTATCTGGTGTTCACCATAATTGGGTGTTCACTATTTAGTGAACACAATAAATTGAGTGAACACACATATCAGGAAGATTTTGCATCAAAAAATAAAAAACATTCCAATCCAAAGACACTATCCAGATACTATCCGGAAAGAATATTCTTGAAATTTCATTTGGTATATCGAAAGGTTAGAAAAAGCGGCGCTTATTCGATTCCCGCCGCCTCCACCAGTTTGCTGAGGAAGAAGGGGACAAGAAGGGGACGTAAAGGAAGAAAAAGGGGACGTAGGTTCTAAAGCAACTTGATGTGTACTTCTAACTCCCAAGTGCAGAACGTGGCTCAGACAGAATCTTAGCGAGGCTTTTTCGAGATTCCCCTAAAACTAACAGCGAACGGACGAGCAAATCAAGCGAAACCGAAGGATCTCCTGCTTCCATTTTTGCCACCCTTGATTGACTGGACTTAAGAAGACGAGCGAGTTGTTCTTGAGTTAGGCTCTTGTCCTTCCGACGTTCCTGAAGATTCCTACTCAACGCAAGTTTCATCTCAATATAGGCGGACTCTTCAGGTGAAAGTTGGAGAAACTCGGCAACTGTACCAACCCTCCACCCTTTTGTTTCAAGTCGTTTCTTCTTTGCACTCTTCATACGCTTCCTCCTGCGGAGGTATCATAAAGTCGAATCCTCCGTCTGCGGTTCTCAATTACCTCTCGGGGTGTCTTCTGTGTCTTTTTCTCAAATACCTCCAAAATCACGATGGCATCATGATCGATTCGATACACAATACGCCACCTCTTGTCTTGATCATCGATGCGGAGTTCGTGACATCTCAAACCAATCCGTGGCATCGGGATGAGGAGGAGTATATGTCATTACTGACATAATGTCAATACATGCGAAAACCTGCCTTCCAAAAGCTGGTGCCGATGAATAACATGGACGGCAAGCCCGCCTCCCACAAGAAGCTTTCCCTTCGAGAGGTTCAGGGGAAAGGGTCGATCAATGATCGATCTTTTCGGCGGGAGTCACCTTCCGAATAAGCTGTAAGTAGCCTTCTTTGCGGCTCTCTATCCTGCCAGGGGATCCAAAGAATTCTATCTTTAAGGGGATGAGAAACATCCTCCTGCTGAATATATCCGTCTCAACCTTGTAGATCCTGCGTATGGACGATTCTCCTCTATATTCTGAAAGAATCCTGGTCTCCCTCAGTGATTGAACGATCCTCATCAGGACCTGCTCCCAAGCACCCAACCCATGATCTATCGATTTTCTATCGACGAAGACATTAGAATTATTGCCGGAAGGAGAGGCTTTCCGGCGGGAGAATCTATCGACAATTTATCGACAAATCCTAAGAATCTATCGGCAGAGAAAAGAACGATGCTCCGGATTAATCGAAAAGAAAGGGGGATGTTGTCCCCCTTGTGTCGTTCCGAACTCGAGAAAGTTGAAAGCATATTCATTCAACATTGCCTTTGGTGAAGCCCTTGAAGTTTGACTTTCTAATGAACATTTTTGAATTGAGCAAATTTGAAAGAAGGAGGGTGAAATTATGCCAGATATTCTTCACAGAGTCGGCATTAAATCCACGCCGCAAAAGATTTTTAAGGCGCTATCCACTGTTGATGGGCTTTCTCATTGGTGGATCGTAGGTACTAAAGGAAACCCCAAAAAGGGTGGAATTATTGATTTCGATTTCGCCGATATGAAGGTTACGGAGTCAAAGCCCAACAAAGTAGTAAAATGGAAATGCGTGAAGGGGCCTAAGGAGTGGGTGGGTACAGACTTAACCTTTGAATTGAAGGCTAAGAAGGATGAGACTTTTGTCCTATTCACGCACGCCAACTGGAAAAAGCCCGATGAATTTATGCGCCATTGCAGCACAAAGTGGGCTACGTTCCTTTTGAGTTTAAAAGATTGGTTGGAAAGGGAAGAAGGCCGTCCAGCCCCTTATGATGCCAAAATCAGTGTTGGTGATTAGCAATCATTATGTTTTCTTTCTAACGCAAATCGTAAACGGTCGAGTCGGACGGGGGCCAAGCGCTCGATCTGAGGCAGTACCAGCAAGGAAACTGATTGACTCATGGTCACGGGGTGATCCAATCGATTTCACGTCCTTGACCGTTCTTCGATCTTTCTTAGGGCTTCCTTCGTCAGCCCATGATTCCCAGAGAAGGGGATTCGGCACCGGCAGCCGGGAAGGCCGATTTCCAATTCCTTCGAATGTGATTGCGGCTTGACAGTCCCTTTAATGTGATATAGTTATATTGACCATATCAATTGCTGAGAAGAGCCCCTTGAAATTAAAGGGCTTTCTCATTTCTGTCACGGCCCCAAGATGGTTTCCAGGACCTGACGCATCGGCCGAGGTCAGGGCGAGTATCTTTCCATAATAATGGTGGAGGAAGGCAATGTTTACTATATTGGACATTGATCAAGATTTCCTGTGGGCCGTTAAGCCAAACTACCAGGAGATCGTGACAAAAGATGCATTCTACAGGAAGTATAACATTAGAGATCTTCTGGAGCGCTACGAGGCATACGGTAAGCCGGCTAAGATCTTCATCCAGCACTTTGAGGTACTCGAATACATGAGATACAAGAACTACAAGGATGTTCAGTTGATACACTTAGATAGGCATGATGACTTGGACCGCGAAACGTACCAGAGCTACAATAAACCACTGCTGGAGAATGGGAATTGGGTCAGTCACGCAATCCGGGATGGACTGCTTCACAGCATGGACTGGATTTCCCATTCATGCCCCATGCCGCAATATATCCACAAGGAGCCAAATGGGGCTTGTTGTCCCATCTCAACTCATACCCTGGATAGCCATGACTGGAAAGGGAGGATCAGCGAAGTCTATTTTACAGTTAGTCCGGGATTCTGCAAAAATGACAATTCTCTCTTGGAGTTCCTTAGACTTACAAACCCCGAGTGTTACAGGGAAGACTGGCGGTTCATTTGAGAATCTACGTATGTGCGCCGGAGCTTCGACCAGCGATCTGGATTGGTGCCTGTCAGACAACCTTTTCGGGAACAAGATCTCCATTATGAGGAAACCGATTGCATGGGCTGATTTTTTTGGCAAGCAATGGCACCTCACTCTTAGAATGGTGTCTTATTTATCGTTGATAAATGTGAATCCGTTCCTAATGAGTCCTTATCCTTTCTCCTCGCCGATGGCCACCCGGTAGCCGGGCCTGCCCAGGCTTCTGATCCGCTCCAGGTATTTCAGGAAGTCGTCGTTTCGCAAAAACTTCTTCATATCGTAGCGATCGTAATGGACAAGGTTTTCCAAAGGCAGCCGATGGGGAGGTCCCGGCTCATAAGCCCTGTAACCTATGGGGACGATGATGTTCAATCGCATCGGCTCCGGATAGCCCAGGGCTTCCTTATAAGAATGTTCGTGGTTTACATCAACCCTTTGAGAGCCGAGTCCAAGGGAGGCAGCAGCGAGATGGATGGTCATTGAAAGGTGTCCCATCGAGGCGCTGAGAATGTCCCGGGAACTGCTGTAATACATGTCTCCGTGGGCCACCATCACCGAGCCCCATTGCTTTCTCGGGTCTTCGAGGATCGCGATGCATACCGGCGCCTCCTTCCAGCCTGCCAGCATCCCGAAAGCCTTTTCCCTTTCCCCGGGAGGGATATTGAAAGCGGGGTGACGGTACTCCGGGATTCTCTGTTGCTCCATGGCCCAGGTAAGCTCCAGATCCTTTCGGTAGATTTCATAAATTTTTTCCTTGACCTTTGGATCCTTGACCACGATGAATTCCCATGGCTGGGAATTGGCACCGGACATGGCGTAATGGGCCGCATCCAGGATCTTGATGATGGCCTCATCCGGGATTGGATCCGGCTTGAAACGCCGTATGCTTCTTCGGTATCTCAAGAGTTCTAAGAATTGGTCGTAATTCGACATGTTTTCCTCCTTTTTTTTCAAGTCAATTAACAATTCCCCGACCTTATGTCAATGGGTTTGTGTCTGTCCACTTTTGAACGCGGGTAGGCCACCCCGAATTTTTAAGTTGATCTTAAACAAGAAAATAGTCATACTAAGACAAAGGAGTGATCGAAAATGGAGGGATTGCCCAAGTATACGAATCGTTTGATTCAAGAGACCAGCCCTTACCTGCTGCAGCATGCCCACAATCCGGTGGACTGGTATCCGTGGAGTGAAGCAGCCCTTTCACGGGCCAGGCAGGAAGACAAACCCATCCTCCTCAGCATCGGTTATTCTTCTTGCCATTGGTGCCACGTGATGGAAGAGGAGTCCTTCAAGGACGAGGAGACCGCCAGGGCCATGAACGAACGTTTCATCAATATCAAGGTCGACCGCGAGGAGCGTCCGGACCTGGACGAGGTCTATATGAATGCCGTACAGGTGATGACCGGTGCCGGCGGTTGGCCCATGACCGTTTTCTTGACTCCGGATCTTGTTCCCTTTCATGCAGGGACATATTTTCCTCCCGAGGATCGGGGGGGAATGCCGGGTTTTCGAAAGATACTCGTTGTCGTTTCAGATTACTACCGGTCTCATCGCGGAGAGGTGGATAAAATGGCTGCCCAGGTGAGGAATGCCCTTCAGCAGATCGTTGAAGTCGTTCCGTCGCAGGGAGCCATCGACGAGAAGATCGTGGCAAGGGCCTTTGAAACCTTTTCGGTCCAGTTTGATCGGACCTTTGGAGGATTTGGCCGAGCGCCCAAGTTTCCAAGCAGCATGGCCCTTTCTTTTCTTCTGAGATACTGGAAGAGGACAGGTTCAAACGAGGCATTGGAGATGGTGGAGTTCTCGCTCGAAAAGATGGCCGGCGGAGGGATCTATGACCATCTGGGAGGAGGTTTCCATCGCTATTCCGTCGATGAGCGGTGGCTCATCCCCCATTTTGAGAAGATGCTTTATGATAATGCCCTTCTTTCCAGGACCTATTTTGAAGCGTATCAGGCGACCCGAAAAGAGAGATATCGTCGTATTGCCGAAGAAGTCCTCAACTACGTGATCCGCGAGATGACGAGCCCGAAAGGAGGCTTCTACTCAACCCAGGATGCGGATAGCGAAGGTGAGGAAGGAAAATTCTATGTCTGGACAAGAGATCAGATCAAGGGGGTGTTAGGCAAAGAGAGAGGGACACCTTTCTGCGCTTATTACGGAGTCACTCCTCAGGGAAATTTTGAGAAAGGATCGAGTGTCCTGAACATCGATTCTACACTGGAAAAGGTCTCTCAATTGTACGGGTTCCCTGTCCCGGAATTGGAGAGACTTTTGAAGGAGGGGCGGGAGAAGCTCTTTGCCGAAAGGGAGAAGAGAACGAAGCCCCGCCGGGATGAAAAAATCCTGGCATCCTGGAACGGTTTGATGATCTCCAGTTTTGTCGATGGCTTCAAGGTGACCAATCACGGAGATTATCTCGACGTGGCCGGAAAGGCCGCTCACTTTATTCTCGAGAAGATGAGAAAAGACGGCCAGTTGATGAGAGTGTTCAACAAAGGGAAATGCCGGGTCAAGGGATATTCGGAGGATTATGCCTTCTTCGTTCAGGCCCTGATCGATCTTTACGAGGCGACCTTCGAGATCGAATGGCTTAAAGAGGCGGACGATCTCAATCGAAGAATGATCGAACAATTCTGGGACGAGGAAAAAGGAGGGTTCTTCTTTACGGGCAAGGAAAACGAGGCCATGATTGCCCGGTCAAAGAATCCTTACGATAATGCGATCCCTTCTGCCAATTCCGTAGCCCTATTCAATCTGGGCAGACTCAGCTATCTGACCGGAGAAGAGTCCTTAAAGAAAAAAGCGGAGCAGATCATCCGTCTTTTTCAGCCCTTTCTCTCGGAGCAACCATCCGGATTCGCCCAGATGTTATCCGGGTTTTCTTTCTTCCTCAGCCCCGAGGAGATTGGAATCATCGGATCGAAGGATGATTCAAGAACCAAGACGATGCTCCAGGAGATTTACCGGACTTACCTTCCCAACAAAATCCTAAGCCTGAAGGACCCCCGTGAAACCACCGAAGAGAGTTGGTTCCAATTTCTAAAGGAGAAAGGGAACCCAGAAGTCCCCACGGCCTTCGTCTGCAAAAAGTTCACCTGCCTGCCTCCAGCCATGGATGAAGAAGCGTTAAAGAAGATTTTGGAATAAGAGTCGCCGATCCGGCGGGAATACTTCCCTGCCTGGCGGCGGGCAGGAAAGGTTTTATAAAGCGTACCGTCCTATTTTTGCAGGCGGCAATGGTTTGGAGTTAACGCCCTCCCCGATCATCCAGAGATTCCGCATCCCAAAATGTCAAAGGTTAACGCTGATAGAACTTTTTCAGCATCCCCGCCGGATGTTGAGAGTGAGGGGCTAAGATAAGATTCCTTTTTTATTTCTTTTCCCGAAAGGATTCGAGTAAAATACTCTTATCCATTCATGAAGGAGGCAAAAATGGGGGAGAAGCTGAGGAAGGTTATAAGGGGTGGGATGGCGACTAAGCTCGTCCATTCCGGGGAGATCGAAGACGGAAGTTTCGGATCCGCCGTGACGCCGATCTTCCGGTCCACCACCTACGCCCTGAATGAAGAGGTCTATGGTCTGGTCAAGAAATACGGCAGGACAGAAGATCCGCGGGGAGAGATCGACGATGAGGAATTAAATCAGTTGAGGTACCGCATCTTTTACTCCCGCGACGGGAACCCGAATGTGGCTTCTGTCCAGAGAAAGATGGCGGCCCTGGAAGGCTGTGACGAGGCGGTGGCCACTTCCTCCGGGATGGGCGCCATCTCGTCCACTTTGCTCAGCCTGGTCAAAGGGAAGAGATATATCGTCTCCACACCCCATCTCTATGGTGCTGCCTTCTCCCTGATTTACATTGAGCTCAGAGAAATGTTCGGTATCGAAGTCATTCCTTTGGAAGATTTTCTATCCGGGCAATGGTCGAAGAAAACCGGAGCCGAAGAGGTGGCAGCCATCTATGCGGAGACCCTTTCGAATCCCTTTCTTGTCATCCCTCCTCTGGATGAGCTAAAGAGGGTGCGGGATCAATTCTGCCCCGAGGTTCCGATCGTCGTGGACAATACTTTCCTCACCCCCGTCAACTTCCGCCCCTTTACGCTCCTCGATGCTCGGAGGGACATTGTCCTTTACAGCGTGACAAAATACCTTGCCGGCCATAGCGACGTGATAGGAGGAATGGTCTGTGGCTCCCTGCCGAGGATAAACAGGGTATGGGAGAAAATGGTCCTTTATGGATGCAATCTGGACGCCGAGGCAGCCTATTACCTTGAAAGGGGGCTGAAGACCCTCCATGTGAGAATGGAGCGACATAATCGGAACGCGGATGAAGTCCGCCGATACCTGGTCGATGTCTCGCAGAAGTTTAAGCTGAAGATCTTTCATCCGCTGAACGGGGAATACAGACCTCCGGAATTTGCAAAGCCCTTGCTGGCAGAGAAAAAATTGGGGGGCATGATCACCTTCAACATCGACGGGAAGGGAGAGAAGGACGGGATTCGGTTCATGCAGGCCCTCCACGAGACAGGCGTGATCAAGCATGCCACCAGCCTCGGCGGCGTGGAGAGCCTGATCAGCATGCCCTACAACATGTCACAACCGACGTGGGTCCAGCAGGAAAAGCTCGGCCTTAAACGATACCCGTGCCTCCTTCGCCTTTCCGTAGGAATCGAGGATCCGGACGATATCATCGACGCTCTGGATAAGGGGTTCAAAGAGATTTAGGGAGCTTCCAATGAAAGACAGAAAGGCCATCGATTATTTCGGTGTGGATTCTCTTCTCACCGAAGAGGAGAGAGAGCTCAGGGAGAAAGTCCGGCAATTCGTCGAGACCGAGTGCATGCCGGTCATCTCAGATCATTTTGACAAAGAGACCTTTCCCATGGAGATCATCCCCCGGATGGCGGGGCTGGGTCTCTTCGGTCTCCACGTGGACGGCTACGGTTGCAGGAAAGTGAGCCCTACGATCTACGGCCTGATCTGCCAGGAACTGGGCCGGTGCGACAGCGGACTGAGGGCGGTGGTCTCCGTCCAGAATTCTCTCGTGATGTACCCGATCGATGCTTTCGGTTCAGAGGAACAGAAGAAAAAGTGGCTTCCAGGGATGGCCAGGGGAGAGGTGATCGGCTGTTTCGGGCTCTCCGAGCCCGACTTCGGATCGAACCCCTCGGGCATGGCCACGCATGCGGCGAAGAAGAAAGAGGGTTACCTCCTGAACGGAAAGAAGATGTGGATCACAAACGGGTCGATAGCCCACGTGGCCCTAGTGTGGGCCAAACTCGATGGAGAAATTCAGGGCTTCTTGGTTGAAGCGGGAACACCGGGTTTTCAATCGACGCTCATCCGCAGAAAGTTTTCTTACCGGACTTCTCCGACCTCTCTTCTCGTCCTCAAGGATTGTCTGATTCCCGAAAAGAATCTCATGCCGGGTGCAAGAGGCCTAAAATCGGTGTTAGCCTGCCTCAACCACGCCCGCTTCGGTGTGGCATGCGGCGCCTTGGGTTCTGCCATGGCCTGTTATGAGGCGGCAGAGGCATTTGCCCGGGAAAGGAAAGTCTTCGATCGAGCAATTGCCTCTTATCAACTGATTCAGGAGCGGCTGGTTCATATGGTCATGGAAATCACAAAGGCCCAGCTCCTGACCTATCATCTTGGACGATCATTGGATCAAAACCGGGCCAGACCTGCCCAGATTTCCATGGCGAAGCTCAATAATGTTCGGGAGGCGATGAAGATTGCACGGATGGCCCGGGACATGCTGGGGGCCCGGGGGATACTGGCGGATCAGCATGTCATCCGCCACCTCTGCGACCTCGAAGCAATCGGCACCCTTGAGGGGACGGAGAGCATCCATACCCTGATCATCGGCCAGGACCTGACAGGGATCTCCGCCTTCCACTAACCGTGATTCAGACGGTAAGAGTATATACCCCGGATATTGGACTGATGAGGATCAATGGAGCACCAATTTCCCTGCCTACCGGCAAGCAGGCAAGCACCCAGTCCTAAATAAGTTCCCCTGCCGGCAGGCAGGAATGACCAAAGTTCGAAGGTCATTTTCCGCTCATTCGGATTTGGAATTTGGAGCTTATTTGAAATTTGGAATTTGTCATTTGGGATTTCGTCCCAAGGGCTTGAAGTCCGGCGTCTGAATCCCAGATCTACTTCAGGGGCGAAGAAAGGTCCTCGGTCATCTCCGAAAGGCCGAGCTCGGCCAGTTTCTTGGCCGTTGGAATACCCTCGTTGGTCCAGCCCCGGAGCTCATAGTAGCGGTCAAGAAATGGTTCCATCTCCCTGACCTTTTCTCCCTCTCCGGGCCCGCCCAGGGTCTTCAGAGGCTCGCTGAGCATCCTTACCGGGAGTTTGTCGTCTTTCCGGCCGAATCCCTCACGAACATTGAAGGCCCGTTCGAGGTTGACGATCCTTTCCCCGACCTTTCTCAAGAAATCCATATCGGCACAGGACTCAATACCCGTTGCAGCGGCCAGGAGTTTTGCGTAGTGGTCCGGGAACCATCCCCAGCCCCTTGAGAAATTGCAGACGATCCCGACCTCCCCTACTGCTGCATGGTTCTGGTTGTAGATGACGATGTCGGCATTCTCCGTCTCGGCAAAACGGTTGACCGGCCTCGGGATGGTCGCTCCGAAGACCTCCTGCCCTGCGTAACCGTAGCAGTGGCTTCCTCCGATGTTGGATGTGGCGTAGCTGAACCCCTGGGACTTAGCGCCCCGCGGCTCATAGGCAGGGAGTTCCATTCCCTTGACGTGGATGGCGTAAGCTTCCGCACCGCGGCCGATCGTACGGGCAGCCCTTGCTACCCCTTCAGCTAAAAGGTCACCGAAGCCCTCGCGTGCGGCGATCTTCTGAACCAGTTTGACCATGGTTTGGTGATCTCCGTAGGTCAGTTCCAGGCCGTCTGTATCCTTCCGGCTGATGATCCCGTGTTCATAGAGTTCGTAGGCAAAGCCGATGCAGTTGCCCGTGCTGATCGTGTCGATTCCGAGATCGTCGCAAAGCTGATCGGCCCGTATGGTCGCTTCGATCGAGGTGCTGTCGATCGGCGCACTGAAGGCCCAGAGGGTCTCATACTCTGGCCCCTCGCTCCATGCGCCCCCATAAGGGCCTGCCGTCACGGTGTGAGCCTTGCCACACCGGGCGGAGCAGTTGTAACAGCCAAATTCGGCGGTTCTCAGTTTTCGGTACTCTTCGCCATAGAGCTTCTCGCCGTCCTTTTGCTGGCCGTAGCGAAAGTTCCGCACGGGAAAAATCCCCATCGTGTTGGTGACATTCTGGGTCGCAGTCGTCCCCCATTCCTTGTGGTGCCCGAAGAGCTTGCTCGAGCGAATCAGGCGGTTCTGCTCCATGGCCAGATTCTTAAAGGAAGCCTCATCAAAGAGTCTGATGTCCCGGTTCGCTGTGATCGCAATCGCTTTGAGATTCTTTGCACCCATCACTGCGCCCCCGCCGCAGCGGCCCGCGGTCCTTCTCCCGCTCACGATGGCTGCATACCTGACCAGTCGCTCGCCCGCGGGGCCGATACATGCCACACGGGTCTTATCCCCGTGGTGATGCCGGAGCATGTCCTGAGTCTTGACCGTGTCTTTTCTCCAGAGTTCGCCTGCGTCGATGAACTCACACCCTTCCGGAGTGAGATGGAGATAAACGGGTGCCGAAGCCTTTCCTTCAACCAGTACTGCCTCGAAGCCTGCAAATCGAAGCCAGGCACCGAAGTCGGCACCCGCAACCGACCGGCCGTACCCGCCGGTCAAGGGGCTTTTGGTACAGACCATCCAACGTGACACTGCCTGTGCATGAGTGCCAGCCAGGGGGCCTGCAAGGAAGATGAGCCTGTTTTCTTCTCCCAGGGGGTCGGCATAGGGAGGCTGTTCTTTATAGAGGTGGGCGATGCCGAATCCCCTTCCTCCGATGAAGAGGTCACAGAGCTTCCGGGGAACCGTCTCGATATCGAAGGTCCGCCGCGTCAGGTTGACTCGCAAAACTCGGTTCACGTAGGGTGTCATTTCTTTCCTCCCTTAAATATGAGCTATTGCTTATTTTTAACACTTCTCATTTCCACTGTCTATCTGAAATGATGGTATCCTCCGGTTACGTGATTAGCCTCCAGAAGCAAAGGGAGAACTTGACAAAAGCAGAGAGCAGTTACTATTTTTAGGTTAAACGTACTTTCCAATTTTTCGATTGATTTAGCCGAAGGAAAGGAGGAATGGAGATGGAAACGACAAAAAGGGGAGGTAATAACTTTCTAACGGGATTGTTAATCGGCAGTGCCGTGGGCGGTCTGGCAGGCCTTCTGTTTGCTCCAAAATCCGGAAAAGAGCTTAGGGACGATATTAAGACATCGGGCCAGAAGGCTTTTGAAGAGACAAAGGGCTTCATCGGCAGAGTGAACCACCAGGTCTCTGAAAAAAGCGAGAAGGCGAAAAATATCTGGTCCTGCATTAAAGGCGAGGCTTCGCCCCAATACAGAGTTGAATCCGCAGAGGAATCTGCAGGAGAGGCGTGAAAACGAAGCGGTATTTACTCGTCAGGTAGTCCCGCCCTTCACGGCAAAAACAAATATGAGTAAGGCTCTAATTTCTAAGGAGAAAAGAGGTATATTTCCCCTTTTTTCTCATTTATAGGGGAGAAGCGTATCTTTTTGATTAAAGAAAGGAGGTTAATCGTATGGGAGAAAGAGAGAACGGCCGTGGCAACTTTTTGAGAGGACTCTTGACAGGGGCTATCATAGGAGGCCTGGTGGGGGTTTTGTTCGCACCAAAATCAGGAAAGGAGCTCAGAAGTGAGCTCAGAAGGAAGGGGAGCGAAGCCTTCGAAGAAGCGAAGGAGTTCTACACGGACGCGCGGGGCAAAGCGAAAGCCATTTTGGAGGACGCGAGGCGCCGGGCAGAAGAATTAAAGAGAGAAGCAGACCGCCAGCTTGCCGAAGCCCGTCAAAAAGCGAGAGAGATCCTGGCTGGAGAAGAGAAGGGAGATGGCGTCCGCGAGGAGGAATCCGGACAGGAGACCAAGGTCTGATCAAGGGGAGGGGCCCGTCCATGTTACTTACCATTAGCGTCACGGTTATCGCTGCATCCATGGTTGTCCTTATCGTTTGCTTCATCCCGCTTCTATTGCAGGTCCGCCGGACATCCCACGAACTGGAAAAGCTGATGGAAACTGCCCGGTTGCAACTGGTTCCGTTGAGTCACGATCTGACCGTGATCTCTTTAGAAGCGAAAGAAATTTTCCAGTCTCTTCACCGACAAATCGATAAGATTGAAGACGGGGTCACATCCGTTCGAGATTCCGTCTTACGCTTGAGAAAGTTTCAGGAGGAGCTCGAGCAGATTGTTGAGGAACCCTTGTTGGAGTTCACTTCATTGCTGAGGAATGTGATCCAGGGGGTTGAGACCTTTCTTCGCATCCTCCGTCGCTAAATCGGTTCAAGCCTTTAATCGCCTCTCATTCCAAGTCCTTGACAGGGAGAAGCGAAGTGTTTATATTATTGAAAAATTTTTCATTTTTATATTAACCCTTTATGAATAAAGGATTTTTTAGAAGTCTTTTCCGGACGAAGAAGCTCAGGTTAAGCCACCCGAGATTCCTGGTCTATCAAGAGCTCTCCGATGCGTCGGAACCGTTAAGTCCCCAGGAACTTTATCAGGGCCTCCTCAAAAAGAAGAGAAGGATCGGGTTGACCTCCATCTATCGGTCCCTCGATCTTTTTGAATCGATTGGTATCGCTTTTAGAATCGTCAGTGGATCAAGTGTCAAGTATAGACTCTGCGAATCAGAAGACCATCATCATCACATCATCTGTAAAGGCTGCGGCCACGTGGTTGAGTTGAACTTCTGTGATGTTTCCCGCTGGTCCCAGAAGGTGATGGATTCGACAGGCTATGAGGTGACGGATCATCAGTTGAATTTTTATGGTTATTGCAAGACCTGCAAGACCCTGAATGCATAACACACAGACCTGAAGGCTACTCGATGTTCTTAGAACTCTGCGCTTGGCGAGAGGAGGGATCATGTCTCACATCCATTTTCCGGATGGGGTTTTGCCCGTTTGGCTCTGGGTTTCCGGATTTATCGTTGCCATTCTTTCTGGGGCAATCCTTGTTCGATTGATTAAGAAAGAGGATCTGCCCAAGAAGCTTCCCCTCCTGGGAATGATGGCTGCTGCCATGGTTCTGGGCGCCTCGGTTGAGATTGTCCCCATCGCATATCACGTTAACCTGACCGTCATTTCCGGCATCCTATTGGGACCTTCCCTCATCTTCTTGACCGCTTTTGTGGTCAATGTCATTCTGGCTTTATTCGGACACGGTGGGATCACGGTTATTGGTCTCAACACCCTCACGCTTTCGATCGAAGGGATCATCGGATACTTTCTCTTCCGTCTCCTCTGGAAGGTGCTGAGAAGGTTAACCCCTGCTGTCTTCATTGCTACCTTCGTGGCCCTCTTCTGCTCGACTCTCTCCATGATCGGGCTGGTCAGTTTGGGAACATCCCATTATGAAGAATTGATCCACCCCGGGGGTAAAGGGATCTTTGAATTCCACCTTTCGAAGGAGAAGGGGGAGGAACATCAAACGGGGACGGCCGAGGAGAAAATAAACTTGAAACGATTTGTTACGATTGTCCTTCCCCTGGGTTTCATCGGATGGCTTCTGGAAGGGGTGATCACGTCTTTAATCGCCCGGTATATTCACCGGTTGAGGCCGGATTTACTGAGGGTGGGGAGAGAACCCGCATGATTCAACTTGCCTATTTGGATTATTCAGCCGTTGAGGGGAAGAGCTGGCTCCATCGCCTTTCACCCAAGGCAAAAATCATCGGAATGGCCTTTGTTCTGTTAGGCGTCATCACGGTGACGAGCCTTTATGGTTTTCTCTTCCTTTACGCGATTCTTCTGATGTTATTTCTCGTATCCCGAATTCCATTGAAAATATTTTCTCTCACCCTCTACCCGCTCATTTTTGCGGTCCTTTTTATCTTTATTTCGGGGTTCCAGCTCCGTTTCATTCTCCTCGTCTTTCTGAAGGTCTTATGCGGATCGACCGGGATCGTTTTACTCCTGGCCACGACACCTTACCCATCGATCTTCGGACTCTTAGGGAAAATCCTTCCTTCTCTCTTTGTCACGGCTCTGTTTGTGACTTACCGATCGATCTTTATCCTTCTCAAGGTTCTTGAGGAGACAGAGCATGCCCTCCACCTGCGGGGAGGGGTTCAATGGCGACATCCCTGGAGGAGCCTGACGAACGTATCCAATGCCTTTGGCCACCTGATTATTAAAGGGATCGATGCCAGCGAAGAGATGTACGAATCCATGGTGCTGCGGGGGTTTAAAGACAAGATCCATTACAGAGGAGAATAAGATGATGAAACAGGTCGATGATGCCCGACCGAAGGGGGAGCAGATTGTCGCAGTGGATTGCATCACCCATGTCTATCCGGATATGACCAAGGTCCAGATCTGCGGTCTGGACTTCATCGTGAATCAAGGAGAGAGGGTTTCCATCTTAGGTTCAAATGGCTGTGGAAAGACCACTTTGCTCAAGCATCTTTTGGGGATCCTTGTGCCCAGGAATGGAAGCGTCAGGGTTTTTGGATTGGACCCTGGCAAGGAATACTCAAGGATCCGGCAGAGGATCGGCGTCGTCATGCAGGATGTGGATGAACAGATCCTCGGCCCCACCGTTTATGATGACATCCTTTTTGCGCCTTTGAATTATGGAATGGAAAGAGGCCGAGCAGAGGCCATGGCAAAGGATGTGATCGAACGGTTAAATATCGGGCCGATCCAGGGGAAGATCGTCCACTACCTGTCGGGCGGTGAAAAGAAGAAGGTGGCCTTGGCCGGAGCCCTGGTGATGGAGCCGGACCTCCTCATACTCGATGAGCCCTTTACGGGATTGGATCCTGTCTCCAGAAGAGACCTGATCCGAACCCTGAATGAGTTAAATCGAGAAAAAGGAATCGCTCTCATTATGACCCTTCACGAAGTGGATCTGGTTCCGGAGGTGTCGGACGTCCTCTACCTCATGCACGGGCACGGAGACCTGAGCGAGAGAGGGAGCCCTGAGGAGATCTTCGGAAAGTTTAAAGACCTGGGGCAGTTTAATCTGGAGGAACCCACCCTGACCAAGCTTTTCAAAGGGCTAAAAAAGGAAGGGCTCGATTTTGGATCCCCGCTCCATTTGGACGAGGCGATCCAATCGGTCAAGAAGCGCTGGGACGAAAGTAAGAAATAGGTTTAATTGCGGAATGCGGAATGAAAATCCCCGCCTGCGGCAGCCCCTGAATTGCGCTGGTACAGGGCATCAGGCGAAATCCGAAATAGGATGATCAATATTGGAAATCTACAATTGAGCAGTAACCTGGTGATGGCACCGATGTCGGGGATCACGGATTACCCTCTCCGTCAGCTGGCGAGAGGAATGGGATGCGGTCTTGTCTTCACGGAGATGGTGAGCGCAGAAGGGCTGCTGCGCAAAGGGGAGACTCTATTAAAGATCGAGAAAGACGACCATCCCGTTTCCGTCCAGTTCTTCGGTTCAGACCCGGCTGTACTAGGAGAGGCTGCGGCAAGGGCCGAAACGCTGGGAGCAGATGCCGTTGATCTCAATATGGGATGTCCCGCCAAACAAGTGGTTAAAACAGGAGCAGGGGCGGATTTGATGCGTTTTCCGAAAAAGGCGGGAGAGATATTGGTCGAGATGCGAAGGAGGGTGAGGATCCCACTGACGATTAAGATTCGCTCCGGGTGGGACGAGAACCATATTAACGCTGTTGAAATTTCCCGGATCGCTGAAGATTGCGGAGTGGATGCGGTCTTTTTTCACCCCCGGACAAAAGCTCAGGCGTTTCACGGTCAGGCAGACTGGAGCCTGATCAGCGAGGTGAAGAGGGCGGTCCATATCCCTGTGATCGGAAACGGAGATGTGACCACACGGTTTTTGGTTAAGAAGATGCTTGAGGTGGCGGGTTGCGATGGGGTGATGATCGGAAGAGGGGTTTTGGGAAACCCCTGGATCTTTAAGCCGAAAGGTACAGGGCCTTTTGAAGAAGAAGGGACGATTTCCCCGGGGGAGAAACGAAGGGTGATCGATCTCCATTTTTCGTTGCTTCAGGCCCATTACGGCGAAAAAGGTGCGGTGATAAAGATCCGGAAGCATCTCTACTGGCATACGAAGGGGCTTCCTTACTGTGCCCCTTTCCATTCGAAATTGTTACGTCTGAAAGAAAAAGGGCCCTTATTCGAGGAGATCCGTTCCTATTTCGACTTCGTGAAAAGGAGAAGCCCATGCCAACTGTCCCAATCGACAGAAAGCAGATCCATTACTGGGTAGCGAGAGGGGAACCTTTGAAAGAGAGGGAGGTTGTCCTCTTCATCCATGGGGCGGGGGGAGGAGAATATACCTGGAGCTATCAGAAAGGTTTTTTTGAAAAAGAATTCCATCCTGTCATCCTGGAGCTGCCTGGCCATGGCAAATCCGGAGGCGAGGGAGAGCAGGAGATCGAGAAGTACGCTCAGCACGTCCATACATTCCTGAGAGCCATGGGGTTTCCAAAGGTCACACTCGTTGGCCATTCAATGGGCGGAGCGATCGTGCAGACACTGGCTTTGACTAATCCTGAGATGATCGGCAGGATTGTGTTGGTCGGAACCGGAGCAAAGTTAAGAGTGTTTCCCATGATTCTGGATGAGATTAAGAGTAACTTCAAGGAGGCTTCCCGAAAGATTGCCCAGTTTGCCTATTCCCCAAACGTTTCATCGGATTTGATTGAGAGAGGCATCACGGATTTGCTCCGGTGCGAGCCCGAGGTGCTTTACGGCGATTTTTTGGCCTGTGATCGATTCGACGTCATGAGCGAGGTCGAGAAGATCGATCTTCCCACGCTCATCCTCTGCGGGGAGGAGGATCGACTCACACCCGTAAAGTATTCTCAATTCCTTCAAAACCGGATCAGGCATTCGAAAATGGAGATCCTTCCCGGTGCCGGGCACATGGTGATGATGGAGTCGCCCGGGAGCTTTAATCAGAAGATCAAGGAATTTCTTGTCAGCCCCACCTTTCTTGAAAATAGTTAAACCAGACAAAGAAGAGGATCTCAAAGGGGATGGCAACCGCTGCGGGGATGGCCGCTCTGTCGTTAAATAGCACGATAGCGATCGCGGCCACGACGGCAAGGTTTTTGAATGACCCGAAGAGGACATAACTCATCCTTCGCTCCCGGTCCGTTTTGACAAGCCTGAAAAAAAGATCGACGAGGTGACCGCTCACAAAGGTCCTGAGAAATGCGACGAAAGAAACCAGGAGGAGGACATCGAAATGGCCGAGAAAAGTATGACGGTTCATTCCAATCACCACATAAATGAGAAGGGAGAAAGCCAGATTCATGAGGATAGGGGTGTGGTCTTTCGCCTTCCGGAAAAACCTCCATTTCAGGAGCAGCCGGGACAGTAAAAAGGGGATGAGGATCATCTGAACCAGGGCGGAGAAGAGCCTGAAAGGCTCTATTTTCCCTATCTCCAAGAATTGAGAGGCCAGGAAGGGAGCGACGAACAACGCCAGGAGGTAAAGGCTGATGGACCCCGTCAGAGAGACCATCATCTCACCTTTCAAGAGATAGGTAAAGGGCACGACGGCAACCGCTGAAGGGATGGCCGCCATCACGACAAATCCCACGTAGAGGTCATGATCTTTGACGAGGAGATCATTGGCAAGGAGAATCAGTCCGCTGAGAAAGAGGTAATTGACCGTAACGACGATTAGAATATCCCACAGATATCTTCGGATCTGTTTTAGCTCGGAGAAAGTGATTCCTGTTGCGGAGAGAGACATGATCAAAACGAGGGAAGGCAAGATCAATTCTTTGAAATGGGAAGCATAGTCTCCCAAAACGAGCCCGAGGATAAAAGCGATCAGGAAGAGAAAGTTAATGTTGTTTAAACAACGAACCCGCGGAAATGGCATTTGGATTCCTCTCCAGAGATTTTCATACTGTACTCCCTTTGCGGATGCATTGCAAGGAAGATTCGTGTCGATGAATAAGGGGGATGCTTCCAAGATTCTTGGGGTTCGAACAGGTAAGGGGTGTTATGAAGGAATTGCCCCCGTTCGGCGGCGGGTTGACAACCCGGGGAGGTAATGATAGATAGAGTCTTATGAACCGGAAACGTTGGATGGGAGTCACCCTCCTCGCTCCGAATGAATTCAAGGACGGAATCTCGAACTTCTTAATGGAACAAGGAGCTACGGGGATTGAAGAGTTTGACGAGGATGTCTCGGGGAATCGACTGAGGGTCTATTTTGCGGGAGATGGAAGGGAGAAGAAAGCCCTCCGGGCCTTTTATAAGTATCTCAGATCCCTCAAAAAGATCTACCCTGGAATCCCCCCTATCCGATTCAGTACCTTCTTCATTCCCGAACAGGATTGGGGTGCAAACTGGAAGAAGTTTTTTAGACCTGTCCGGGTGACACCGAGGTTGGTCGTCAAACCGCCCTGGTCGAGGATCCGGCTGAAGAGAGGCCAGATTGCCATCACCATTCATCCCGGGATGGCCTTCGGAACGGGGACACATGCGACCACAAGGCTCTGCATGAGGGCGCTGGAGACGGGCCTCCGGAGAAAGGGACTTTCCGTTCTCGATGTGGGAACGGGTTCGGGGATTTTGTCGATTTGTGCCGCCCGGTTGGGAGCGGGGGAAGTTTGGGGGCTGGATATGGACGGAGAAGCCATTGAGAATGCAAGAGAGAACGTGAAATTGAACCGTGTCTCCGATAGGGTCAAGATCAGGAAAGGAAGGATTGGGGACATTCGCAAAAAATTTGATGTCGTGGCGGCCAATATCGATTTCAAGAGTCTCAGGAAAATGAGATGGGCCCTGATCCACCATCTCCGAAAAGAGGGTTTCCTCATCCTTTCAGGGATATTGAATGAAGAAGGAGAGGAGCTTCGTCGCCACTATCTCGAAACAGGCCATTTTCGCCGGGGCAAAATGACTCACGAAGAGGAATGGGCCTGTATTACCTTCAAGAAAAGATAGACGATCTAAATGTGAAATGTCAAAAATCAAAGTTCAAATGACGTCCAAGTCTTAAATGACAAAGAAGAAAAGGAGCGTTATGCCCAGATTCTATGTTCCGCAACCTCAAATTGAGAATGGAATGCTGAAGATCGAAGGGGATGAGGTGAAGCATATTCGGAGGGTTCTTCGCCTCGGGGCAGGAGACGGGATCGCGGTCTTCGATGGGTCGGGGAAGGAGTATGAGGGGAAGATTGTTGAAGAAGGAACATCTTTCGTCGTCGTCAGGATAGAAAATATTCTCTCTTCAGAAGGGGAATCTCCCCTGGAAATGATTTTAGCCCAAAGCCTGCTCAAAGGCGAGAAGATGGACTACCTGATCCAGAAGGCCACGGAATTGGGGGTCAAGGAGATCATTCCCTTTTCCTCTTCCCGCTCCATACCCCTCTTGGAGAAGTCGAAAAGGTTGAACCGGCATCTTCGATGGGAAAAGATTGCCATTGAGGCTTCCAAGCAATGCGGACGGGGAGTAGTTCCAAAAATGGAACTCCTCCAGGATTATCCGGAGATGTTCCAAAATATTCGTCCGGGCTTTCTTCGTTTCATCCTTCGGGAAAGGGAAGGAGTGAGGTTAAAAGATGTCTTAGAAAGATTGAAAGATAGAAGAAAGGTCTTCTTCATCGTAGGACCGGAAGGAGGCTTGAGCCATGACGAGGTCGACCTTGCCAGGGAGAACGGTTTCATCCCTCTTACTATGGGGAAAAGGATATTAAGATCTGAAACCGCAAGCCTATGCCTTCTCAGCATCCTTCAATATGAATGGGGAGATATCGGGTGAATCGGGTTGCGCGGATTAGAGATATAGGGCGTGAGGGGTATCTTATGGAGCTTTCACAAAAAAAGGCCGATTCCACTATAGGAACCGGCCTGTGGCAAAGAAAGGAGGGGTATGAAGATCTGTTTACCGCAGTAATCTTCCCTGCGATAGACAGGAGAGTGTTTTAGGCTGCCTTTTTCTCCAGATTATCGACAAACTCCTTATAGGTCCTGCATTCATGAATCAGCTTACACTTTCTCTTACATACCTCGATATGAATTTTTGGGCTTCCCTTCCTCTTATCACATATAAGATAACTCATCTTTGGTCATCCCCCTTCCACCCTAAGAGCTAAAATCCAATATGTTGGATTGAGGTTATATTAAAACACAAAATATAGAATTGTCAAGGGAAAAGATCAATTTTTTATAAAAAAATTGTCTTTAAATTACAATAAGTTGCAATTCTAAAGGAAAGTAAAGCTAAAATTTATAAGATCATCTGCCCGATATTTAAAGGATAAAATAGTTTTTGGAAAATAGTCCCAAGGAGAGGGCATTCTGCGGCATTTTCTTCGGCTGGTCATTTGGTCACATGACCATAGGGCACCTTCGCCCTACAATGGTCTCTTTTTGACCGGAACGTACCCCGCAAGCCCCGCCTTGTCTGCCTGCGGTAGGCAGGTAGGCGGGGTAAAAGGGCACAATATGAACGATGATACCTTTCCGGGAAGCCCCGGCCTGTGGCCGGGGAGCTT
>JBHGBJ010000071.1:0-22784 GCA_041947025.1 Thermodesulfobacteriota bacterium
ACCTCCGTCTTCAGTATTGTACCCTAACTTTGGTGTCCACTAAAGTCATCTTAACCCACAGTTTCTAATACGTTCCATGGTGGGGTAAGACGAAGGGCGTTGGTTCTACAGGAATTTAAGCCCTTATTACATAGTTGAATCCTTCCACCCGTTCGGCACCGCACAGAACCTATCTTTCCGGAAAACTCGCCCCTTAAAGGACGTGACTCGTGTTCGTGTTGCGTGTCCGTAAAAAGGATAGAGTGAGAGTATGGAGCACAACAAATCCGGATTGCGGAATGCGCCTGCCTGGCGGAGGCCAGGGATTGCACCTGCCTGCCCTTGGGCGCGCCCAGCAGTTAGGCGGCCGCCGCCGCCTTCTATTTCTGCCTCAGTACGATCAACTCCAGCCCCGGCGGCGGCAGAGAGCGTGACAGCGCGAAGGTCCCGCCCCGGCCCGAAGCCTCCTCAGCCATGGCGAGATTTTCGCTGTTGCTTAACCGAAAACGTTTGACCTCGAACTCGGACTCTCCCCAGGGAAGCCCGGTCACGATCAGCGCATAGCCGCGGTTGTTCCGGTAGAGGATTTTTTTTCGCCGCGGCAGCAGGGACGGATCCGGGTATGGGCTTTTGCCGCGGCGATCCGGCGGAATCTCATAGTTGGAGATGATCACCTGCACGATCCGGCCGTCTTTTGATTTCCCGGCCAGCACGGCAAAGCCCAGCGTGTCGCCGCCTGTCGCGGCCAAACGGTCGGGCGACTTGAGCATGGTACCAACCGCCTTGAAGGCATAAGCCTTTTTACGGTAGCGCCCGTTACCGTCAAACAATCCTGGGGGCCCGGCGTCCCCGCGATAGTACAGGGAGCGGGCGAGAGCCGAGTCCTGCAGATAGATGAGTGCCGCGGCCGTAAAGGCGCCGGCCTCCATGGACACCTGGTCTATATGTCCGGGCCTTCCCATGGTCAGGCTCATGTTCCATTCGCTCACGTCAATCTCGCACGATTGTAGGTTAAAAGAATCTAGCAGCCGCCGATACTCAGCCCCGATCCGAACCATGTCATAGGGATCGAAGGAGCTGTCGTGATAGTGGTGCCAGGAAAAGAAGTCGAGAGGCACGCCGCGGTTAGCGCAGTAGCGCATCAAGCCCTCGCGGTATGGTCCGGACCGATAGGCCGCAGCCGTACCGCACGCTCCGACCTTTATCGCCGGGTCCACGGCTTTGAGAGCACGCGCCGTCTTCTCATACAGCAGATAAAACTGCTCGGGTGTACCGGACCAGAAGGGCTGAGGGAGCCAGAAAGGCTCTGTGACCCAGGAACCAGAGGGTGCCTTGACATCCGGCTCGTTCCAGAACTCCCAATAGCGGATACCCAAACGAAAGCCGTTGGCCCAGCCCTGGTTGTAGTGCATGGCCACGCGCTTGACGATGCGGGCGAATTTGTCGAAGTCCGCGGGCGGGTCCGGGTCCGCACACCAACTCCGGCCGATGCGAAAGTATACCTCAGCGCCATTGGCCACGATGGCCCGAATGATACGGTCGGTGGGCCCGAAATTGTAGCTGGTCTCTTTATCGGGGTCCGCCGCTGGATTCGGAAAGATGACATCTGCCCAAGACGCCTGGTTCGACCTGGCACTTCTGTCCGGGCGCGACCACTTGGCATCAATGTCCGCGGGCCCAAAGTAATCATGGGTCCGTACCAGATCCACGCCTACATCCCGGAACGCTGAGCTCACGTTGGCCAGCCCCGGCCTCAGCGGAACAGGGGCGCCGTGGGCCCCCTGAAAGGAGCGAATCTCACCGATGACCCGGGAGGCGTCTACCTGCACCTCCCGCAGAGGACTGTCCGCCTTCGAGGTGTCCGGCCGCACCGCTCCCGATTGGCACCCGGCCGTTACGGACAAAACAAAAACCACCCCAGCCAAGGCCGCCACTTTGAACACGAAATGGAGAGACGACAAAGGATACGGGAGCAGACCCACAAATAGAGATCCTTCCGTAGGATGCCTCAGAAATACATTGGTGTCGACGAATTGTCAAGATGTTTCAATAGATGGGTATCGTTTCTTGACAAAGGAGAAAGAGGGATTACGTTTTTACTAAAGCAAGATATTAGGTTATGGTCAGTTGAGATTAAAGGAGGGTATTACCATGGCAAAAAAATATACAAATATGGATCCGGTTGTTCACTTCGAGATGCCGGCGGAAGATAGAAAACGCATGGCAGATTTCTATACAAGAGTTTTTGGTTGGAAGACAGAGATGTTAGGCCCAGAAATGGGCGACTATGTTCTTGCTACCACGACGGAGGTTGGGGAAGATGGCCGTCCCAAGAACCCGGGCGCTATTAACGGAGGCTTCTTCCCAAGGTCGGACGATAAACCCGCGCAATATCCTTCGGTGGTGATTGCAGTCGAAGATATTAAGGAGCGCATGAAGAGTGTGGAAGAAGCGGGCGGCAAGGTGCTTGGAGAGCCATGGGATGTACCCGGAATCGGATTGTATGTGTCGTTTATCGATACGGAAGGCAACAGGGTCAGTATGCTCCAGCCGTCTCGCGTGGCTTGAGTCATTAGGTCATTGGGTAATTAAAAGCTCAAGGCTCAAAGCTGAAACAGCCTAAAGCGCAACCTTTTGCAACGGCCAAAAGTGTGGAAGAAGAACTAAGGCTCCTTCCTCTAAATGTCTTCGATCATCTCAAAATCTTCGTCGAACCGCTTGACATTCTCTGGCTGAATCGTATGATTAATATCGATCCGTCGAATAGTATTAAGGATAAAGGTCCGTGACAATTCTTATCATACGGGATCGCGCCTACCAAGAACAGATCCGCGACATGCTTGCGGAACTTGAGACCTATATCAAACTGGCAGTTGATGTGGAGCGAAACATCCTCGCTGGAGGCGGTGAATATCACGCCGATTGTGAGGAAGTCCTGTTAGAAGACGGAAGCCATCAGGAGAACATCTGGGGTGCAGACTGGTATCCCGAACATCGAAAAGTGGAATTCGGGGCGCTGATCAATATTCGTCCCCATCAGGAAAATAGATCGATGGAGATTGAGGACCCAAAGCTGCGAGCAAAGATCGAAACGATTATACGCAGATTGTTAGAAGTGGAATTCCCATGAGAGATCTGAAAAAGATGCGTGAACGATTTGTCCGGGACGGAAGCTCCGTGCGCTTGGGCAACCTGGCATCAAACCTGCTGCGCCTTAACAAATGGATTCTAATGAGGCATAAGGATGAGGCCATCGTCGATCTGATGCGAGAGATTGCGTGGCTTATGGAATGGAGTGGAGATTTGGGATTGGCAGAGTTAGCCGATATGCAGCGCGAGATCTGCCGATGGCGCCGCGCTTGGCCTATCGAAAAAGCACGTCCTGTCCTGGTCCTTCGTTCGTCCCAGATGTCGAACCGGATCTTGGAATGGTCGGGGCTTCTTGAAAAGACCGCACCCGAGCTGAAAACACTGGATTTCCCTTCCGCCAGGGCTCCGGCGAGCAGGGAATGCGGATTGCGCCTGCCTGACCCTGACCATAACGACTCACGGCGAAATCCTACCCCTCCGAGGAGAAAGAAGGCATAATTATTGTTTCTTGATGTTCAGAAGATTATTGACCTTCTTCACACCGTAAACGCTCCCTGCAAGTTCTTCCGCTCGCTCCTTCTGCTGCGGCGTATCCACAGCCCCCGTCAGAGTGACCTGGCCTTGAAAGGTGTCGACGCTGATCGCCATTCCCTTCATGACGCCGTCTTCGAAAATCTTTGCTTTCACCTTCGTGGTTATGGCAGCATCATCGACCACCTCGCCGGGAGTCCTTCCCGCAGGCGTTCTGCAGGAATCCATCATCACAAGCATTGCTAAAAAGAAGAGAACCACCGCCCATTTTTTCTTCATTGTCGTGCTCCTTTGACCGGAATTTGTGTTCAGATGTCGTACACCTTATCTGCGGATTGTCCTCAATGAACCTCAAGATCTCTTCATGTAATTCGTCAAACCTTCTCTGAGCCATTGCGGGACTTCTCTCTTCTCAAATGTTTCTGTTTCAACACAGACCGTGACATTGCTCCCTTCCACCACGATCTCTCTGACATCTCCCGCTCCATATCCCTCATATCCCCAGGTGATGGAAGTACGTCCTACCTCAATGATCTTGATTTCGATGTTGATCTGATCGCCGTACCGCAATCTTCGCCGGAAGTCGGCTTGAAGGTGGACGGTTGGTAAGGAAAGGTTTCGCTTGTGTAGAACCTCCGCATAATCGATTCCCAATTCGTTGCTGAAAAATTCTTCCATCGCCAGGTGAAAGTAATGCATGAAACGAGGGTAATAAACAATTCCAGCATTATCGATGTCGCCGAAACATATCTTGATCATCTTTCCAAAACGCACCGATGCCCCCCTTCCCTTTAGTTGAAGCGATTTAAAGATATTCTCAACCCTGTAATTTCTGCTTGTTAAGCCAAAAACCGCCTTGGTGCCACTACTTGAAATTATCGGAGAAGCGGCTACCCGAATCCCGAAAGAAAATCAAGCTCGCGACCCCGATATCTTGTGGACAGAGATTGCAGGTCTGCGCCACCACCGGCACGGCTCAGGGTATCAAGACACCTCCCTAACCTATTATTCGACCAAACTCAGTTGTCCTCTCGCTCTCCTGCTTGCTTTCTCTCGCCAGACTCAGCAGGAAGCCTTACACTTGCACATTGCGGAAAACCTCTTAGCCACTTTCTTGATTGTCATCCAGCTCACCCCCCTTCCGCTTGAAATAATCCAGATCGAGAATGCTGCTTGAAGCTTAGCCTCTGCTCAGATCTGCAATCTACGGTTTCATCCCGCTCTCCATCCACTCCTTGAATTTTTCAATAGACTGATCGCTCCACGGCCCGACGCACGGCATATCTTTTGCGGAAACCCGGGCATATATGGATTGAGCCTTTTCTTTTACATTTTCGTAGGATGAGAGATCAATCCCCATAGGTTTCATGTTTTCGATGTCATAAGCGGTAAAGAGCGGTCGAATATCAGCGGCGAAACTGAGTCTTGCCATTGTTGCCTCCTTCCCATCAAGATGAATACGACTACTCTATCATCTACGGAAGCGGTCCAAAGGTATATCAGGCAAAGTATGTATTTTGATCAAAGAAACCCTGTATTTTTCGGATGAAGGTCAGGGATCTAATAGGCTCCTTGACAATGAGGAAAGAGGGATTACGTTTTTATTAAGATAAAATCTATGCTTATAGCCAGTGAGGATTAAATGAGGGTACTACCATGGCAAAAAAACATACCAATATGGACCCGGTTGTTCATTTCGAGATGCCGGCGGAAGATCGAAAACGCATGGCGGAATTCTATACAAGGGTGTTTGGCTGGAAGACAGAGATGCTAGGCCCGGAAATGGGCGACTATGTTCTCGCCACGACGACGGAGCGTGACGAAACGGGTCGTCCGAAGAATCCGGGTGCCATCAATGGCGGCTTTTTCACTAAATCGCACGAAAAACCCGCGCAATATCCTTCCGTGGTGATTGCCGTCGAAGATATTAAGGACCACATGAAGAGCGTGGAAGAAGCGGGTGGGAAAGTCCTTGGAGAGCCGATGGATATACCTGGTGTTGGATCGTATGTCGCATTCGTTGACACAGAAGGCAATCGAGTAAGCATGCTCCAGCCATCTCGCGGGGCTTGAGTCATTAGGGAATTGCTGCCATCAAGGGAGGTGAGGCTAATGGCAAAGGTTCATGGAACAAGAATTACAGCAGAACCCGGGAAGCAAGAGATCTTGATCACAAGGGAATTTGATGCCCCCCGGGAGACCGTGTTCAAGGCATGGACAGATTGTGAGCACCTGATGCGCTGGTGGGGGCCGAAAGACTTTACGACACCCTTCTGCAAGATCGATCTGCGTCCGGAAGGCGTCTTTCACTACTGCATGCGATCGCCTCAAGGCCAAGACTTTTGCGGCAAGAGTGTCTATCGCGAAATCGTAGAGTCTGAGCGGATCATCTACACGGACTTCTTTGTGGATCAGAAGGGAAATCCGGTCCCGGCTACCTATTACGGGTTGAGTCCAGACTGGCCGCAGGAAACGCTGGTGACGGTAACGTTCGCCGAAGATCGAGGCAAGACGAACCTCACAGTGCAGCACTCCGTAGGATCTGCCCCGGCCTCGGAGCGGGATATGTGCGAGCAGGGCTGGGCTGAAATGCTGGAAAAGCTCGAAGGAAACCTTGCGAAGGCCTGAGTTTTACGAGGGATTTCGCTCCCTGCATCATCCAGGGGCTGTCAGCCATCAAACAATAAAGGGAGCCCGCGGGCTCCCTTTATGAGCCACCTCGTTTCGAAGGTTTATTTTGATTTCAGCTCCTTTAATTTGGCGATCAGAGTAGGCAAGACTTCCTTATAATCCGCGACGATGCCGAAGTGGGCCACGTTGAAGATATTGGCCTCCTTATCCTTATTGATGCCCACAATGACTTTTGATCCCATGCAGCCAGCGATATGCGACATGGCGCCAGAGATGGCCACGGCGATGTAGACCTTAGGGCTAACCACCTTTCCGCTCTGGCCCACCTGGAGCCTTGCCGGTGCCCAACCCTCGTCGCACGCAGGTCTCGTCGCACCCACAGCGCCACCCAGAACCCGGGCAAGCTCCTTCAGCATTTCGAAGTTTTGAGCGCTGCCCATGCCGCGGCCGCCGCTGACCACTACTTCGGCATCCTCCAGCTTCACCCCTTCCACCTCTTCCTTGATCCGATCGACAACCCTGACTTTGAGGGCCGAAGCGTCGAGCTTGTCTTCCACGGGAACAACCTTACCTTGCCGGGAGTCATTGCGCTCGGCTGGCGGAACGATTTTCAGCCTTACCGTAGCCATCTGGGGCCGGGCAGACTTTGAGACCATCTGGGCGTGGGCGTTGCCACCAAAGACAGGTCTGGTCGAGACCAGAAGCTTGGCGGCCGGGTCGACGGACAGGGCCAGACAATCCATCGCAAGCCCGCCCCCCAAGCGGCCGTTCAGTCGCGGAGCTAAATCGCAACCGATATCCGTATGGCCAAGAAGCACAACGGAAGGAAGGGCTTTACGGCAAAGATTAGCCGCTACCTGAGTGTAGGCATCGGAGTTATACTCATCCAGGAGACTGTCTCCGGCAACATAGACGATGTCAGCGCCGTAAGCGATTGCCTCCTTACCCGGGCCCTCTGCCTTGCTGCCCATCAACAGAACACTTAACTCCTCTCCCAGCTCATTGGCGATCTTTCTTCCGGCTCCGAGGAGCTCTATCGTGATCGGCGCGAGTTTTCCTTCGGCGATCTCACCACAAACCAAAACACCCTTTTCATTGGCCATTGAACGTCCTCCCCATTCAATTTATGTATAACGTCACTAATTAAGTCATTCCCGCGAAAGCGGGAATCCAGGCAACACTGAATTCCGGGTCAAGCCCGGAATGACGAACCAACAAGACTCATAGGGTCTTGTATACAATCAGATCAGCTTCGCAATCTTTGACGCAAGATTGGCGGCAGCCTCAGCAGGGTTCGCCCCGGCCACCATCTCGCACTCGGTTTTCCGGGTCGGCACAGAGAGACCCGTGATCTCGGTGTGGGCCTTTGCTTTGTCCGGTTCCGCGCCGATATCCTGCGCCTTCCAGACCGGAATCTGCTTTCGAGCAGCAATCATGATGCGCATTCCAGCGGGAAGGCGAGGCATACCCAGCTCACTGCTGACGGTAATCAGGCTCGGCATAGGGGCTTCCAGTAATTCAAAGCCGTCTTTTACGATCCTCTTTACCTTGAGTTTCTTGTCCACTGCCTCGATATCGCAGGCGAGGGTTACTACAGGGATGCCGAGTATTTCGGCCAGAATGGAGCCAACCTGACCTGCACCCCAATCAGCAGCCTGTCGGCCACAGAGGACCAGATCATAGGCGCCGATCTTCTGGATCGCTTTGCTCAGGACGTAAGCCGTGCCGAAGCTATCCAGGTTTTCGAAGGCCGGGTCCTGGAGAACGTAACCATCATCGGCCCCCATCGATATGGTGTGCTTGATCACGTCGGCAACCTTTCCCGTCCCCAGGCTGATCACGGTGATCTTCCCTTTGTGCTTGTCCTTGAGCCTGCATGCCGCCTCAACGGCCCGTTCATCATATACGCTGATCACGGGCGGCACTCCGGCGGGAGGAATAACCTTCTTCGTCTGGGGGTCAATCTTGAATTTGGCCGGCGGTATCTCGGGATCCGGTACCTGTTTAACACAAACGATAATATTCATACGCCACTCCTCTCCTCATGCCCAGAGGGCACCTCACGAATGATGAAAACCACGAATCTCACGAATGGAAGCATGTATATCAGAATATCAGTGGATCAGTCGGCAGATGATCAGGTTATCAGAACATCAGGTTTAATCTGTCCTGATCGCTGACACCCGCTCGCAGGTCCCACTGATCCTCTGACGTGCTGATACGCTTCTTGAATCTATTCGCGCCATTCTCATTGTTTCAACGATGCTTCAACGACTTCGATCAGGTCTCTTGCCTTCAACAAGTCCTTAATCCCTTTATGTTCGATGCTCTCTTCGAACATCTGCAAACAATAAGGACAGGCAGTGACCACCGTATCCGCACCGGTCTTGAGTACGTCTTCCGTACGCATCTGATTAATCTTTGTCGTACCGGGCTGTTCTTCTATCCACATGTGCCCGCCGCCGCCGCCGCAGCAAAAGCCCGTGTTTCGCGAGCGCCTCATTTCTTCCAGCTTCGCCTTGGGAATCGCCTGCAATATCTGGCGCGGCTCCTGATAGACTCCATTATAGCGGCCCAAATAGCAGGGGTCGTGAAAGGTGAGCTTCGAATTGAGCTCTTGCGTAACCTTCAGTCTGCCCTGCAGGATCAAATCAGCGATCAGTTGAGTGTAGTGAACCACCTTGAAACTGCCGCCGTAGCGGGGGTACTCGTTCTTAATCGTATTATAGCAGTGTGGACAGGTGGTAATGATCTCTTTAATGCCGTAGCTTTTAAAAACCTCAATATTTTGCTCCGCCATCATCTGGAACTGGAACTCATAGCCCGCTCTTCGAGCCGGGTCGCCGCAACAGGTTTCGGCTTCGCCCAACACTGCGAAATCGACTCCGGCCGCTTTCAGCACCCTCGTCATGGAAAGAGTGGCTGCGACATTACGCTCGGCAAGAGCCCCGGTGCAACCCACCCAGAACAGGGTATTCGCGCTACTGCCTTCAGCCAATAGATTGAGCTCTAGACCGCTTGTCCAGTCCCCCCTCAGTCTCAGCGACTGGAGTCCGGCCCAGGGATGGCCCCTTGACTGCATGTTTCTGAGCATGATCTGGGCCGTTTCCGGCATCTTGCTTTGGGCCATCACCAGATTACGCCTGATGTCAATGATCTTAACGATGTGCTCCACATAGACGGGGCATGTCTCCTGGCAAGCGCCGCAGGTGGTGCATGCCCAGATTTCCGCTTCGCTGGGCGCCTCGCCCACCAGGCTTGGAGGGGTCTCGGATGGATTGGCCGGGTTGCCGGCTGCTTTGAGCATGTGGACTTTGAGGTCCTGCACCACTTTCCTCGGCGAAAGGGGCTTGCCGGTTGCCCATGCCGGGCAGGCATCCTGGCAGCGGCCACAGTTGGTGCAGGCGTCCAGGTCGAGGATCTGCTTCCAGGTGAAATCCTTAATCTCCCCGACACCCAGGGGCTCCGTCTCAGCCTTCTCGATGTCAATGGGAGAAGGGGATCCTACCGGCCCCAGGGAACGGAAAAAGATATTCAACGGGGAGACGATCACATGCTGTAACTTGGAGAAGACCAGAGCGACATAAATGATGGCACCGATGGTCAGCGCCGAATGGGACCACCACAGGAACCTATGCCAGAAGAGGAGTGAGCCCTGGCTCATGCCGGCAAAAGCCTTGGCGAAGACCAGCCCGGCCGGGGACCATACGGCCCAGTCAGGATGAGCATTGACCTCCGTCGCGGCCTGCCGGAGCCCTTCGACCATGTAACCGGTGACAAGGATCGCCGCGATCAACGCCAGACCGATGTGATCGTCGAGGATGGTATTCAGCCTCTGGGGTTTCCAGATGTAGCGCCGGCAGGCGGCCATGATGATCCCGATAAGAGCCAGAATGCCGCCGATATCAACGATGAGCGAGAACCACAGGTAGGGGATTCCCGTTATGTGAAGACCGCTGTAATGGCTTACCGCATCAACAGCCGAAGCCAGAAGGAGTATGACAAAACCCCAGAAGATGACGAGGTGCATGATCCCGGGGTAGGGATCGCGAAGAAAGCGCCGGTGGAATAGAACATCCACAATGGTGGTGCGGATGAAAACCCCGATTCGTTTGCCGATATCCTTAGAGCAGTCATCCGGTTTTCCGATGCGCCATAGCTTATAGCGCCGGTAGAGGCCGGACACCCAGATCGCCACGGCAATCGCTGCCAGGATGTAGACCAAGTAGCTGTACGATATGTTCCAGAATACCTCTCGGGATGCCAAAGGGAGCCCTCCTCAAATGGACTTACGAAAAACGGTTTTACCAGGATACCAGCATATCCGTCGGCAGATGATCAGGTTACCAGGACATCAGTCCCTGAAGGACCGCCCCTTAGGGGCAGGTTTAATCGGATACCCTGATGGCCGATACCTGCTCGCAGGTCCCACTGATCCCCTGATGTGCTGATACGCTTCCTTTTTGGTCTATTCGTGTCACTTTCGTAATTTGTTTCTCTATTTCTCCTTGCCCTTTCTGACGATCGCCCTTTTTTCTTCAGGAAGAGGAGGCGGAACAGGCCCTCCGGAGATCTTCGTCACCGCGCGAAATTTAGGAGGACAGACTTCAAAGCAGGTGCCGCATTTGATGCATTTCTCCTGTTCAATCACGTGGACCTGGTTCTTGGCACTGATGATCGCCTCTACAGGGCATCTCCTCGCGCAAGTCATACAGGCCTGGCATTTCTCAGGATCGATATAGTACGAGAGCACTTCGCTCAGTAACTGGTCGATCTCCTCTTTGGTGAAAAGCTGATCATATTCTTCCGGCTTCTTAAGCCGGGAACCAAGCTTCTCATTCTTCACCACCTTAATGTACGGGACGAGCTTTGTAATTCCTGCAAGCTTGGACTTCAATTCCCCTGGGTCGATGCCTTCGGCTTTTCCGAGAGGTCCCATCTGACTCACCTTCTTGCCAAACTCACTCATCACTTCGGCAAAGATGATGCCTTCGGCAGAAGACATAAATGCGATCCTTAACCTCTCCGGGTTCAGGCCGACGTGTTCCATGATTCTTTTACATAGCAGCACCATGTTGAGCGCATGGTAATTTCCATGAGTAATATAATTACACTCATTTAAACGGCAACCACCAATGAACACCCCATCCATTCCGTTCGAGAAAGCCCGGAGGACAAATTCCAGGTCGACCCTGCCGGAACACATGACGCGTATCAGCCTCGTCTCGGACGTGTATTGTAGTCTGGAAACTCCAGCCATGTCAGCAGCGCCGTATGCTCACCAATGGCACACAAAACCCAATATTCTCGGCTTAAATTTGATTGCTGCAATCATTCGTTCTCCTTGATAACTCGAATGCCCCGAATGGCAACGAATGACACGAATATTCTATCCCTCTTCATTCGCGTAATTCGCTGTCATTTGTGTACTTCGTTATCCTCTATGCCTTTCCTGCTGCCGCGTCAATTTCGGCGAAGACCTCTTCATCGGTAAAGTGCTTCAGTTGAATCGCCCCTGTGGGGCACTTTGCGTTACAGAGGCCGTCCCCTTTACAGAGGACAGGATTCACGACAGCCTTCTTCCCCTGTCGCGTCTCACGAAGCTCTACGGCACCATACGTACAAACCGACACACAGGCCCCGCACCCCATACACTTCTTTTCATTCACCTCGCAAACAGAGCCGGAGGCAACCACCGTATCATGGGAGAGGAGCGTTAAGACCCGGCCCGCGGCGCCGTAAGCCTGGTTAACCGCTTCCCGTATGAGCTTAGGATAGTGAGCCATTCCACAGAGATAAACCCCGTCCGCGGCAAACTCCACAGGTCTCAATTTGACATGAGCTTCCTGGAAGAAACCATCCTGACCCAGGGGCAACGTGAATAATTGGGAGACCTCCTTGCCTCCCGGGGAGGGAATAATGGCAGCAGCCAAAGCAACGATATCGGCATCGATTTCAAGCTTGTTCCCCAAAATATAATCTGTCGCGGTTACTTTCAGAACGGGTCGCCCGTCTTCCGACTCGCCCGCTTCCACCTGAGGCTTATCCTCCGGCTCATAGCGGATAAACCTTACATCCTTATCTGCCGCTGCCCTGTAATAATCCTCGCTGAAACCATAAGTTCTCATATCCCGGAAGAGAATGGTGATATCCATCTTTGGGTTTATCTCCTTGAGCTTCAATGCGTTCTTGACAGACTCGCTGCAGCAGATCCGGCTGCAGTAATTTCTCTCTTCATTCCGGCATCCGACGCATTGGATCATCACGAGGCTTTCCGCACGGAGGACCTTTTCGTCTCCCTTGTTGATCTGCTCCTCCAGCTCAAGATGGGTCATGACCCTGACATCTTCTCCATAGAGGTATTCGGCCGGCTTCGATACATCCGCCCCTATGGCGATGACGGCCGCACCGTGTTTGATCTCTGCGACCCCTCTTTCAGACTTCACCGTGGTCACGAAATTCCCGACATAGCCGGTAGCCGCCGTGATCGTCGCATCCGTATAGACATGGATGAGGGGGTGTTCATACACCTTTCTCATGAGACCGCGCAAATAGGCCTGAACATCCATCCCTTCCAGGGTGGTATGAATTTTTCGCGCCATTCCCCCGAGGTCTTTATCCTTCTCCACCAGGTGAACCTCATGTCCCTGGTTGGCTATGGAGAGAGCACAAGTCATGCCGGCGATACCTCCACCCACCACGAGGGCTGCCTTATTGACCGGAAGATCAAACTCCTTTAACGGCTCCAAATGCCAGGACCGCGCGACCGACATCCGGATGATATCCTTCGCCTTCTCGGTGGCTTCCTCCTTCTCCTTCGAGTGGACCCAGGAGTTATGCTCTCTGATATTAGCCATTTCATAGTAATACTGATTGAGCCCCGCCTCCCGAACGGTGTCCCGGAATAAGGGTTCAAGGGTCCTGGGGCTGCAGGCAGCGACAATCACCCGATTCAGCCCCTTTTCCTTCGTCATATCTGTGATCTCTTTGGCACAATTCGCCGCACATGAAAAGAGCTGCTCCTGAGCGTAGACCACATTGGGTAAGGTTTTGCAGTACTCAACTGTTTCAGGAACATTGACCACCCTTCCGATATTCGCCCCGCAATGACACACAAAGACCCCTATCCTCGGCTCCTCTTGGGAGACGTCCCTTTCCGGCGGATAGATCCTCTCTTTGGTCAGTTTCCCGCGCCGGTAGTCCAGGAGTTCGGCACATTGGGAACCGGCCCCGCTGGCGCTGAAAACCGATTCGGGGATATCGATAGGCCCCTGGAAGGCCCCGCTGATAAAAACTCCCGGCCGAGAGGTCTCCATGGGATTCGTGAGATTGGCCTTGCAGAATCCGTGAGAATTGAGCTCGAGGCCGAACTTGCTTGCCAGCCCCTTCGCATCAGCCGGCGGGTTCAATCCGACGGATAAGACCACCATATCGAATTCTTCCTCTTTGACTCCATCCTCCGGCGTCGAATACCGTACGGTGAGATTCTTCGTTTTCGGGTCCTCTCTGACGATGGATGTGTAGCTTCTGATGAATCGAATTCCGGGAAGCTTCTCTGTTCTCTGGAAGAATCGCTCAAAATCCTTTCCATAGGAACGAATATCGTTATGGAAGATCGTGCACTCTGCCTCTGCGTCATGGTCCTTTGTCAAAATCACCTGTTTCTGGGTATAGGTGCAGCAGACCGCCGAACAATAGCTGTTCCCGCCCTCAAACGGGGGGTTCACCTGTCTGGAACCGATGCATTGAATCCAGGCGAGTTTGTGGGGATGCTTCTTATCGGAAGCTCGCAGGATCTCGCCTTCGTACGGCCCGGTGGCACACAACAGCCGCTCATAGTCCATGCTGGTGACCACGTTCTCATACTTTTCGTAGCCGTATTCATTCCCCGCCTTCGGATCAAAGGCCTCGATCCCGGGGGCCAGAATGACCGCCCCCACCTTTACTTCCACCTCCTCCGCCGTTTGATCAAAATCGATGGCCTTATTCCTGCAGACGGCTTCGCAAATGCGACACTTCTTCTCCTTCAGGTAAAGGCAGCTTTCGTCGATATACGTGATCAGGGGAATGGCCTGAGCGAAATAGATATGGACGGCTTTATTCTTCGAGATTTCCTGATTGAATTGATCCGGGTATTTGACCGGGCAGTATTCGACACACGTCGTACAACCCGTGCATTTGTCCTCCAGGATATACCTGGGCTTCCGGATCAGCTTAACCTTGAAGTTACCTGCTTCTCCTTCCACACGATCAACTTCAGTATACGTCAGAACTTCGATGTTGGGATGCCGGCCGACCTCGACCAGTTTGGGTGCGAGTATTCAGATGGAGCAGTCATTCGTGGGAAAGGTCTTGTCAAGCTGGGCCATATGGCCGCCAATGGCAGGTGCCTTGTCGACCAGATAAACCTTAAAACCCGCAGTGGCAAGATCCAGAGAGGCCTGAACACCGCTGACCCCTCCGCCCACAACCATGACGTCTCCGAAACGGCTGTCTCCGTAAGTTCTGCAAATACTGTCCGCGAGACTTTTACCAATCTGGGTTTCAATGATCTCTAATGTTTTTTCCACTTCGCTCTGTCCTCTCATCATTTCTAACCCCCACCTCATCTCCTCTTAAATCAAGGGGAGGAAGGCCTGCCGGCAGGCAGGGAGGAGTTAAATCACTTCCTGGACAATCTCCGTGATGTCCTTTATCTGTATGGCTTCACTGTCCTTCCGGGTCAACCTACTGTCCTCGAATTGAGCGATGCAATACGGGCAGGAAGTGACCAGCACCTCAGCTCCAACCCCGATCGCTTGCTCCAGTCTGAGGTCGGAGAATCTCTCACCCTTTGCGGTCTCCATCCAGACCCTGCCTCCTCCCATTCCGCAACAGAGGCTATTTTCCCGGCATTCAGCCATCTCAATCAGTTCCAATCCGGGTATCTTCTTCAAGACCTCCCGGGGCTCGTCAAAGATCCCATTATGCCGACCCAGATAACACGGGTCGTGATACGTCACCTTCTTTCCATACTCCTTGGTGAACTTGAGCCTTCCCTCGTTGATCAGCTTGAACAAAAATTGGGAGGTATGGACCACCTCGAAGTTCACCTTAAATTCGGGATATTCGTTCTTGAAGGTATGGAAGCAATGAGGGGAAGAAGCAACGATTCTCTTCACTCCGTTGTCGACAAACGTCTTGATGTTTTCCCTGGCCAAACGTTTGAATAACGCCTCATTGCCCGCTTTCCGTACGCTCTCACCGCAACAATTCTCCTTGGAACCGAGGATCCCGAAATCCACCCCTGACTGATTGAAAACATGGGCCGTGGCTTGAGAGACTTTCTTCAATCTCGGGTCATAGCTGGGGTAGCAGCACGGAAAATACAAATTTTCCGTCCCCTCGGTGAACTCCTTTACAGACAGATCCTTGGCCCAATTTGCCCGGACCTCCGGATCTTGTCCCCAGGGGTTCCCCACACTGGCAATGTTTGTCATGACGCTCCGAAGATTGGGAATACTCGCAGGAACGACGCCGTCCGGCACCATGATCCTGCGCATGGCCCGCATCACGTCGATGATTTCCACGCCTCTGGGGCACCGCTGAACGCAATTACGGCACGTGGCGCATAGCCATAGGTCTTCGGATTCAAAAGGAACCACGCCGAATTTTGCCTGGTTGATCATTCTGCGAACAAAAAATTTTCTGACACGATTCCATGGACAGACCGTCTCGCATTTTCCGCATTGATAGCAGAATTTATCGGCCTCTCCACCTGCCTCTTTGATGCCATCGATCACCACTTTAAAGGGAGTCAGGGGTATGGTCTCCATCGTCTTTTCCAATCCTCTTCTTTCGTGAATAACCCCGCCTCGCCTCCCCTTCATTTAGGGGGAGGAAGGCCTGCCTGCCGGCAGGCAGGGAGGGGTTACTTTATTCCTTCTTTGCCATTCGGGTAACGGTATCTAATACCTTCTGCAATCCGTACTTATCGACCATTGCCCCCAATCCGATCTCCACGTCCTCCGGCTTCGTCTCTTCTTCAACTTCCTCTTCCCTTTCTTCGTAAGTCAGGGCATCATTAATGCACCACTGAACGCACAGGGGCTTTTCTTGCGGCGGATCGTCTTCACACATATCGCACTTGAGAGGAAGGCCGGAATCGGGTTCTTTAAAAGCGTCCCTGGAGGGGCAGGAAGCCCTGCAGAAGCCGCACTCATCGTATTGCTTTCCGTCAATCACGTATTGGTCCCGGCCCATGCATTCGGCTGCGGTATACTCCCCCGCGTACACAGGAACATAGACGTCCCTCAGCGGGTCGCGAATCAGCCGGATGCGCGACCTCGCCGGATTATTGCTGCTGTATTTCGGCGCAGCATGAAAGGCGGAGCAGATGACCTCGCATGCCCGGCAACCATTGCATTTATCCACGTCGACCTTGATTCTCTTGATCTTCTTCTTCACTTTAGCCATTTTTTATGATCCCTCTCTGTTCGAAGTCTTCGGCGATGTAACCCAACTCCAATCCCTGCAGAGATTCTTTCGTCGGAATACCGTCTTTATCCCATCCCTTGAATTTGTAATAGGCGTCCAAGAGCTTTGCTTCGAGCTCCGGGAATCTCTTCTTCCAATGATCCTCCGGCGGCTTCTCATCCGCTCTGCGCAGGCCTCTTCTCACATTGACAGACCGGACCAGATTCCGGTTTCTCCTGTAGACTCGCTTGAGCCCTTCTTCATCCATATCGATTCCGGCCGCGGCGGAGATGATATGCGGGTAATTGTGTATATGATAGGGGGGTTTCAGGGGGAAGGACGACAGGCCGGCGCAGACCCCGAGAGCGTCATCAATGTAGTGCATCATCTCTTGCCAGTCCACAATGTCCACGGACATGTCAACCGTCGGGTAATACGGATTGGATCGTTCTCCGCGAGGTTCCCAGTCCAGGACATATTGTTTGAATTTTTCCTCGGGAACCTGGATCCAATCCCTTACAAATTCTTGCCTCTCCTCCATGGTCATAAAAGGCGCCTGGGGGAATTGCCCTTCAATCTGGGTAATGTTTGCCTTCTCGCCGGTGGCATACATCAGGAAATAAACCGGATTGAGCATTCCAAGCTTGAGAGGAAGCTGCTCATGTTTCTTAATCGTATTATGATCGAATGCTTCTGCGCCCTTGCCGATCTGTTTGGCCGCCCAATAAGTGCCATTGGCCAGGATGTCTCCGATCCCTTCCCGCCGGACAATTCGATCAAGCAACCAGAAGAATCTTCCTTCGTTATCGGAGGGGCATCCTTCAAAGTCCGCGTCCGTCAAAATGCCCGCCTCTTTCAGCTCAAAGGCGAAGGCCATAATCTGCGGGGTCGAAAACCCGTCCACTCCATACTCGCTGGCCCGTTGAGCGATTCGAAACCCAAAATCGAGGTCGTCCACAAAGGCTGCCATGGCATAGGTCAGTTTCGAGAAGCATTTCATCATGTAGGTCGAAAGTCCGGGAACGGAGATGATCGCCCCGCATTTAATCGGGCAGTTATAGCAACTGATCAGCCGCGTCCGCACATTGAGTTGAACACTCTTCCATCTCTCTTCAATTTCCTTGTTCCAGAAGTCTTTTCTTCGAACGCGGGCATTTCCCCACATGAAGTTTTCGGTGTGCCACTTCTCATCCGTGTGCAGCATCTCTTGAGGCGACCCAAGCCCCTGTAAAATGGTCATGACGTTCGGGACCGGATTCTCGTTCCGGAATTTGATATAGCTCAGCACGTCGTTACAGAGCCCGATAAATTCAGCCGGTCGGGCAAGATTGATGTCCTTTGTCCCGCGAACAGCGATCGCCTTGACCCCTTTGCTTCCCATCACGGCGCCGATTCCGAGCCGGCTGGCACTGGAGCGGCCCTGCTCGATGGAGGCCATATAGACCCTGTTTTCACCGGCCAGGCCGATCGCAGCCACCTGGGCTTTCGGCTCCTTCAACTCCTGTCGAATCAGTTCTTGAGTCTCAACAGCGCCTTTACCGCGCAAATGAGAGGCATCCCGTATCTCCACTTTGTCATTGTTGATCCATATATAGACCAGATCCGGGGACTTGCCGCGCAAGATGACTTTATCGTAACCGGCATACTTCAGCTCTGGTGCCCAGAACCCCCCCATCATGGAATATCCCATCAACAAAGTCTGAGGAGAATAAGTGGTTACGATGGTGCGATTCGCACCGGGAGCAGGTGTGCCACCCAAAAGGCCGGTACTGAAAATGAGGAGATTGTCAGGAGACAAGGGCTCCGTCTCAGGAGGAACCCTGTCCCATAGTATCTTGGCGTTTGTCCCCAGCCCGCCAAGATGAAGCTCGGCTAATTTGGGATCGGTTGCCACCCTCTCAATGTTTCCTCGGGATAGATCGATTTCTAAATTGTATCCTGTTTCGGAGTACCTCATTTTTTAACCCCTCTGTATGAAAGCTTCAGTCCAAATGTTTCCTCAGATTGATAAACGGTGAACGGTCGAAGCCAATCGCTTTGAAGAAGGAAAGCATGTCACCGGCATCCCAGCGCACCGCGGTATGGATATCCCGGACCCCTTCCTTCTTAAAGAATGAAAAGAGTTTCTCGGCCAAGATCCGGCCAATTCCAACTCCCATCTGCCGCGGATGAACTCCTACGACCTCGATCCACCCGCTGTGCTCCAGGCCAAAACCTTCTCCTTTAATCTCTCCAATGATGAAACCCGCCCCTTGACCATCCTTTAAAGCAACAAACCCTACTCCTTCTTGTTTCTTAAGATGAGCCACTACCATTTGGATCCACTTCTTCGATACTTTCTTCTGCAATATGGATTCCTGGATGGCAACAATCTCAGAGACATCTTTAGCACGAATCTTTCGGATTTTAATCCCTTTTTCCATTATCCTCTCAGTCAATCCGAATGATCTTGACAAGCTTCCCTACCCATTCCGGAGGAAGATAGACCCGGCCGCTATTTCCACTCTGTTTTACTTCCTTCTCGATCATCTCCTCGCCGTAGACCTCAAATTTAGACTTGTTTTGTATACTTATCGGAGGCAGGAGATCAACTTTAGGTCCTTTTCTTTCGATCATATCATCCATTGGAGTTCTTAATGATTACAAGTTAACTATTTCACAATGACAACGTATTTATAATAGAGCATAGAAATGTTGTCAAGACCAAAATCCAACAAGAATGAAATAATTATTTATTAATTATATTACAGCTACAAAGTAATTATAAAAGGGGGCAGAATTCTTGTCAAGAGAAAAACAAAGGAATTTTGATTGAGGATAACCAATTGATATTTAAAGATAAAAAAAAGAAAAGCCCTTAGAGGCTATCTATCTAAGGGCTTAAAATCATTTGGCTGGGGGAAAGGGAGTCGAACCCCTATTCACGGAGTCAGAGTCCGTTGTCCTACCATTGAACGATCCCCCAGTCTTTCAGCTCGGAGTTCAAGTCTAAATTCGAAAATCATCATAGCACCAAATAAGCCATTAATCAACCAGAAATCTTCGACCGGATGATTTCCACAATTCTTTCCATCGGGATTTCTTCCTGGGACTTGGTTTCCATATTTCGAAGGGCCACCTTCCCCCGCTTCAATTCCTCCTCTCCCAGAATCAGGACAAACCGGGTCTTCAGTTTATCGGCCCTTCGCATCTGGCTCTTCAGGCTCTTCCCTTCGTAGTCCAGTTCAGCCCGGATCCCTTCGAGATGGAGCCGATTGATCAATTGAAAAACCTCCCGATGGGTCCCTTCACCCAGGGCAGCAACAAAGACGTCAGGATGTCGGATAAATTCCTTCTCCTTCGGCAATAATGAAACCAATCTCTCCATCCCGATAGCGAAACCGATTCCCGGAATATCGGGCCCCCCGATCTCTTGAAAGAGATTGTCATAACGGCCTCCGCCAGTCACCGCGTTCTGGGAACCCAGTTGGTACGAAACCACCTCAAAGGCGGTCCTCGTATAATAGTCCAATCCTCTCACCAACCTACCGTTAAGAACAAAATCAAGTCCCGCCGTTCCAAGGCACTCTTTCACTTTATCGAAGTGCCTCCGGCATCCATCGCAGATGTAATCCATCACCTGAGGGGCATCGGCAATCGCTTGCTGGCAGGTTTCCACCTTGCAATCGAAGATGCGCAGGGGATTGGTGTGAAGTCTTCTTTGACAGTCTTCACAGAGCTGAAACGACTTCTTTTCCAGGAACTTCTTCAGCTCTTCCCGGTACTGCGGTCGGCAGGCCCGATGGCCCAAGGAATTGATCTGGAGCTCAAGCTTTTCAAGCCCTACCCTTCTCAGAAAATGGATCAGCATGAGAATGATCTCTGCGTCCACCATTGGGTTTTCGACACCAAAGACCTCCGCATCGATCTGATAGAACTGGCGGTACCGGCCTTTCTGTGGCCTTTCATAACGAAACATCGGACCCATGCAATAGAGTTTTGCCACGGGATCGAAGGAGTAGATTTGATGCTCCAAATAGGCCCGGGCCATGGAGGCTGTCGCTTCCGGTCGAAGGGTCAGGGAGTTATCGCTCCGGTCTGTAAAGGTATACATCTCCTTCTCGACGATGTCCGTTGCTTCGCCGATGCCTCGGGAAAAAAGTTCTGTCCGCTCAATGATGGGAATGCGAATCTCTGAGAAACCAAATCCCTCGAATACCTCCCGGGCCGTGTCTTCAACAAACTGCCACTTTCCGATCTCATCGGGAAGGATGTCATTGAAACCGCGAATGGCTTTGATTTCCACGCCTCATTCCTCCACTTCAAACGGTAATAATTTATCCCATCAGCCCTTAAAAGTCAAAATTCGAATAAGCCCTCAAAATAAAAATGGTTGATTATCGGAGGGACTTGAGATAATCTGGATTGAACGATGGAGCGAAGCTTCGCATGAGAGGAAGGCAATGAGAATCAACCCACAGATTTATCGGGAATATGACATTCGGGGGGTGGTCGATAAAGATCTGACTCCCGACATCCTCAGGAGATTGGGCCAGGGGTTCGGAACCTATATGGCCAAACAGGGCCGTTTAAGACTGGTGGTCGGCAGGGACGGAAGGCTCAGCTCAAAACCTTTCGGGGAAGCACTGATCCAAGGGTTGCTCTCCACCGGATGCGACATCGTCGATATCGGGCTCTGTCCGACACCGGTCTACTACTTTTCCATATTTCATCTCGATAAAGATGGCGGGATGATGGTAACCGGAAGTCACAACCCGCCCGAATTTAACGGACTCAAAGTGTCCGTGGGAAAAAGCACCATCTTTGGAGAAGAGATTCAGGCTCTCGCGCGATTGACCGAGAAGGGAGAGTTTATTGCTGGCAAGGGAAATCTTTCTGACCGTGAGATCATCCAGCCTTATCAGGATTACATGAAGAAGAACATTCACCTCGAAAGGAACATGAAGGTCGTGATCGATGCAGGAAATGGGACGGCAGGAGTTGTGGCCGGTCCCCTCCTCAGGGACTTAGGCTGCGAGGTGGAGGAGCTCTATTGCAGGATCGACGGCCGATTTCCAAATCATTTTCCTGATCCGACCATACCCGAGAATTTAAGAGATCTGATCGACCGGGTGAAGAAACTCCGCGCCCATGTCGGAATCGGCTATGACGGAGATGCCGATCGTATCGGAGTGGTGGATGATCAGGGCCGGATCATTTGGGGTGATCAACTGATGATCTTGTTTGCCAGGGAGATATTGAAACATCAAATAGGAGCCACTTTTGTTGCCGAGGTGAAATGCTCCCTCAATCTGTTCGCCGATATCGAAAAACACGGCGGAAAGCCGATCCTGTGGAAAACGGGCCATTCCCTGATCAAGGAGAAGATGAAAGAGGAGAAGGCTGTTCTCGGCGGAGAGATGAGCGGCCATATCTTTTTCGCAGACCGATATTTCGGTTATGACGACGCCATCTACGCTTCGTGTCGCCTGATCGAGATCCTCTCAAGAACGGAGAAAAGCCTATCCCAACTTCTTGAGGATGTCCCGAGGACATTCATCACTCCGGAGATTCGGGTCGATTGTCCGGAGGAGATCAAGTTTAAGGTCGTGGAACGGGTGAAGGAAGAGGTAAGAAAGAATTATCCGATTATCGACGTCGACGGAGTCAGGGTCCGGTTTGACGATGGATGGGGGTTGGTCAGGGCTTCCAATACGCAGCCCGCATTGGTGCTCAGATTTGAAGCCTTGACTGAAAAAAGGCTCCTGGAAATCAGAAAAGTGGTTGAGGACCGGGTGAAGGCTGCCGTTCGGGCTTTAACGGATGACCCCTTGTTATGACCACAGAAATGGCTGGTCCAGCAGGAATGTTTCCCTGCCTGACGGCAGGCAGGCAAAATTTTATAAAGCGGAGCGTTGAAGAATTGCAGGATCATGTTTCCTAACCTCTCGAATCAGGTCTCCGAGGACGTTTCATCTTGTGTAGAATGCTCTTAAGAGGTAACCGCTGTAGAATTTTTCCAACATCCCTGCTGGACCTTTATGGTTGCGGCAAATGAGGAGTGAAGCTCCCCGCCCACAGGGCGGGGCTTCCCGGAAAGGAAATCTCATTTTTATTGT
>JBHGBJ010000072.1:0-22352 GCA_041947025.1 Thermodesulfobacteriota bacterium
GTTCCATGGGGACATTTTAACTTAAGCAGTTAAGGGGACATTTCTATTCTGCTAACACAATGACACCTTAAATTCTTGACTCGGTTTTATTCCGCTGCTATTCTTTATCGTTCGTAACCTTTAAGTAACGACCCAAACCAACTTATGATCAATTGAATATCATGCCGGAAACGCTTGCTTTTCATATCAGATGGCAAGATATTTGTCAATTAGGTTCCATAATTTTCCGCCCTCCAAATGGTCCAAATTGATCCAAGACTATTCGTTGCATCAAAAATATATGAACTTTTAGAAAAGTGAAGGTGGGCAAGGCAAAAATATCCATTGACAGCCTCTTCCCAATCTTTATATGATAGGCATTGATGAGCACCGTTAAGAATGATCCCAAGGATAAGATCATCTTTGCTCTCGATGTGGATCACTTCGGAGAAGCCCAGCTTTGGGTCAACCGTCTCAAAGACCGCGTGGGAGTATTTAAAGTAGGGAAACAGCTTTTTACTCATGCAGGCCCGAAGGTCGTCGATATGATCCGCCAGAAAGGGCAACAGGTCTTTCTCGATCTTAAGTTCCATGACATCCCCAATACCGTCGCCAAGGCCGGAGAGGAGGCGACCAAACTGGGGGCGGCCATGTTCAACCTCCATGCCCTGGGCGGACTTGAAATGATGAAGAGGACAGTGGATGCAACCAGGGCTGCCGCGAAAGCTCTTGGTATTCCAAAACCCCTGATTCTGGCTGTTACCATCCTGACCAGCATGGATGAAGAGGCCTTGAAGGAAGTGGGAGTCCAGGGCCCCCTCGTCGAAGAGGTGGGCCGCCTCGCCTCTCTGTCGTTAAAGGCAGGAGTGGATGGAGTGGTGGCTTCTCCTCAGGAGATCGGAATCATTCGGCAGCGATGCGGAGAAAAATTCTTGATCGTCACCCCGGGGATCCGTCATCCTTCGGATAAGAAAGACGACCAAAAAAGGACCCTCTCCCCCAAAGAGGCTATTACGGCGGGGGCGAACTATCTCGTGATCGGCCGGCCTATTAAAGAGGCCAGAGACCCTTTGGAAGCGGTCCAGAAAATCATAGAGGACATCTCATAGATATAGAATTCGAAACAGGGCTTATCAGGACATCAGCGTATCCGTGTGTGGTTATCCGTATAACAGGTCATCAGGCTAAACGATTTTTTTCTTCCGTGATATCCTGATAACCTGATATTCTGCGTGCTGATTTCCGGGTACCCTGATCTCCAATCAATTTATGCCTCAGATCATCTATGGCATTCATCCTGTCAAGGAAGCCTTAAAATCACCTGACATCCAATTTCACAAGATCCTGATCGGCACTCAAGAGTCTCACGGGCCTCTGCAAGCCATCATCGATCAAGCCGAAAGAAGGAAGATCCCTGTCACCTTGACGACAAAAGAGACGCTTCATCAGATGGTGAAGGGCGGTCTCCATCAGAATGTGGTCGCCTTCGTCAAAGAAACTTCCTATGCCGATTTCGGAGACCTCCTTTCTCATGGGAGAGGAGAAGGAAACAAGGCTTTCTTCCTGATCCTTGACGGAATCCAGGACCCCCAAAATTTTGGATCGCTGATTCGCACCGCTCTGGGCTGCGGGGTCCGCGGAATGATTGTTCCAAAAGACAGGGCCGTAGGGATCACTCCGTCTGTGGTCAAGGCATCCGCAGGGGCTTCTCTCCACCTGCCGATTGCGAGAGTGGTCAATATCGCAGCTGCGATCGATTCTCTAAAGAGAGAAGGGATTTGGGTCTACGGGGCCTCAGGAGAGGCAAAGGATTCGATTTATGACCTCGATCTGACCATTGATTTAGCCATCGTCATCGGGGCCGAGGGGAAAGGGATCAGGCCGTTGGTGAAGAAGAAGTGCGATCGTCTCTTTTCAATTCCGATGAAGGGACCGATCTCCTCCTTTAATGCCTCGGTATCCGGGGGGATGATTTTATACGAAGTGATGCGGCAGCGTTCCCTTTATTATAATCCCCCCTCGCCCCCCTTTAGCAAAGGGGGCATGGGAGGATTTGGAGGCGAGGGATGATCTCCATCCAAAGGCCCGGCCAAGATCCATTACAGATTGACTTCATCCTCATCGATTTTGAGGGGACCCTTGCCTCGGGTCGCAGGGTCCACCCAAAAGCAAAGGATAAGATCAATCTTCTCTCCAAACGTACCAAAATTTACATCCTGACCAAAGAAGAGAAAGAGGCCGCGGAAGAAACCCTGAGAAAAGTTAAGGCGGAGCTATTGTATTTAGCAGAAGGGGATGCGTCCCAAAGGAAACTGGACTTACTCCGGCAATTGGGCTCAGCCCGGACTGTTGTCATGGGTAACGGGGTAGACGATGCTCCGATGATCGAAGAAGCCGGCCTCGGCATCTGCGTCATCGGTAAGGAAGGAGCTTCTGCAGAAGCGATAAAGAAGGCCGATGTGGTCGTATTGAACATCCTCGATGCCCTGGACTTTTTGTTGAAGCCCCTTCGCCAGAAAAACACACTCGGCCAATAATAGTTCGGAGTGGAGATTGCGGAATGCGGAGTGATTTTATAGATTTTTAATTCCGAATTCCGCACTCCGAAATCCGCAATTAAGAAAATGTTTCCTTACTATTTCCTACGATTCAGTGGCCCGTTTCTTCTCATCTTGGTAGGATTAAAAATCCTTTCCGGATATGCCTCCGTAGGAAAGCTGGAGGGGATTCCTTGGCTCGCGGGCGTTCATCAAAATCGGGCCCTCGATATTCTTCTTCTTTTTCTCTTCATCTTCCATGCCCTCTACGGGCTTCGACTCTTTCTGATCGACCTTGGGATGGTCAAACGTGAAACAGCCCTATTCTGGGTTTTCACCCTGATAAGCATTGGATTGTTTGTGCTATCCTATTTTTATTTTTTTTGATCGATTGTCCTTGATTTATCTCCTCTTGGGTTTCATTCCTGCGGAAGCAGGAATCCAGACCGTCCTGTCACCTGGATTCCTGTCTTCACGGGAATGACGGGCTTTTACAAAATGGAACTCCTCTCTCACGACATCCTGATTATCGGCGGGGGCCTGGCGGGTCTGAGAGCAGCGATCGAGGCACAAAAAGCCGGTTTGAGCGTAGCGGTCCTTTCCAAAGTCCACCCTCTCCGGTCCCACTCTGTTGCCGCTCAAGGAGGGGTGAATGCGCCTCTGGGAAATGCCCCGGCTCCGGTGAAAGACTCCTGGGAAAATCATGCCTTTGATACCGTCAAAGGAAGCGACTATCTTGCCGATCAAGACGCTGTAGAGATTCTCTGTCGGGAGAGCGTTGATCGAGTGATAGAAATGGAGCACTGGGGAACCCTATTTTCCCGAACGGAGGATGGGAAGATAGCCCAGAGACCTTTTGGCGGCGCCGGTTTCCCCCGCACCTGTTACGCGGCCGATCGCACCGGCCACAACCTCCTCCACGCTCTTTATGAACAGGTGACCGGCCTTGGAATCCCGGTCTACGAGGAGTGGCATGCCCTTTCTCTCATTGTTGACGAGGGAAGATGCATCGGTGTCCTCGGGCTCCATTTCTTCGCGGGAGAGATCGTTCCCCTTCATGCGAAGGCGGTCATACTTGCAACGGGTGGTTATGGTCGAATCTATCTCCGGTCAACCAACGCGGTCATCAATACCGGTAGCGGTTGCTCCTTGGCTTACCAGGCAGGAGCTCCCCTCGAGGACATGGAATTCGTTCAATTTCACCCTACAAGCCTGTTCGGAACGAATATCCTGATCACCGAAGCAGCCCGGGGAGAAGGGGGATACCTCTTCAATGGGAAGGGGGAACGTTTTATGGAACGCTATGCCCCTGCCCTCTGGGAGCTTGGCCCCCGCGATATCGTTGCCAGGGCGATCCAGACAGAGATCGACAGGGGATATGGTTTTGAAGGAGGATATGTCCATCTCGATCTTCGACACTTGGGAAAAGAGAAGATCCTGGATCGCCTTCCCGGCATCCGGCAAATCGCCATTGACTTTGCCGGAGTGGATCCCGTCTTCGAACCCATTCCGGTTCAACCGGCCCAGCATTATTCCATGGGAGGGATCAAGACAAATCTGGACGGAGAGACGTCTCTCCCCGGGCTCTTTGCCGCAGGGGAGTGTGCCTGTGTCAGCGTTCACGGCGCAAACCGATTAGGTGGGAACTCCTTATTGGACACCCTTGTCTTTGGTTTCAGAGCAGGCAGGAAGGCGGTTCAGAGTGTTATCAAAGATAAGGAACATTTCAGCAGAGGAGTTTTTCAAAATCGAATGGAGGATTTCCAGTCAGGCTTGAAAGAACTTTTCGCACGAGAGGAAGAAGAGCCCTCTTTTCTGCTGAGGGATGAGATGAGGGCCCTTATGACCTCTCAGGCTGGAATCTTTCGAAAAGAGCCGGATCTCCTTGCTGCAAGGATAAGGCTGAAGGAGTTGAAGGAGAGACTGAAAAGAGTTGGGATGAAACAGAAGAATCTCGCCTTCAATCACGAATTTGTCAAATATCTGGAATTGGAAGCGATGATCCAATTGGCAGAGGTGATCGTGGAGGGAGCCCTGGCCCGAAAGGAGAGCCGTGGATCCCATTTCCGGACAGATTATCCTGATCGGGATGATGAGCACTGGCTCAGGCATACTCTTGCGTTTAGAACACCGGAGGGCCCGAGGCTTGCGTATCGAGATGTAACCATCACAAAATTTCATCCGGAAAAGAGAACCTATTGAGAAAAATGAAGTTCAAAGTTCAAAGCTCAAAGTTCAAAGAACTTATTCTTAGAATAAGACGCTTCCACAAAGAGAAAGCCCCTTCCCAATGGATCGAGACCTTTCGGGTTGAGCCGAGAAAGGACATGAATCTTCTGGAGGCCTTGTTGCGGATTCAGGATGAGCAGGATGGAACTCTTTCTTTTCGCTATTCATGCCGCGGTGCGGTCTGCGGTTCTTGTGCGATGAGGGTCAATGGCAAATTGGTCCTGGCGTGCCGGACCCATGTCGAGGCTCTCTTGGATAAGCCCGTTTTCATCGAACCCCTTCCCCATTTTCCGGTGATCCGGGATCTCATCGTGGATATGTCGGTATTCTTCGACCATTATAGGAAAATCGAACCGTATCTCCATGGGAAACCTGTTTCGCCTCAAATGGAGTATCCCATGACCGAAGGCGAAAGGAAGGAGATCGATCCCTATATTCAGTGCATCCTTTGTGGAATCTGCTTTGGATCCTGCCCGGCTTTTATCAGAGATCCTCAATTCCTGGGGCCCGCAATGCTCGCAAAAGCTTATCGTTTTTTTGCCGATTCCCGGGATAAGAGAGAAGAAGAGATTCTTAAAGCAGTGAATGATCATGAGGGTGTATGGGGCTGCAATACGGTTTTTCAATGCGTCAAGGTCTGCCCGAAAGAAGTCCCTCCTACGAACGCCATCGTCAAGATGAGAGGGATGATTTTAAGATATAGATTGTCTTCTCTTTTCTCACGACTGCTGCCGCTGTCACACCGCACCCCAAGAGGGAAACAGGAAAGTCCTGTTTAAGTAAATTAAGAGGGGATGAAGCGGGGTTTAAGGACTTTGTTCTCGACGTAATGTTTCCAGATGATCGACACCGGCCAGTCTAATTGATTCTATCGAATCCGGGGCGGACAAATGATTTTGCTTTGGGGAATGTCTGCTCGACGGCTTGCCGCAAAGAGTCGAGAAAGGAGATCATTTTGAGAACTTCCTCAGCATAGCGATGGTCATGATGGGAGATCACAGCCCAGGCGCCGATCGAGCGGTCAATGGCGATCAGTGCAATCTTTGCAGAGCCATCCGAATCGCTTGGGAATTCATCATCTCTCTCCTCCTTTTCCTCCTTCATCCCTCGGATGGCTCGAAAGACTTTAGCAGCAACAAAGTATTGATACCAGCGGATCACCTCCAGGGCCTCTGCGAAGTCCATTTCATCTGCAGCACCTGCTGCCATTTCAAAAAAGAGCCCGTCTCTTTCTTTGAACCAATCATCCACCATTTTGGCATAGCTCCCGCTGGCACGGGAAATCACATGCTCCTTCGCAGCCTCGTCATTCTTCCGAATGCTTTCAACCTCGCTCGGCGAAGCCGGGGAATCCAAGTCTATCCCCCTTTTCTTTCCCTCCTCTCTCAGCATTTCAATGGCTTCCTGCAGAGTCTCCGATAACTTTTTCCAAAACGCCTCATTTCGAATATCCCGCGTTTCGGGATCCGAAGATTCTTCCTCCGACATCGAAAAATTCAAACAACGCTGCGTTTGTGGGCAGCGCTCACACCACCGGTCACAATAGTTATAAATCCCCGGGATGAATCGCTCATCCGCCGCCAGTCTCTTCAGCCTCTCCCGAACCAAGGTTTTCTCCTCGCAGTTTTCATGCACTGATTATTTGTTCGAGTTGCGTCGATTACGGACGACCGTCGTGTTTGACCTGGTCAATAAATTCTTCCGTCAGGAGCGTCCGAGTTCGCAAGAGGGCGGGGAACCTCACCGGCTGAAAGCGTCGCATCCTTTCCTCAAGAATAACGATAGCCTCTTGAGACATGGATCGGTGATTTCTTCTTGCTTCTCGTTTCAGCCACTCATGCACTTCCTGAGGAACACCTTTTATCAGCAAAGACGCCACGGTTTTCCTCCAAAAACATTCTGCTATAATCCCGCCGTTTGGTCAATCTGTTAATTTATTTAATGTCGCCGTGGCCACACCCGACCCAGGTCATTCTTCTGACCCAAACATCGAGTCAACAGGGTTGAGGTTTGACTGAATTTTTCAGTCAAAGGTCAAAGACAGGATCAAGAATGAGAAGTGCGTGTGTTTATCTTAAAAGTTGACTCACAAATTGAGTCAGCTTATCTGGTTTTATTTTAGGTTTTTCCAACCCGCCGGAGCTTCAGTACAGCCGGAAACCTTCACTCTTGAACTGACTCCGGATTTGCCAATCCCCAACCGGTAGCGTTCGACTTTCTTATCGATCGCGCCGGTTTTTTGGAAGATATGACGTGCTCCTATTTTCTCTTCTTTCGAGAGACCGTGTACTCAACCAGAGGTTCACCAACCTCAATTTGATCGGCAGGGATATGAACAACTTTGCCGTTGCGCCAGATGGCAATCGGAACCCCGTTCCGCCGATGTTCTGCAATAGCCTCAGCCACAGCCTTCCGGAGGGCTTCCTCGGCTTGATAGGCAAGAGGTGCAGGAGAGAATTGTTTCACTTTCTTCATTGGCTACCCCTATACTTCAGTAACACCCTATAAAGATCTGGATCAAGAACTTCCATCTTCCCTGACTCCTCAAAGGCAATCATTTTAGGGATATTACCCGAATTGTCAAAGATTGTCCATGAGTCCCCCAAAGGCTTATAGAAACGGAGAAAATTTGGCAGACTTCTATCGAAACGGCGACGAACGATAGCCTCTGGGATGTGATGTCCCCCATTTCGTGCCCGTAGCGATTCCTGTGTTCAACCTAGCCTGGCTTGTGCTTTGGCAGCCCGCCGGAACCTCAGAGCAGGAGGAGGACCATCTTTGAACTGACTCCAAATTCCGCAATCTGTTTTCTGCTGCCGTTCTGCGAAATATGTGATTGCAAGACCTGACTCCACCTCTGTTGAAAGTTTTTAGCTTTGAATCGACTCCGAGTTGTGCAATATGACCTCTACTCCCGTTCTAAGGAATGTCTGATTTTAAGACCTACCCCTACCTTTCCTAGGTGACCTCTAGGTATATTGAACTATCTTCGAACGGGAATTTTATACCCCGCCTTATTGTCCGTGACATTAAATTCAAATTGCTCAACCAATCTAAAATCCACCTTTCATTTGTTCAAGCTTTTCAAAAAGGCGCCCATTCGCAAGGCGGATCTCGATCGAGCCATCGAGACTTTCTTCCATTTTCTCCTTTGCAACTGCCATTGCTGTTCTTTTCATTCTCACAGGACTGAATAATAATTTGAGTGCAGAAAGGTACGCGAATACTGCGAAAATGATAGTGAGAAAGAATACTACTATAAAATCCAGTAGGAAAACAGATTCCTTCGGGAAAAATGCTATATCCAACCCTATGTGGAAAGTGCCTGCTAAAGAGAATACAATGATAGGAAAAACGCCCGTCTTCCTTATCAGCACTTCATGGCTTCGCATTGAAGACTGTTTATCGTCCTTAGAAAGTTCAATTACGAATAGTAAAATCGGAAGTGCAACTGCGGCGATGCTCGCTTGCACCTGCCACATTGTCGTAAAGGCACCTAAAACACGATCCTTATCTCCGAGATTCAATACCCTTGGATCCCAAAGACAGAGACCGTAAGATAATGGGATGGAGATTAAGAATCCAAGAGAAATGATCTTTATAGCTTTCAAGTTTGGGAGAGCAAGGTTTCGAATTCTTGCTTCTAACGTAATTGGGCCTTTCCTTCTTCTTATTTCTTCCATGATCAAGCGAACTTCTCCGCTTAGCCAACCGCTATTTCTTTTCCCTTGCGTCCGAATCCTGGAGCATAACCTAGTTATTGAGTTTTTAAGTTTTTTTAATCTACCCATATGTCCAAAAAGATCCTTCAGGTTGTCACGCTGGAATCGTATTTGAATTCTTTCATTTTAGGATCCCCATCATTCTCATTCCCTAATCCTCCTCAGGGTGGAGCCTAGAGCGGAATGCAGATTGCAGAATTCGGAATCCTAATACACTTGAGACTTGTTCTATATGACCTGACTTCGCTACGCTACCGCAAAGCCTAAAACATCACAGTGAAAAAATAGCCCATTCCTTTTTGAGAATAGGCTTTATTTTTCCTCCGAACCTCCATAATTCCTCTTCAGTAGTTGCAGAATGCATCTGCTTCAGGTAGATAGGAATTCGAAGCTAAAAGTACCGAAGAAGACCCTTCACCATCCTAATAGATACTTTAAGAACAGACCTCCGAAAAAAGCTATAGCAATGCTGGTCAGAGTTCCAATCAAATAATATTCTGCAAAATGACTCCCTTCTTTCATCTCAGGATAGCGGGCGATGGATTTAGCGGCAAAGATATATCCGATAAATTCCATCTTGCCAAAGAGGACGGCTGTCAAGACCAAACTCCTCTCTATGATTCCAATATACCGTCCAGCCATCTCAATTCCAGGTCTCTTCTCTGAATTCAAACCTCTCAAGAACCCTTTGCACAAGATCCCTGTGAAGAAACCTCCTCCGAAAACAATTAGAACGAAGAGGGAAATGAACAGAAATACGGAAGGGGTTGACCAAGAGGCAGATAAGACATCAACCCATGCATCGTAGTGATCCCTATCAAGAAAAAAGACGATGCCTCCGATTCCCGCCACATGGATTACCTGATCTCCCAGAAAGTAGCCCCAATGATTTTTCCCAGCACGTTCTTGGATCAGATTCTTAAAATAATCAACAAAACCATGAAATAATGCCAGGAATACAAGGCCAATGATGGTCTGATAGGAAAAGGATGGCAAAAGGACAAGAGTGGCAATCAGAAAAAAGATTAGACTATGAATTAGAAGAACTGTAATCTTTCCTTTGTTTTCAGCTAAATGGTCAGGTTGTAAAACAAAATCAGTAAGCACGTGGGCAAGGAGAACCTTCCAGAAGATCATGCTGTCCTCAGTCCCTATTGCACCCTATTAGGGGTGAAATTGCTCGTTACACCCTTTTGAAGGTGTGAGGCTAAAACCTTCTCGACAAAATCCATCCCCTGACCGAACTCATCCCAATTGGCTGCCTTTAATCGTTTTTGGACATTCTGATATGCAACTCCCAGTTTGTTGGCAATTTCCTCATATGTGGACAATACCAGTCTCCAACGTATGGCTTCCCATTGGGCCTGAGTCCATTTTTCTTCCAGGAGATCCTGATACATGAGAACTATATCCAGGGTTTCGTCAAGGTTAGCGTCTCCAGTTACAATTTTAGTCCGTCTCTTCCCCCTATATTTGCGATCTCGAAAGAAATTGATACCATTTCTAGAACGGTGAAAAGCCTGACCATCTTGGGAATACGAATCCTTCTTATGCTCGACAGCAATTTCACCGATACCAATAGAGGAACGGAAGTTGACAATTGACGGAAAATCTGCAAGAGCAACCAATGCCCGATAAAAGACCGTTAACTCATAAGCTTTTTCAGCTCTTGATAAGACAAACTGAAATTCGTCACCTACGGTAACATTAAAAGAGGTAGGAGTGTGAATGGCGTTCTTGTAAGTCTTGGAGACCGCCGTAAATTCTTTTTTCAGGATCGTATCGATTTTTCTCCTTTGCTCCGTTGAGTATCTCTGTGATCGAACTATGTCGCATGTCACAACCGCTACGACTCTTTCCATGACTTAAATCTCCACTTACACCTCAAATAGGGTGTACCTATGGTTTACACCTTATATAGGGTGTACCCCTTTGTCAAGCATTATTTCATTCCTTCAGGAGAATACGCTCTTTTTTTACACCCAAACCTGCATAATTTCTTTGGAATTCCAGAAACATAAACTTGCAGATTTAAAGATGGAGATTACCTTTTGCCGACTGGCTCAATATATCAAAAAACCAGAACAACATTAAGAGAATTTTTTGGAAAATGCCATGCAGGACTTGAAATGAGAGGACAGACGGACTATCGATTGGGTCTGTCTGCGGGTGGAAAGGAACCTTGTGGCCGTAACCTTAACTCCCCTTCATCCCCCCTTAAACTAAGGGGGAATGGAGGAAAGCAAGATCTATTTCTGAAGGATTTTGGCATACTAACTGTGGATCTTCTTGAGGAGCCAGGCCATGTTCTGGCCGAGGGTCTTCATGATCTGGGCCCCTTCGGCATCGTCCTTGACTTCCCCGGGATTTCGACCAAAGCCCATGTTCCAGTAGCTGGAACCGGGGATGATCATCTGGTTGATCAGGAAAAAGTAGTTGATCGAGCCGAGAACATGAGTGGAACCCGCACGGCGAACCGCCATGACCGCTGCTCCAACCTTCCGTGTAAATAGCCCCCCATTGGAACGGGAGACAATCGTGCAGCGTTCGATCAGGGCCTTCATATTGGCTGACATGTCCGCAACATACGTGGGAGATCCAAGGAGGATTCCCTGGGCTTTCTGCATCTTAGCGATGTATTCATTAACCCGGTCTTTTACGATCGAGCATTTCTGGTCCTTTTTTTCGGCGCACCGGTAGCAAGCAACGCAGCCGGAAAGGGTTTCACCGGCCAACTGGTTCAGCTCTGTCTCGATCCCTTCTTTTTTCAGCTCATCCAGCACCAGATTCAGAAGGATGGCTGTGTTGCCGTCTTTGCGTCCGCTCCCGTTAAAAGCAACAACCTTCATGGCTCTTTTCTCCCTTCTTACGACCGATAAGACGCGTTGATCTTCACATAATCGATGGAGAGATCCGTGGTGAAGACCGAGAATTGATCTTTCCCCTGGTGAAGGTCAATCGTCACCTTAAAAGATTTCTTCTTGAGAACCTGGCCGGCCCGCTCCTCCTTTCGACGTCCTGTTCCCATTCCTTTCCTGACGACAGCCACTTTGTCAAAGAAGACGTCGATTTGATTCGGATCGATCCTGGAACCGGAATGGCCCAGGGCACAAAGGATCCTTCCCCAATTGGCATCCTGTCCGAAAAAGGCGGTCTTCACCAAGGGAGAGTGGGCAACCGAATAAGCTGCCTGTTTAGCATCCTCTCTGCCCCTTGCTCCCTGGACCAGAATCTCGATAAATTTCGTCGCTCCCTCTCCGTCTTTCACCAGACTCTTAGCCAAATTCCCACAAACCTCTGAAAGCATCGATTGGAATTTCTCTCCATCCTGGTCCATCCGATTCAAAGAAGGATGGCCCGCCTTTCCGTTGGCCAAAAGCAGTACCGTGTCGTTGGTGCTGGTCTCGCCATCCACTGTGATGCGGTTGAACGAACCCCCCCCAGCCCTCTCCAACATTCCCTGAAGGAGTGAGGCTTTTATGTCGGCGTCCGTGACAAGAAAACAGAGCATCGTTGCATGACCTGGGGCATGACTCGGGGGCTGACCTGGGGTAAGGTTTGGCCGGATCATCCCCGCACCCTTGATCATCCCGCAGAGTTTGACCTCCGTTCCTTTGATGCGGCAGCTTGCCACTTCCACTTTCGGGAACGTATCGGTCGTCATGATGGCTTGCACCGTCTTCATCCAATCTTCCGGAGAAAGGGTCTCAATCAACTCAGGGATTCTCCCTTTAATCTTATCGAACGGCAAGGGGGTTCCGATCACACCCGTCGATGAGACCAGTACGAATCTTTCATCCATCTTCAGACGTCTTGCCACCAGCGAGCACACCCTTCGGGCATCTCTCAGCCCCCTGCTGCCGGTGCAGGCATTGGCATTTCCGCTGTTGACAACAACGGCCTGACATCGTCCTCTCTTGATCCGCTCCATATCCAAGAGAACAGGTGCAGCCTTCACCGCATTGGCGGTAAAGAGCCCGGCCGCCTGTGCAGGGACTTCCGAGTAGATCAGGCCCAGATCTCTCGACCCATCCTTCTTGATCCCCGATGATATTCCTGAGAAAAGATAACCAGACACCTTAAAGTCCAGCGGTTTCATAATCTGTCTTGCCTCTGTCCCCCTTCATCTCCACCCTCTCCCCTGCCTACCGGCGGGCAGGCACCGGGGGAGAGGGAAAGTCTTTTGTCATTCTTCATTCCGCATTCCCAAATCCGCATTCCGCAATCGTCTACGCTCTTGCCTCTTCCTTCAATAGACAGCACCTCTTATACTTCTTTCCGCTTCCGCAGGGGCAGGGATCGTTTCGGCCAACCTTTTTCCCCTCCCGTCGGAACGTGACACCTTTTCCGTCTTCTGTCTCTCCGCCCCCACTCTGGGCCGTTTCTCCCCGGCTTAAGACGAAGGTCTGTTTCCTTTCCACCTTCATCTCCTTCACTCCCTGCTCCTTCGCGATCTGAATGGCGAAGAGTTTCTCAACCGTATCCCTCTTGATCCGGTCTAACATCTCCAGGAACATCTGATAAGCCTCTTTCTGATACTCGATCCGGGGGTCTTTCTGGCCATAGCCCCTTAATCCAATTCCCTCTTTCAACTGATCGATCGCAAGGAGATGGTCCTTCCAGTGATAATCGACGGCCTGAAGCATGATCACCTTCTCCAGATATCGAAGGGTCTCTGCTCCGAATTCCTCCTCCTTCTTCTGATAAATATCCTTCGCCTGGTCAAGGAGCAACTCCTTCAAACGGTCCCGATTCAGGCCATTTTCTTCGAAGGAAGGAATTGTCGATCGGAAGGAGAACTGTTGATAGACAGCGTCCTGAAGTCCCTTCAGGTCCCAATCCTCAGGGTGGACCTTTTCCGCAGCAAAAAGATCGATGACCCCTTCAACCTGCTCTTCGATCATCTCCGTCAGAGAGTCTTTCAGCCCCTCGCCTGCCAGGACCTCTCTTCGCTGAGAATAGATGACCTCTCTTTGCTGATTCATCACATTATCGTATTCCAGCAGATGCTTCCGAATCTCAAAATTATGGGCCTCCACCCTCCTCTGGGCATTCTCAATGGCCTTTGACACGAGCCGGTGCTCGATCGGCTGGTCCTCATCGATTCCCAATCGATCCATGATATGAGAAATCCTCTCGGATCCGAAGATTCTTAGAAGATCATCCTGCAAGGAGAGGTAGAATCGCGAAGATCCGGGGTCCCCCTGCCTTCCGGACCGTCCTCTTAACTGATTGTCGATCCGGCGGGCTTCATGGCGCTCGGTTCCCAGCACATGGAGGCCTCCCAATTCGATTACCTTCTCCTTCTCCTTCTGAACAATGGCCATGGCCTTCTCATAGGCCTTTTTAATCGCCTCAGGATCGGCTTTCTCATCGACCATGGTTTTGGACAAGAATTTGGGATTCCCGCCCAGCAGGATATCGGTCCCTCTTCCAGCCATATTCGTCGAGATGGTGACCGCCCCGACCCTTCCGGCCTGGGCGATGATCTCGGCCTCCTGCTCATGGTGTTTGGCATTGAGGACATGATGAGGGATTCCCCTCTTTTTCAAGAGAAAACCCAATCTCTCCGACTTTTCAATCGAGATCGTCCCCACGAGAACAGGACGGCCCGATCGATGGAGTTCTTCGATCTCCCGGACAACAGCGCGAAACTTTTCTTCCTCCGTTTTATAGATCACATCGGGGTAGTTCGTCCGGATCAGCGGCATATTGGTGGGAATGACCACCACATCGAGATCATAGGTCTTTCGAAATTCAGCCGCCTCGGTATCCGCGGTACCGGTCATTCCGGCTAACTTTTTGTACATGCGGAAATAATTTTGAAAAGTGACCGTGGCCAGCGTCTGATTTTCATTCTCGATCCGGACGTTCTCCTTGGCCTCGACAGCCTGGTGGAGCCCGTCACTCCATCTTCTTCCGGGCATGAGTCGCCCCGTAAACTCATCGACGATGACCACTTGCCCGTCTTTCACCACATAGTCCACATCTTTTTTGAAAAGGGTATGGGCCCTTAAGGCCTGGTTGACATGATGAAGGATCTCGATGTTCCGGGGATCGTAAAGGTTCTCCGTATGGAGCAATTTCTCCACATGAAAGACCCCTTCCTCGGTCAGGAAGGCGGTATGGCTCTTCTCTTCAAGCTGATAATCTTTGCCTTCCTTCAAGGAGGGGATGATGCGGTTGATCTTATAGTATTTGTCCGTCGATTCTTCGGCAGGCCCGGAGATGATCAGGGGGGTTCTGGCCTCGTCGATCAAAATGCTATCCACCTCGTCCACGATGGCATAGTTCAGGTCTCGCTGGACGTAATCTTCGATACTGAACTTCATGTTGTCCCTGAGGTAATCGAATCCGAATTCATTATTCGTTCCGTATGTGATATCGCAACCATAAGCCTCCTTACGTTGCCGATCATCCAACTCATGAACGATCACCCCCACCGAGAGGCCCAATAGACGATAGATCGCACCCATCCACTCACTATCCCTCTTTGCCAGATAGTCGTTGACGGTCACGATATGGACACCTTCCCTCTTCAGGGCATTTAAATAGGCTGGAAGGGTGGCCACCAGGGTCTTCCCTTCGCCGGTTGCCATCTCTGCGATCTTGCCTTCGTGGAGCACGATACCGCCAATCAACTGGACATCGAAGTGGCGTTCTCCAAGGGTCCTTCTCGCCGCCTCCCGAACAACGGCGAAGGCCTCCGGAAGGATTTCTTCCAAAGATTCCCCGCGGTCAATCCGCTCTCTGAATTCTGAGGTCTTGGCCCGGAGTTGATCTTCGCTCAAAGAACGGGTGGTGGGCTCTTCTTGGTTGATCCGTTGAACAACGGGCTGAATCCTCTTCAATTCCCTCTCGTTTTTGCTTCCAACGATTTTCTTGATCAATGATCCGATCATGAAATGCCTCGCTCAATCTCTTTCTAAAACTGAATTATATGACGGATTTCACAGGGTTTCAACCAAAGAAAAAGCCCGATGAATAACTTCTTTCATCGGGGCTGCCGTCAAATTTCCTGAAGATATGGTTCGTCCCGTCGAAAAAATTAAATCCCAATCACCAAATCCCAATCCCCAAATAAATTCCAATCATCAATATCCAAATAACCAATAGAAAATCTTGATCTTTTGGAATTTCGGTCATTGAAATTTTGGCGATTGTTTGATGATTGGTATCGGGAGTTTGGGCACTTTAATTTAGAATATACCTCATGGGGTTAGCCGAAATACCATTGAGTTTTACTTCATAATGGAGATGGGGCCCTGTGCTTCTTCCGGTGTTCCCAACCTCCGCTAATTTATCGCCTCGTTTCACCTTCTGTCCAGCGCGAACCGTGATCTTACTGAGGTGGCTGTAACTTGTCGTCATCCCAAATCCATGGGAGATCACCAACAGCTTTCCATGAATCCTGTCGTTTCCACTGTCCGAAACAATCCCATCGGCCGGGGCAATCACGATGGTTCCCGCACGGTTTGAAATATCGAGGCCTTCGTGCATCTGGGTCAGCCCGGTAAACGGATCGGTCCGGAAACCAAAGCCCGAAGTGATCCACCCCATCGTGGGCCAGATCGATGGCGTATGAATCAACATCTCCTTTTTATTCTGGAGAAGTTTCTCAAGTTCGGACAAGCTCTCTTGCCGGGAAGTCGTCTCTGACTGAAGACGCTCAATATCGGTCTTCATCTGGCGAATCAATCCTTCCTCGTCTTTTGCGCTTTTCAATTTCTCCCGGATATCAGACGGCGAGGGGCCACCGATCCCCGCCACAGAGATATTTTCCTGTTCCTTCTCCAGGTTGGCGATAATCCGGATCTTTTTGTCCAGGTCTTTCAGCTTGGAGAGTTGTTTTTCCAGATCTTCAATTCGTCCGGAGAAAAATCGAATCTGGGACTTCTGAGTCTCTGTCTCCTGGCGCAGCTGGGCCAGTTCGAATGCCTTCTTTCTGAGCTGGATATAATCGCAAAAGAAGAACGTGGTTGAGAGGAAAGCAAAGGTTAAAAGATAAAAGACGATCTTGAAAGTCTTTCTGTGTATCCTGAAATGCCGGGTCTTGGAAGTTTTTTGACCAAAGATAAGAATGTTGAAATACTCTTTATCCAAAACGGCCCCCTTTTTCCATTGCCACGGTGAAAATATTAGATACCAAAACAGGCATTTCTTTGTCAAGCGTTTTTTCAGAGAGGTCAGAAACCGCCCATCGCTCTCCGATTAGGGATTCCGAGGTCCTCCGAGGTTCTTTTCAGCAACATTCATACCAAGTATCCATGATCCCTATCAAAATCCATAACCTTCTGAAATCGCTGAAAAAACAGGTACATGAAGATCCTTGCACATTTTCAAATACCGCTCGACCCTTTGTCATTCTGATCAAAAACTACCCAATGGGCGAACAATTTCTGACTTTCTCTAACTGCCCGCAATCTCTCAACTTCCGCTGATTTCTAACCCTTCTATCATGAGGCTCGGGGCACCAGCTCTTCCAAAAAATCGAAAGTCCTCTCCCAATCCGACCACGTTTCGGAAAAGGTTGAAAAGGTTTCCCGCCACAGCAATCGATTTAACCGGATGAATCTTCTCTCCTCTGTCCACCCAACTCCCCGAGCAACCTAATGAGAAATCGCCTGAGATCGGATCTACCGTATGAAGTCCCATCACCTCCTCCACCACCATCCCGCGACGGAGACCTTCCATCAGCTGAGCCAACGAGTCCTTTCCCGGTTCAACATAAAAGTTGGAGATCCCGATGACCGGAGGCGATTTAATGCCGGAGCGCCGGCTGTTCCCTGTCGATTCAACCCGAAGTCCCGGAGAAGAGATATTTTCCCGGTTGGCCCAATACCTGTCGTATAAATACCCCCTGATCTCTCCTTGCGTGACCAAAAGCTTTTTTTGGCTCGGGATGCCCTCTCCATCGATCGGCGAGGTTGAACTCCCATTCGGATAAAGTCCGTCGTCCACAATCGATATCAGAGGCGAAAAAAATTTTGATCCTCTTTTTCCTTTCAGATGGGATTTTCCTTTCTGAACCTGCTCGGCCAAAAAGGAATGGGCCAAGAGAGACAAGAATTCTGACGCGACGTAATTGGAAAGGAGAACCGGAAAAACACCGGAGGAGATTCTCCTCCCGCCCAGCCTTTCCAGGGCTTTTTTCCCGGCCTCCCGGCCGACTTTCTTCACGTCAAGGTCATTGAAAAAGTGGCTGAAATCGAAATCCCAGCCCACCTCCGATTCTCCGGACTCTTCAGCCACTGCGGTGACGCTGACGGAGGTGAGGGTGTCGCCATAGGAAACCTCAAGCCCCTTGGAATTGACCAGGGTGATCCGTGTCAGGACCTCCTCATAGGACGCCTTTCTCACTTTCTTAATTCTTTCCGGGTCAACCGCCCGGGCTGTTTCTTCCAACAAGATTGCCCTTTCGATTTTTGTCTTTTCGGAGACCTTCTGAAGTGTTTCATCAAAAATGGGCAGTTGAGGAAGGGAGCTCTTCAGGGGAGGTGAAAAATCAAAACAAGGATCCGGGGAGCTGACTTCGGCGCTATGGATTGCATCCTCAATTACCCGATCTACTCCTCCCGAAGATCCCTCCTCTTGGGAGGGTGACGGATCAGAGGCCGGCAAGAGTCGACTCCCGGAAGTGGTATAAGAAAAACCCATCCGTTCACCCTTCAAGATACGAAAGGCCCTTCCCAGAGAATGAGAGGTTTTGAGGGTATCGACCTTCCCATCTTTGGATTCAACGTAAAAATGGGAGACCTGCTGGAGGTAAACCTCGTATCCGTCAAGGGGCTTCTTCTTTAGAATGCTGAGAGCCTGATCGATTACTTTATCGGCGTCGTGCATCATTCACCCGCTTCCAATTGCTCCAAATTCCAATCACCCAATCCGGCCGCTTCCTCAGTGATGAAGTCATTGTGTAACTAAGTCATCCAGTGACGAATGACCAAATAACCGAATGACTTAACGAATTGGAATTACCATCTGATCAACGAACTGGCCCAGGTGAGCCCTCCCCCGAATGCGGTGAGGACAATCAAATCACCTCTCTGGATGGCTCCTTTTCGCACCGCCTCGTCGAGAGCGATGGGAATGGTGGCAGACGAGATGTTGCCGTACTTCTCGATAGTGAGATACACCTTTTCCATTGGGACATTCAGCCGCTTGGCAACCTGCTGAAGCATACGCGCATTGGCCTGATGGGGAATGATCCATTTCACGTCGGAGAGATGGACACCGTTAAAGGAAGCCGCTTCTTCAGCGGCCTCCGCAAATCGCCTCACGGCCACCCGGACGGATTCATTGGCCTTGATCATCCTCAAGGTATGAAGCTTCTTGTCAACGCTTTCATGGGAGATGGGAGTCGTCTTGGAACCACCACCCGGCAGCAGGAGGTTTTCTCCATTGGCGCCGTCCGTGTGGATATGAATGGAAAGAATCTCACCCACCTCTCCCCCCTGATCTTTGAGGGGACCGCTTCCCGCAGAATCATCATAGCTTCGGAGAATGGCCGCACCTGCGCCGTCCCCCCAGAGGATACAACTTTCCCTGTCCGTCCAGTCGAGGGTCCGGCTCATGATTTCTACGGACGCGACCAGGACGGTCCTATAAGTCCCATTCTTAAGATACTGCTCGGCAACGGAAAGGCCAAAGACAAATCCGCTGCAGGCTGCGGTCACGTCAAAGGAGACCGCCCTTCGTGCGCCTAATTTCGCCTCCAGCCAGTTGGCTCCGGCAGGGCAAGCCGTATCAGGAGTCATCGTGGTCATGACAATGAGGTCCAGATCCTCTGCGGAAATCCTCGCCATCTCCATTGCCCGCAATGCGGCCTCTTTCGCAAGGTCTGAGGCATTGATGTCGGGGGCTGCGATTCTTCGCTCTTTAATCCCGGTCCTCTTATGGATCCACTCATCATTCGTATCCAAGATCTTCTCCAGGTCATGATTGGAAAGGACCCTTTCCGGGAGAAATGAACCCGTTCCCAATATTCCAATCCTTTTATTGCCCATTCTTAAACTCCTTCTTCATTGATTTGCAGTCTATCCCCCGCCCTCGCCCCGGTCGCGAGTGTCGGTATAACAGCCAAATCGGCTCGCGCCGGCCTCCCCCTCTCCTGCGGCGGCATCGGAGGAGGGCCGATGGGACCATCGAAGATGAAAGGGTAGATAGAAGAGCCTGAGGTCAGCCTTCTTCCCATCGCTTTGATACCGAAACAGTCCCTTGAGAAAAGAGACCGTCTTCAGCCCCTTCTCTCTTTTCACTTTCACCAGGTGAGCGATTTCCCAGGAGTCTGTCTCAGACTCGGGTTGACTCTTATCGACCCTCCTAACCCTCTTATAAAACCCCCAAAGGAGATTGGTCGAGGTTCCTTTCTCAGGATCTCTCTCCCAACGAAATATTCGAAAAAGGGGGAATAAATTCCTTTCGAAACCTTCGTCTTTGAAGGGGAAGGGATAGAATATCGACAACCTTGCATGACCCGTCTCTTCTTTTTCGTAGTCGAAGAAAGGCCAGATCCGTCGGGATTGGGCTTCTTCTTTCCCTTCTTTGCCCTCGCCCGTTCCAATTCGGCTGAGGAGAAGGATCCGAACGGTCTTCTCCTGACGATCATCGATGCGATCCTCCTCCAATTGATAGAGAGGATAAAGGATAAAGACTCTCCGCATCCCTTCCTTCTCCTTATATCCGTAAAAGGGAAAGATTCTCATTCCCTTTAGATTCTCTCCTTTCAACGTCTGAACGATCGGCCACGGAAAGTCCCACTCTTCAAAACCCGTGGAACGGTCGACGGCATGGGAGAAGAAGGGCCAGAGCAAAGTCGTGCTCTCAAAATTCTTGGATCCTTTTGAAACATAGAAGGGAAAGATCATGCTTTCCTCAATGGGATCATCCGTATCCAGTCCCTTTTTTTGCCTTAAGAAGATAGGCCACAGGAAAAACTCGGAGAGAGAGACCCCGGCCTCCTCTCTTCTGCCGTAAATAGGCCAAAAGCGATACCCTTTCTTTTTTTCTCCTTCAATGAATGAGAAAAATGGCCACAGCATGTTTGTCTTGCGGACCCCTTCCGAGGTCGATTCGCTATAGAGAGGCCAGAGACAGAAACGAATTTCATCCTTACCAAACCGATCCAACAGAGTTCCAAAGAGGGGAAAGATGCCGAAATAGTCTTCTCCTTTGTCCGTCTCTCCGATAAAGAATGGGAAAAACTGGAAATCCCATCTCTTTTTTTCGTCAAACTCCTCCTCTCGATATAGAGACAGCGGGAATAAATACCCCTTCTTATCCTCTTCTTTGACCTGATATTTTCCGAAGGGATACATGAACTCGAATCTCTTCAGAAGTTCGGCCTCATCCTCTGTCCAGTATAGGAGCGGACGGAATCCCCACTCGCTTCGAGCGGAATCTTTCTTCCATATGAAGAAAGGCCCTAATCCATTGACCTCTCTGACTCCTTCTACCGGGTCAGAGTTGTATTGAAAGAGCGGCCAAAAATTGATGGAGATCGATCCCTCTTCCGCTGCGGAAAGGGATGGGACAAGGCAGAGGCTGAAAAATAGGAGAATTATCGTCCTTAAACTTCGCATGACCAGTGGCGGCCCTAAAAGAATATTCCGATGATTGTTCCCAAAACAGTGATGGGCGTCTGCTCCTGAACACCTTCAGCAGTCTTCTGGACCTTCCTCAATGTCTTCTCCGTCTCTCTCACCAGGGTATCATCATTGACCAACTTTCCGAGAGTCCCCTCCCCTTTCTCCACTTTTTCTGCAATCCCTTTCACCGATTGAAGGGCTTCGCTGGCTGACTTCATGGTTTCCTTCGCCGAATGGACAGTCTCCTTCACCTCCTGATAAAGGGTTTCATCATGAATCAGCTTACCCAATGTCCCCTCCCCCTGCTCGATCTTTCCCGAAACATTCTTCAAAGCCTCAACGGTCTTCTTCGCTTCCTCGTAGAGGGAGTCGTCATTGATCATTTTGCCCAGAGACCCTTCACCTCGTTCAATCTTCTCAGAGACCGTCTTGAGCGTCTCAACCGTCTTTTTTGCGTCCTGATAGATTGTATCGTCGGTCACCAATTTTCCCAAGGTCCCTTCGCCTTGGTTCACTTTATTTCCAATGTCCTCGAATCGAGCAAAGGCCTCTTTCGCCCTTTGGATGGTCTCCTTCGAATCGTTGGCAATGCCTGTCAATTGACCTGAAAAGCTATTGAAGTTGTTTATGATCCCCTCCACTTTTTTTGCATCCACCGCCTTTAATACGTCCCCCAAGGGTTTCGTAATATCTTTAACGCCCTCTCCGATCTCGCCCATCTTGGACAGAACCTGCTCCATATCCATCGGAGGTTCTCCCTGGGCCACCGCATCATTCGGTTGCAGCTTTGGATTCCCCGGTGTTCCAGGAGAAATCTCGACATACTTTTCTCCCAAAAATCCTTCGGTTTTGATGTAAGCTTTGGAATCCTTATGAAGGATCACGTCCGGCGGCATGTGGATCGTGACTTTTGCCTTCCCCTGTTCCAATGCGATTTTTTCCACATACCCCACACGGACACCGGTGACCCTGACCGGCGAGTTCTTCTCGAGACCGGTGGCTGAGTCGAAATAGATATTGAGCACATACCCGGCCTTCTTCCCGATCTGAAATTTTTCGACCTTCAGTGTCATTAGAACGACAAGAGCGATCCCGATGACGACAAAAATACCCACCAACGTTTCGGAAGTCTTTCTTTTCATTTCTGGCACCCCCTCATTCCGTTAAGAAATCCTTGCTTGACGCCGTCCACCAATAATCCCCCTCCTTTAGAGGCTGAGTCGCAATATCAAAAAGCCTTTTTGAACTGAAGGAGGGAGAGGCGGTCGGGTGGAAAAGATTTAGAGCGGTAACCTTTA
>JBHGBJ010000073.1:0-22180 GCA_041947025.1 Thermodesulfobacteriota bacterium
TGCACTTTTAAATTTTAAATCCATAAAAAACGGTGCACTTTTAATTCTTAAATGACATTTTGCAATATCGGGGTTGACAAAGATTAAAAACGGGGATATACGAAAATAATCAGAGGTATTCCGGAAATGAAATTGAGAGTGGGGATTACGTACAACTTGAAGAAGGATTTCCCTCTTCGGGAGAACCAACCGATCGATGAATTGGAAGAGTTCGATGCAGAAGAGACGATCGATGCCATCCGGGACGTCCTCCAAGACGATGGGCACGAAGTGATCAAATTAGGTGGCGATACGGGTTTAATCGACCGCTTAAGACAGGCCTCCGTCGATATCGTATTCAACATTGCAGAAGGGGTTCGGGGTCGAAACAGGGAAGCCCATATCCCCGCCCTGTTGGAGTTTTTGAACATCCCTTATACCGGTTCGGACCCTCTCACCCTTTCGCTCACTCTCGACAAATCGATGGCCAAAAGGATCGTCCTGAGCGAAAAGATTCCGACGCCTCGCTTTAAGAAAGTGGAGAGGATGGAAGATCTCGAAGATTTGGATCTTGAATATCCCCTCTTCGTCAAGTTGTGTGATGAAGGTTCCAGCAAAGGGGTCCGCCTGGATTCGAGGGTTTTGGACCGGCCGTCTTTGGAGGAGAAGGCCAAAGGACTTTTTGAAACCTATGGGACACCCCTCCTGGTGGAAGAGTTCATCAGGGGGCCCGAGTTCACGGTAGGGGTTCTCGGCAATGAGACTCCGAGCGTACTCGGGGTCATGCAGATTGAGATCAAGGGAGCAGCCGTGGACGAAGCGATCTATTCCCTGGAGGTGAAGAGGGAATGGGAAAAAAAGGTTCTTTACCATTGTCCTCCTTCCATCGACCGCGCTCTTCTGAGAAAGATCGAGGAGGCCGCACTTCGATCCTATCGAGTCCTGGGATGCCGTGATGTATCGAGGGTGGACTTCCGTGTGGATCGGGACGGGACCCCCTACTTTTTGGAGGTCAATCCCCTTCCGGGTCTCTCCCCTGTCTATGGTGATCTTCCAATCATGGCAAGGCGAATGGGATGGGATTATGGTCGTTTGGTCAAGACGATTTTTCTTCACGCCCTTGAGCGGAACGGTTTGACGGAGGGGTGATTTTTGATATGAATCGGATCGCCCCAGACCTTTTTGAGATTCTTTTAGAGAACTTCAAGGAAGCGGTGATCTTCGCCGATGCACAGAACCGAATCCAGGTCTTTAACCCTGTTGCAGAGAAGTATTTCGCAATCAGTGGGAAACAGGTCCTCGGAAAGAAATTGGAAAGGGTGGTTCCCTATAAGAATATTCGAAAGCAATTCGATTTCGTATACGACAAGAAAGAGAGTAACCACGATGTCGAACTGGCCATCGATGTGCCGACCGCCCCTTCTTCGGAGAGCAGGGTGAGATTGCTTTACTGTAACTTCTATCCTATCTTCGACAAAGGGACGAAGTTCTTGGGATGTTTAGCCACGTTCTCAGATGTTACGGAAAAGGGCCTGCTCTTAAGGGAGATCAGTAAGAGCCGGGACCTTTCCACCATCGGAGTCCTGGCCCGATGGATGGCCCATGAAATTCGCAACCCGTTGAGCTCTCTGAACATTAATATTGAACTATTAAGGGAGGAGTTAAAGGAGGAGGTCCATCTCTCCCAGAATGACGAGATTCAGTCCCTGATCAATTTTATCAGCTATGAGACCCTCCGGTTGGAAAACAATCTGAAAGATTTTTTGGATTTTAATCGCCTCCCCCCCCTTAACTTCGAATGGGTCCAATTGAATGAGGTGCTGAACTCGGTGGTTCGAGTTTTAGGCCCGGACGTCCAGATGAAAAATGCAAAGATCGATACCCACTTTCAGAAGAATCTGCCTCTGGTGAAGATCGATGTGAGCCAGTTCAATCTTGCCATTTCCAATCTTCTGGTCAATAGTATTCAAGCGGTTTCCCAGAAGGGTGAAATTCATCTTTTCACCCGGGGATCAAAGAAGAATATCTTCGTAGTCATTCAGGACAATGGGGTGGGCATCACGAAAGAGCATCTGGGCAAGATCTTCGATTTCATGTTCAGCACAAAACCGACCGGATCCGGGTTGGGCCTCTCCATCGCAAAAAAGATTATTTCTGACCATCACGGAGAGATCACGGTGAAGAGTGAGGTCAACAAGGGGTCCATCTTCAAGATCAGGCTCCCCATCAGCCCGAAGGCATGAATTCAAGTTCAGAGTTTTAAATGGCTGAAAGCTCAAAGCTCCTGCAAGCAGGAGCTGAAAGGCGAAAGTGAGAAACCTTTGAGCTTTGAACTTGACGCCTTGAGCTAAGAAAAGAGCTTTAAGCATTGAGACAAAAAGACTCCAGACCAGCTGTGAACGGGGATATGGATAAGAAGGTCATTCTCGTGGTCGAAGATGATCCAGCGGTGGGGGGAAGCCTCCGTCTCCTCTTAAAGAAGAAGGGCTATACCATCCTCTTGGCCCAGAATGGAAAGGAGGCGTACAACGTCTTCCGACAAGAGGCGGTGGATCTGGTCATCACAGACGTGGTGATGCCAAAGATGGATGGGCTTCAGCTGTTGGAGGCGGTGAAGTCCCTGCGGCCCGAGACGGAAGTCATCGTCATCTCCGCGCAAGGAACCATCGAGAAAGCCGTTCAGGCGATGAAGCTGGGGGCCTTCGATTTCATTGAAAAGCCGATCAATCCGAGGGTGATTTCTCTATTGGTGGAGAGGGCCTTGGAGAAGCAGACGCTCATCCTCCAAAACCGAGATCTACGCTCGAAACTCGAGGATAAATTTCATTTCAAAAATATTATTGGAAGAAGTGAGGGGATGGTCAAGGTTTTCGAACTGATTGACCATATTGCCCCCTATGACAGCTCCGTTCTCATTATCGGGGAGAGTGGTACGGGCAAGGAGTTGATCGCAAATGCCATTCATTACCGCAGCCCGCGGGCATCCATGCCCTTTATCAAGGTGAGCTGCGCCTCCTTGAGCGAAGGGATTATCGAGAGCGAACTCTTTGGCCACGAAAAAGGAGCCTTTACCGGCGCCATCACTTCCCGCAAGGGACGATTCGAGGCCGCCCACCAGGGAACCCTCTTTTTAGACGAGGTGGAGGATATCCCTCCGGCAACCCAGATCAAGCTTCTGCGAGTTCTTCAGGAGAGTGAATTTGAGAGGGTGGGTGGAAATAAGACCATCAAGGTCAATATACGAGTCATCGCTGCAAGTAATCGAGATCTTCAGGAAGCGGTCAGGAACGGGACCTTTCGAGAGGATCTCTATTATCGTTTGAATGTAGTGAATATCAAGCTGCCTGCATTGAGGGATCGGCGGGAGGACATCCCTTTTCTAGCCAATTTTTTTGTTGAAAAATTTAACCAGAAATATCGTATGAAGGTAAAAGGAATTTCACAGAAGGCGATGAACCTTCTGATCAATTATCCATGGAGCGGGAATGTCAGAGAGCTGGAAAATATGGTCGAGTCCATCCTGGTGATCAACAGTCCTACGGTGGTTGACGCCCAGCATCTTCCTTTAGAGATCAGGGAATCTCAAGAAAGACCCGAGGTGGTCCCGATCAAGATCGGGACACCCCTTGAGGAAGTGGAAAGGAGAATGTTAGTCCAAACCCTAAAGGCAACCAGAGGGAATAAGCGGCGAGCAGCAGAGCTTCTGGGAATTAATGTTCGGACGATTCACCGCAAAATGGAGGAAATGCGTGAATCCGATTCCCCTTAAGGATCGACCCGGGTGAACTATGACAAATAGTCACGATGGTTGAATTTGATTTTAAGAAGAATGACATTTTGTCGTCTTTTGCTTAGGACAAGATGCCATTTTGTTCTTTGTCGATCAAGGCTCCTGCTTTTAAAAGCGGGGAGAAGAGGAGCAGAGCTAATCCAATCTATTGATAATTATTATACTTTCTGCAAAGGTCGGTTTTTTTAATTTCAGCAAAAATTGGCATGAAACTTGATGTAAAACTCTCCCATGAGAGAAAGGACTCGATGGGCTTTTATTCTTGACAAGGATGAGTTTGTTCGACTCAGCTTGAGTAAGATTTTAAAGAAATATGGGTTTCAGGTGGAGGAGATCGAAGATTTCTCTCAACTCGAGGGAAGAATAAAGGACGTTAAAGCCGGAGTGATCCTGGCAGATGTGGAAATTGATGTTTTGGAGGGATGGTTTCCTCTGCTGAAGAAATGGAATGACCATTTCATTCTGACGAGCCCTTTGATCACGGAAGAACTGGCCCTTCGTTTGAAGAAGATCGGGATCAAGCGCATCATCAAGAAGCCTGTTGACCCCAGGATATTGAGGAGAAACATACGGGAGATTTCTTCTCCCAATGCTGCGAAGTTCGCTTCATTGGGAAAGAAAAGGGAGGGTCTCTATGTTCATGAGAAAGGAGGTGAAGGAATATGAGGAAGTGGATTTTTCTTTTTCTCGCGTTGGTTTTTGTAGCCAATTTGGCCATAGTGGGAATTGGGTGCAAAGCCAAAGAACCAGAGAAGCCAGCGGTCAAAGAGGAGGTAAAGCCTGCTGAAGCCCCGGCTCCAGCTCCGGCTGCACCTGCTCCGGAGAAGCCTGCTGAAAAACCGGCCGAAGCCCCGAAGAAATAGAGCGGGTTATCGAAAGGTCATCAGCGGAATCATTATCGTTTTTAGGAAGTTGGCGCCTTCTCTCTGACCAGGAGAGGGCGCCAACAAAGACCGCTGGAGGAAACAGGGGGGTTACCTCAGAGGTGAGTATTATTCGACGTCATCGAAAAAAGAAGAAAAGGTGCATACCTGCTATTCAGGAAAGAAGGCGGTTTCCTTATTTTGACAGGGGAGGTATCGGATGATATCTCCTTTTTTATTTTTTGAGAAGACTCGGGAAACGTCGATTTTAAGTACTGTTAGCGGGTGTGCGGGAAGGAGTGAAGATGGAGCCTGCTTCAGACTCTAATTTAGCTGTCCCGCTGAAAGGGACAGAAAAGACCTCACAGCTCTTGTTATTTCCTGAGCCGGGCGGACTTAAGAAGCTGGAGGAAACAAAGGGGGGCGTTCCCCTCCAATGGAAGGATGTTTCAGAGAGGGAATGGAACGACTGGAGATGGCAACTTCGGCATCGAATCACCACATATGAACAACTGAAGGAAATTCTCGAATTGACTCCCGAGGAGATCGAGGGGATCAAACATTCCAGAGGAAGGTTAGCCTTGGCCGTTACACCTTATTTTGCAAGCCTGATGGATCCAACCAATCCCAGCTGCCCCATCCGAAGACAGGCGATTCCGCGGATGGAGGAGTTCCACCTTTCAAAAAATGACATGCTCGATCCGTGCGGAGAAGATAAGGACTCTCCCGTGCCGGGACTCGTTCACCGTTACCCGGATCGAGTCCTGTTACTCGTCACCGATCAATGTGCGGTCTATTGCCGGTATTGTACACGGCGGCGATTGGTGGGGAGCAGTGAACGTTCGATTACGCAGGGGAATTTCGAGGAGGTGTTGAAATACCTGAAGAGCCATCGAAAGGTTCGAGACGTCCTCTTATCCGGAGGCGATCCCCTTCTCCTTGAAAATGAGAGATTGGAGGAGATCTTGAGCCGTTTAAGGGCCCTTCCCCATATTGAACTCCTCCGAATAGGCACGAGGGCTCCGGTGACCCTTCCCCAGAGAATCACGGGCGGGTTGGTGAGGATGTTGAAAAAGTATCATCCCCTGATGGTCTCCATCCATTTCACCCATCCGAAGGAAATCACCGAAGCAGTGAAGAAAGCCTGTGGCGAATTGGCAGATGGGGGCATCCCCTTGGGAAGCCAGACGGTCCTCCTCAAGGGCATCAATGATAGACCCTATATTATGAAAAAGCTGGTTCAGGAACTTCTGAAGATTCGAGTCAGACCCTATTATATCTACCAATGCGACCTGGCCATGGGGACGGAGCATTTCCGGACCTCTGTGGCAACGGGGATCCAGATCATCGAGAGATTGCGTGGTTATACGACGGGTTATGCTGTTCCCACGTATGTGGTCGATGCTCCTGGCGGTGGGGGAAAGATCCCATTGCAGCCTGATTATTTGGTCTCAAAGGGTAGAGGAAAGATTGTCCTGAGAAACTATGAGGGGAAAGTCTTTGAATATTCAGAACCGAATGTGATTGAGTTCAAGAAGACCAGATCCCTTGGGGAGGAGAAAGTTGTTCCAAAAAAAGTGACGGCATAGCCATAAATCCTCTGTTATCCACGGTTATGCCGTGGGCCTAATGTGATCCGAGCTTACGGAGCAGAAAGAGAATGGAAGGGTCTGTATTAAGAGTGATTATCTTATACAATCTTCTTGAGAGACTCGAGAAAGGAGAGAAGAAGGATATCCTTGCAGAGGAGGCGGTCGTTGAAGAGATCGGAATGGTCAAGGAAGCAGTCCAAACGCTTGGCCATCAATGCTTTGTGATGACCGTTCAAGACGAAATCCACACCCCCATCCACTGGTTGAAAGAGATCCGGCCTGACGTGGTCTTTAACTTATGCGAAAGCGTTTACGGAAACAGCTGCTGGGAAATGAATATTCCTGCTTTGCTGGAGCTCTTCCGAATTCCCTATACCGGATCCCCAGCCCTCACCTTGGGACTGTGTCAGGATAAGGGAAAGGTTAAAGACATCCTCCTCTCACAGGGTATCCTCACTCCCCGGTATAAGATTTTTGACCGGAGAGTCAACCCGATTAAGGGGAACATATTCCCGATCATCGTCAAACCCCTTCATGAAGACGGGAGTTTGGGAATTTCAAGGGCGAGTGTCGTGTATGACGATGGGGCGCTCAACCAGCAGATCCAATATGTAATTGAGAAATATGATCAGCCTGCCTTAGTGGAGGAATTCATCGAAGGCAGGGAGTTGAATGTGGGCCTCTTGGAGACCAACGGGAAAGTCGGGACCCTTCCAATCTCGGAGATTGACTATTCCGACTTTCCCGAGGGAGTTCCCAAGATTTGCGGGTATGAGGCCAAGTGGGTTCCAGAGAGTGAGGAATACAGAAAATCGAAACCGATCTGTCCCGCCCCTCTTGAATGGGTGACGAAAAAGAGGGTGGAGCATATTGCGATCAAGGCCTTCAGGCTATTCGGATGCCGAGATTATGCCCGGGTGGATATGAGGGTGGACCGAGAGGGGAAAATTTATGTCTTGGAAGTCAATCCCAACCCGGATATCTCTCCCCAGTCTGGAATGACCAGGGCGCTTAAAGCCCAGGGAATGACCTATGAAGGATTCGTTCAGAAGCTGCTTGAAAGAGCCCTCCAAAGGAACAATGGGGAGAAACGGAGAGTGGGAGATTTGGAGATTGGGGGACTAACCACGCAAGAAACATGATGGACGATCCCGAACGTGGCACTGCTGAGACCAAATTGGTTTTGAATTTTAAACTCCGAACATCAAATCCTGAATAGATCCAAAATACGAATTCTCAAACACAACAGAACGTTTTTGTTCGAAAATCCTTGGTTTTGAGTTTAGCACCTTATCTTCTCACCTCCTTATGACCTCATCATTGTTAGAAGAGTGATCATGCTTCCACGAATCATTTTGAAGAAAGGCAAAGAGAAGCCGGTGTTACGGGGACACCCCTGGGTCTTTTCAGGAGCGGTGGAAAAGACGGAAGGAGACATTTCTGCCGGGGCAATCGGAGAGGTCTGTTCTTGGAGTGGACAGTTCTTGGGCAGAGGGTATCTCAACCCCCATTCCCAGATCGTCTTTCGCCTTTTGACGAATAAGAAAGAAGAGCTCCATATCAATTTTTTTCGAGAGCGAATATCCAAAGCATTCATTCTAAGAGACCGATTTCTCCGGGAGAAGACCAGTGCGTATCGTCTGGTCAACGGGGAAGGAGACTTCTTGCCGGGAATGATGATCGACTGCTATGGAAAGACTTTTGTTCTCCAGTGCCTGACAGCGGGGATGGAGCAATGGAAAAGAATGTTCGTCGACTTGATCGCCAGTGATTTCCATCCCGAGAGTATTTATGAGAGGAGTGACATTGCCACAAGGGGCGACGAAGGATTGCCGGAATCGAGTGGCCTTCTCTTTGGGAAAGAGGTCCCGGATCGCATTGAGATAGAAGAATATGGCTGCCGGTTTAGGGTTGATGTCAAGAGAGGCCAGAAAACCGGTTTCTACCTGGATCAAAGGGAGAACCGCTTCTCTTTACAGAGGTTGTCCCGGGGAAAGAAGGTTTTAGACTGCTTTTGCTATACCGGAGCCTTCGGCGTTCATTCGGGATTGGGCGGTGCCAAGGAGGTGACCCTGATCGATTCCTCCGGGGAAGCTCTGGAGACGGTGAAGGAGCATTTCAATCTCAATCAATTAAAGGACGTTCCTCATCAATTGATCCAGGGAGATGCGTTTAAAGTCCTGAGAGACCTTGGTCCTGGGTATGACATGGTTATTCTCGATCCTCCTCCTTTTGCTAAGAAGAAAGGGCACCTTCCAGGTGCTTCGAGAGGATATAAAGATCTCAACCTCTTGGCCTTCCGTTTGTTAAGAAAGGAAGGTCTCCTCTTCACCTTTTCTTGCTCCCAGCATATGGACTGGGACCTGTTTCAAAAAATCATTTTCTCTGCGGCCTTGGATTCAGGAAGGGATGTCCAACTCATCGGTCGAATGGGACATCCCGTAGATCATCCGGTAAATATATGCCACCCCGAAGGAGAGTACCTTAAAGGTTTTCTCTGCAGAGCGCTTTAGTCCTTTGAGCGTGATTAGCCCATCCTGTTTTTCAACCCGTTTTCAGTTCAGAGGTACAGTGGGGGCAGCGAGTCGCCTTGACCGGGATACTCGAAACACAGTAAGGGCATTCCTTCGTTGATGGGGCAGGGGGTTGAGCGACCTCTTGCCTCTTGAGCTTGTTGATGGAGCGGACAAGAATGAAGACGGAAAAAGCCACGATGAGGAAGCTGATCACCGTATTGATGAAAAACCCGTAGTTTATGGACGTTGCCCCGGCAGCCTTGGCCGCAGCCAGGGATGCGTAAGGCCCAGGCACCTTTCCTTCCTTAAGGACCAGAAAGAGGTTCGAAAAATCGATGTTTCCTAAAAGCATGCCAATCGGTGGCATGATGACGTCCGAAACCAGCGAAGTGACGATGGTTCCGAAGGCGGCTCCCATAATGATGCCCACCGCCATATCGACGACATTCCCCCGCATCGCAAATTCTTTAAATTCTTTGAGCATCTTTGAGATCCTCCTTTAGACTCCTCACTCATTGCAGTAAATACGCTCCTCCAATGCCTTAATGCCTTACTTTGCAAAGACCTCTTTCAGGAGATCGGTCACTCGCGCCGCCGGGTTTGTGCGGATCTTACGCTCCTCCTCCCCCAGCACGTAAAAGAGTCCGTCAAGAGCCTTGGTCACAACATAGCGGTTGATGTCAAACGCCTCGCTTCCAACGAAGGGGATTCTCTTGTAACGTCCCAGCAGGTCATTGTATTGCCTGATCACACCGACCTCGTTCATCGATTTTTCTACGACGGGTTGGAAAGCGGCTGTCAGTTGACCGGTGGTCTTCTCCTTGAAGTACTCGGTGGCCGCGGTATCGTGGCCGGTCAGGATCTTTCGCGCATCCTCAAAGGACATCTCTCCAATCGCATCCCAGAAGATCCGTTTTGCATGTGGAGCTGCCCGCTCGGCCGATCGATTCATGCTGAGCACAAATTCATCGACCTGTGGACCATAGCCCACGACCCTCAACCCCTTTTCCAGAGTCTGAAGCTTTTCCGGCATCAGGATCTTGATCGCCTGATTCAGGAAATACCCATCCATCTTTCCTGTCAGGTTAACCGTGTTCTCCGTGCCTACCTTTAACGCTTCCTTCAAGCCTGAGCCAATCTTTACATCGCTAAGCCCGCTCTTCGGGCCTATCCCGAGCCTCTTCAGGATCCCATCAAACTGAGCCAAAGCAGGCGAAGCCGTGAAAAGCATAATCATAACCATGATTAGGAATCGGATGACCATGGTCAAATTCCCCCCGTTCTTTTTCTGCAATGTACCACAACCGAATTCCGGATACAACCAATTTGTGAAGAGAGACTTCGTGTCTGCCAGGTCGTGACCATCCTCCGCTTTCCTTCTCGGGGAATGACTGCAAGACCCTGGAGTCTGCAAACCCCGTAAGTCCTTGACCCTTATGAAAGATTCAGTTAATATTATACAATTTGTCACTGAAGTTCCTTCCCCGGGGTCACCCAATGAAAGGAGAACCAATTTGATCGACCTCTTAGGAGATTTGAAAAGAACGGACTATTGTGGCGATCTCCGGAAGAAGGACGCAAACCGGAAAGTGACCTTGTTAGGATGGGTTCAACGGCGAAGAGATCTGGGCGGCCTCATCTTCATCGAGTTGAGGGACCGACAGGGGATTGTCCAGGTTGTCTTCAATCCGGAGGTGAGCCGTGAGAGCCATGAAAAGGCTCAGTCCCTTCGAAGTGAATATGTCATCGGCATCACAGGGGATGTGCTTTTGAGGCCTGAAGGGACGATCAATCCCAAATTGAATACAGGAGAGATTGAGGTGGTCGCAAAAGAGCTGAGGACACTCAATGTCTCCAAGAATCCTCCCTTCCTCATTGAAGATGAAGAAGAGGTGGCGGAGAATACCCGGCTGAAATACAGGTATCTGGACCTGAGAAGACCAAGAATCCAACGGAATTTAATCCTTCGACATCGGGTGGCAAGAGAGGTGAGAAATTACTTTGATCGTTTAGGCTTCTTAGAGATTGAGACACCCATGCTCACCAAGAGCACGCCGGAGGGAGCAAGAGATTTCTTGGTTCCAAGCAGGCTTAATCCGGGCCATTTCTATGCGCTTCCCCAGTCTCCACAACTTTTTAAACAGATTTTGATGATCTCCGGCTATGATCGGTACTTTCAGATCGTAAGGTGTTTCAGAGATGAAGACCTCCGGGCAGATCGCCAGCCGGAGTTTACGCAGATCGATGTGGAGATGTCTTTCGTCACGGTTCAGGATATCCAGAGCATTATGGAAGGCTTGATGACCCATATTTTTAGAGAGGTGATGGGAGTGGAGTTGAAGACACCCTTTCCTGTTCTGACTTACGATGAGGCCATGAACCGATATGGAGTGGACAAACCCGATGTCCGGTTTGGTATGGAGTTGAAGGATGTGACGGAGCCGCTCGCGAATTCCTCCTTTCAGGTGTTCAAGGATGCGATAGAGGGAAAGGGCCTGATTAAGGCGATCAATGTGAAAGGGGGGAGTTCCTTTTCGCGGAAAGAGATCGAGGAACTGACCCATTTCGTTTATGCCTACGGAGCCAAAGGGTTGATGTCGGCCAAGGTCGTGAAAAACGGGTGGCAATCATCGATTCAGAAATTCATCACGGAAGCGGAGAGGAAAGCGGTGGACGACGTTTTGAAGGCTTCGGAGAATGACCTTCTCCTCTTCGTGGCAGGCCCGCCGAAAGTGGTCCATCAATCCTTAGCGAACCTCCGCCTTCATCTCGGCGAGAAACGAAGACTGATTCCTAAAGATGAATACCGTTTTGTCTGGATTCTCGACTTCCCCCTCCTGGAGTATGACGAAACGGAGAAACGTTTTGTCGCTGTTCACCATCCCTTTACGGCTCCAAGAGATGAGGATATTCCTAAATTAAAAGAGCATCCGGAACAGGTCAAGGCCAAGGCTTATGATCTGGTACTGAATGGATCCGAAATTGGGGGAGGAAGTATCCGAAACCACCTGGGCGAGGTGCAGTCTCTCCTCTTCGAAAAATTGGGGATGAGCGACGAGGAGGCCAAGGAGAGGTTTGGTTTTTTGTTAGAGGCCCTCGAATACGGAACGCCCCCTCACGGAGGGATTGCCTTTGGGCTGGATCGACTCATCATGATCCTCAGCCATTCGGAATCCATAAGGGACGTGATTGCCTTTCCGAAGACCCAGAAGGGGACCTGTCTGATGACGGATGCCCCCTCAAGAGTTGACTCCAAACAGTTGGATGAGTTGTCGATTAAATTAAAACTTTAACGTTTTCTGCTCTTCTAAGATGAAAGACGTGCCCTGAACCCTGTGAGGTTCAGGGTCGTCCTGCACCCTGCATGGTGCAGAGGAAAGGAGAATTAATGGCCATCACACGAAAGAAGAAGACGTTTCAAAACAGGTCCGTACCAGGACAATTCCCCCTTTTGGATATTCAGGAACCGAACCTTTATCGGCATTTTTTCCCATACGACGAAGTCTGCCGGATGGATTTCGATAATAAGTTTGTGGTCATCGGTCCCCCTGAAGAGATCTTCATTACCGATACCACTTTTCGGGATGGGCAACAGGCCCGACCTCCTTATACCGTGGAACAGATCATTGACCTCTTCGATATGCTTCATAAATTAGGTGGAACCAATGGGGTGATCCGGCAATGTGAATTCTTTTTATACAGTGAGAAGGATAAAGAAGCCGTGCAAAAATGTCAGGAAAGAAATTACCGCTATCCCGAGATCACAGGATGGATCCGTGCAGCCAAGGAGGATTTTAAACTGGTGAAGGAAATGGGATTAAAGGAGACGGGGATTCTCACCTCTGTCTCGGATTATCATATCTTTTTGAAACTCAAGAAGAACAGAAGGGTGGTCTTGAGGGAGTACCTTTCTATTGTCTCCGCTGCCTTGGACCTTGGGATCATTCCCCGGTGCCATTTTGAAGACGTGACCCGGGCAGATATCTACGGATTCTGTGTTCCCTTTGCCCAGGACATCATGCGCCTCTCGGAAGAATATAAGCTTCCGGTCAAGATTCGGCTCTGTGACACCATGGGCTTTGGCGTTCCCTACCCTGTTGCCGCTCTTCCAAGGTGTGTTCCCAAGATCATCCGGGCCATGATCGACGATGCAGGAGTTCCTCCCGAATGTCTGGAGTGGCACGGGCACAATGATTTCCACAAGGGGTTCATCAATGCAACGACAGCCTGGCTTTACGGGTGTGCGGCTGCCAACGGCACGCTTCTCGGCTTTGGAGAGAGAACTGGAAATCCCCCGATTGAGGGGCTGATCATCGAATATATCAGTTTGATGGGAGATAGCAATGGAATCGACACAACGATGATTACGGAGATCCGGAACTATCTTGAACGGGCTGTAGGGGTCCATATTCCTGCCAATATGCCATTTGTAGGGGCCAATTTCAATTCAACGAGCGCTGGAATTCATGCGGATGGGATTCTCAAGAATGAGGAAATCTACAATATCTTCAATACAGCAAAAATTCTCAATCGTCCCATATCGATTTCTGTCAGCGATAAGGCGGGCTTGGCAGGCATTGCCCAATGGATCAACTCTCACTTCGCCTTAACCGGAAAAGATCAGATCGAAAAGACTCATCCGGGTGTGGCGAAGATCAACCGGTGGGTTACGAAGCAGTACGAAGAAGGGAGAACCACAACCATCTCGGATCAGGAGATGGAGAAGGTGACGCGGAAGTATCTCCCTGAGGTTTTTATCTCTGAATTTGACATCCTCAAGACGAGGGCTCGCGAGATGGCAGCCCACATCATCGAAAGGGTGATTGAAGAACCTGGAATGAAATCAATGGATCCGGGGCGGATGGAGCCCATCCTGCAGTCTCTGGTGGACGATTACCCTTATTTGCAGTACGTCTATGTCGTGAATATCCATGGGATAAAGGTCACGCGGACCATTTGCCAACCCGTGGATCAAGCCAAATTCGCCCATGTCGGAATTGGAGAAGACTACTCAGACCGCCCATGGTTCATCCAACCCCTGAAGGATGGGAAGATTTATGTGACCGACCTTTATTCTTCGAAACATACGGGTGCCCTCTGCATCACACTCTCCGGGCCGATCCGAAATGAAACCGGCGAAATCAGGGGGGTCCTGGGAATGGATATCCGGTTTGAAGATTTGACGAAGAGCGAAGAAGAGTAGAGGGACGCTTCCCAATTTTTCACATCGCGACAATGATCAAGAGGCCAAAATGGGGAGGTGCCCCCCGGAAGTTCAAAGGAAGAAAAAATGATTTTGACCGAACCGTTAAGGAAAGCTCTAAGGTTTTTCCCCCAGAAAGAAGCAATTGTGTGCGGAGGGAAAAGATGGACGTATCAAGCATTTTATGACCGAGTCAACCGGCTTTCCCAATGCCTAAAAGATTTGGGAGTGGAGAAGACGGATAAGGTTGCCATCCTTCACCCCAACTGCCACCATTTTTTGGAAGCCTATTATGGAATTGCCGGGATCGGTGCGGTTTCCGTACCCGTGAACTATAGGCTTTCCTCAAAAGAGATCGCCTTCATCCTCCAGGATTCAGAATCGAAGCTACTCATTGCAGATTCAATGTTTCAGGGTCAAATCGATCCCATCCGGGGGGAGATGAAAGCTGTCAAAGGAATTATTTGGACCGGAGAGGAAGAAGTCCGGAGGGAATCCCGCGATTTGAAGTATGAGGGGGTTTTGGGCCAAAGAAGTTTCACCCCCCTCCCTGAAATCCGGATCGCAGACGACGATGTCGCACAGATCTACTATACGAGCGGCACAACAGGTCGTCCCAAAGGGGTGATGCTATCCCATAAGAATGTGGCGACCCACGCCCTTGGCACAATCGCAGAGGTTCATCTTACGGATCGGGATGTATGGATTCACGTTGCTCCTCTGTTTCATTTGGCAGATGCCTGGGCCACGTGGGCAATCACCTGGGTAGGAGGGACTCATGTCCTGGTCAGGGACTTTGATCCAAGAGCCGTATTGGAGACCATTGAAAAAGAGAAGGTGACCCTCACCAATCTTATTCCCACGATGCTCAACCTGATGGTGAATCATCCTGAAGTGGGAAAGTTTGATTATAAGAGTTTGAGGGTCCTCTTAAGCGGGGGAGCACCGATCGCTCCTGAGGTGGTCCGGAAGATCGTTGAAACTTTCAAGTGTGACTACATCCAGACCTACGGGATGACCGAAACGAGTCCCTATCTGACCCTTTCTATTTTAAAAGAACACTTAAAAAGGCTCTCTTACGAAGACCAACTTCGATTTAAGTCCAAGACCGGGAGGGAATTTATCGGAGTGGAATTGAAGGTGGTCAACGACCGGGGAGAGGAAATTAGACGGGACGAAAAAGAGGTTGGAGAGATCATCGTCAGAGGGGATATCGTAACCAAAGGCTATTGGCAACTTCCTGAGGAAACTGAGAAGTCCATAAGGAGTGGTTGGCTCTATACCGGCGATATGGCGGTGATGGACGGGGAAGGGTATGTCACCATCGTCGATCGAAAGAAAGACATGATTCTGACGGGAGGCGAAAATGTATACTCCACCGAGGTGGAAAATGTCCTCTACATGCATCCAGCCGTCTTGGAATGTGCCGTCATTGGCGTCCCTGATCCCAAATGGGGTGAGGCCGTAAAGGGGATCGTCGTTTTAAAACCTGACCAGAGTGCGACCGAGAGCGAGATCATCCGATTCTGCAAGGATAGAATGTCCCATTACAAGGCTCCCAAGTCGATCGATTTTATCAAAGCCCTTCCGAGAACCGGTTCGGGAAAGATCCACAAGAAAGGAATAAGAGACAGTTATTGGAAAGACTACGAGAGAAAAGTGCATTAAGCCTTTTTTCGTAGAGGTCTTTTCTTGAAGAAATTTTGTCTCCTCCGTTCTCCTTTTCCAAAATTCAAATCTCCCATGCCCGCCTGAAGGCAGGTGTGCGATCAGGGAGAAATTCTTTGTTTTTCAAAGCTCTCTGATTTTTGTCTTGACAATTGGGTGGCCTAAGTGGTAACGTTAGCACACTTCCGGTCCACAATATCATAACATATTGATTTGTCAACACATCTCAGATTTTGTTGAATGTGCGATGGTTTTGTGTTATCGTTAACGCAAAATTATGAAAAATAAGCCTACCATCAAAGATATTGCCAGGATGGCCAATGTTTCTCATACGACTGTTTCAAGGGCGCTAAATAATAAATCTCGTATTCGAAATGAGACCAGAGAGAAGATCCTTTCCCTTGCGAGAGTTTTGGACTACCAACCCAACTTCATCGCGCGAAGTCTGGTGATGAAACGAACCAAGACATTGGGGCTCATTATCACCACAATCGCTAACCCCTTCTATACAGAATTGGCCCAGGGCATCGAAACGACAGCCATAGGATTGGGATACAACATCATCCTTTGCTCCACCCATAACGATCTTTCTATCGAAGAGAAGTCTATTGACATGCTCCGGGGCAAGGGCGTAGATGGCATGATTTTCACTTCCGCTCACATGGGCGATCCCAATATCGCCGAGTTAGCCGTCGAAGGATTTCCTATCGTTCTGGTTAATCGGAGGACTTACCATGCCGTTGTGAAGGAAAAGGTCGATTATGTGGGTGTCGATAATCTTCTCGGTGGATACTTGGCTGTCGAGCACCTGGTCAGACTTGGTCATCGGCGGATTGGAGTGATCGGAGGATCTTCGGCATCCTCCGTAGGCTTTGAGCGCTTGGAGGGTGGGAAGAGGGCACTCGAGGCTTACCACTTGGAGAGCATGGAGGATTATTTTTTAGAGGGGAATTTTTTGAAGGATTCCGGGTACCAGGGCGGAAAGCGGTTTCTCAAAATGACAGAGCCTCCCAGTGCCGTTTTTACGACGAATGACTATATGGCTTTGGGAGCGTATCAGGCGATCGTTGAGGAAGGGATGAGGGTTCCGGAGGATATGGCTTTGATCGGATTTAACGACATCGAATTTACAGCGATGAAAGGGATTGAATTGACCACGATCGGGCAAAAAAAGTTCGAGATGGGTGCTCTGGCTGTAAGAATATTGGTGGAAAAGATTGAAAGAAATGAGGTCAGGCCTTTCGGAAAAGAGATCCTGCTGAAGCCCGAGTTGATTATTCGCAAGAGTTGCGGCTTTCACTTGAAGGGCTACCAGATTGAAGCTTTGAAGGGGATGGATCAAAAACAAATGCAAATTGAAAAATTAACATTGCAAAATTAGCGATCGATTAAGTTGCGGATTGATCACTGATCATTTTCTAATGATTTCTTTAGAGGGAGGTGGGGTGCTATGGGAAGAAAAAAGATTTCCATTATCGGCGCAGGCTTTGTAGGTGCAACGGCTGCCCATTGGGCGGCTGAAAAAGAACTGGGCGATGTGGTTTTAGTCGATATCCTTGAAGGGATTCCCCAGGGGAAAGCCCTCGATCTCTTTGAGGCGTCCCCGATCGAGGGTTTTGATGCGAGAGTCATTGGAACGAATAGCTATGAGGAGACCAAAGATTCGGATGTGGTCATCATCACTTCGGGAGTTCCAAGGAAACCGGGGATGAGCCGGGAAGATTTGCTGGATATTAATAGGAAGATCATCGAATCCGTCGTGACCCAGGTGGTTGAGAAATCTCCCAAGACGATTCTCATTTTGGTGACGAACCCTCTGGATACGATGACGTATCTGGCTTATAAGAAGAGCGGTTTTCCCAAGGAGAGGGTGATCGGAATGGCAGGCGTTCTGGATACGGCTCGGTTCAGGGCTTTCATTGCGATGGAATTAGGGGTCTCCGTCGAAGATATCCAGACCCTTCTCTTAGGAGGACATGGCGATGAGATGGTTCCTCTTCCGAGGTACACGACGATCAGTGGGATTCCACTCTCCCAGCTTCTTCCGAAAGAGGCGATCGAACGCCTGGTCGATCGAACTCGCAAAGGCGGCGGAGAGATCGTCAACCTTCTCAAGACAGGCAGTGCCTTTTACGCGCCCTCTGCAGGAGTGATTCAGATGACCGAAGCCATCCTCAAAGACAAGAAGCGAATCCTTCCCTGCTGTGTTTATCTGGATGGTGAATACGGACTGAAAAACCTCTGCTTCGGGGTACCGATCAAACTGGGGGCAAAAGGGGTGGAGTCCGTCATCGAGCTTCAGCTAACCGCGGAAGAAAAAGCCCTCGTGGCGAAGTCAGCAGAGAGCGTAAAGAAGAGCATTGCGGAGTTAAAACTGTAGGCATCATCGTCGTAAGGGCAATTCATGAATTGCCCCTACCAGTGAGCAGAGGGATTATGAGAGAGATCAACGTGAAGTTGGTGACGGAGAAGGTGAGGACGCTCTGTATCGAAGCCAATACCCTTCTCGGCGAAGACGTGGTTTCAGCCTTTGGGAGGGGACTTGAGGAAGAGAAGTCCCCGATCGGGAAAGAGATTTTTAGACAACTTCTGGAAAATGTAAAGATAGCGAGAGAAGAGGGGGTGGCCCTCTGCCAAGATACAGGGTTGGCCGTGGTCTTCGTGGAGTTAGGACAGGACCTCCATGTGGTGGGAGGAGATTTGAATGAGGCAATCCACGAAGGGGTCCGTCAAGGATATAAGGACGGGTATCTTCGATGCTCCTCCCTTGATCCGATGACCGGAAAGAACATCGGAGACAATAGTCCGGCAATCATTCATATGGAGATCGTTCCCGGAGACAGGCTGAAATTGGTCATTGCGCCCAAAGGCTTCGGGAGCGAGAATATGAGCCGGGTGGTGCTGTTTCCTCCTGCCGCAGGGATAGAAGGATTGAAGAAGTTTGTCGTCCAGAGGGTGGAAGAATCTGGATCAAATCCTTGTCCGCCGATAGTCGTCGGGGTGGGAATCGGAGGGACTTTTGAAAAGGCCGCCCTGATCGCAAAAAAGTCGTTGCTCAGACCGCTGGGGCAGCGGCATTCCGATCCTGATATCGCCCGTCTTGAGAAGGCGTTATTAGAAGAAATTAATCAGCTTGGAATCGGGCCAATGGGGCTGGGCGGAAGCGTGACCGCTTTGGATGTCCATATAGAAACCTATCCGACACATATTGCGAGCCTCCCGATAGCGGTCAATATTCAGTGTCACTGTGGTCGCCACAAAGAAGCAGTCATTTGAGCAGGGGGATAAGGAGATGGGGAGACACGGAGAGGGCATGACGCGGAGACACGCCTGCCTGCCCCTGCCAACGGCAGGCAGGGGTAGGCAGGGAGCAAATTCCCCGCGTCTCGCGATCACCGGGTCTCCGTGTCATTATTAAATTGGAGGTAGTATGAGTGAGCCCATTCGATTGAAGACACCTCTGAAAGACGAGGATGTGGATAGGTTAAAGGTGGGAGATCGAGTGTTCATCAACGGGACGATTTACACGGGTCGTGATGCGGCCCATCGGCGCCTCGTCGATCTGATCAACAAAGGAAAGTCCCTACCTTTTGAGATCACCGGTCAGATTCTCTATTATGTGGGTCCCACACCTCCCAGACCGGGACACGTCATTGGCTCTGCAGGGCCCACGACAAGCTACCGCATGGATCCCTTTGCTCCCATTCTGATGGCGAATGGGTTAAAGGGCATGATCGGCAAAGGCTCCAGAGGAAAAGAAGTGATTGATGCGATGAAGAAGTATAAGGCGGTCTATTTTGCTGCGACGGGCGGCGCAGGAGCGCTGATCTCCAAGAGGATCAAAAGATCCGAAGTGGTGGCCTATGAAGATCTGGGCGCTGAAGCCATTCGAAAGTTAGAAGTTGAGGACCTTCCCGTGATTGTGGTCAATGACGTCAATGGGAACGATCTTTATATCGAAGGAAAGAAGAGATACAGAAAGGGATAGCGAAGAAGGGGGGTTCGTTGACACGGGTGATGGGGAGACCCGGTGACGCCGTGACAAGAATCCCCCAACCATTTCTCACCGTCTCCGCGTCTCGCAATCACCGTGTCGGTATGGCGAGTGAGGATGGAGCTGAAAGGGAATCGATGAATAAGGTTAGACCTGGATCGCTCAAGGCGTGGCTAATGCTTCCTCGTTTCCAATATTTGCCTCTGACGGTGATCATGGTTTCTTTAGGCGCAGCGATCGGGGCCTACGAAGGTTATTTCCATTTTGCCCACTTTATCCTGGCCATGATCGGCTCCATCCTGGTTCACATGACGGTGAACGTGATCAATGATTACCACGACTTTGTGGATGGGATCGATCTGAACACTCAAAGGACCCCTTTCAGTGGAGGGAGCGGTGTGCTTCCCTCGAATCTTTTGAACGCCAAACAGGCCTTCTGGTTTGGAACGATCTGTTTGCTCGTGGCCATGGCGATCGGGGCTTACTTTGTGTTGGTCAAAGGTTGGCTTCTTTTCCCTCTCCTTCTCCTGGCGGGTTTCTCTGCCTACTTTTACAATGTATACCTTTCCAAATGGTTCATGGGTGAAATCTTCGCAGGCCTCGGTTTCGGCCCCTTGCTGGTTTTGGGTTCCTATTATGTTCAGACGGGGCGATATAGCTGGGAGACCTTGATTGCATCCCTTGCCCCCGGGATACTGACATCGAACCTCCTCTTTTTGAACGAGTTTCCCGACAGGGAGGCGGACCGGAAAGGGGGCAGGAGGCATTTTGTTATCTCTCTTGGGAAGAAGGATGCCAGTTATCTCTTCGTGGCCTTTCTCACCGCTTCTTATCTCTGCATCATCATCGGGGTTCTGACGAAGATGATGCCCGCATTGGCACTGATTGGTCTGGGAACGATCGGGCTTGGATGGAAGGCCGCCAAGGGGACATTGAAATATTACGATGATGAAGAAAAGTTGGTTCCGGTGTTGGGTACCAATGTGATAACGATTCTCGGGACGCAAGCGCTTTTGGCGATTGGATATGTCGTTGCCACGGTCTTATAATCCCCTATGCTGGCAGGCAGGAAGGCAGGCTGGGGGATTAAATTTTTTGTCTCCGGAGATGAGCGATGAAGATTGAGCTGACAAGACAAAAGGTTCACAACGAATTTGCGAAGAAGGTGGAGTTGATCAGCGGGGAAAATCTGTTCGCCTGCTATCAATGCGGGAATTGCACGGCGGGTTGTCCGGTGGCCTTCGCCATGGAGATCGGTCCGCACGAGGCCATTCGCTATACCCTTCTGGGTCTCGAAGATGAGGTACTCGGTGTCAATACCTTCTGGCTCTGTGCTTCTTGTCTTCAATGCACGTCAAGGTGCCCCAAGGGGATCGATATCGCAAGGGTCATGGATGCCTTGAGGACAGTGGTGTTGAGGAAGAAGGAGCGGAAAGATCATATTCAAATCGCCGAATTTCCGGAAGGATTTCTGGAAAAGGTTCCACAGATAGCATTTATCAGTGGATTCCGTAAGTTCCTGTCGTAGGACGATCTTAGTCATTAAGTTACTGAGTCATTGGGGCATTAAATGGCTAAATGACTAATGACTCAATAACCGTATCTTGATAGAAGGAGTTGTGGATGGATTACTTATATTTCCCAGGATGCACACTCTATACGAAAGCGAAGAATTTTGATCAGACAGCCCGGAACTGTTCCCTCCTTTTGGGATTTGAATTGAAGGAGCTTCCCAATTGGACTTGTTGCGGAGCGACCTTTCCCTTGTCGACCGATAATCTCATGGCCCTTCTTCCGCCTGCAAGGATCCTGGCCAATGCAAGGGGGGAAGGCGCGACCCTCACCACCCTCTGCGCCATCTGCTTCAATGTGATCAAGAGGACGAATCGGCTCATGCAGAGAGATGGGGAAAAGAGAGATAAGATCAATAGTTTCATTGAAAAGAATTATCAGGGGGATCTCCGGGTCCTTCACTACTTAGAAGTTCTGAAGCAGGACATCGGATTTTCACGACTCAAAGAGAGGCTGAAAAAACCCTTGGCCGGCCTCAAGGCAGCTCCATACTATGGGTGTATGCTTCTCCGCCCCTTTGAAGAGATGGAGTTTGACGATAAGGAGAGGCCGACCCTTTTTGAAGAGTTCATCAACACATTGGGTGCGACGGCAGTGGAATTCCCATACAAGATCGAGTGTTGCGGATCCTTCCAATCGGTCGGTTCGCCGGACGTCGCCACAGAGTGTGCCTATAAGATCCTGGGGTCTGCGATCAAGAATGGAGCAGAAGCGATCGTTTCCACCTGTCCCATGTGTACGTTTAACGTCGACCAAAAGCAATTCGATATCAGGCGAAAATATTTGGATTTCAAACCTATTCCCGTCCTCTATTTTACCCAGCTTCTTGGGCTGGCGATGGGGCTCGATCATCAAACGTTAGGGTTCGAGCAGAATTTTGTTGATCCTTTACCGCTCTTGAAAGAGAAAGGTCTCCTATAGGTCCCCGCATTCTCGCTCCCTGAGGAGACTGTGTTGTAATGGCAAACAAAGAGGGAGAGGCAGTCAGGTTCCAAAATTTTAG
>JBHGBJ010000074.1:0-22063 GCA_041947025.1 Thermodesulfobacteriota bacterium
TGCATGTGTTAGGCACGCCGCCAGCGTTTGTTCTGAGCCAGGATCAAACTCTCCAGTTTATATCTGAAATTGATCCTTATTCATAAGAATAAATTGAGACCCAAAACGATAACCCCTATTCTTTTTTCAAAGAGCGATATTAAACCATTCTAATTTATACACAAAATTTTCTTTATTGTCAAGGAGAAAATTTTCTCAAACAGACACATTTACTACCAAACCCAAATTTCTAATATATAACTCATTTTAAATTTTTGTCAAGGATTTTTATACGTTTAAATTTCTTTTTTCCTGCTCTTAACTTCATATTATCCTCTAACTTGATAAGGTCATCAAATCTTTCAACTTTCTTATCATTTATATATGCTCCACCTTGTTCTATCAATCTTCTCGCCTCTGATCCGGAGGCACAAAGGCTCGCTGTTTCAGAGAATAATTTAAACGCAGGAATTTGCTCATGAAGCCTTTCTATCGGGACATATGCGGTAGGAATCCCCTCTCCTTCCATCTCTGGGGATGGAATTTCAAATTTCCCTCTTCCAAAAATATTCCTTGAGGCAGCCCTGGCCTTTTCGGCCTCTTCTTTTCCATGAACTATCTCAGTTGCTCGATAGGCCAATTCATCTTTCGCTTCTCGTAGATCAGCCCCCTCCAGCTTGCCATATTTTTCCTTAATCTCCTCCATGGGAAGAAAGGTGAATAGAGCCAAAAACCTTTCCACGTCCCTATCATCCGTATTGATCCAAAACTGGTAGTACTCGTAAGGAGATGTGCGCTGAGGATCCAACCACACAGCTCCTTTCTCAGTCTTCCCCATTTTTCGGCCGTCAGCTGTCATGATCAGCGGGAACGTAATGCCATAGGCTTCTTTCCCTTCAAGGCGGCGAATCAAGTCTATTCCCGCCACAATGTTTCCCCACTGGTCACTCCCTCCCATTTGAATCAAACAGTTGTGATATTTGAAGAGATGCCAGAAATCGTAAGCCTGAAGGAGTTGATAATTGAATTCAATGAATGAGAGTCCCGTCCCCAAACGAATCTTCACTGACTCAGTGGCCAGCATTCGATTGACACTGAAATGAACGCCGATATCTCTTAAAAAGTCGATGTAATTAAGCTTGGTCAGCCAGGCTGCATTATTTAGGAGAAGGGCTCGATTGTCAGAAAAATCCAGGAACTGAGCAAACTGCTTCTTCTGGGCCTCAGCGTTCTTGTCGATCTCTTCATAAGTCAAGATTTGTCGCATCTCATCCTTACCGCTTGGATCGCCAATCAATCCCGTCCCACCTCCCACAAGGGCAATGGGTTGATGGCCATGTCTCTGCATGTGGGCAAGCGACATAATGGGAACTAGACTTCCCACGTGAAAACTTGAGGCAGTAGGGTCAAAACCAATATAGCAGGTAACCTTTCCTCGCAGCAACTCCGGGAGCTTTTCTTCATCGGTCACCTTTTCAATAAAACCCCTTTCCTTCAATACTTCAAAGACAGTCTTCTCACGTATTACAGTTCCAACCACGATTAACTCCTCTTACCTAAAGGGACTCTGATCCTCTTTATGTCCGTCGATTTCCCGGTATTCGAATCCACCTCTACGATGACCCCTTGAAGCACAATCTCCTCCGTGGCCACATCAAATTTCCAGGGAATTTGTGTTAGCAAGCGTTCCAACGCGACCTGTTTACGGATTCCAATAACCGAGTCCAAAGGACCCGTCATCCCTACGTCAGTGATATAAGCCGTCCCTTCGTTCAGTATCCTCTCGTCACAGGTTTGCACATGAGTATGGGTTCCCAATACGGCACTGACTTTTCCATTTAGAAACCACCCCATTGCCATTTTCTCAGAAGTGGCCTCGGCATGGAAATCAACGATGATAATATTTGTCTGTTCCTTTAATTGAGCAATCTCTTTTTCTCCATGACGAAACGGACAATCCAAATGCTTCATGAAAACCCGGCCTTCCAGATTCAGAACACCCACTTTTTGTCGGTCCTTTGTATGGAAGACGCCTGCCCCTTTGCCCGGAACATTTTGGGGATAATTCGCAGGTCTTAAGAGTCGCGGCTCCTCATCCAGGAAAGAAAAAATCTCTTTCTTAGCCCAAATATGATTTCCAGAAGTGAGAACATCCACCCCTTGATTCAAAAATTCGATCGCTATGGCGGGGGTGATTCCCATCCCTCCTGCCGCATTCTCTCCATTTGCAATTGTGAAATCAATCCTGAGGTCTGAAATGAGTTTTCCCAAAACTCCTTCAATGGCCTGCCGGCCTGCCTTTCCGACGATATCCCCTACGAGAAGAATACGCATCCCTGTTTCCCTGCATCAACCTGAAAGTTCAAAACGAGTTTCTTAGCTCAAGGGGCCAAGCTCAAGGCTCAAAGTAAAACCCTTTGAGCTTTCAGCCTTCAGCTTTCAGCTCATTGTGCACTATTAACTCTATTCTTTATTTGGCAACATCCACGGCCCGCATTTCTCGAATGACGGTAACCTTGATCTGGCCCGGGTACGTCATCTCTTTTTCGATCTTTCTTGCAATGTCTCTCGAAAGAACGACCGAGTCCTCGTCCGAGATGCGATCAGGCTGGACCATAATACGAATCTCTCTTCCCGCTTGAATGGCATAAGATTTTTCCACTCCCGGAAAAGATTGGGCGATCTTTTCCAACTCTTCCAATCGCTTCACATAGGTCTCGAGCATCTCTCGTCTAGCCCCCGGCCTCGCCCCTGATAAGGCATCTGCAGCCTCCACCAAGACATCGAGCATCGATTCTGGCTTCTCCTCCTCGTGATGGGAGGAAATCGCGTGAACCACAACGGATGATTCGCCATATTTTTTTGCCAGGTCCGCCCCGATCTTCCCATGGGACCCCTCCACTTCATGATCGACGGCCTTTCCGATGTCGTGAAGGAGGCCTGCTCTCTTGGCTTGTTTCACATTGATCCCGAGTTCGGACGCCATGATTCCGCAAAGAAACGCCACTTCCAGAGAGTGTTGGTACACATTCTGAGCAAAACTTGTCCGATACTTGAGCCGGCCGATTAATTTAATCAGTTCCGGATGGATCCCATGGACCCCCACGTCGAAGGTAGCCCGCTCTCCTGCTTCACGGATCGCCAATTCGATCTCTTGTTCCACCTTCTGGACAATCTCTTCAATCCGCGCAGGATGGATCCTGCCATCGCTGATCAGCCTTTCCAGTGCAATTCGAGCAATTTCCCTTCGAATCGGATTAAATCCCGAGAGGATCACCGCTTCAGGAGTATCATCGATGATCAAATCGATGCCCGTGGCAGCTTCAAGGGCTCGGATATTTCGACCTTCACGGCCAATGATGCGCCCCTTCATCTCTTCATTCGGTAGATTGACGACCGAAACCGTCTTCTCGGAAACATAGTCTCCGGAATAGCGCTGAATCGCCAAGCTAATGATCTCTTTGGCTTTCTTATCGGCTAATTCCCTGGTTTCGTCCTCAATCCTCTTAATCTTCTTCGCTGCTTCATGCTTGGCTTCGTTCTCCATAGACTCGATCAACAACTGCTTTGCCTCTTCGGAGGACATTTTCGCGATATTCTCCAATTGAGCCCGTTGCTTCTCATGAAGAGCGGCCACCTTTCTCTCCTGTTCTTGAATCGTTCTCTCCTTTTGGAGCATGGCATTTTCTCTTCGATTTAATTCCCCTTCCTTTGTGTCGAGAAGTTCGATCTTCTTGTCCAGATGAGATTCTCTCTGAATGATTCTTTTTTCCAAGTTCTGAAGTTCCTGGCGTTTATCGATCGTCTCTTTCTCGAACTCGGCTTTCTCTTGATAAAATTTTTCTTTTGACTGGAGCAGGGCTTCCTTCTTCAAGATCTCGGCCTTTTGTTCGGCCTCCTCGATCAGGCGCCGGGCTACCTCTTTAGCCGAAACAATGCGGGCTTCAGAAAATCTTTTCCTGACGAGGAACCCAATGACGCCCCCAAGAAATGCAATAATACAGACGATAATGATGTACATCTCCAGAGATAGTTTCAAAGGTTAACTCACCCCCTTAAACAGTAGATGAATACGACCCTGTTTCCCGGCACCTTCAAATACGGCTCTTGGTCCCGCGGATCGGGTCAAAAAGATGGGACTTTCAAAACCAGTGGGGTAGAAAGAAGGGATAAGTCTAAAGAGCCCGATAGGTCTGCCTACCGCAGGTCCTGAACCGTGCTGGTACAGGGCGGGCAGGAAAGAAAAAATGAATTAAATCCCGATGAGGACTTCCAAATCGTCTTTATCCTATTATGAAATCCTACGCTCTCCTCAAAAGAGGAGTCCAGCATTCTTCTCCATCCTCTCGCTCTCATGAAGGATTCAAGCCCTAATCTCTTTTTCTGATGACTCCTCATGCTCAAAGGCATCTGTAGGATCTCAATCATCTTCCATAATGTCATCGTTATCAAACTCATCTGTCTTCTGCATCCTGGCCGCTGGCAGACCTTGAACATATCGGGACCAATTATATCCTTTCCTCTCTTCTATCCCACCACAGGTTTCACCCACCCATGAAAACGTTTGTTCCTGATGCCAGAAAGCTAAAATCAACCTTTCAGAGAGATCGAAATCTTCTCTGACGCTTTTCCACCCAGGCTGGCATCGATCTTTTCAGACCATTCCTTCGATTTTGCGTCAACTTCCTGAAGAAATATTCTTCTCTTCTCCTTCTCTCTCAAAAGATCATCTGCAATATTTAGGGCTGTTAATATGGCAACATTCACCGTAGAAACACTTCTCGTCTTCTTTAGGATCTCCTCCATCTTCTCGTTCACATACCTTGCAACTTGTTGAATATGATCCTCCTCTGCATCGGATTTGACTGTGTAGGTTTGACCGAATACCTTAATCTCAACCAACCGATCTTTCCCCACCTCTATCGACTCCACTCACATAAACGTCCCCGGGAGGAAACGGGCCTCTACTATCATGGTTCAAAAGAGGACTAAATGTCAACACTTTTTAAGCGAAGAAGAAGTTGGTCAAGCCGCGTTTTGACCTTTTCTCTGTCCTGAGAGAGAAGCTCCAATTTCTTTTCCAATCGAGCCACCTTCTCCTTCTCGATATCCAATGAAACGTTCAATTCATCCCGCTCCCTCTTGAGTTCTTGATATCTTTCCAAAAGATAACCAATCTTTCCCTCAAGGGTCCTCAGAGGGCTTCCCTCTTCTTCCGAGGGGTTTTCTCCGGGCGTTTCGTCCAATATTATTTCCCCACCCATAAAAAGTCAATCCACCTCTTGTTTATTTAGTTTCTCCGGTCTCTTTCGTCTTTTTCGTTAGGAACTTTCGAAATAAACCAGATAAACTAAAAAGACCAGACAAACTAACTTAGGCTGCGTTGAGCAGATAGGCCTTAATCAATTCGTCGATATCACCATCCATCACCCGGTCCACCTGATGGATCACTTTATTGGTGCGATGGTCTTTCACCATTTTGTAAGGATGCATCACATAAGAACGAATCTGGCTTCCCCAGGCAATTTCCTTTTTCGAGTTGTGAAGTTCGCCGAGTTTTTCTTCCTTCTCCATGATTTCCTTTTCATAAAGGCGGGCTTTCAATATCTTCAGGGCAGTCGCCTTGTTCTTATGCTGGGACCGTTCGTTCTGACACTGAACGACAATTCCGGTCGGAAGGTGAGTAATTCGAACGGCAGAATCGGTTTTATTGACATGCTGCCCCCCTGCCCCACTGGATCGAAAGGTATCAATTCTTAGGTCTTTTTCATCAATTTCGATCACCACATCGTCAGAGATCTCAGGATAGACAAACACCGATGCAAAAGATGTGTGCCGCCTCGCCCCTGCATCAAAAGGAGAGATCCGAACAAGCCGGTGAATGCCCACTTCGGCTTTCAGGTACCCATAAGCATAACGCCCGTTGACAGTAAAAGTCACATTCTTTAGCCCAGCCTCCTCCCCGGGAAGAATATCAATGATCTTGGTCTCATATCCCCTTTTTTCTCCCCATCTTAAATACATCCTGAGAAGCATCTCAACCCAATCCTGGGCCTCTGTTCCGCCAGCACCCGCATTGATGCTGACGATTGCATTATTTTCATCATGCTCCCCACCCAGCATGGTCCTTAACTCCATTTGGCCAATCGCCTCTTCGGCCTTTTCAACCCTTTCGAGCAATTCCTGGGCCTCTTTCTCATCCCCTTGCTCTTCGATGAGCTGGAGGAGGATCTCCATTTCCTCCAATTCCTTCTGGTTTTGCTGCCAGGGCGAGAGGCTATCCAAAATGGAGGTTCGTTCCTTTAGGATTTTTTGCGAAGTCTCACCCCCTTCCCAAAAAGCAGACTCTGCCATCATTTTTCCGATCTCATCCAGTCTTTTATTCTTCCCCTCAACGTCAAAGGTGACCCCGTAGGATTTCCAAACGGCTACTCAGTTCCTTCAATCGACCCTTCAATTCAATTGACATATTGACTGACATATTAGCCACCTTCTTCTTGGATTCTAAAAGCCAAAAGTAACACAAATGAGGAAAAAGATAAAGCTCTTTTTGTAATTTATCGACTTTATTAAATTTATCGAATTTGACTAAAACCATTGAGAAATGATCTGGGGTGCCAGGGTGCAAAGGGAGAATCCGAAGACATAGTGGTGAAAACTGACTACTCGGGAATACACACTTTTGCCATCCTGAAATACATATTTTACCCTATTTACCTTATTTTCTCTTCCCTATAGCCTAAAAATAGAGTGAAATTGCTGCATTCCGCTTTGATTATACTGCCTAAAAGCTTTAACGGCAAGGGATAGACGACCGGCATTTAATGTGCCTTAATGGGACAAATGGCAAAGGGGCGCCAATGTGCCATCGACTGTGGCAAGGCCTGAACCGAGTTTTGAACACCCAACGCCAAATTCATTTTCTCATGAAACCAATGGGGGTTCGGAAGAGGACCGCGTGCGCCTGTTGGATTCTATTCTCTTTAGGGGTTGCTTTAAGCATTTTGACAGCAAAAGTTGCGAATTCATCAGGATGGAATGTCTCAACCATTGACAAGGCAGGGGAGGTAGGACTCCATACCTCTATAGCCATTGATTCAAACAACAAAGTTCACATCAGCTACTATGATCTAATTAACGGTGATCTGAAATATGTGACAAATGCCCCTCCACCGGCACGCTCGAATGTTGTTGATTTTGATGGGGATGCAAGGACCGACATCGCGGTGTGGCGGCCTGGAGACGGGTACTATTATATTCTCAATTCTTCAAGCCAGGAAGTAACACAGACCCAGTGGGGGACGGATTCTTTCGAAGATACCCTGGTCCCTGGGGACTACGACGGTGATGGAAAAACGGACATTGCTATCTGGAGACCCGGGGATGGCTACTGGTATATTTTGGGTTCTCAGGATGGTGTCGTTCAAATCCAGTGGGGAACAGGTTCTCTCAACGACATTCCTACTCCCGGGGATTATGACGGAGATGGCAGGACGGATATTGCGGTGTGGAGACCTGGTGATGGCTACTGGCATATTCTCGAATCTTCCAACGGAGGAGTGACCCAGACCCAGTGGGGGCAGGCTATCTTAACGATATTCCCGTCCCTGGCGATTACGATGGAGACGGAAAGACGGATCTTGCTGTTTGGAGACCCGGCAATGGTTACTGGTATGCGCTTAGATCTTCGAATGGCGAGGTAATCCAGACTCAATGGGGAACAGGGTCCCTGAATGATGTTCCTGTACCTGGGGATTACGACGGAGATGGGAAGACAGATTTTGCAGTATGGCGTCCGGGGGAGGGTTATTGGTACATCCTTAAATCCTCAGATGGAGGAGTGGCCCAAAATCAGTGGGGGACTGGCAATCTAAACGATGTTCCAGTTCCGGGGGATTATGATGGCGACGGGAAGAGCGATATAGCGGTGTGGCGGCCTGGAGACGGGTACTGGTATATTCTCGGATCCAAAGATGGGGTGTTTTACACCCGATGGGGAGCAGGTTCCTACAACGACGTACCGCTGAGCCAGTGATTAATAATCAAGACTCATCCTCGGGCTGGACAGCCATCTGGTTTATGAATGGGGGAACAATCTATTCCGTTGAAAGTCCAGGGTTGGTCAGCGACCCGGATTGGGAGATTATGGAATAAATCTAATTGTCTTTCCTCAGTTCAATGCTCAAGAAATACTGTCTTTTTTTTTCCATTATACCGTATCTACCCCATTCGTCTCATGGCCTATTCCGTATACACTGAAATCAATGAATACATCTCAAGCACAACAAAGGAGGATGCCATGCGAAAAATGATGTCTCTGGGGATCTTGGTGGTTACTATGATGTCTTTTTCTGCCTTGGTTTTTGGCGCTGACGCGGTCAGTGTGAAGGGAGAAATCATCGACACTTACTGCTATGGCTTAATGGGGGCAAAAGGCGAAAGTCACCGTCAGTGTGCCATTGACTGTGTCAAGGCCGGTATCCCGGCAGGACTGCTCGAAGACGGTACCAACAAGGTCTATGTCTTATTGCCCAATAAGGACAAGGCCGGCCTTCCCAAGGAAGTGATCGATAAGATGGCTCAGAAGGTCACCATCACAGGAAAGGTCTATACCAAGGGCGGATCCCAGTTTCTGACGATCGAGTCCGTCAAGTGAGTTTGAGCAGGGAAATGTTTGACGCTCTGTTCCCGGGCCTTCAGCACCTTCAGAACATACATCCTTTGGTGGTCCACTTCCCGATCGCCTTTCTGATCGGCGCCGGATTGCTCTATCTATTTGCATGGACCTTTAACAGGGATAAGCTGTCATTCACGGCATTCATGCTCCTGATCCTCGGAACCCTTTCGGCAGGCGCCGCCGTGGGAACTGGGCTTTATGCCGAGGATGGAGTGATGATTTCGTATTCCGTCCGGGAACATCTCCTCAATCGGCACATGTACTTCATGATCGCCACGCTGGGGATCAGCGTTCTTCTGTCTATCTGGGCACTGCTGGGCAGCCTTTTTCCCAGAAAGGGAAGGCTCTTCTTCATCCTTCTCTTTTTGATTTTGATCGGCGTGATGTCCCTCGGCGGAGATTACGGCGCCCGGATGGTCTATGACTACAATGCCGGAGGGAATGCCTGCCCCCAACCGATTGAGTTCACGAAATAGCTGGAGGCCTTCTCCCGATTCTTGCTGAATCACGCCCCGAACGCTCCTCCAGGAGAGGAATCTTCGCTGTTTGGAGTGGGGCTAAGAATTCTTGACAGAACGGTTATGCGGTTTTAACGGATCGTACCCACATAGTGGGAAGTCAGTTGGCGTTTACGGACTTTGGGATTGGAGTAATCCGGGAGAAGCATTGGCGATACCCGATCCGTGACGATCCCCGTTTCCTCCAATTCTTTGTGATATCTTCGGACATGGTCTAAAGTGAGTCGCCCTTCTTTCGCTTTCTCCTTTGCATAGAGTGCTGCATTCATCCCGGCAATCCTGCCAAAGACACAGACATCGAGCAGCGAGTTCCCCATCAATCGGTTCTCTCCGTGGACTCCTCCTCCCACCTCGCCCGAGACAAAAAATCCCGGGATGGAGGTTTCACAAGTGTTCTTATATTCCAATCCGCCGTTTTGATAATGGAGCGTCGGATAAACCAGCATGGGTTCCTTCGAGATATCGATTCCATATCTTTTGAAAAGCAACCACTTTCCAGGAAACTCTCTTCGGACGGTCCCTTCCCCGTTGAGGAGGTCGATCATCGGCGAATCGAGCCATATTCCAACCTTTCCCGTCGGGGTCGGAACGCCCTTCCCGATCTCAGTACATTCCCGGATGTAACAGGCCGATTCAACGTCCCTCGGTTCCCTTTCATTAACAAACTGCTCACCATCGATATTGAGCGCATTCGCCCTCGCCCCCCTGAACTTCTCAGTGATCAGAAGCCCCTCTGCCTGTTCCGGGAAAACCGCACCTGTCGGATGATACTGAACCGTGTGAAGAAACCGTAATTTGACCCCGGCGCGATAACCCATAACGAGGCCGTCTCCGGTGGCACCGTAGTGATTGGTGGTCATGAACTTTTGGATATGGAGCCTCCCCGAACCGCCTGTTGCCATGACCACGACTTTCGCTTTGACGACGAAATACTCTTCCGTCTCCAAATTGTAAAGAACCGCACCTGCACAGTGCCCGTGTTCATTCAGTATCAGTTCCACAGCAGGCGAAAATTCAAGGACCTTAATATCATCGACCCGATTCCTCGCTTCATCCCGCAGGGTCCTCATAATCTCGGTCCCGGTGATATCGGCAGCGTAATGCATCCGTTTCCGGCAGGTCCCTCCTCCGTGGAGTGACTGTAGCGCTCCCTCTGGGAATTTCGTGAACATGCATCCAAGGCCTTCCAACCATTCCAGGACCTTCGGAGCTTCTGTCACCAGGGTATAAACAAGGTCCGGATCGTTCTTGAAATGGCCTCCGCCCAATACGTCGAGGTAATGGTAATAAGGCGAATCCTTTTCCCCTTTGGAAGCGGCCTGGATACCGCCTTCGGCCATCATCGTGTTGGCATCCCCATGCCTTAATTTGGTTGCGATCAATACCCTGGCTCCCTTCTCCTGGGCCATGAGGGCTGCCGAGGTTCCTGCGCCTCCGCCACCAATGACGAGGACGTCTGTCTCGTAGGCAATCTTGCCGAGATCGATCACGTCAGGATCGACCCGGCTCTTTGCTTCGAGGAGATCCACAATCTCAGGGGAGATTTCATACCCCTTGCTGGGGCCTACTCGAATCTCTCTTCTCGAACCCTCCTTGAAATCGGGATGGTATTTCCTCAGCCGCTCCTCCCTCTCCTTTAATGAAAGAAAAGGAAAATCCTCTCCTCTGTTCTTCCTTTCGACACGGACGGGCCGAGTCGCCTCAACCCGCTTGATAAGCTCCTTGAGTTCGTTTGTGTAAGGCATGCAACCTCCGCTACATTTTTGCCGTGGATTGAAACGGCGAAAATGCAATGCAAAATGGAAATTTAGCAATGCAAGGTGCTAAATTTCTTAGGAGAATCATCTAAGTTCCCATTTCTCATCTTGCAATCTATAATTTGCAATGATGTTTATAGGTACGTCTTGTCTTTTGGCGTCCAGTCTTCGTCTGCCTGTTCAGGCTCGATCTCCCTCTTGTTATAGAGATTTTTGAGCGTCTCCTCATCCGTATCCATCAATTCTCTGAGCATCTGTTCGTACTTGCCCTTCTCGATCTCTTTGACCACCGAGGCCAGATGCTCTGCTTTAGGTGCGATGTACTTCCCATAGAGACGCTTTCCCAAGATTGCAATATTATATTGGCAGATCTCAGCCGGGCATCGCGAGGTGCAGAGACCGCACATCACGCAGTCAAAGGAGAGTTCTGCCAATCGGGTGACGTCCCCTCTCATCGCGGCCGCGATATAGTCCATCACCTCAATCTCCATCGGGCAGGACTTTGTGCAGGTGTTGCATTGAAGGCACCGAAGCAATTCCGGATAATGCTTGACCAGTGTCTCGATGGAGGGCTTTATCTTTTCCATATCGTAGGCACTCTTTGTGGCTGGAAAAAAAGGAATCTGTGTCAGGTACATGTTCGGTTGGACAATGGTCTGGCAGGCCAGGCCCACCTCGATCTTATAGCTTCCCGGGAACCGATAAACTGTCCCGCAGGCACCGCAAATCCCCCCACGGCAACCACATCCCCGAATCAATTGGTACCCCGCATATTCCATCGCCTTTTGAATGGTCAGGGAGGATGGCACTTCATAGCGTTTCCCCATGATAAAGATGGGAATCAACTCTTCCTTCACTTCCTTCTCTTTCTTTTCTGCTTCCATAATTATCTCCTACGGTTGCAAGCGCCTGGCAACCAAAACCCCAAATCACAAATTCCAATTACAAATGACCGCCCCTCACCCTTTCCCTCTCCCCCGAGGGAGAGGGTGGGGGTGAGGGGTTTGGAATTTGGGTGATTGGAATTTATTTGATATTTGGTGCCTGCCTGCCTGCCGGCAGGCAGGGGATTTGGTGTTTCCATTATTACAGGGCCCCTGATTCGATTTTCAGCTCGTCTTCTTTAAAGGTTGCTACCGGAGGCGTCTCTTTCACATCCCTTCCGGGGACATACTGAAAAATCTTCTGAATCTTCTCCCCCACGCTTCGAAACAGTGTAGCCACTGGCAGTCGGCTTGGACAGGCGCTCTCGCAAAGTCCACAGCCGACACAAGAAGTGACCATATGAGACATCCGGATGAGGTGGAAAATGAGGTTGTCGGTCGGCATTCGAATACCACCCTTCCGGTCGGCCCATCTGAGAAATTGGTCTCCTTCATGCTCAAAAACGGAAGTTCTAAAAACACACTCTTTGCAGTAGCAGATGGGACAAGCCACCATACAATTGTGACACCGGATACAGGTTGAAAACCGGTCCAAAAAAGATCGCAGGTCTTTGACGACCTCTTTAAATTCCTTAAAAAGGGCATCCCTTTTTTCCGTCCTCTTTGCAATGATCCGGTCGATCACTTCTTTCCTCAACGGTGGTTCGTTCTCTGCAAACTGAAGGATTCCTTTTTCTTCAATCTCTTTTTCCAATCTCTCTCCGATTTCAACGCCGAGCTCTTGATCCGTCTGATAACCAAAGAGTTTAAAGATGATATCTGCCCGGGGGATTGGGTATTCACACATTTGACAGGCCGTACGGAAAGGGTGTCCGTCGATCGAAGGAATTTCGCCCTTCGCCATCCCTTTCATTAATCCTTTCACCAATCCCTCGCCCCCTTTTCCCTCTTGGAACATCTTGGCATAATCAGGCACTTCAAAGGTTCCCGGACAATCAATCCCAATAAGATAAAGGTTATCGGACTTGACTTGAAGAAATTTTGTCAATTCCACAACGGCCCTTATTTCACAGGCCTTCAATACGGCTGCGACTTTCTTTCCCAAATTCTTAACCGAGAGATCAGAAGCAACCTTCGAAGATTGAACGGGCATGGTCGGTGAAAGGGCACATGCTCCGATTAGCTTTTCGGGATCGCGAATCAGCGTTTGAACGAACCCATCTCCAGAGGGGAGTCCCTTGGGTATGACGACGGCCTCCACCACTCCCTTTGACAAGAGGCTTTTCAAAAACAGGATAATGGCCTCCTCTGTTCTCCCTTCTGAAACCTTAATGACTGCCTGCTTCGCCATGTTAAAAAAATCTCCTTTCGTTGATTAAAACAACGGTGTGACCCCTCTCTATTCCCCCCTTAGGTTAAGGGGGGAGGAAGGGGGGTTACGCATTCCAAAGCTCTTTCATCGGATTGGGTCCCATCTTCCTCAAGTCCTCAACCATCTTGGTCACGGTGTCCGCAAAGAGCTTGCCTTCACTCGCACTGATCCATTTCAGCCAGATGCGGTCCTCCGTAAACCCCATCTGATTGAGGATCTCCTTCAGAATGGCCACCCTTCTCCGGGCTTTGTAATTCCCTGTCTGATAGTGACAGTCTCCCGGATGGCATCCTCCGATCAACACTCCATCGGCTCCGTCAATCAAAGCCTTCAGCACATAGATCGAATCAACCGCTCCCGAACACATCAAATGAATGATGCGGATGTTAGGCGGATATTGCTGTCGGGTCGTTCCCGCAAGATCTGCGCCTGTATAGGTACACCAGTGACAAAGAAAAGCAACAATTCTTGGTTCAAATTCCGTCATCTTATACCTCCCACCATGTCAGATGTCCGTATCTTGTGCCTGTCTAATCCCCCCATACCCCCCCTTTAGCAAAGGGGGGAAAAGGGGGAATTTTAATCGATGGCTGCATCGAGGACAGCCATGTTCATCCCTTTCTCAAAATTTCGCTGTTGCGAGGCCGCGTTGCGACAGGCAATGACGCATGAGCCGCATCCCTGGCAGAGCCCTTCCAACACCTCCGCCTTACCCTCTTCCGGATTGAGAACCCTTGCCCCATAGGGGCAGACCGAAACACAAAGGCCACATCCGCAGCAGAGTCTCTTAATCACATAAGCCAGAAAGGCTTTCTCCTCCACTTCCTCTTTGGCAAGGATCGCCGCAGCACGAGCCGCTGCCGCATTCCCCTGGGAAATCGCATCCTCCATAAAATTAGGCGAGTGGCAGAGACCACAGAAGAATTTCCCACGATCCACCGAATCCAGAGGGGCTGATTTGGGATTGGCCTCTTCGAAAAAACCATCCGGGTTGAGCTCAACGTCGAAGATCCTTGTCAGCTCCCCATGGTCATTCGGCTCAATGCCGGTGCTCAGGACAACACGATCCGACAAAAGAGTCACCCTGTCGCCCATGGCGGGATCGAAGAGCGACACCTGAAGCTCCCCATCCCGAAGCACAACCTCCGGTCTGTTCTCCAGGTCGTACCGGACAAATACGACTCCTTTCTTTCTTGCCTCGTGGTAATAGATTTCATAAAAACCGTAGGTTCTCACATCCCGGTAGAGAACGTAGATATTCAAATCGGGATTCATCTCTTTTAGTTTAAGGCTGTTCTTGACCGCATGGCTGCAACAGATGCGGCTGCAGTAAGGATGTGCTTCATCCCTGGAGCCGACACACTGGATCATGACCACCGAACGAATATCTTTCAGACTTTTGTCCTTCAGATGAATCATCCTCTCCATCTGCCGCTGTGTGACCACCCGGGGGTCTTCACCGTAAAGATATCCCTTGGGAGCAACCTCTTTCCCGCCGGTCGCAAGGATCAGGGCCCCATGGTCAAGAATCTTTTCTTCGCCTTGATGGCGAATCTTTGTCCGATAGTGCCCGTTCTTCTTCTCAAACCCAAAAACTTCTGCCTCACAACAGAGATGGATTGATCCACTCTTCTTCACTTGTTCGATAAGATGCTGCAAAAAGGCTTGAGGATCGTTACCCTTCAACGTATAAAATGATTCTCTTAGATTTCCGCCCAGCGTTTTTTCCTTCTCGATCAGATAGACCTCATACCCCTGCTCAGCCAACCGGAGAGAAGCAGTCATCCCTGAAAGCCCGCCACCCACCACCAACCCTCTCTTCTCGACCTTTTCTCTTCCTTTACGAATGGGCCGATCCCTTCTCGCTCTTTCGACGGCCATCCGGATCAATGCTTGTGCCTTCTCTGTGGCCCATGTGGGATGATTCTGATGGACAAAGGCACACTGCTCCCGGATATTGGCATACTCGATCAAATAAGGATTGAACCCCATTTCCTTCGCCATCTCTTCCAAGGCTTTCCGAATCTCCCGATGAGAACAACCGGCCATCACGATTCGGTTGAGGCTCTGTTCTCCAATCCTTCTCTTGACGAGATCGAGACCTTCGGCAAGACAGGCCCAATCGACTTCCTCCGCATGGACCACTTCTTGCAGCCCTTTTGCTCCCCCCTTTGCGCCATCGATCAGCTCAGAGATGGAAAGGCTCTTTTTCAACTCCCCGCCACAATGACAGACAAAGACTCCTATCTTGGGGATCTCTTCGCCCGAAGCCCCTTCCGAAGGGTACTCCTTCCGAAGAGGGACGTAACCGTCAGGAGAGAGGAAAGAAGCCGCCGCTGCCGCAGCGCTTGAGCCCTCTACGACAGTCTCCGGGATGTCCCGGGGGCCCCGGAAGGCTCCTCCCACAAAAATCCCTCTGGTCGATGTCTGAGCCGGATTAAACTCATCGGTCTGACAAAATCCCTGGGCATTCAATCGAAGACCCATTCGATCTGCCAGATCTTTGATGTCCCGAGGCGAAGTGAAACCCACTGAAAGGACGACACTATCAAAATCTTTCTCTTCGAAGGTTCCGTCCTCTCTCACATAAGTGATGCGGAGGTCCTTCGTCCCGGGGAGTTCCTTCACCGTCGAAACAGCACACCGTCTGTATTCGATCCCGTATTCATTCTTGGCCCTTTCATAGTACCGTTCGTAATCCTTCCCCATGGGCCGAATATCCATATAGAAGAAGGTGGCTTGAAGCTCAGGGAAACGGTCTTTTGCAATCATGGCCTGTTTCGTCGCATACATGCAGCAGATCGTGGAGCAATGATCCTGACCGCAGGAGGGATCTCGCGATCCCACACACTGGATGAAGGCAATCTTCTCCATCTTTTTCCCATCGGAGATCCGGATTGGAAATCCCCGGGTGGGACTCGATGTGGAAAGCATTCTTTCGAACTGAATGCTCGTCAAAACGTTCTCATACCGGCCAAAACCATATTCCCCTTTACTTTGTGCCCAGAAAGGTTCAAACCCGAATCCCAAAAGAATCGCCCCGACCCGAATGGCCTCCTCTTCTTCTTTCATACCGAGATCGATGGCCCCTGGGGTACACGCTTTCACACACTCCCCGCATCGGGTGCAGGTTTTAGGATCGACGACGAGACTGTGAGGAATCGCTTGAGGATAAGGGAGGTAGATGGCCTTTCGTTTCTCCAAACCTCCTCCGAACTCCCTTTCCACCTCGACCGGGCAAACCCTGATACAGGCCTCGCAGAGGGTGCATCGTTTGGGATCGACGAACCGGGGCTTCCGGACAACGGAGACGCTGAAATCGCCTCCTTCTCCCTCCACCTTTGACACCTCCGAATAGGGCAGAAGCTCAATGCCATCATGAAGGTGACACTCGTATATCGGGCAGAATGCAGGAGGCGTGGGACTCATGAAGCAGACCCCGCAGGAGTTCGTGGGAAAGGTCTTATCCAATAAAGGGAAATAACCCCCGATGGCAGGAGCCTGTTCCACGAGGAATACCCTTCTCCCCATCTCCGCCAATAGAAGTGCAGACTGCATTCCCGCAATCCCTGCACCGACCACCAAAACAGAACTTTTATCACCTCTCATTCGAACTTTCTCCGTTACACATCTTCGATTAGCGCTGATCCAGCGAAATGACTGACGCGGTGAATTTGCTCCGCGTCTCCGTGTCACGCCCTCTCCGTGTCATCATGTCGGATCTAAGTCAGTCCCAACGATTCCAGCAACCCTTTCGGAGAGATCATATGTTTCTTCCACCATCGATCTCTCTGGTCAACATCAAAGGCCACTCCCATCAATTCCGTAAAATAAAAGATGGGAAGCTCCATCTCTTGCCTCATCTCCAAATTGGCCTGGCAAAGGCCACAGGAGGTAACAATGCACTGAGCACCTGCCTCCTTCGCCATTGAAACAATCCTGGACACCATTTTTTTGACCACATCCCCATAAGTCAGTGCCAAATCAGCCCCACAGCAATCATTCTTATAAGACCATTCGATCGGCTGTGCACCGAGAGCCTTCATCAATCGATCCAGGTATTGGGGATTCTCAGGATCGTCCAGTTGCGTAATTTTCGGATGCCGAACCAACGCACATCCATAATAGCAGGCCGGCTTCAAACCACTCAAAGGTCTTTTGACCTTTCCTTGAACCTTTTCCAGGCCGATTCGATTGATGACGACATCCATTAGAGCCAAGATCTCAAAGGACGGCTGATATTGAAATCCGACGATCTCTTCAATCTCCCTTCGCTTTGCCTCATCATGATGGAGGGCATACTCCGTCCTCTTCAACATGTTGAAGCAACCCGCGCAGGGAACAGCGAGGGGACCAGCCTGAGCTTCCTGGGCCTTCGAAATGTTTCTCGCGGGAAGACAAAGGGAGAGAAGATGATTGATGCTGTGGGTTGCTGCTGCACCGCAACAGTTCCAGTCTTCGATCTCTACAAGCTCCACTTCCAGGGTCTTGAAGACCGCATCGGTCGACAACCCATACTCCAAGGAGGTCGAGTGGGCTGTACAGCCTGGAAAATAAGAAAACCTCATTCTAAAACCTCCAAAGGTCCAAATGTCACGAATGACAGCGAATGACACGAATATGTCCTTTTCGTGAAATTCGTTATCCTTCGTGTAATTCGTCTATTTCTGTTTTGCACATTTCTCAAAGATCCTCTTGATCTCGTCTCTTCCTTTAATGAAACTGGGCAACAGGGGAATCTTTCCCTTCAGAAAAAGCATCATACCGGGAACCAGGTCTGTCATGAAGTCTCTGCTTCTCAGTTTATAATCGATCAGCATGGTGGCTTCGTGGACCCTTCCACCCCTCTTGATGCTTTGAACAAAGGCTTCGTGAAGAAGGTGGATGTTTTTCTCTTTGGCTTGGACTCCTTCCGCAATGGCCATTTCTCTCAAGGCGTCCATCAAGACACCGATGTCAATCTCATTGGGACATCGTGTTGCGCAGGTCTCACAGGAAACGCAGAGCCAGATGGCACTGCTCCCGAGGACCGCTTCTTTTCTCCCCATCTGAATCATCCGGATGATATGGTTGGGCCGGATGTCCATATAAGGTGCGGTCGGGCAACCGGCTGTGCATTTCAAGCATTGATAACAGAGGCTGAGGTCCTCTCCGCTTCTCTGCTTGACGCTGCCAAGGAAACTGGAATCAACCTTTTCACTGTTCATCATTGCCACCAATCTCGTCTTCTCCTTCTTCGGGTTCATCTCGTCTCTTTCGTTTATCTGGTTTATCTCGTTTCTTCAGTCTGTCTTGTTCATGAGAAAACGAGACAAACCAGAAAAACCGGAGAAACGAGAGAAACTTTATTTAATAAATGTATCCACCATCTGAAGGATCTGCCCTGATGAGGAATTACGGAGTTCACAGGCAAAGTTCGGGCAAGCCGAAATACAGGCTCCGCATCCCTGGCAGAGTGCCTGGTGAACCACTGAAATCCCTCGACGGCTGTCCATTTCTCTGGCTTCGTAAGGACAGATCTCCACGCAGATGCCACACCCGCTGCAGATCCCCTCATCCACAAAAGCGATCAGGGGATCTTGAAGGAGTTTATCCGTAGAGAGGAGAGCTTGAACTTTGCTTGCCGTTGCGGACGCCTGGGAGACCGTATCCGAAATATCTTTCGGGCTCTGGCCGCATCCGGCAAGATAGATCCCTTTGGTCGAACTCTCCACGGGATAGAGTTTGATATGGGCCTCCGTTAGAAAACCATGCCGGTCCACCGTTGCTCTCAGCTTGGCAGCCAAGTCCTTCACCCCCTGGCTTGGAACAATGGCCGTGGCCAGGACAACCATATCCGCCGCCACCTCGATCATTTTCCCTGTCAGGGTGTCCACTCCCAGAACCCTCACCTTGCCATTGTCCCGAAAAACCCTTGAGACCCTCCCCCTCAGATAGAGGAGCCTCTTATCCTCAACGGTCTTTTGAAGAAATTCCTCATAACCCTTGCAGTCTGAGCGGATGTCCATGTAGAAGATATAAGGTTGCCCATCCGGGACTTGCTCTTTATAAATGGCGGCATGCTTGGCCGTGTACATACAGCAAACACGGGAACAGTAAGGCATATATCGATCCGGATCCCTGGAAGCCACGCACTGGATAAAGACCATCTCCTTCGGCACCTTCCCATTGGAAGGTCGAACAATCCTGCCCCGGGTCGGACCGTCTGGTGAGAGCATCCGCTCAAAGGCAAGGCCGTCGATCACGTCCGGGATCTCTCCGTATCCGTACTCCCCCAATTGCTCCTTGGGAAAAAGCTCGTAGCCCGTTGCAACGATAATGGCCCCCACCCTTTCTTCAATGCGCTCATCCTTCTGCTCGAAGTCGATCGCCTTCTCAGGACAGACCTCCTCACATCGTCTGCAACTCTTATCCAAGAAATACCGGCAATACTCCTGATGGATGGCAGGTTTGGCAGGAATACTCGAAGGATAGAGGCGATCGATCGCTTTTCGCATCCCCAATCCCCTCTCGAATTGAGAGACGTATTCCACTGGGCAATGTGTGACACAGAGGCCGCAACCGTTACACTTGATCCAATCCACGGCAGTGGCTTTTTTCCGGATGGACAAATCGAAATTTCCCACATAGCCCTTCACATCCTCCAAATGGGAAAAGCAGTGAAGCTTGACTCTCGGGTGTCGCACCACCTCCGATGCCTTTGCGATGAGGCCTTCCAGGGCAGGGTCGAGGTCCGGAAAGGTTCTCGACAACTGTGCCATATGTCCCCCAAGGGCACGCTCTCTTTCAAGAAGGACGACCTCATATCCCCCTTCCGCCAGATCGAGGGAGGCAGTGATTCCGGCAATTCCTCCGCCGATCACCAGCACCTTGCGGTTGATGGCCATCGATAGGGCCTCCAGCGACTCGTTCTTTCTCACCTTCCCGAGGGTTGCCAAAATGATCTCGGTCGCTTTTCGGGTCGCCCCCTCCTTGTCCTTTTGATGGACCCAGCTACACTGTTCCCGGATATTGGCGATTTCACAGAGATAGGGATTTATCCCCTGCTGCTTGACCGCCTTCCGAAAGGTGTTCTCGTGCATGTTAGGCGAGCAACAGGCCACCACCACCCCTTCCAATCCCTTCTCACGAACGGCTTCCCGGATGATCTGCTGCCCTGGCTCGGAACACATATAGATGTAATCGGTGCTATGTCCAACGTCTTCGAGCTTGCCGATCGTCTCCGCCACCGATTTTACATCCACTGTCCCCGCAATATTCACTCCACAATGACAGATAAAGACACCCAGTTTTTTCATAAAAACGTTATCCGACATCCGTGACCGTGTCCGCAAGAGATTTTCTTTACGGAACCCGGACACGGGCACGATGACACGGGTTTAATGTTTTGCAAACAATCCTTGGACTTTGCTCGCTGCAGCATTGGCATGAGCAACTGCATCGGCGATATCTTTCGGCCCTTGCGCACAACCTGCGATGTAGATCCCTTCCACCTGAGTCTCGACAGGTCTCAGTTTCCTCTGGATCTCAGTCAGGAACCCGCTCTCATCAGCAGCGATCCCTAATCTTTTGGCCAGATCCTTCGTTTCCTCATGAGGAATCATGGCCGTGGCCAATACGACCATATCCGCTGAAACCTCCACCTTTCGACCCGTCAATGTATCCACACCCCAAACCACCACCTTCTCTCCGTCACGAAAAATTCTCGAGACCCTTCCTCTCAAGTAGAGGATTCCCTCTTCCTCCATTCCCTGCTGGATGAACTCTTCATATCCCTTCCCTGTGGATCGAATGTCCATATAGAAGATGTAAGCCTGGCCATCGTGAACCTTATGTTTATAAAGGCGGGCGTGCTTTGCCGTGTACATGCAACAGACCCGGGAGCAGTACGGCCTGTAACGCTCTGGATCTCTTGACCCGACACACTGGAGAAAGACCACTTCCTTCGGGATTGCTCCGTCCGAGGGCCTTCGGATCTCTCCCGTGGTCGGCCCTGAGGCAGAGTTGAGCCTCTCGAAGGCGAGGCCGTCGATCACATCCGGAATGGTGCCATGACCGTACTCCCCAAAACTTTCTTTGGGCATCAAATCGAACCCGGTAGCCGTGATAATCGCTCCCACTTTCTCTTCAATAAAACGGTCCTTCTGTTCGTAGTCAATGGCACCGACAGGGCAGATCTTTTCACAGACCTTACATTTCTTTTCCAGAAAATAGCGGCAGCGAGAGGGATCGATCACCGGTTTATTCGGAACCGCCTGAGGGGAGAGCGTATAGATCGCCTTGCCCATTCCCACGCCCCGGTCAAATTCAGAGGGGTTCTTCGTAGGACATTTCTGCTGGCAGAGGCCGCAGCCTGTGCATTTCTCCCAGTCCACATAGCCAGCCTTCCTTCGGACCCTCACCGTAAAATCCCCAGCCTTTCCCCCAACCTCCTCGACTTCAGAATAAGTGACCAGTCGGATGCGGGGGTGTTGACCCGTCTCGACCGTTTTGGGCGTCAGGGTACATTGAGCACAATCGAGTGTCGGAAAAGTCTCCGAAAGCTGAAGCATCCTGCCTCCAATGGAAGGAAGCTTCTCGACCAGCACCACGTCATACCCCGCGTTTCCGATATCGATCGATGCGGAGATCCCGGCAATTCCTCCGCCGATGACCATGGCCTTCTTGATGAAACCGTTTTGAGATTTGCTGACTTCCACCTGTCTGCTTTCAATCAATTCTTTACTCACAGCCAACACCGTTCATGATCACCCTCACCCTTTCCCTCCCCCCTCGAGACTGTGTCGTAATATGAAAAAAACCTGCTTTCTCAGAAAGGGGAGAGGCGGTCGGGTGGAAAAATTTTAGAGCGGTAACCTTTAACCAATCGGACCCTG